>CACZVE010000001.1 GCA_902784565.1 uncultured Prevotellaceae bacterium
TGTGTTATATAAGGGTCGTATCGTCAAGACAGGGGGACCAGAACTGGCTGTTCAGATTCAGGAACATGGCTACGACTGGATTAAGGAGGAGATAGGAGAAGAGTGATGGGTAGCGAGCAGCAATACATAGACCTGTACGAGCAGTGTCGCACGATGATTTGTGCGCATAGCAGCGACGTCATGAATGCTGTGCGCGATGAGGCCTTTGAGACTTTCCGCAAACAGGGATTCCCGTCGAAGAAGGTGGAGCGCTACAAGTACACTGATATGCAGCAACTCTTTGCGCCTGACTATGGATTGAACCTGAATCGTCTCCAGGTTCCTGTCGATCCTTACGAGGCCTTCCGTTGCGATGTGCCCAACCTTTCAACCAGTCTCTATTTCGTGGTCAATGATATGTTTTATCACGATGATAAGCCCAAAGGCCATTTGCCCGAGGGTGTCATCATCGACTCTCTGAAAGACTTTGCCACCACAGCCTATTACAATCGTTTGGCAGGCAAGGCTCATGATGCTGCAACAGACCTCAACACGATGTTGGCGCAGGACGGACTCTATGTCTATGTGCCTCGAAACGTGAAGGTCGATCGTGCCATCCAGGTTATCAATATCTTGCGCAGTGATGTCGATCTGATGGTAAACCGTCGCGTGCTCATTATCCTCGAGGAAGGTGCAGAGATCAAAATGCTCTTCTGCGACCATGCTGCGGATGATAGGAATTTCCTTGCCACACAGGTCATTGAAGCCTACGTAGGCGAGAATGCATCCCTCGACCTCTATTGCATGGAAGAGACACACCATAAGAATGTCCGCGTGAGCAATGTCTATATCGACCAGCAGGCCAATAGTCGTGTGAACCACAATGTCATCACACTGCATAACGGTATCACCCGTAACAAACTCGACCTGACCTTTTCTGGCGAGGGTGCCGAGTGTCAGTGCTATGGTTGTGTGATTGCCGACAAGCAACAGCACGTCGATAACAATACCCAGATTACCCATAAAACCCATCACTGCACTTCGAACCAACTCTACAAATATGTGCTCGACGATAAGGCCGTTGGCGCTTTTGCAGGAAAGGTCTTGGTGGAGCATGGTGCCCAGAAGACGGTCTCGCAGATGACCAACCAGAACCTGACTGCGACAAAGGAGGCTCGTATGTACACCCAGCCCATGCTCGAGATCTATGCCGATGATGTGAAATGTGCACACGGCTCAACCGTTGGTCAACTCAATGATGCAGCTCTTTTCTACATGCGTCAGCGGGGCATCTCACTCGAAGAGGCCAAACTCCTGTTGCAGAACGCTTTCATCAACGAGGTCATCGACCACATGCAACTTGAACCGCTGCGTGACCGCCTGCACTATCTGGTTGAGAAACGTTTCCGTGGCGAACTCAACAAATGCTCAGGTTGCAGACTCTGCAAATAAAAAAGGGAGCGATGAGCCCCCTTTTTCAGTTGTATCCTGATGGATTATCTTACAATCGTCTTCTTGCCGTTCTGGATGCGAATGCCCTTGGCGTTTGTAGCATTCTTGCGACCCTGAAGGTCATAGGATTCGCTGCCAGTCGTTTGGTTCAGTTTAATACCTAAGATGGCAGTCACCTCACCATTGCTGGCGGCATGCTGTATCTTCATGTCATAGGCCGATGCTGCCTGTTGTACCCAAGTGAAGCCACAGCGTGTGGGCAGGAAGGTCTTGTCTGCCTCAGTTCTGACAAGCACACTTTCCAGTGGTGTCACGTTCTGCTTGGCGGGGATACCGTAGCGACCCACCTTCTCCATACTCTCCCAACTGCTGCCAAAGGTCACGATGTTGCCTTTGTCGTCAGTCATGCGCACAACTTTGAGTTCTTTGTCGAAGTTCAGGACGTCCGTGTTCTTCACCTTCAGATACTGTGATGTAGGCGAGTAGATCAGATAAGGCACACCGGCCTTGATGCCGTCGGCAGTACAGTCTACGAAATAGAGGTTCAGCGTTGTCCCCTCTTGTTGGATACCAGCCAGACGCTCCACCTTCAGGCCTTTGGCTGCAAATGCCACTTGTTCTGCCGTCAGCGAGAAGGGCAGACAGAGTGTATTGTAACCTGCATAGAAAAAGCGATTCAACTGGATGGTCTGCTCGCTGTTCTGCATCATTTCGATGTCCAACTTAGAGGAACTGGCATAGATGTTCTTCACCTTGTTTTGTGCAAAGGCCGTTGTGCTCAGGCCCATCACCACCGTCATTAAAAGTACTAAATGTTTCATGCGCGTAAGTTTTATAAGTTTGGTTTCGGTGCAAAGATAGTACATTTGAATGACAATTCCAAATTTTTATGCGAAATTAATTATTTATTTGGTTGGAATGCATCTTTTTTGTAACTTTGCACGCACAATGATGAATGGTGAATGCGAAGAGATATACGATATGAGTTATAATATAGATAAGGTACGCGAGGATTTCCCGATTCTGGGACGAGAGGTATATGGCAAGCCGTTGGTCTATCTCGACAATGCAGCAACCACGCAGAAACCGCTGTGTGTGTTGGATGCGATGCGAGACGAGTACCTCAATGTGAATGCCAATGTGCATCGTGGGGTGCATTACCTGAGTCAGCAGGCAACGGATCTGCATGAGGCAGCTCGTGAAAAAGTGCGCGAGTTTATCAATGCCAAGAAGACGGAGGAGATTGTATTTACGCGTGGTACGACGGAGGCGATTAATCTGGTGGCTTCGTCGTTCTGTGAGAGTCAGATGCAGGCGGGCGACGAGGTGATTGTCACGGAGATGGAGCATCACTCGAACATCGTTTCGTGGCAGTTGCAGGCGATGAAACGGGGGATTGTGGTGAAACATATCCCCATCACGGATGATGGACGTCTTGAACTTTCAACTTTCAACTCTCAACTTTCAACTAAAACGAAGTTGGTGAGTGTGGCACATGTGAGTAATGTGCTGGGAACGGTGAATCCTGTGGAGGAGATCATCCGTATCGCCCATGAGCATGGCATCCCTGTGTTGGTGGACGGTGCACAGAGTGCGCCACACTTCCAGGTGGATGTGCAGGCGATGGACTGTGACTTCTTCGCTTTCAGCGGACATAAGATGTACGGACCTACGGGTATCGGCGTACTCTATGGCAAGGAGGAATGGCTCGAGAAACTGCCTCCCTATCAGGGTGGTGGCGAGATGATTGATAAGGTGACGTGGGAAAAAACCACCTTCGAGCGTCTGCCGTTTAAGTTCGAGGCAGGCACCCCTGACTATATTGCGACCCACGGCCTCGCCAAAGCCATCGAGTATATCCAGGCACTTGGCTTCGACGCCATCCAACAGCATGAACAAGAACTGACCCGCTACTGCCTGGAGCAGTTGATGACCATCGAAGGGATGAAAATCTACGGGCCGCAAGGCACGATGGGGACAGCCCCTGGTGTGCGCGACGCTGTCGTTTCCTTCAACGTTGGTGATATCCACCACTTGGATATGGGAACGCTTCTAGATCGCTTGGGTATCGCTGTACGAACAGGTCACCACTGCGCCCAGCCCCTGATGGACCGTCTGGGTATCTCTGGTACCGTCCGTGCCTCGTTTGCCCTCTATAATACGAAGGAAGAAGTAGACACCCTCGTGGCAGGCATTCGCCGCGTGGCACAAATGTTCTGACGATGCTAGAAAGTCATTATTACGAAGGCAAGATTGAGGCAGGCTGCGACGAGGCAGGTCGTGGCTGTTTGGCAGGTAGCGTCTATGCGGCAGCAGTGATTCTGCCGCCAGACTACCAGAACGAACTTCTCAACGACTCCAAACAACTGACGGAGAGACGCCGTTATGAACTCCGTGAGATCATTGAGCGTGATGCCATTGCATGGGCGGTAGGTATCGTGACGCCTGAGGAAATCGATAAGATCAATATCCTGAATGCCTCGATCCTCGCGATGCACCGAGCCTTGGATCAACTCAAGGTGCGTCCTGAGGCTATCATCGTCGATGGCAACCGTTTCAAACCTTATCAGAAACTTCCTCATACCACGATTGTGAAAGGTGATGGGAAGTATCTCTCCATTGCTGCTGCAAGCATCCTTGCCAAGACCTACCGCGATGACTATATGAACAGTCTTGCAAAAGAATATCCCCAGTACGACTGGTTGTCGAACAAGGGATATCCAACTAAAAAACATCGTGAGGCTATCAAACTGTATGGCATCACACCCTATCACCGTAAGAGTTATAATCTCTTAGGCGACGGACAACTAAGCCTCGAGTTTTCAGATGAGTTCTGAGTAGTCGTTCTGCAAGAACTCCCACATACATTCCTTCATGTCCATCATGTACTTCATATGATGGAAATTGTCAATCTTCCATTTACCATCTTCATACACCAGGTCAACACGTGCTGGCATATAGGTGTCAGGGGTGTATACGGTGAAGTCAACGCAGGCAAAACGCTCGTTGTCGGCACCGATATAACAGTACCTGACCTCAAACTCGTCGAAACTGACGATATTCGTGTCATAGGCCATCGTCCAGTGGTTGACTTCAAAGAACATATTGTTTGTTTGGAACTCCTTTCTGCGTACAGCCGCCAACAAGTCGTTCCACGACTTTGAACAATATGCCTTGTCGAGCAGGTCGCTATCTACGCTCCCTCCCAGGTTTTGACTCTCGTGTTTAACAATGTTGTAGATGTTACGTACCTGTTCCAACACGATCCCACTCTCCACTTGTAAGGCCATCTCCGATGCCAAATGATCGGCTTTGGTTACAGAATCCTTCAGGATCATCTGACCAGAGTCAGCCACATTGGAATCTTCATGATCTAATCCTCCACAGCATGCTATCATCAGACATCCGTCTAACAGCAATGCTACTGATAAAATGCCAACTATGTGTTTCAAAATCTAATGTATATGGTTATGTTGACTAATTTCGGCCGCAAAATTACACAAAAAAATCGAACCAGCAAATTATTATGTAAAAAAGAATGGAAAAATTAGATGATTTTTCGTAACTTTGCACCGCAAAACAGAAAAAAGACATTAAAGTTAGTAAAAAGATTATGGCAAAGAAAGCACTTTTGATGATTCTCGACGGATGGGGAATCGGTAAGCATGGTAAGGGTGATGTAATTTTCAATACCCCCACACCTTACCTCGATCTGTTAACAGCAACATCAGCCCACTCTCAGTTGCAGGCCTCCGGTGAGGATGTCGGTCTGCCCGACGGTCAGATGGGTAACTCTGAGGTGGGTCACCTCAATATCGGTGCCGGACGCATCGTGTATCAGGATCTGGTGAAGATCAACCGTGCCTGCAAGGACGGCTCTATCCTAGAGAATCCCCAGGTGAAGGCTGCCTATACCTACGCCAAGGAGAACAACAAGAAACTCCACCTGATGGGTCTGACCAGTGATGGTGGTGTGCACTCCAGCCTCGACCATCTGTTCAAACTCATCGAGATCGGTAAGGCTTACGGTCTGAAGAACCAGGTGTTTGTGCACTGCTATATGGACGGACGTGATACCGACCCGAAGAGTGGTAAGGGCTTTATCGAACAGGTACAGAAGGTCTGTGCTGCCAATGATGCTGCGATTGCTTCGATTGTGGGTCGTTTCTATGCCATGGACCGTGACAAGCGTTGGGAACGTGTCAAGGAGGGCTACGACCTGATCGTGAACGGCGTTGGTAAGCAGGCTACGGATATGGTTCAGGCCATGCAGGAGAGTTACGATGAGGGCGTGACGGATGAGTTCATCAAGCCGATTCACAATGCTTCTGTCAATGGCACCATCGAAGAGGGCGACGTCGTCATCTTCATCAACTTCCGTAACGACCGTGCCAAGGAGATGACCATCGCCCTGACACAGGAAGATATGCCGGAGCAGGGCATGAAGACCATCCCCGGACTGCAGTACTACTGTATGACCCCATACGATGCCAACTTCAAGGGCGTACACATTCTCTTCCCCAAAGAGAACGTAGAGGACACCCTGGGTGAGTATCTGAGCAAGCAGGGCAAGAAACAACTCCATACTGCCGAGACAGAGAAGTATGCGCATGTCACCTTCTTCTTCAACGGTGGTCGTGAGGCGCCTTATGAGAACGAGGATCGTATCCTGGTGCCTTCTCCGAAGGTGGCTACCTACGACCTGAAGCCTGAGATGAGCGCCTACGAGGTGAAAGATAAGTTGGTGGCTGCCATCAACGAGGCCAAGTACGACTTCATCGTCGTCAACTTCGCCAATGGTGATATGGTGGGTCATACGGGTATCTACAACGCCATTGCCAAGGCCGTCTGGGCTGTGGACAACTGCGTGCGCGAGGTCATCGAGGCTGCCAAGGCCAACGATTACGAGGCTATCATCATTGCTGACCACGGAAATGCCGACAACGCCATCAACCCCGATGGTACACCGAACACGGCACACTCACTGAATCCCGTGCCGTTCATCTACGTGACCAACAACAATAGCGCCACTGTAAAGGACGGTCGTCTGGCTGACGTGGCTCCTTCCATCCTGCACATCATGGGATTGGAGCAGCCTGCAGATATGACGGGTGAGAACCTGATTAACGACTAGTCTTGTGGTATGTGACCAGTCCCTCCATGGGACTCTTGGCCACATGTCCAATGATAAAGCCTTCTGCACGGGCTGCTGCTTTCAACTGGTCGGGATAGTGCTGGGCCATGCTGCCTACGAAACTGACAGGCAGGTCAAGACGCCCGTAGGGCTTGATGTTTCGCTGGAAGAAACTGCGGAAATTATCAACCACCAGTTGTTGCAGAAGTGGGTTGTCAAGATGTTCGCCAATAAATAAAGAGGTGGTAGCCAGGAAGCGATTGGCCATGGGTTCGTGATAGACCTTCCGGATCACATCGGCCTGTGTCAGTTTCTCTTTGTCCAGGTACTCATCGCGGATGCTCGCAAAGTCCGGATTCTTGAAGATGGCATTCATGAACATCCGTCCCAGCACGGAACCGCCACCCTCGTCGCCCAGGATATAACCCAGTGCAGGGGTGTTCTGCACGATATTCTGTCCGTCGTACAGGCAACTGTTGGCTCCTGTTCCCAGGATACAGGCAATACCCTCCTCCTGTTGACAGAGGGCCCGGGCAGCACCCATCAGGTCGCTATATACCTCCACTGTCTGTGTCGAGAGGACACTCGTCAGCAGTTGACGCATGTGTGGTGCATGGACGGGTGTACATCCGCTCCCATAGAACACCACGTTGAGGTTTGAAAGCAATGGCGTTTCCAGGACGCCGGAGTCTATCAGACGGGCTCGGGGGAAGGATGACAGTTGTTGTACCAGTTCCTGTCCGATAATCTGCCTGATCTGTTCAGGTGTCTGGTGGATGGGTGTGATACCCTGGGTGTGAAACGTGGCGATTACGCCGTCACCATCACGGTCGGATGGGTTCAGAAGCGTCCAGTCAGCCTTTGTGCTACCACTGTCAGCGATTAGTATGATGCTATTCTTCAACATTTTGTAGTATATTTAGTTATTTTCAACGGCAAAGATACAACTTTTTCTTGAAACCACAAAATAGTTGATGAGAAAAGATGGTTTGTTCGCAGCCAAAATAGTTTAGAGATGAATGTACAGATAGAAGAAACTTGGAAGGCCCACCTTGGCGCAGAGTTCGAGAAACCGTATTTCGTACAGTTGACGACAGCCGTGCGACAGGAGTACATGCAGACCACCTGCTATCCTCCGGGTCGTCTGATCTTCAATGCCTTTAACCTCTGTCCGTTCGACAAGGTGAAGGTGGTGATTATCGGACAGGATCCCTACCACGAACCGGGTCAGGCCCACGGACTGAGTTTCTCTGTGCAGGACGGCGTGATGTTTCCACCCTCGTTACAAAACATCTTCAAGGAGATACAGGCCGACCTCGGCACGCCGATTCCTACTTCCGGCAATCTGACACGTTGGGCAGAACAGGGTGTGCTGCTGCTGAATGCCTCGCTGACGGTTCGTGCCCATCAGGCGAACAGTCATTCGACGCTGGGTTGGCAGAAGTTCACGGATGCTGCCATTCAGGCACTCGCTGCCCACCGCGAACATATCGTCTATATGCTCTGGGGCGGCTATGCCAGGAGCAAGGCTTATATGATTGACAAGCGCCAGAATCTTGTATTAGAGTCCGTACACCCCTCGCCGCTTTCCGCGAATCGTGGTGGCTGGTTCGGCCAGCATCAGTTCTCCCGCTGCAATGCCTATCTCCAGCAAAACGGCCAAACGCCCATCGCCTGGTAATCTCTTTCCACTTTCCACTTTCCACTATGACAATTCCTCCTATAATACAAGTCGGCGATGTGCTACTCTCCTCAGAGATCCTGACGGAGAAATTCTGTTGTGACCTGAGCGTCTGTAAGGGCCAGTGCTGTGTCGAGGGTGATGCTGGTGCGCCTGTCACCATGGAAGAAATCGCGGAGATAGAGGATTGTCTCGATGAGGTATGGGGTGATCTCTCTGCCTCGGCCCAGTCTGTCATCGACAAACAGGGAGTGGCCTATACCGATCAGGAGGGCGATCTCGTAACGAGCATTGTGCGTGGCAAGGACTGTGTCTTTACCTTCTATGACGATTTGGAAGGCATCCATGATTGCTGCCTCTGTGCCTTGGAGAAGGCTTTCAGGGCGGGGAAGACCCGATTCTGCAAGCCTGTCAGTTGTGCACTCTATCCCATCCGGGCTAAGAAGATTGGGGAGAATCTCATTGGTCTCAACTATAACCGTTGGGATGTCTGTAAGGCCGCCATCGAAAAAGGGAAGGCACTGAACCTTCCCCTGTATCAGTTCCTGAAAGACCCGCTGATTCGCCGTTTTGGCGAGGCCTGGTATCAGGAGTTGTTGGAGGTTACCAAGTTTTTACAGGAAGCGTCTGACCAGCCTTGAACTTGATGGTTTTCTGCTGCCCATTATATAATAAGGTGACGGTGCCTGCCTTCTTGGCCTTGATCTGGCAATCGCGCACATAACCGCCCTTCCACTCGAAACTGACCTCATAGCCACCACGGGCACAGAGTCCACTGACCTTTCCATCCTTCCACGCCTCAGGACAGGCAGGCAACAATTCAATTGTAGATTGTAAATTGTCAGATTGTAAATTGCAGTGGCTCTGCATGAGCATCTCACAGACACCAGCCGTCCCACCGAAGTTGCCGTCAATCTGGAAAGGCGGATGGGCATCAAAGAGGTTGGGATAGGTTCCACCCCCCTTACTGTAATTGGGTATTCCCGTTGTCTCTGGGGCAACGGCAGTCAACAACTTGCGGTAAATATGATAGGCCTGCTCCCCATTTTTGAGTCGTGCCCAGAGATTGATGCGCCAACCTGTACTCCAGCCCGTCGTCTCGTCGCCCTTGATCTCCAGTGACTTTTCTGCTGCCTTTTGCAGGACGGTATCTGTCAAGTGATTGCCTGGGTAAAGCCCTATCAGATGACTCTGATGACGATGCTTGAAGTCCCTGTCGTCCCAGTCGTAGTACCATTCATTCAGGTCGCCCATGTGTCCGACGGTATAGGGATGCAGACGGGCGAGGGCCTTTTCCATCTCCTGAAGATTCTTCTTCTCGCCAAGGATCTTTCCTGCGGCAATGGTATTGATAAACAGTTCGCGGATGATGGCAAGATCGGCCGTACCACCATAACAGGTCACACCATGATAACCCTTATCTGTGATATATTCATTTTCCGGTGAGGTACTGGGTGCCGTGATGAGTTCACCAGGAACCTTAGGATTCTCGACGAGCCAACGCAGACAGAAGTTGGCTGCGCCTTTCATCAACGGATAGGCTACTGTTCTCAGGTAGTCCTTGTCCTGCGTAAACTGGTACCGTTCCCAAAGCGTGTTCACCAACCAGGCCCCACCGAGGTTCCAGTTGGCCCACATCGGATTCTCGCGCTTCTCGCCGACGGGATAGGTCATCGCCCAGATGTCGGAGTTATGACTGGAACACCAACCGGTATCTATGTTATAATAGTTCTTGGCAGAATACTGACCATTGGTGGCAAGCGCCTTCACGAAACTGTCGAGCGGCTGTGCCATCTCTGCCATATTCGCCACGAAAGCGGGCCAATAGTTCTCTTCGAGGTTGATGTTCACGGTGTAGTTGCCGCGCCAGGGCGACCAGAGATGAGGTGTCCAAAGTCCTTGCAGATTGGCTGGTACCCCAGCGGTACGGGAACAGGAAATCAGCAGATAACGCCCGAACTGGAAATAGAGTTCTTCGAGGTAGCGGCTATTGCCACCGCCAGCGGTATAGTCTTTTAAGAGTGAGTCTGTATTTCCGGAAAATCCGGCGGATTTTCCGGAAAGCCTGATCTTCACACGATCATAGATAGCCTTGTAGTCTGCGAGATGGCGCGCATAGAATTCATCATAGGTAAAGTTCTGCGTATGCCAGAGATCATTGGCGGCATTTTCCAAATAGGGCGCCCCCTCCTTGACGGGATGCTTGTCGAAGCCGTTGAAACTGGTCTCGTTGACGATATAGATAATGGCTTCCTTGGCACGGGTGATGGTCAGTGAGGAATCTGCTGCCGTCACCTCACCGTCAGTCTTCACGTGGAGCATTGTACAGAAATGGATACTCTCCTGCGGATGACCCGTAGCATGACCTGTCATGGTCAGTTGCCCTAAGCCACTCTTCACCTGATGTGGCACCTGAGCTGTCAGGGCGATACGACAGTTGATATCGCCACGCAGACGGATGGCAATGAGTTTGTCGGGGTTCGAGGCGAAATACTCTCTTGTGATGACTTTGCCATCCCGCAGATAACTATCCTTGACAATAGCCGAGTCGAGACTCAACGAACGATGATAGCCGCTGACGGCTCCCAGTCCGAGGTCCTTGATGTGCAGGGTGCCTAAAGGCTGGAAAAATTGTGAGTTAGGCCCCTGCACATAATGCTGTAGCGAGTCGGCCCGTGCATAGTCTTCACTGAAGAGAGCCTCGCGGATAGCAGGTATCCACTGGTGAGCATCAGCATCGAGGTTTCTGTCTACAGGCTTGCCTGTCCATAGGGTGATGTCGTTCAGATAGATGATATCGTCATCTGTACCCCCATAGACGAGGGCTCCCATTTTTCCATTGCCGATGGGCAACGATTCTTCGAAGTAGGTGGCGGGCTTGTCATATTGTAGTACCATCGGCGCTTGCTCATACTGGGACTGATATTCCTGTGCGTAGCCTGCGGAGCACAGCGTGCCTGTCCCCTGAGTGAGTAGTGCCACAAAAAGATAAATTTTCCTCATGATCATCATTTTTAGTTGCTTTCGCTTGCAAAGATACGAAAAAAAATGTATCTTTGCAGCATAAAACCAAAAATTATAAAGATATGCAGTCTATCAGGACATTGAACGACATGATTGTGTTCCTCCAACAGCGGGGCGACAAGAAGCGTGTGGCGGTGGTGTGTGCCAATGATGCCAGTACCCGTTATGCCGTAGAAAAAGGCAAGGAGATGGGGTTTATCGAACCCATCTATGTGGATGGTGACGATAAGGACGAGTGTGCCCGCCGTGCGGTGGCGCTCTGTAAGAACGGCGAAGCCGATATCCTCATGAAGGGCCTCATCAATACCGATGTCATCCTGCGCGCCATTTTGGATAAGGAGAACGGCATCCTCCGTCCGGGGCATGTGCTGACCCATGTGGCGATGGCCGAGATTCCCAAATACGAGAAACTGCTCTTCTTTACGGATGCAGCCGTCATTCCTGTGCCTACGGAGGCCCAGCGCCGTCAACAGATCCAATATATGAACTATGTGTGCCATGCCCTTGGTATCGAGGAACCACGTATCTCGCTCATCCATTGTGCCGAGAAAGTGAGTGCCAAATCGTTTCCTTATACCGTCGACTATCTCGAGATCATTGCCGAGGCACAGACGGGGAAGTTCGGACGGTGTATCATCGACGGCCCACTGGATCTGAAGACCTCGCTCGATTCTGTCAGTCTGCGCGAAAAAGGTATCCACAGTGTCATCGACGGACAGGCTGATGCGCTGATCTTCCCGGATATCGTGGCAGGTAATGTCTTTTATAAGACCATCACCCTCTTCGGCTATGCCAAGACGGCGGGCGTCCTCCAGGGTACCCAGTGCTGTTGTGTGCTGCCCTCCCGTGCCGACAGTCCCGAGTCCAAATATTATAGCCTGGCCCTCGCAGCGATATGAACTGTAATATAAAAAATGGATATGGTTAACGATATTTAGCACTTGATGCTAATACGTACCCTCTCTCATGGGGGCTGCTCGCCCCCAAACCCCTCGGTGTTTTTCAGGTATTAGTTTTACTATCCTGATACACCTCGGAGGAATGCAGGAGTTTGTTCTTTGAAGATACATAACCATCGACATAGGGTTTCTCCTGAGTAACCACGGCAAAAGCCTGTCGGATAAGTTTGTTTGCTACGGCAATGACTGCGACCTTCCCAGGCTTGCCTTTAGACCGTAAACGGTCATAACAAGCTCTGCATTCAGTGTTGCATCTTATGGAAGAGAATGCTGCCACGTAGAGCTGACTCCTCAAAGAAGAGTCTCCGTTGCGGTTGATGTGACCTTTGAAATTGACTGAAGTACCGGACTGCTGATAAGTAGGCGACAATCCCAGATGACGGGTGAGTTGTTTGGCATTATCAAAGTAAGTGAAGCCGCCAGTGGCCATGATGAGTGCAGCTGCGAGGGTGATGCCTATGCCTTTTACGGAGGTAAGCAAATCCATCTGTTTCTTGTACTCGGACTTGGCAAGAGATGCAAGATCTTCTTCAAGGTCTTTGACTTGCTTCTCAAGGAAGGCAATGGTATTCTCGACCGACTTCCTGCATTTGGCATCAAAGAACGGCAGGGCCTCCATCGAGCCTTTAAGGTTCCTTGTGGCAATGAGTTGTTTCTTGAGCTGGCGAATGACAGTGCGCTTCTGCTTAAGTGTAAGAATGGCATCACTGTGGAGTTTATATGGTGCAGGCTGCATCTTCTCACCATAGAGTGCAATCAGACGGGCATCTATCTCATCCGTCTTGACGGTGGATAGCATTGCACGAGCGAAGTTCTTCACTTTAAGAGGATTCTCCAAACTTGTCGTAATACCTGCCTCTGAAAGCAGATAGACAAGCAGAGCACTGTAATTACCTGTCGCTTCCATGACACAGTGGTGCTCATCCTTGGAGATGGTCCTGATGAACTCATGAATTCCCTTGGTGGTGTTCTTGAATGTCTTCGTCTTGCTGTTCTTGTCTGGAGAATAAGCGACAACGAAAGAGTCCTTGCTGACGTCAATACCAATGTAAGTCATAACTATAATGAATTTAAACAAATATGCAACATCGAAACATCTTGGAGCCATCATTGCAAATGCGGGGTCAAAGCCCAGTGAACTGTCCGGATTCGGATGTTAAGGGGAGTGGGGGCAGAACATATTACACAGTCTTATGACGAATGAAAATACGGCCTTATTCCACGTCCTTGATGCTGTTAACGAGTGCAAATATAAGAAATTAATTTAAATATACAATGAAAATACTCGTGATAAATCCTGGTTCGACGTCAACGAAGATGGCTGTCTTCGAGGATGAGACCTCTGTGCTGGTCCGGAATATCGTTCATAGCCCTGAGGAACTCTCCCATTTCGACGATGTGATAGAGCAACAGGACTTTCGCAAACAGTTGGTGCTCGACGAACTGCGTCAGGCTGATATCCCCGTGGCGTTTGATGCTGTCATCGGACGTGGCGGACTGGTGAAGCCGCTCGAAGGTGGTGTCTATGAGATCAACGACCTGATGATTCAGGATACCCATAGTGGTATTGCCCTGCATAACCATGCCTGTAACCTCGGTTGTCTGATTGCCCACGAGATAGCAGCAGGGATTCCCGGTTGCCGCAGTTTTATCGCTGACCCTGGTGTGGTGGATGAACTCAACGACTATGCCCGTATCTCCGGTTCGCCCTTGATGAACCGCATCTGTATCTGGCATGCCTTGAACCAGCGTGCTATCGCCCGCCGCTATGCCGCTGAGATTGGGAAGGAATATGAGGACCTGAATCTGATTATCTGTCACATGGGTGGCGGTATCTCCGTGGCAGCCCATGAGAAGGGTAGGGCAGTAGATGCGAATAATGCCCTCGATGGTGAGGGACCCTTTTCACCTGAACGGGCGGGCAGTCTGCCTGCTTCCGACCTGATCCGTCTCTGTTTCAGTGGCAAGTACAATGAGAAACAACTCCTGAAGCGTATTGCGGGCAAGGCGGGTCTGAATGCCCATCTGGGTACGAATAATGTGAAGGAAATCATCCAACGGATTGAGGACTATGGCGACAAGCATGCGGAGTTGATCCTTGATGCGATGATCTATCATGTGGCGAAGCATATCGCTGCCGAGTCGGCTGTGCTCTGTGGCAGTATCGATGCCATCCTACTCACCGGCGGACTGGCCCGCTCGGAGTATGTGGTGAGTCGTCTGCGCAAGCGTATCGGATTCCTTGCACCCGTCCGCTGCTTCCCTGGTGAGGATGAGATGGAGGCCTTGGCCCTCAATGCCCTTGCCGTACTTCGTGGCAAGCGCCAGGCCAAGGTCTATATGTAATTCCTACTTCGTTAGTTTCTGTACGTATTTCACGGACTCGGCATCACCCTTGAGCACATCCGCAAAGGTCTGTGGCTTGATGGTCACTGGCCCGTGCATGAATTCCGGAATGTTATAGCACCGCATGAACTCACGGTGGTAGTGGGGATCGGCACAAGGCAGTTCGAAGGGTTTGGTACCGTGTCCGTCCTTGTCGATGTGGGCAAAGAAAGGACGGGTATAGGTACCATCGTCACGCCGGCTGCTGAAGACGACCCACTTACCATTACTCGACCAGGAGTGATAACTCTCCGTATCGGGTGAGTTGATTTCTGTCATCGGTCTTGCGGCAGCGGATGAGAGGTCGAGCATCCAGATGTCGGCATCATGGTGCCAGATATGGAACACACCGAACTCAGCCAGGGCGAACATCAGGTAACGTCCATCGGGTGAGATACGGGGCAGGGTGGCACTCTTGCCGAGGCTGTCAGCAGCAAAGACGAGTTCTCGTGGCCCGAAAGTCATCGTCTCCGGGTCGAAACGTTTCTTGTAGATACTGTATTTGATCTCCTGTGAGCGTTTCACGATCTCTGAGACTCTCGACAGGCTTGAGTCTTGTTTCTCGAAATGGGCACTGCAGTAGTAGAGTGTCTTGCCGTCGGGAGCCCAGGCGGGGAACACCTCCAGTTCGGTGGTATCGTTCTCCAGATTGGTGATCTCCCCTTTGTCGACGTTGTAGGCGATGAGGTCACTCTCTGCGTCATACACCTCAATCTTGTTGTGGTGCATGGTATGGAAACTCTGGTGGGTCTTGTTGGTGGAATAGACAATCAGGTTCAGCCAGGGGTGCCAGGCGGGATAGACACCGGCAGAGAGGATGGAGTCGTTGCGCATGTTCACCTTCTTGATGTGTCCGTCGTAAGTAATGACGGTGCCACCGTTGTTCTGACGGGCATGGAACTGCATGCGCTCCGGGTTGTACTGCTGGTAGTGATGACAGTTGATGCACTGTCCGTCCTTCTCGAAACTACAGAGCACATTGTCGTAGATCACACTTTCGTCGTAGTTTTCCAGACAACGTTGATTGATGGTCAGGGCCTCGTAACTGACGAAGGAGGGGAAGATCAAACGGTAACTCAGGTAACTGTCGATACTATCCGGCGACACGAAGATGCTGAAGGGTTTGTAGTGCGTCCACTGGTCTGCCTTACGGGCATAGACGTCGACGGTGATGGCACCACCCTTTGCCGCTTCCGTCAGACTGCGCCAGTCGTCCATATCCGGCTGTGCTTTATCGGCAAAGACCATCTCCTGATTGCCGACGGCATAGCGGGCAATCATCTCGTCGGCCTCCTCGTCGAGTTCGAAGGTGAGGGGAGCCATGTTGATGGGGATGGTCACGTCGATATAGTCGGGATAGATCTTTGGCAGGTCCTTGGAATCCGTAAACACCTCTGGCACACTCGGTCCCGTACACCCTATCATCGCCACACAAAATCCGATATATGCAATATATTTCCTAATCATATGCGGTAGCAAATTTTTCCCTTTTCACTATTCACTATTCACTTTTCACTTCTTTAGTATTCTGCTAACTGACTCATCGTGTAGTAGTCGAAATAATACGTCTCTCCGAAGAAGGGATAGAGTCCGTCACGGGCCACCTCAATATCCTGGTCGTTGTAGTTGGGCGCCGATGTCATGAAACGCTCAAAGGTGTCCTTGATACCCGCATCGACCGGCATCCTGTCCAGATCCTTCCTCTCCTCTAACTGACCGTAGAGATAGGCTGCCTCCTGATAATAACGTGGTATAGGACCCTTGGGGTGCAGGTTGACGTAGTCTTGGAAATGATACCAGAACTGCCTGATGTCCTTGGTCCAGAGCGTAGCCAACAGGGTCTGTTCCTGGAAGATGGGATCACCGGTATAGGTACTTCTCGCCAGTTGTGTCATGAGGAAACGTTCTGTATAGCCTTGGTCGCCACCCAGTATGTTGCCATAGTGGAGCATGTGGGTGATGGGCTCCCGTTCGGCATCCTTGGCAATCAGTTCCGGATGCCCCAGGAGGGCTTCGGCCTGCTCGGCCCAGTCACTGTAGAACAGGGTCTGCTTCAGTAGACCGATATATTTACGTGCCAGGGGCTGGTCGTCTTCGAGAAGGGCACAGTTCACCAATAGTTTGTAGTCTTCATTGCGGAAACCGAACTCCACGCCCATTTCCATACACAGACGGTTGCAGTAGTTCAGCATACCGTACTGGTAGTAGATCATCTGTCCCACCACCATCATCAGACGCATGCCGAAGGGGGCGGCATAGTTCTTGGAACCGTTCTTGTAAAGGAACATACAATCACCTTGTTTGCCGAGTCGCGAGAGGGCGAGGTTACGCATCATCACGATGGCACGTGTCGGCTCGTCCTCCTGGGTGGCAGCCTCTTCCAATACACCCGTCCAGTCGAGGTTGGCAATACGGTGCTGCATGGTCAGTTCATGGTGGAAGTTCTCATCTTTCATCCAGAAGGTATAGACACTGCCCACGAGCAAAATAGCTACCGCAGCCTGTCCCAACCAGTAATAGAATTTTTTCCCTCTTCCCTCTTCCTTCTTCCTTCTTCCCTCTTCCTCGCGGTACGTCAGAGCAAGGATGACGAAAAAGAGTGCCAACAGATAATAGGGGATATAATAGGTGGGATGATCCTCTGTGATGTAGAACAGCGGCAGTTCCGCCCAGAATACATTGGCCAGGTTGATCTGGTAGTAGATGTATCGGTAGCAAATCAGCGGTACGGCAGCGACACTCAGGATGGCTACCACACTACAGATGACTGCTTGGGTGCGACTGGCCGACAACCGCCATGACCAGATGCCCATGATCAGTGCCGCCCCCAGTCCGTAGATACCCATAAGCGGATAGCCCAAGGCACAGACTAAAAAAGTGAATAGTGAAGCGTGAATAGTGAATAGTTTGTTGCCACCTTTAGTGACTACCACGCGGAACGCCCACAACAGTGCTACGACGGCAGTTGTCCCGATGGTCGACACGAAGAAATGGCCCCGTAGTTTTAACAGATAGATCCAGTAGCCCAGATCCATGTTGGTGAGTAACAGGATGGCGACGGGTATCAGCATCAGGATGGCCCAACGGTCTGGGATGCAGAAGGTTCGTTTCGTCAGGGTCATCAGCAACAGCCACCAGCCACAGAGTAGCAACACACCCAACCATGGATGATACAGAAACTCCGTGAACCACATTCCCATCCAAGTGAGCAGCCCCCCAGGTACCACCAACTGCTCTTTCAGGAACAACGTAGAACAGAGGAAGAGATTCTTCTCCTGTATCTTCCAGAGTTGGTCGCCTTCGAATATCAGCAAGGCCCCGGCTATCACCACTAGTGCCACCAGCCATATCGCTAGCGCAAGATATTTTTGTTTCATTTCATATATCTTGTTTTGGATTACTGGCTGCAAAGATACAAACTTATTCCCATACTTCAAAATATTACCCTAGAAAAATAACCAACAGAATCCGACCCCGTAGTCCTGATATTCTAGTATCTTGCCTAAAAACCGGGAGAAGTTATAAAAAACGGTTATAAGACCAACGAATTGTAAAAAAACTCTTATTTCAGACACCGAATCTCAATTTTTATTCTTATCTTTGTACCCGACATACCCCCAACAATCATGACATATCGTAATAAAATCTATATGAATAATTATGAAATCGAGATTATCTATTTTTTTGCTTAGTGCCGCCATGTTCGGCCTGACAGCATGTAACAAGGAGGACAATCCTGTCTCTCCGGCTGCGGAGATGTGTCTCTGTGTGAACGGTGAGTACTACGATATCGCACTACCGGTCTCCGGGTCTGTCGACCTTAGGACACTCTGCACCGAGTTCGATGCCGATGTCCGCATTGAGAATACCGATGCGTTTGAGAGCCTGACCGTCGGCGGAATCGATGTCCTTAGCGGCAGTTGTGTCCTACCCGTCACTGAGATTGCCAAGAACCGTCAGATAGAGATTACCTACACCACGGGAGGTCAAAGCGGCATTGTCCGTTTAAATACACTCCCTGCTGGTGTGCCCGACATTGAGGCCACCGGTAAGGGCGTCATCCCCGGTGATTTCTATCTTTCGTTCATCTACCAGCGTCTCATCATGAAGTACGACAACGACGGGCGTATCCTCTACTACCGCTATGACCCAACGCCATTGGCCGGCACTTTCAACGAACAAGGCTACTGGGACTTCAAGAAGCACGTGTTCGACGGCAGGACATATTACAGTTACCATGCCCCTGACGATCATTTCGCTGACTGTGCCTTCATGGGCTACGACCCCGGTATGCGTGTGTTGCTCGACGACCGCTACGTTCCTGTCGACACCATCCACGCCCTGCCTAGTCGCGATGGTTACCTGAAGGGCGGTGAACCTCTTGACGGCCATGACTTCTGTTTCTTCTCACCCACCCACTGGATTGCTTCTGCCTCCTACATCGAGCGCGAGGTAGACGGCAAGAAACTTGCCGTGGGCTACCTGCAGGAGGTGAAGGATGACGAGGTGGTGTTCGACTGGTGGAGTAGCGACCACAAGGAGATGGCAGACTGGTGCAGCCCGATCTTCGATACGAGTTACGACTATGTGCATTTCAACTCTGTGCAGGTACTGCCCGATGGCAACTGGCTATGTTCCTTCCGCGTCCTCAACTCGCTATTGAAGATCGACCATAGCACGGGCGACATCCTTTGGCGCATCAACGGCGAAGCACTGCCTGAAAACCAGAGTTTCTACGGCCAGCACTACGCCATCTTTCACGACGACAACACTCTCACACTCTTCGATAACGGCAACGGACACAACCCGCAGTTCACCCGTATACTCCGCCTGAATGTCAATCCCGAGACGGGCGAAGTTAGTGGTGGCGGTGACATGCTCAACCCCGGCGGCGACTACTTCAGCCAGGCCTGCGGGGCCGTGCAGTTATTTGGTGGCGGACACTTCACTGTGGGCTGGGGCTGGAGCAGCGAGGCCGGTAACAACACCCGCCTCATCACCGAACACAATGCTGATGGTCGCGAAGTTTTCGGACTTCGCCGTAGTGCCTCTGACAGCAGGCCCAACTCCGTGAACCCTTCCTACCGGTGCGTGAAGTACAATTGAGACGATGAAACACTAACCCCGCCAGCGACAGGCCGAAGCCGTTCTGGTGGGGAAACAATTATGAAGTATTTGATAAAGTCTGCTATGCGTCGATGTTGGCATAGGTGGCGTTCTTCTCGATGAACTGTCGGCGCGGCTCCACGTCGTCGCCCATCAGCATGGAGAAGATCTCGTCAGCCTCAGCAGCATTCTCGATGGTGACCTGCTTCAGCAGGCGGTTCTCGGGATTCATCGTGGTCTCCCAGAGTTGCTCGGGGTTCATCTCACCCAGACCTTTGTAGCGCTGGGTGTGCAGGGCACTGGCATTCTCGTCGCCTGCCACGTACTTGTCGATGAAGGCCTGGCGCTGCTGCTCGGTGTAGCAGTACTCCGAGAACTTCTTATAAGTACATTTGTAGAGTGGTGGCGTGGCGATATATAGGTGACCACCCTGGATAACTTGCGGCATGAAACGGTAGAAGAGCGTCATGATCAGCGTGTCGATGTGCGAGCCATCGACGTCGGCGTCGGTCATGATGATAATCTTGTCGTAGCGCAGTTTGTCGATGTTGGCCTCTCGGTCACCCTCGCCTTCCACACCGAAGCGCACGCCTATAGACTGGATGATATTCATCACCGACTCGGCCTCGAAGACACGGTGCCACTGTACCTTCTCCACATTCAGGATTTTTCCGCGCAGGGGCAGGATGGCCTGGAAGTGACGGTCACGGCCCTGTTTGGCGCTTCCGCCTGCGGAGTCACCCTCGACGAGGAAGATCTCACAGTCCTTCGGGTCCTTGTTCGAGCAGTCGGCGAGTTTGCCGGGCAGTCCGCCACCCGTCATCGGGTTCTTGCGCTGCACACTCTCACGGGCCTTGCGGGCAGCGATACGTGCTGTGGCGGCGAGAACGACCTTGTCGCAAATCATCTTAGCCTCCTTGGGATGTTCTTCCAGATAGTTGGCCAGCGCCTCGCCTACGGCCTGCTGGACGGCTCCGGCCACCTCTGAGTTACCGAGTTTGGTCTTGGTCTGTCCCTCGAACTGCGGCTCAGCCACCTTGATGCTAATCACTGCTGTAAGGCCTTCGCGGAAGTCCTCGGGGGCAATCTCTATCTTCGCCTTCTCAATCTGCTTGGAGATCTGCGGGTCGTTGTCGGCATATTTTTTTAAGGTACGCGTAAGGGCGGCGCGGAAACCGGCCAGGTGGGTACCTCCCTCAATCGTATTGATATTGTTGACGTAGGAGTGGATATTTTCCGAGTAGTCGGTGTTGTACATCACAGCCACCTCGATGGGGATGCCCTGCTTCTCGGTCTTCAGGTAGATGACATCATCGACGAGGTGCGTGCGGTGACGGTCCACATAGCGCACGAACTCCTTCAGACCGTCCTTGGCATGGAACACCTCCGGCTGTTTCAGGTTACCCTCCTCATCGCGTCGCATGTCTGTAAGTGTGATGGTGATGCCGGCATTCAGGTAGGCCAGTTCACGCATACGACGGGCGATGATGTCGTATTTGTATTCGGTGGTGGTGAAGATAGTGCCGTCGGGCCAGAACTGCTGACGGGTACCGGTCTTGTCGGTGTCGCCCACAATCTTTACATCGTAGAGGGGCTTTCCCTTCTCGTATTCCTGCTGGTAGATATGGCCGTTGCGGAACACCTGTGACAGCATGTGGGTGGAGAGAGCATTCACACAGGATACACCCACACCGTGCAGACCGCCAGAGACCTTATACGAGCCCTTGTCGAACTTACCACCAGCATGGAGCACCGTCATGACGACCTCCAAGGCACTTTTGTGCATCTTCTCATGCTCATCGACGGGGATGCCTCGTCCGTTGTCCTGTACGGTGATACTATTGTCTTCGTTGATGGTTACCTCGATATGTGTACAGAATCCAGCCATCGCCTCGTCGATAGAGTTGTCGACGGTCTCGTTGACCAGATGGTGGAGTCCTTTCTCACTGATGTCGCCGATATACATGGCAGGGCGCTTGCGCACCGCTTCCAAACCCTCGAGTACTTGGATATTACTCGCGGAATAATTTTGTTCCTGATTCAGTTGTTCGTCTGTCATTTTGTTCTTAATCTTCTGATTTTCCGTGCAAAGGTACAAAAAAAAACTCAGATAAACTATGTTTATCTGCTAAAAAACAATAAAAAAAGAAAACCGCAGCCCTGTTCAGGACTGCGGTTCCCTATTGTAATGGTTTCTTTTTACAATTTGTTGATGTGCAAGGCCAGACTGGACTTCAGGTTGGCGGCCTTGTTCTTGTGGATGATGTTAGTCTTGGCCAGTTTGTCGAGCATCTTCTGCACCTTCGGGTACAGAGCGACAGCCTCGTCCTTGTTGGTCATAGCACGCAGTTTGCGCACAGCGTTACGCATCGTTTTTGCGTAGTAGTGGTTGTGAAGCGCCCTTTTCTGTGTCTGGCGGATTCTCTTCACGGATGATTTGTGATTTGCCATTTTTTTTAATGCTAAATGATTAATTATTAATTATTAATTCTCTAAAGCCTGTGGGTCTTGCGTCTGACGGCTGCCCTGGGCGGACTCCCTTTTGGAAAGCCCTCCGCCACCTTATCCTCTCTGACGAAAGTAGCACTTGGCTGTGCAGATGGCGGATTTAAAGTTTTTTGGTAGTCCCTAGGAGAGTCGAACTCCTCTTTAGAGAATGAAAATCTCTCGTCCTAACCGATAGACGAAGGGACCGTCGACATAAAAAGCGGGTGCAAAGGTACTGCTATTTTTTGAATCCACCAAATTTTCTTGAGAAAAAATGCCCTAATCCCCCAACTTTTCACTTTTCACGATTCATTTTTCACTTCTTTTTCGTACCTTTGTAGCCGTATGCTGACAAAGACTCAGGCCATTGTGCTCCATGCCATCAAGTATGGTGAGACGCGACTGATTGTCGATATGTTCACCCGACAACACGGTAGACTCTCGTTTATCGTCAGTCTGCCGAAGTCGCCGAAAGCAAAGGTAAGGAAACAGTTTTTTCAGCCGTTGACCATGTTGGAGATAGAAGCCGATCTGCGTCCGAAGATTCAGTTACAGAAAATCAGGGACGTGCGGTTGGCTGTGCCATTTATCACCATTCCTTTCGATCCGAATAAACTCTCCATCTCCTTGTTTATTGCAGAATTCCTGTATCATGCCCTGCGTGGAGAACAACAAAATGCCCCGCTCTACGACTATGTGGCCAACAGTATCATATGGCTCGATAGTCAGGATGTCCGTTACGCCAACTTCCATCTGGTATTTCTGATGCGTTTGAGTCGTTTTCTGGGATTCTATCCTAATCTGGATCATTATCAGGTAGGTGACTATTTTGACCTGCGCGAGAGTATCTTTACCTCCCAGCCTCCGATGCACCGCGATTTCCTCATGCCGCAGGAGGCCGAGAAGATACAGGTGATGATGCGCATGGACTTTCCTACTATGCACCTTTATAAAATGTCTCACCACGAGCGCAACCGCCTGTTGGAGGTATCGTTAACCTACTACCGACTCCATCTGCCGGATTTCCCGGAGATGAAGTCGGTAGAGGTATTACGAGATATGTATTCCTAAGCGAACTTGATGGTACCTTGGATGGGGTCGTGTGACTCGGGGACGAAAGGCGGCTCCTCAGGTTCGTCGCCTGTGGCCTGCGAGTTGATACTGTCGAGAATCTCACGGGTACGCTTGTAGGTAGGTGTAGATTCTACAGCAGAGATGACATCGTCGTTGTCGAGGTCTTCGGAACGGAAGAGGTAGATGTTAGGACGACGCTTGTAACGCTTGGCTGTGCTGTCGCCACCATAGTAGCGGTTACGACGGTCCTGACGCTCTACGGCCTTGGCCTGTTCCTCGGCAATGCGGTTGATGTCGTCCTGAGTATGTTTCTTCATGTGTGCATCCATACCGTCGACACTCTCGATGCCGAAGCCGGTGGCGAGGATAGTGACCTTAACTTTTTTGCCGAGTTCCGGGTCGGTGGCCAGTCCCCACTTAATCTCGAAGTCATTGCCGAACTTCGCCATGAAGTCGTTCACATCGTTCATCTCCTCCATCATCAACGACTGCTGACCGTCCTTCGAGCCGGCGAAGGAAATGCTGAGCAGGATTTTCTTGGAGTTGAAGATGTCGTTATCGTTGAGAAGGGGTGAATTAAGGGCGTCCTCAATGGCTTTCTTTACACGTCCCTCGCCCTCACCATAGCCTGTCGACATAATGGCGACACCACCGTCCTTCAATACCGTCTTGACATCGTTGAAGTCGAGGTTGATGAGGCCATGTACCGTGATGATCTCAGCGATGGATTTGGCTGCCACAGAGAGGGTGTCATCTGCCTTGCCGAAAGCGTCGAGCACGGAGAGTTCGGGATAGATTTCGCGCAGCCGCTCATTATTGATGACGAGCAAGGCGTCTACATGCTTTTGCATCTCCTCCACACCATCGAGGGCTTGGTCGATCTTACGGTCGCCCTCGAAACGGAAGGGGATAGTGACGATACCGACGGTGAGGATGCCTAACTCCTTGGACACGCGGGCAATGACTGGAGCTGCACCTGTGCCAGTGCCTCCGCCCATGCCGGCAGTGATAAAAGCCATACGGGTACCGTCGCTGAGCATATCCTTGATGTCGTTAATGCTCTCTTCGGCAGCCGCACGGGCCTTCTCGGGTTTGTTACCGGCACCCAGACCTTCCTTACCCAGTTGCAGATGAACGGGGACAGGCGAGTCGTTGAGGGCCTGGTTGTCCGTGTTGCAGAGCACGAACGTCACATCGTGAATACCTTCACGATACATGTGGTTGACGGCGTTACCGCCACCGCCACCGACACCAATCACTTTGATGATGCTGTGATCCTTCTCCGGTGTACCGAAGTCCAGGATATCGATATTGAGATTATTGTCTGCCATATTGTTGATGGGTTTAATGGGTATAATGGGTTGAATGGGGGCTACTCTTCAGAGACGATGTCTTCGCCGAACTTTTTGGCTTTCTTCAGGAACTTGTTCCAGAAACTATTCTCGCGTTTCTCGGCAGCGATACGTTGGCGTTCAGCCTCTTCCTCTTCACGACGCTGGCGTTCTTCTTCCTCCTGCTGACGACGACGTTCCTCTTCGGCCTTCTGCTTCTCAGCCTCGGTACGGATGACACCAGCAGGAATCTCACTTGCCTGACGGGCACGAATGGCGCTCGGGGATTGTAATTCCCCTCCAGTTCCCGTCTCCTTCTTTTGTTGGGCGAAGAGATCACCGTTGGGATCGATTGTGTTGCCTGCGCAATTGATGTCGCCCTTGGCTAACAGACCGAGCACGGTGTTCATCTTACCATCGTGAGCTTTGATGTCCTCGTGGTTGGAACTGATGGTGTGTGTCACGAATTTGGCAATGCGAATCTTGTCCACATGGGTGTGATTGATAAAAGCCTGTTCGATGTCCTTCATATTGGAACCACCACCAGTCAGGATGATGCCAGCCAGAAGTTTGTCGTAGTAGTCGGAAGGAATCTGATACCAGACGTTCTCGATGATTTCCTCTAAACGACCCTCCACAATTTCGATGAACTTACGACTCTCCACCTGACGCTCCGCATCGATGGGGTATTTCAGGGTGTTGTCAATGTCGTTGTTGTCGGTAAAGGCAGAACCGTACTTCAACAACATCTTCTCTGCGTCGCTCTCCTCCATCTGGAGTGTAGCGATATCCTTGCTGATATTGTTTATGCCAAGAGGAATGACAGCCAGGTGGCGCAGGATGTTCTTGCTGTAGACGGAGACGGTGGTGGTGTCGGCTCCGATATCGACAAGGGCACAGCCAGAGCGTTTCTCAGCCTCGGTGAGTACACTGTCGGCTAATGCTAAGGGCGCCAGATACATCTCTGCTACATTGATGCCTGCCACCTCAAAGCATTTATTGAGGTTACGGTAGAAGGCCTTGCGCTCGAGAATGTTGAGGAAGTTACCCTCTAAACGGGTGGCCTGGATGCCAACGGGGTCGATCTGATACTGAGCATCAACCTTGTATTCCTGGACGGCTGCATCGAGAATCTCCTGATCCTGATACTTCATGTTACGGTTGGCATCCATGAGTTCAATGACCATCTCCTGGGTGATGATGGTATCTGCTGGCAGGTCTTTTGTAATCACATTCCTGACACTGCGAATAGATTGTCCACCTACACCAACATACACCTGGGTGATCTCAGTCTTCAACTGGTTTTCCAGTTTCTTGAGGATGTTGGTAAGGCATTGTGCGGTCTTGTCGATGTTGTAAACGACACCTTTGCGGATGAATGACGAAGAGTCTTCCTTGACCACAGCCAGTACGGTGATGCTGCCGTCAAGGTTCTTCTGACCCGCGATACCGGTCATCTTGGATGAACCGAGTTCAATTGCTACGATGAATTCCTTTGCCATATTATTTTTTCTTGCAGATTATCTGATTATCGAATTCCACACTGATATAGGTGTATTTATTCCAGCCGGCCTGGTTCAGACCGTATAGGTAGAACTTGCGCAGTCGCTCCAGTTTCCTGGCGATGTTGTTTGGGCTCCCGAGATAGAGAATATGGTCACCGACACGAGGAACCATCTCGATAGAGCCGTCGGTAAGCACATTGATCTGCACAATTTGACTCTGCCAGAACTTGTCCCTGATGACCTCGTTGGCTGCCTGCGTCAGCGTCTTTTGGGCATATTTCTTTGTAATCCATCCAGTAGCCACTACCAGGTCGGAGGCAAAATGCGTTTCAGGCAGGATGCTGCCATGGGTGTCGACATAGTAGTTGTCGCCATTGGTTGCCATCACGTGCATGATGGGCATACGCTGTTTCAGACTGATACATACATGACCGTTCTGAGCCTTGTAACATTCTGCCTGTTGTACAAAAGGACTTTTCCTAAGTGCCTCTTCGATGTCACGGGCGTTGACGGACATCATGGGTTGGGCTAATGGGTAGAGACGCTGTCGTTCCAATATTTGTTTGATCTCATTCGCGTTGAGGAAGCCATCGGGCATCTCGTCATCAATATCGATCTTCACCTCAGAACATACACTGGCTCTCTCAGCGGGCTTGTTGAACGCTGTGACGGCCAGTATGAGATAGGCGGCAATGGCGATATCAAATACGACGATGAGGGACTTCTTCCAGTTGAATGACATGCAATTTACTATTTACTATTTAATAATTTGGTGATTTTGGGTACCATATTGTCGAGGTCGCCAGCACCGAGTACGACGAGTACTTCGAAGTTGTGCGACTTGACGTAATCAAGCACTTGATCCTTGCTGATCATCTCTTTCTTCACACCCTCTCCCAGATGATCATAGATCAGTTTGGAACTGACACCTTTGATGGGTTCTTCACGGGCAGGGTAGATCTCCGTGAGGATGACCTCGTCGAGCAGGCTCAGGGCCTCAGCGAACTCCTTGTAGAAGTCACGGGTACGGGTATAGAGGTGCGGTTGGAAGATGGCCGTGATATGCTTGTCCTTGTACAGTTCACGGATACTCTTCGCACTTTGGTAGATCTCCTTCGGGTGGTGGGCATAGTCGCTAAGGAAAACCAGACGGTCTGTCTTGATCTTGAAGTCGAAGCGACGGTCCACGCCACTGTAGGTCTGCATGCCAAATTTCAGTTCCTTGGCCGTACAGCCATTCAATTGTGCCATAGCCATGGCGGCAATGCCATTTTCAATATTGATGGGGATGGGCTGTCCCAGTTGGACATTCGACACGCATTCAATAGGCGAGATAAAGTCGAAGGTAATCTCCCCGTTTTCAATACGGATGTTCTCGGCATGGAAGTCACCCTTGTCGAGACTATAGTCGAAGTGTTTGACACCATCCTGCAAGTTTTCCTTCATTTCCAGATCACGGTGGATAATCAGGGCACCACCAGGCTGGATGAGTTCCGTGTAATGACGGAAACTCTCCAAATAGGCTTCCTTAGTGCCATAGATATCCAAATGGTCGGGGTCGGTAGAGGTGATGACACTCATCCAGGGACGGAGCCAGTGGAACGACCTGTCGAACTCGTCGGCTTCGATGACCACGTAATCAGAGTCGGAGAGGATGTAGTTGGTGCCGTAATTCTTGGAGATGCCGCCTAAGAAGGCATTACAGTCGAGGTGACTCTGGTGCATGATATGGGCACACATGGTAGAGGTGGTGGTCTTACCGTGTGTGCCTGCCACACAGAGACCTTTGTGCATCTGGGTCAAGGTGCCTAAGACTTGAGCCCGTTTCTGGATATCGAAGCCGTTCTCCCGGAAATACTGGAGTTCTTGATGGTTCTCCGGGATGGCGGGAGTATAGATGACTAGACAGGACTCTTTTTTCTTGCAGGCATGGGGAATCTCATCGATGTTCTCTTCATAATGGATGAGCATACCCTCCTTTTCCAGTCTCTTGGTGAGATCGGAAGGTGTCTTATCGTAGCCGGCCACGACCAGACCTTTCTTGATGAAGTAACGGGCAATGGCACTCATACCAATGCCACCGGCTCCGATGAAATAGACTGCTTTTGTATCTTTGATATTCATGGGTTGAATGGGTCTAATGGGTTGAATGGGTTTGATGGGTGAGGGCGAGGACCTCCTGGGCGATGATGTTGGCAGAATCGGGAAGGGCGAGTTTGAGGACATTCTCGCTGAGCGATTTGAGTTTCTGCGCATCCTGAACCGTCTCGATGGCGAGGGGCAGGAGGGTGGCGGGTGCTTCGGCATCCTTCACGTAAAGGGCCGCGTCCTTATTGGCCAGGGCGAGGGCATTCTTCGTCTGGTGGTCTTCCGCCACATTGGGGCTGGGTACGAGGATGACGGGTTTGCCGATGAGACAGAACTCGGAAATACTGCTGGCACCTGCACGGCTGATGACCAGATCGGCAGCCTTGTAAGCGGCTCCCATATCGGTGATGAAGTCGGTGACTTTCAGATTCGGGATATCCTGACCCTCCAGTTGCTTCTGAATGGATTCATAATAGTACTTACCTGTCTGCCAGACAAACTGGATGTCGCTCTCCTTGATGAGATCGAGGTGCTGTAGGACACTCTCGTTGATGGTCCTGGCACCAAGGCTGCCACCGACGAGAAGGATGGTCTTCTTGGAGGGGTCGAATCCTAGACTACGCACGGCATCTTCGCGGGTGATGGTCGTTTCCAACAGCGTCTGACGTACAGGATTACCTGTAAGCATAATCTTCTCGGCGGGGAAGAAACGTTCCATGCCTTCGTAGGCCACACAGATCTTGGCTGCTTTTTTGGAAAGAGTCTTGTTGGCGAGACCGGCATAACTGTTCTGCTCCTGAAGCAAAGTGGGGATGCCCAGACTGTTGGCTGCGCCTAAGGCCGCACTGCTGGCATAGCCGCCAACACCGACAGCCACCTGGGGACGGAACTGCTTGAGAATCTTCTTGGCCTGCCACTTGCTCTTCAGATAGTCGATGGCCACGCCAATATTGGCGGGTTTCCATAGTGGACGGAAGAATCCGCGAATGGGCAGGCCCTTGATCTCATAGCCTGCTGCCGGGACACGCTGCATCTCCATGCGTCCCAAGGCACCAATAAACAAGATCTTGGCATCAGGACGCAAGACCTTGATGGCATTGGCAATGCTGACGGCTGGGAAGATATGTCCCCCGGTACCGCCTCCACTGATGATGACTCTCAACTCTTTCTCCATACCTTATTTATATATAATGGTGTGCAAAGTTACAAATTATATTTCGTTTATCGGCATGTTCTGCCCTCTTTTTTTTGCAGAACGGCTAACACTTAACATGGCTCCGATATAAGCACAGTTGATGATGGTCGATGTGCCACCTCGGGAGATAAGAGGCAAAGGCTGACCCGTGACAGGTGCGATGCCCACTGCCACCATCATGTTAAACGTGGCCTGGATGACCAGCATCAGGGCTAAGCCCATGACCAGGAATGCCGGGAAATTATTCTCACAACGACTGGCGATGCGGGCTGCCCGATAGAGTAGGACAATATATAGGAAGGCCACAAAGGCCGCTCCGAGAATGCCTAACTCCTCGATGATAATCACGTAGATGAAGTCGCTGAAAGCCTGAGGAAGGAAGTCACGCTCCACCGACTTACCCGGACCTTTGCCGATGATGTTGCTTCCGACAATAGCGATGTTCGCATGAGCCACCTGGGCGTCTTTGTCGAGGTCGTAGTCCTCGGGAGCCACGTCTTTCTTGTTCAGGTGCTTGTCGATACGACCTTTCCAGGTACTAAAACGGTGAAGGAACGTGGTCTTTTTCTTGGTGTCCTTCTTGACCTCGCCATTGACAATGGCCTCTGTCTGGGTTTCCCCGCCCTCGCTATTTTCAAAACTGCCTAACAGATAAATCGAGCCGATGAACAGAATCAGGAGGATAACACCGGCACCTACGAACTTGCCTAACTGCGTCAGCGGTACCCGTCCGATGAACATCATCAGGAAGATGACTGCCAGGATGAGGGCGGCTGTAGAGAGGTTCTCCAATCCGATGAGCAGACAGAAAGGCAGAATGATGATGAGTATATATTTAAAGGCCCTTTTGTCGGCTCCGTCATCCCGTTGCATGGCACTGAGAATCTGGGCCGTGACCAGTACCATCGTACCCTTGGCAATCTCGGATGGCTGGAATTTCAGACCGAGGAGACTGATCCAGCGACCCGCATCGTTGGTCTTCTCTCCGAAGAGAAGTACCCAGAGGAGCATGATGACGGAGATAAGCAACAGTCCTGGTGTGGCTAGTTTGAAGAAGCGACAGGGAACGTTCAGGATGAGAATGGCCACACCGACGCCTACCAAGATCTTCCAGGTATGTCCGATGATGGGTCCCAGATAGTCCTGACTCTTGTAGGTCAGCGTGCTGGAGGCAGAAAAAACCTCCACAACACTGATCAGGCACAAGAACAGCATCACCATCCAGATGACCTTGTCTCCCTTAAACAGATTTCCTAATTTCTTATTCATAAATTCCTAGCCAATTCCTTAAATTGCTCACCGCGGTCTTCCATATTCTTGAAGAGGTCGAAGGAAGCGCAACAGGGACTCAGTAGCACGGTCTCACCAGGCTGGGCCATCTCATAGCAGGCTGCCACGCAATCCTTCATGGAGTGCGTGTCTCTGACGGGGATACCCAGACTGTCGAAATTATCATGCAGTTTTTGATTGTCGGCACCGAGGTAGACAATGCCAGAGCATTTTTCCTTCACCAACGGTTTGATGGGGTCATAGTCGTTGCCCTTGTCCTTGCCGCCGATGATGAGGATGACCTTGGTTTTCATGGCTTCCAAGGCATACCAGCATGCATCGACATTCGTGGCCTTGGAGTCGTTGATATATTGTACGCCACGTACCATACATACTTTCTCTAATCGGTGCTCCACCCCGGGGAAGTCGCTCAGGCACTTACGGATTTCCTCTTTCTTGATACCGGCGATATCGGCAGCGATACCGGCGGCGAGAGAGTTGTAGATGTTATGCTTGCCCGTCAGACTGAGACTCTCTTGTTCCATATTGAAAGGCTCAGGCTTCTCAATCTTGTATTGCCCTTCCTCGATATAACCGATAACACCCTTTTCCTTTAGTTCGGCAAATGGATATTGGATGGCGCGGATATCGTATTTCTCCAGTTCTTTCTTGATGATGGGGTCGTCGGCCCAGTAGATGAAAGCATCGTCGCCGGTCTGGTTTTGGATGATGCGCATCTTAGCGTCAACGTAGTTCTGCATCTTAAAGTCATAACGATCCAGATGGTCGGGTGTGATGTTCAATAGGATGGCGATGTTAGCACGGAAATCATACATGTTGTCGAGTTGGAAAGAACTCAGTTCGATGATGTAGTATTCGTGAGGATCCTCAGCCACCTGTAGGGCGAGTGAGTTACCGATATTACCAGCCAGTCCGACATCATAACCTGCATCCTTGAAGATATGGTAGATGAGCGAAGTGGTCGTGGTCTTACCGTTAGAGCCGGTAATACAGATCATCTTGGAGTGGGTGTAACGACCAGCAAACTCAATCTCACTGATGATATGGATGCCCTTCTCCTCGGCGTTTCTGACCATTGGGGCTGTCTCAGGGATGCCTGGACTCTTGATGATCTCATCGGCATTGAGAATCTTTTCTTCTGTATGTTGACCTTCCTCCCACTCGATACCGTGGTCATCGAGCATCTTCTTATATTTGTCGGCTATCTTTGACATGTCTGACACAAACACATCGAAGCCTTCTTTTTGGGCCAGGACGGCGGCACCTGCACCGCTTTCGCCTGCTCCTAATATCACGATTCTCTTTTTCATATTCTATCTTATCTTCAATGTAATAATAGTCAGGGCGGCCAGAATAATGGTTGTGATCCAGAAACGGATGGTAATCTTCGACTCATGGAACGGACGATGGGGCCAGCCTTTCAAGATATAGGTGCTTGTTGCATCCAACTGAGAGTTGAGTTTGCGGAAATTATCGTGGATGGGTGTAGCGCGGAACACGCGGACACGCTTTCCCTTACGCTTCTGAATCTTAAACCATTGTGTCTGGATGATGACACTGAGGCTCTCCACGAAGAAGATGCCGCAGAGGATGGGTAATAACAATTCCTTATGGATGATAACGGCACACACACCAATGATGCCGCCGATGGTTAAGGAGCCCGTGTCGCCCATAAACACCTGAGCAGGGAAGGCGTTATACCACAGGAAACCGATCATGGCACCTACGAAAGCACAGAGGAAAATCACCAGTTCCTCAGAATGCGGGATATACATGAGGTCGAAATAGGAGGCGTATCCGATATGAGATGAAACGTAGGCCAGGATGCCTAAGGCTACGCCTATGATAGCAGAATTGCCTGCACACATACCATCCATGCCATCGTTAAGGTTGGCGCCATTACTGACAGCCGTTACCACCAAGATGGTCATCAGGACAAAGAGCACCCATCCAGCAGCCACCTTATATTTGCCTAAGAAACTCAGTACTTCTGAGTAGTTCAGGTTGTGGTTCTTCACAAAGGGGATGGTGGTATGAAGCGACTTGGTTGCTTCCTGTTTATGCTTGACCACAATCTCCTGGTTCTGTTGCTGGACATTGACATTCTCGCGCACAACGACATCCGGACTGAGCCAGAGGGTCAGTCCGACAATGAAACCGATACTAATCTGCCCGACAATCTTATATTTGCCTTTTAGTCCCTCTTTGTTGCGTCTGAAAATCTTGATGTAGTCGTCGAGGAATCCCAGGAACCCTAACCACAGGGTGGTGACAACCATTAAGATCAGATAGATGTTACGGATACGTCCGAACAAGAGTACGGGTATGAGGATACTGACAATGATAATGATACCGCCCATGGTGGGAACTCCCTTCTTCTCAACACCGAAAGGATCGATCTCCGGATCGCGTTCTGTCTCGAAGATCTTCCGACGTTTCATCCATTTGATGAACTTCTCACCAAACCAGGCGGAGATCAACAAAGAGAAAATCAGTGTTAGCAGTGAACGGAATGAGATGTAGGCCCACATGTGCGAGCCCGGGATATTGTACTGCTCTAAGAATCTAAAGAAATAATATAGCATAACGATTCACTTTTCACGATTCACTTTTCACTTCCAAAGATTTCTCTGACAACCTCTTTGTCATCGAAATGGTGCTTAACACCTTTGATTTCCTGATAGTCCTCATGTCCCTTGCCGGCAATGAGGATGACATCACCCTTTTCGGCCATCATACAGGCCGTGCGGATGGCTTCTCGGCGGTCAACAATGCTGACCACTTTTTTCATCTGTCGGGCATCAAGACCTGCCAACATGTCGTTGATGATATCCTGAGGCTCCTCGAAACGGGGATTGTCGGAGGTGATGATGACCCGGTCACTTTGTTTCACGGCCTCTTGAGCCATCAAGGGACGTTTGCCTTTGTCTCGATTTCCGCCGGCACCACAGACGGTGATGACCTTCCCCTTTCCATCAAGTACTTCATGAATGGCTTTCAGCACATTCTCCAAAGCATCAGGGGTGTGGGCATAATCGACGACGGCTGTATATCCCTCGGGTGAACGAATGGGCTCTAGACGTCCATTGACGCTTTTGAGCGTACTTAACACCACGAGGATGTCTTCTGGTTTTTTACCTAGCATGACGGCTGCCCCATAGACAGCCAATAAGTTGCTGACATTGAATTTGCCAATGAACTGAACGCCAACCTCACGGCCGTCGATATCAAGATACATCCCCTCGAAGTGACATTCGATGATCTTTGCCTTGAAGTCGGCCATGGACCGGATGGAATAGGTCTTTACTTGAGCCTTTGTATTCTGTACCATAAACAGGCCGTTCTTATCGTCGGCGTTGGTGACGGCAAAGGCATCTTTTTCCAGTCCGTCGAAGAAGGCTTTCTTGGCATCACGGTAGTTCTCGAGGGTCTTGTGGTAATCGAGATGGTCGCGGGTGAGGTTGGTAAAGAGACCTCCCTTGAATTTCAGACCGCCAATACGCTTCTGGGCGATGGCGTGACTGGAGCATTCCATAAAGGCATATTCGCAGCCAGCCTCCACCATCTGTGCCAGTAACTGGTTCAGTTCGATGGGATCGGGGGTGGTATGGCTGGTGGGGATGGCCTCACCCTCTATATAGTTGCAGACGGTGGAGAGCAGACCGCACTTGTGTCCAAACTGGCGGAACATATTATATAATAAGGTGGCGATAGTAGTCTTGCCGTTGGTGCCAGTGACGCCGACCAGTGTGAGTTTTCTGGACGGATCTCCATAGAACTGCGTGGCCACCTCGCCAACACAATCTTCTGTCGACTTAACGACGATATAGGTAACTCCTGACTCCCGCTTGTCGGGGAAGTGTTCGCACAGGACTGCCACGGCTCCCTGCTCAATGGCTTTGGGGATGTAATTGTGACCGTCCGTCTGTGTACCGGGAATAGCCACGAAGAGATGGCCTTCTTTGATTTGCCGGGAATCAATGTTTACCCCTGCAATCTCTCTGTCCAGGTCGCCGATAACATTCAGCACCTCCACATTCTTCAATAATACCTTTAACTCCATATGCTTCAAACTTCTTCAAACTATTCCAGATAAACCACACATGCCATGCCTTGTTTGACGGCTGTGCCACTGTATATACTCTGTGACTTAACCTTGCCACGTCCCTTGACAATCGCCTTGACACCACGTCGCTCCAATTGGTACACAGCATCTCTGGCACCCATACCCGTCAGGTCCGGAATGATATCGGCAGAGACTTTTTTGGCAGACAGGGCAGGTTTCTTCTTGATTTGTAGACTGTTGAGGACATAGTCAGCAGGAACGACATTCCCCTCTTTCACATCAGGAACGAAAATGGACTTCTCGTCACGGGCATCCTCCACACTCAGTTTCAGATTCTGGGCCATCACTCCTTCGGAGATGCGGTGGAAAACAACACCGCTCATGCCACCGCCAGAGGCTGGCAGTCCAGATTTCTTCAGACAGACAATACATGTATAGCGCGGATCATCGGCCGGGAAATAGCCAGCAAACGATAGCCAATAACGGGTGGTGCCGGAGTGGTAACCACCATATTGGTCTGCCACCTGGGCCGTTCCGGTCTTGCCGGCAACCTTGAACATCTTGGAGCCTGCCTTACGACCAAGGCCTTGACTGACCACATGCTCCAGGATGGTTTGCATGGTTTTGATGGCTTGAGGCTTGGCAATGCGTTCTTTGAGTACAACAGGCTCAAACTCCTTGATGACCTGACCATCCTTGATGAGTTGCTTGACGAAACGGGGCTGCATCATCTTACCGTTGTTGGCAATAGCATTGTAGAAGGCAACGGTATTGATAGGCGCAATCTGTGTCTCGTAACCGATACTCATCCAAGGCAGAGTGGTCTTACTCCAGTATTTGGTACGATCTGTCGTCTTGGTGTCCGGCATACGGATCCAGGGCGTGTGATAGCCCACAAGTGGTAGTTTGAGGTCTTCATGAATGCCGACACGGTAGAGACCCTGCACATATTTCGTGGGATTACTGCCATAGAACTTATCGATGACATGGCTGACACCGATGTTGGAACTGACCTCCAGTGCCCGGGCTACGTTGATGTCCTGATAACCGCCACGACGCCAGTTGTGGTCTTTCATCGGACGACCGTGCATCTCCAGCACACCACTGCCGGTATGGATGACATAACTGGTGTCAACAACACCGTCGTCGAGAGCTACGAGGAATGAGGCGACCTTGAAGACAGATCCTGGCTCACAACGGTAACTGATGGCATTGTTCACCATCTCATAGTATTCGCCATCGGCAGCACGACTCATGTTGACGATGGCTTTTACATCACCTGTCTTTACCTCCATCAGGATGGCTACGCCCATCTCACCGCCAATCTCCTTCAGTTCATCTACGACCGCCCGCTCAGCCAAGTCCTGCATACTTACATCGATGGTGGTCACGATATCACAGCCGTCGACTGGCGACAACACAGGGATGTCGAGATATTTGCTGAGTACCTTACGACGGTGCATCAATCCGTTGGTACCCCGTAGCAAGGAGTCGTACGATAGTTCCAGACCATTTTTCGCACTGTCTTTGGCAACATACACGTCACCGATGGTACGCCAGGCCAGTGACCCGAATGGGTGACGGCGGGAATTGTATTCCTCCCAGTGGAATCCTCCTACACCTGGACGCTCACAGAAGATAGGAAGTTTGTGTACTTCGCAGAAAGTATTGTAGTCGATACGTTTTGGCCAGATGGCCCAGTGGCGGGCACCGACGGTCCCGTTCTTCATCACCTTGTGTTTGCCTTCCAAAAGGTGTGCCTTGAATTCCGCAGTAGAGCGGGAGGGGAATATCTGGTTGAGTTCATAACAGATGGTGTCGATGTTGGCTTCCCACAGGGAGTCACGGTTGTGGTTACCGATAGAGTCGGTAGCACCTGCCTGGAAATCAATAAACACCTTGTATTCTGGAATGCTGCTGGCCATGAGTTGACCGTCACTGCTGAGGATATTACCACGCGTAGGTTTCACACTGACACTGTCGCGTTTCAGACGGGAGGCCACTTGTGTCCAGTAGGTTTTCTTGGCGGTCATGATATACATCGCCTTGCCGATGATGGCAAAACCAATGAACGTCAGGATCACCGCAATGGCGAAGTACCTGGGCATGACTTTATCTGAACTAAACCTACTCATTCAACTCATTAAACCTATTCAACCTATTAATTCTATTCCTCTACATTAATAATATAAGGTGGCTGGTCTGCGACATGCAGCACGCTGTCCTTGTTATTCCTCAGAGCATCCAGCACATGGCTCTCACGACATTTCTCTGTGAGGGTACTCGAACTCGACAGGGCCTTGTATTTGGCATCGAGTAATTCTTTCTCCATCTTGTCGATGGCAATCATGTCCTGCTGGCATTGGTATCTAAAGGCCACATAAATAATGGCGAACAGGACGACAAGCACGATGAGCCAGATTTGGTGACGTACCATCTCTGCCGTGAGGAAATCACCACCAAGGATGGTCCGCAACGTCAGCGAGGATGACAGTTTCGGGTCTTCTTCCTTGACCGTCTCCTTGATCTTCCGGATGGTTTCCTTTGCTTGTTCTTTTATCTCGTTCTCGTCCATATTCTTTCTTTTTTTCTAGGATTCCCTAGGCTATCCTAGGATCTCCTAGTTTTTCCTAATTTACACCCTTTCCCCAATCCTCAATTTTGCGCTTCTGCTGCGTGGGTTCTGGGCTTGCTCATCGGCAGAGGGTGTAATGACTTTGTTGTTGATGGTTTTGAAGGGTGCTTCTGTCCGTCCAAAGAAGTCCTGATGGACCTTGCCTTCGGCATTACCCGCCTTGATGAAGTTTTTGACCATACGGTCTTCTAATGAGTGGTAGGTGATGACGGAGAGCCGTCCTCCCGGACTGAGCAGGTCGCGTGCACCATTGAGCATCTCACGAAGCGCGTCCATCTCATGATTGACCTCGATGCGCAGTGCCTGGAAGAGTTTTGCCATCTCTTTCTTCTCATTCCCATTAAATCCGATCAGCCCATCAGTTAATTTTATTAGGTCGGCAGTGGTCTCTATCCGTTGTGTGGCTCTGCCTTTCACGATGGCTGAGGCAATTCTCCGCGCATTCTTCAGTTCACCATAGATGTACAGAATGTCGGCCAGTTGACTCTCTTCAGCCTCATTGAGAATGTCGGCGGCCGTCTTTCCGGCCCGTTTGTTCATCCGCATATCCAGAGGCGCCTCATAGCGGAAGGAAAAACCGCGAGTTTCGTCATCGAAATGATGGCTAGAGACTCCGAGGTCGGCCAACAGACCGTCTACCTGCTCTATGTCATAATAACGCATCCAGTTTTTGATATACCTGAAGTTGCTCCTGACAAAGGTGAACCGGTCATCGTCAATGCTGTTTCTTTCTGCGTCTGCATCCTGGTCAAAACTGAACAGATGTCCTTTCTTACCCAGTCTGCTGAGTATCTCCCTGCTGTGGCCGCCACCACCAAAGGTTGTATCTATATAAACACCGTCGGGCTTGATAGCAAGCCCGTCGACGCTCTCCCGTAGGAGTACTGGAACATGATATGTCTCAGCCGTTTTAATCATTGAGCGTCGTCGGTATTCATGATGTCTTCCAATGCGGCTCCGAAATCTTCGTCTGTCTTCAGACTCTCCTTCAGACGTTGGGGTGACCATATTTCGATGGTGTCATCGACACCGATGAACTGTAGGTCTTGGTCTAGGCTGGCCAACCGTTGTAGGCGTTTGGAGATCAGGAAGCGGCCATTGCCGTCAAGGTTGACCACCTCCGCCTCCGAAACGAACTGCCTTAATAACTGCTGATGCGTGGGTTTCCACTGCTTCAGTTGGGATTTCAGCAGATCAACGCGCTGATTCCATACACTTTCAGGAAACAGGACCAGACACTGCTGAAAGATGTCCTTACGCAGCACAAGGTTTTCCTCACCCGATGCCTGAAGCACCTTGCGGAAAACTGCTGGTAGGAATGCCCTTCCTTTGGCATCGGCCTTCGCTTCTATGTTTCCTAAGAATCGCATGCGTACAACTATTATGAAGAATTCGGTTACAAAATTATGTAATTTTCCTCCATTTTCATCCACTTTTATGAACTAATTCCCCACCATTTAGTTTTTTTAACCTTTTTCGCACGCTTTTGTCGGCATTTTTGCTCATAATTGAAAGATTTGTGCTATTTTTGCAACTTGTTAGTGTGATATGATAAATGGCAGCAGTTACAGAAAAGACGATTGACATAGAAAAAATCCTCCGTCAGAAGATGGGAGCCAAGGCTAAATTTGTGCCGGGCTTGATTGTCAATTGGCTGAAGCGGATTGCCCATCAGGATGAAGTAAACGCCTTTCTGTGGGAGAGTCGTGATAAGACAGGTGTAGAGTGGTTGGAGGAATGCGTGAAGTATCTTGATATGACCCTTGAGATAGAGGGTAAAGAGAATTTGCCAGATCCCAATGATGGCCGCCTTTATACATTTGTCAGTAACCATCCCCTTGGTGGTGAAGACGGGGTAGCCCTCGGGGCTATCATCGGCCGCCATTACGATGGTCGTTTCCGTTATCTTGTCAATGACCTATTGATGAACCTGCCTGGACTTGCACCGGTTTGTATTCCCATCAATAAGACAGGCAACCAGAGTCGTAATTTTCCTGCGATGGTGGAGGCTGGATTCCAAAGCAACAATCACATGCTGATGTTCCCTGCTGGTATTTGTTCTCGCAAGCGTGATGGTGTCATCAGTGACATCCCTTGGAAGAAAACTTTCTTGTCAAAGAGCGTTGAATATCAGCGGGACGTGGTGCCCATCCATTTCAGCGGACAGAACTCCAACTTCTTCTATCGCCTTGCCAATTTCAGTGACAGGCACTTAAAATTCAACCTTGCCATGCTGTTTTTAGTCGATGAAATGTACAAAAACGTGCATAAGTTGTTTAAGGTGACAATCGGTCAGCCGATCCCTTGGCAGACATTCGACAAGAGCCGTAGTGCTACAGAATGGGCACAGTATGTCCGTGAAAAAGTTTATTCCCTATAAAAGACCTTCAATCAACCCTAATAAGAATGGAACAAGAGATTATTCAGCCCATCGACAAAGAAGTCCTCAAGAGCGAATTGACTCCAGAGCGTCAACTCCGCATGACCAACAAGAGCAATAACAGGATTTACATTGTGACAGCGCACAATGCTCCGAACGTGTTAAAGGAAATTGGGCGATTGCGTGAAATCGCATTTCGTGAGGCTGGCGGCGGAACAGGTAAAGAGATGGATCTTGATGAATTTGACATCTGTGAGAACTGCTATAAACAACTGATTGTGTGGAATCCCGATCAGGAGGAGATAATTGGCGGCTATCGTTATTTGTCGGGTACCGACTGGGATTATGATGACCAGGGACAGCCGATCTTGGCAACGAGTCACATGTTCCATTTCTCAGAGAAGTTCATCAAGGAATATGCTCCTTATACCATCGAACTGGGACGATCTTTTGTTTCATTGCCTTATCAGAGTTCACGAATGGGTGCCAAGAGTCTTTTCGCTCTGGATAATCTGTGGGATGGTCTTGGAGCCCTGACGGTCATCAAGCCTAACGTCCGCTATTTCTTCGGCAAATTCACGATGTATCCCTCTTATATCCGTCGTGGCCGCGACATGATTCTCTATTTCTTACGTAAGCATTTTGCAGATAAAGATAACCTGATAGTCCCGATGAAACCGCTGGAAATTGAAGCCGATCCTCAGGAATTGGAGCGTCTGTTCTGTGATAAAACCTTTAAGGGTGATTACCGTATTCTGAACCGTGAGATTCGCAAACTCGGCTATAATATCCCGCCATTGGTGAATGCCTATATGAGTCTTTCGCCCACGATGAAACTTTTTGGAACGGCCATCAACTACGGATTCGGTGATGTGGAGGAGACGGGCATCTTGATTGCCGTTGATGAAATCCTGGAGGAAAAACGTGTCCGTCACATAGACTCCTATATTCAGGAACATCCCGATGATTTCCAGATTACCAGTGGAGCCAACAAGGTGATTTACAAATCGCGCTGAATCAAACGATAGGCAGCGATATTCCGCAGATCTTCTGATAGACGTCAAGGGCATAGACATCGGTCATGCCGCTGATATAGTCGATGACAGCCATCAGACGTGTTTCCAAGTCGGGTGAGTCGATGTCGTATTGGCTGCTGACACGACTGATGAGTTGCTTGGAATAGAAACGTTCCGGATGACGGGCAGCCTCGATGAAATGGGTCATCAGTGTTTCCATGATCTTATAACCTGACAGTTCCACGTCGAGCACAGGACGACTTTTGTAGATACGCTCAACCGAGAGCGCAGCGCATTTTCGGTAAGCCTCGCATGGTATCTGCGAGATGCTTTCGATGAGTGAACCCTTGAAAGTGCCATTGAGAATCTCCTCCTCATGGTCCACAAAGACCTGTACACACTCGTTTTCCAATTTACCAATGACACAGGCACGCATATAGACTACTTTTTCATTGTCATCGGTCAGTCCTTCTTCAGTGATACGGTGCAGGATGTTTGCCTGATGTGTCTCGTCAAAGAAACTGAGCATGAGTTGTGCCGTCTCTTCATAGGAAAGAATTTTTAACTTATGGGCATCCTCTAAATCCATGATTTCGTAACAGATATCATCGGCAGCCTCAACCAGATAGACCAGAGGATGGCGCACATAGCGAAGTGGCTCTCCTGGCTCGGAAAGACAAATAATCCCCAATTCATCGGCAATTCTCCGATAGAGTTCCTTTTCTTCGTCAAAAAAACCAAATTTACCTTTCTTGCTGGCTAATGTAGAGGAGAAAGGGTATTTCACGATGCTGGCAAGCATGGAATAAGTCATGACAAAACCACCTACACGACGACCCTTGAACTGATGGGTGAGCAGACGGAAAGCATTGGCATTGCCTTCGAAGTGAGTGATGTCGTCCCAGAACTGATGACTCACCTCCCGTTGCAGGTCTCTCCCAGGACCTTCAGAGAAATAGGTCTGGATCGCCTTCTCTCCACTGTGACCGAAGGGTGGGTTGCCCATGTCATGAGCCAGACAGGCGGTGGATACAATCTGGCCAATCTCCGCAAACAGTGTGTCTCGCAATTCTGGATGAAGGGCTGTCAGGCGACGGGCCACATCATTGCCTAACGACATGCCGACGCTGGCTACCTCCAAGGAGTGGGTGAGACGGTTGTGTACAAAAACACTTCCTGGCAAAGGGAATACCTGTGTTTTGTTCTGCAGACGACGGAAAGGAGCCGAGAAAATCAACCGGTCGTAGTCGCGTTTGAACTCCGTCCGGTCGTCATGACGCTCTGGATGCTTATGCTCTTGTCCGAGTCGTTTGTTGGATATAAGTTGCTGCCAATTCATCATATTTGACTGCAAAAGTAGCGAATTTATTATAAAAAAAGCACATTTTCGAGGAAAAAATGTGGATAATTCAATATTAATGAGTAATTTTGCACCAATGTTATAATAAAATTATAAACGTATGCTCAAGATCAAGGTTGTCAATAAGGGACATCAGCCATTGCCTCAGTATGCCACCTCGCAGAGTGCGGGGATGGATTTGCGTGCCAATTTGGACTCCCCCGTCAGTCTGAAACCGATGGAGCGCAGACTCATTCCGACAGGTCTCTACATCGCGCTTCCTGAAGGCTATGAGGCTCAGGTGCGTCCACGTAGTGGACTGGCCCTGAAAAAAGGTATCACGGTACTGAATGCTCCAGGGACGGTGGATGCTGACTATCGTGGTGAGGTAGGCGTGGTGCTTATCAACCTGTCACAGGAGGAATTTATCGTGGAAGACGGAGAACGTATTGCCCAGATGGTGATAGCCCGTCATGAGCAGGCCGTGTTCGAGGCTGTCGAGATACTTGATGAGACAGAGCGCGGTGCCGGTGGATATGGACATACAGGTGTGAAATAATAATAGAAAAGAAATTGGTCACGAAGAAGAGGATAAGAATCATGCAGGTCTGGATTCTGCTGGCTTTGCTGGCAGTCAGTATCTGGTCGTGTTCGATCACCGCAAAGACGGTGGCCCGGACAGATGCTGTGACAGAAAAGAATCTGCAGGAGTATCAACTCTCTCCTGAACAAGCGCGTCTGTATGACCATTTCTTCCTCGAAGCGATGGTTCAGCGTCAAAAAGGCCAGAACGATGCGGCCTTTGACCTGTTGAACCATTGTCTGGACATCAATCCTCACGCGGCAGAGGTCTACTATTATCTGGCACAGTATTATAGTGCCCTGAAGCAGACGGAGAAGTCGCTTGACTTTTTCCAGACGGCCGCCCGCCTGAATCCACAGAACGAAACCTATATGGAAACGCTGGCGCAGGTGTATATCCGTCAACAGAACTTCCAAGATGCCATCGCCGTGGTAGAGAAACTCTATGAGCGCCATAAAGACCGTGAAGACTTGTTGGAGACACTCTTTCATCTTTATCAGGAGGTAGACGACTATCAAAGCGCGGTTTCCGTGTTGGACCGGATAGAGACGATTGATGGAAAAAGTGAGAGGTTGTCTCTGGCGAAGAGTGAGGTCTATACCCGCATGGGCAATGAGAAGGCTGCCGTGGCAGAAATGGCTGATCTTGCCAGGCAATATCCCAATGACTTGAATTATCTGGCGATGTATGGCGAGAGTCTGATGATGAATGGCCAGACGAAAGAGGCACTGGAGGTCTACGACCGTATTCTGACGGAAGAGCCCAACAACAACCGTGTCCTGATGTCGTTACGTACCTATTATCAGGCACAGGAGAATCAGACTATGGCCGACTCGCTGACGCGCCGGGTATTGTTAGGCCGAAACACGAGTCTGGAAGAAAAGACATACCTGATCCGGCAAATCATTGGTGCCAATGAAATGGCTGGAGGCGACAGCACGGAAGTACTCCGGATGTTCCACCAGATGATGGCAGTTGATACGACGGATGTAGATATCGCTTTGTTGTGTGCCACCTATATGGATTTGAAGAAGATGCCGTCGGATAGCATCAAGCCTGTATTGAACCACATCCTGAAACTGGCACCCGACAATTCGGCGGCACGCCTGCATCTGGTGGGTTATGCCTGGGCGGAAGATGACAAAGACCGCGTGATAGAACTCTGTCAGACGGCACGGGAGTATAATCCAGACGATATGGCGTTCTATTATTATCAGGGCATCGCCTATTATCAGCGTGACAGTCTGGATCAGGCGCTCTCCACGTTCCAGAACGGCGTGAGTGTCATCAATGAAAAGAGTAATGCGGATATCGTCTCTGACTTCTACGAGGTCATGGGCGAGATCCTTCATAAGAAAGGACGTGTGCAGGAGGCCTTTGCTGCCTATGATTCCTGTCTGCAGTGGAAACCCGATAATATCCCGTGTCTGAACAATTATGCCTATTATCTCAGTCTACGTAATGAGGAATTGTCGAAGGCTGAGACGATGAGCATGAAAACTCTCAAGGCTGAGCCGAAGAATGCCACCTATCTCGACACGTTTGCATGGATCCTCTTCATGCAGAAACGGTATACCGAGGCTAAGATCTACATCGATCAGGCCCTGCAGAATGTTGAGACGGTCACTATCGGTGGGGATACTATCAGCAATGCGGCCATCTATGAACATGCCGGTGATATCTATTGGTATTGTGAGGATCCCGACAAGGCTCTGACCTTCTGGCAGGATGCCTTGAAAGGTGATGCAGAAAATAAAGTCTTGATTAGAAAAGTTAAACTCAAAAAATATTTTAAAGAATGAAATCATCCAATTTTTTGAAAGTTGCCGTATTGGCAATGCCGTTGATGCTGACTTCTTGTCTCTCACACAAGAAGGCTGTGAATGATGCTACGAAACCCCTTACTGCTGAACAGCAAGAGCAGAAGGATTTCGTGACAAGAGTGCAGGACAATGTCCAGACTGCTCGTTTTATTACGTCGAAAGTGAAGTTCTCTGTTGAAGTAGGTGCCCAGAAACTGACGTTGACTGGTAACCTGAAGATGAAGCGCGACGATGTGATCCGTCTGCAGTTGATGGCTTTCGGTTTCGTAGAGGCCGGACGTATCGAGATGACCAAGGACTATGTGTTGATCATGGACCGTATCAACAAACAGTATCTGAAGGCCCCGTGGATGCAGGTCGACTTCCTGCGTAACAGTGGTCTGGACTTCAGTTCGATGCAGGCCTTGTTCTGGAATGAGCTGTTCAAGCCCAATCCTGTCGTCATCGGTAGGAAGGTTGCTGCGTCTGACACAACAGCCGTCTATACAACCCTTGAGAGTGGTGATGACATGATCATCCAGTTGAACGAGGGCAAGATGGACTACAGTTGGCTGGTGGGTCGCAAGGATGCTTCCATCAAGATGGCCAATATCCAGTACAAGGACCGTTTCAATCCGGAGAACAGTGCTCAGTTGAATTGGGACTACGACAAATTCGAAATGTTCTCCAGTAAGAAGTTCCCGACAAAGCATGCCATTGCCCTGACAACTGCCAAGAAAGAGGTGAAACTCGGTATGACACTCAACTACCTCGGCAATGATACGGAATGGGAGACTCGTACTGAAGTATCCAACAAATACCGTGAGGTGACGGTCGATGAGATTCTCCGTCGCTTTATGTCTCTGTAACAATAGATGAAACGACTGCAGGTTCTTCTCCTGTTGTTCTGTCTTTTTGTAGTGACCGTTTCCGGACAGAAAAGAAATACTGTTCCGAAAAAGGTCACTACCACTAAGACTGTATCAAAGAAGCAACCTGCAAAGAAGACAACCAAGAAACAGCCTGCAAAGAAAAGCACCTCCACCAAGCAGTCTGCCAGCAAGGAACAGCCCGTCACGGTGAAAGGACTGCAAAGCCAGCGCCAACAACTCCAACAGCAGATGAAGGAACAGGAGCGCAAACTTCGCCAGAATGAGCAGGATGTGAAGAAGCGTTTGCAGAACCTGATGATCATCAACACGGAGATTAGCGACAAGCGTCGGACGATAGACACCATCCGTCGCGACATCAATACCCTTGATGGGAACATCCATGTACTGGATCTTCAGGTGAAGAACCTGGGAAAGGAACTTAACGTACGTAAGGACCGTTTCAAGAAGTCTGTACGATACATGCACCGTAATCGGAGCATCCAGAATCAATTGATGTTCATTTTCAGTGCCAAAAACTTCTCACAGATGTACCGTCGGTTGCGCTTTATGCGGGAGTATGCTGTCTACCAGCGGGCTCAGGGCGAGGCCGTACAGTCGATGCAACAGCAGGTAGAGGAGGCTGTTGAGGAGCTCTCGGGTGTGAAGAAACAGAAGAACGATCTGCTTTACCGTGGAGAACAAGAGAGGAAAGCCCTTGAAAACAAACAGGTGGAGCAACAGAAGGTGGTGACCTCCCTGCAAAAGCAACAGAAGACCATCCAAAGTGTATTGGAACAGCAGCGTCAGAAGGATGCCGCTCTGAATGCCCAGATAGATAAGTTGATTGCTGAGGAATTGGCCCGTGCCAAGGCCCGTGCTGAGGCAGAACGGAAGAAGAAGGCTGCCGAGGAGGCCCGAAAGAAACAGGAGGCAGAGATGGCTCGTAAGAAAGCCGCTGCTGAGGCGGCTGCCCGTGAGAATGCCCGGAAGATCCAGGAGGCAAAGGAGAAGGAGGCAAAAGCAAAGGCTGAAGCCCGTGCTGCCGCGCGTAAGAGTGAACGTGAGAAGGCTGCTGCCGAGAAGGCTGCCCGTGAGGCAGAGAATGCCCGCAAGGCCGCAGAGCGTAAGGCGGCTGACGAGGCTAAGGCGCACGAAAAAGAGATGGCTGAGGCCAAGAAAAAATCAGAGGAGGAATGGACGGTCTCTTCCGTCGACCGTCAGTTGAGTGGTAATTTCGAGAGTAACCGTGGACGGTTCCCCATGCCCATCACAGGACCATATAAGATTGTCAACACACAAGGTCAGCACCGTGTGGAAGGATTAAAGGGTACGACGGTACAGGAGATGAAGGGTATCGAACTGAAAGGACAGTCTGGCGCCCAGGCCCGCTGTATCTATGATGGAGAGGTGAGTGGTGTGGCAGGCTATGGTGGTTCGATGATTGTCATCGTACGTCATGGTACTTATTTTTCTGTCTATAGCGATCTTTCATCGGTGAAGGTGACACGTGGACAGAAGGTCAGTGCCCGCCAGATCATCGGCTCTGTCAGTCGGGAAGGAACGATGAAGTTCCAGTTGCGCCGCATTTCCGGCGCCTTGCTCAACCCCTTGTCTTGGTTGAGCAGATAGTCATATCACAGTTGAAAGTCTGAGAGCAGGTGCACATAGGTGTCGATAGCCTGTTCTATTTCTGAGATGCGGATGAATTCGTCGGCGGAGTGACTGCGTGCGGAATCGCCCGGTCCCAATTTCAGCGATGGGAAAGGCATCAGAGCCTGATCGCTGAGGGTAGGACTGCCGAATGGTTTCATGCCCATTGCCATGCATTTCTGTATGAACGGGTGCGTCTCTGGAATACAGGAGGAATGCAGACGGAACGAACGGGCCTCCAGACGACACTTCTTCATCTTCTTGCGCAGGAACTCAAACAAGTATTCGTTCTGATAGTATTCATTCGCGCGTACATCTATTATAAAATGAAGCGTGTCGGGAATGACATTATGTTGGGTGCCAGCCTCTACAACGGTCACCGTCATCTTCGTAGGACCAAGAAGTGCACTCTCCTTACGGAACCTGTAGTCTCTCAACCAGACCAGATCGTCCAAGGCTTCGTAGATGGCATTCACACCTTCGTCTCTGGCCGCATGACCCGACACACCGTCGGCATAGCCGTCAATCACCATCAGTCCTTTCTCCGCTATGGCTGGCTGCATACCGGTCGGCTCACCTACAATGGCCATATCTATCTTCGGCAGTCTTGGCAAGACGCGGCTGAAACCATTCTGGCCCGACACCTCTTCCTCGGCAGAGGCCACCCAGAGAATATTGTAATTACGGGGTCGGTGGAGCATGATACGGTAGGTCTGCAGCAATGCCACAAGACCACCGCCACAGTCGTTGGAACCTAAACCGTAAAGCGTGTCGCCTTCCTGAACCGGTTGATAGGGATCTCGTGTCCACGTGGCTACGGGTTTAACGGTGTCGATATGGGCATTCAACATCACCGTTGGACGGTTGTTATCCCAGTCCTGACAGCCCACCCATAGGTTGTTGCCCTCACGACCGTATGGCAACTTCCATTCCTCAAGATAACGACTCAGCAGATTGGTTGCCCGTTCTTCATTCCTGCTGACGGACGGTATGGTTATCAGGTCTTTCAGCAGTCTGACAGCATCGTTCAAATAATTGTTTGACTCCATATATTACATTATTTGCCGCAAAGTTACGAAATATATTTGAATCTACCAAAAAAAGATGCCGCGACTCTCGCGAGCTGCAGCATCAAAAAAGCCTATGTTTAACTAAAAATCCTTTTCTCTAAAAGAAATTTTCAGCCTTACGGCTAAAAATTTGAAAGTTTAAAAGGGAATTTCACAATTGCCTCCTGTTATCCACAGCTGAAAACTTTCTCTTACCAATAACTAAAAACCTAAAACTATAAATATTACTACTAACCTAAAACAATCTATTAACCTTTTGACGATGCAAAGTGCGAATAAGTGTATAAAAACCCATCATTCTTGACATAAATCAAGCGATTGTGTGCGAAAACACTAAATAATTACTCATTTTCCTTTGTTTTTTGCAAAACTTGCAGTACCTTTGCGGGCAAAATAATAATAAGGTATCAAATATGAAGAAACTATTAGCAGTTATTATCGTCTTGCTTGTGGCGATTCTCATGGCATTGACCGTACCCGACAAGCAGAAACACAAGGACGCCATGATGGAGGCTGTCAACGAGTTTGTGGAAGAAGAGACCGTCGACAAACTGGGCGACAATATTCTTGCCAAACTGGGTAAGGGTGTTGTGGTGAAGACCGTCGAGACAGCGCTCAACTCAAAACTCAAGGTCGACAACTATTACCTCTTTAATACCACGCACGTGCGCCTGAAGGGGGAAGACCAGATCTTGTCAGTAGGTATGTTTGGTCATGTGTTCACCTTCGACAAGCAGATGCTTCGTGACAAACTGAACGAAGCACTGAATGCCAAGGAAGAGGCCGCCAGCGAGAAAGAGGCTGCCAAGGAGAGTGCCAAGGAACTGAAACGCCTACAGAAGGAACAGAAGAAGCGCGAGAAAGAACTGGCCAAAGAACAGAAAAAACGCGAAGAAGAGGCCGCCAAGGAAGCCAAGCGTCAGGCCAAGGAAGCTAAACGCAAAGCCAAAGAAGCCGAAAAGGAGGCTAAGCGGAAGGCTAACGAAGCCAAGAACTGATGCGGGTTCTGATTGTCAATACCAGCGAGCGGACGGGTGGGGCGGCTGTGGCTGCCAACCGTCTGATGAAGGCCCTCAACAACAATGGCGTGAAGGCCAAGATGCTGGTGCGCGACAAGGAGAGCGATACACTGACGGTAGTCGGATTGCCGAAGTCGCCGCTGCTTCATTGGCATTTCCTCTGGGAGCGGTTGGTCATCTTCGTCCGCAGCCGGTTCTCACGGAAACACCTCTTCGAGATCGACCTCGCCAATACGGGCTCCGACATCACCCGACTGCCGGAGTTTCAGGAGGCTGACGTCATCCATCTGCACTGGATCAATCAGGGCATGCTCTCGCTCAGTGGTATCCAGAAGATTCTGCGAAGCGGCAAACCCGTTGTATGGACCATGCACGACATCTGGCCTGCCACAGCCATCTGTCATCTCACATTAGGATGCCGGAGTTTTACCTCGACTTGTAAGTCATGCCGACTGTTGCCTGGCAGTAGCGGACTTGCCCAGAGTGTGTGGCGCAAGAAACAACGACTGCTCGAAGACGGCAATATCTTCTTTGTGGCGTGTAGCCGTTGGCTGGAGTCGGAGGCCAAGGCCAGTGCACTGTTGAAAGGACATAAAATCACGAGTATCCCCAATCCGATAGATATACATATATATAATAGGTGTAACAAAAAGGAAGCCCGCCAGCGCCTTGGACTGCCTGCCGACAAAAAACTGATCCTCTTCGTCTCACAGCGTGTGACCAACCGCAATAAAGGCATGGACTATCTGATGGAGGCCTGTAATAAGTTGAAGGATCTCCCGCAGTTAGGAGTCGTTATCTTAGGCGGTCATGCAGAGGAAGTCACCACTCAACTGCCAACATTCCCCCTCGGCTATGTCAACGATGAGCACCGTATCGTCGATGTCTACAATGCCGTCGATGTTTTCGTCCTGCCGTCCCTGTCGGAGAACCTGCCCAACACCATCATGGAGGCGATGGCCTGTGGTGTGCCTTGTGTCGGTTTCAGAGTAGGGGGCATTCCCGAGGAAATCGACCACAAACAGAATGGCTACGTCGCCGACTACCGCAGTGCGGAGGATCTGGCACGGGGCATCCGTTGGATACTCACCGAAGCCGACTATGAGTCTCTCTGCCAACATGCTGTCCACAATGTTGCCCAGAACTACTCGCAACAGAGTGTGGCCATTAAATACCTCGATGTCTATCAGCAGGCGATGGCCTTCAAACACTACGGCCTATGATTCGCATCACCTACGTCACCATCACCTACAATGCGGAGAAGGTGCTCCAGCGCACCCTCGACAGTGTGCTGCAGCAGGACTATCCCGATATCGTCCACCTCATCATCGACGGAGCGTCGACGGATGCCACGTTGGAGATGGTGAACGACTATATTGAACGTTCCAATGCCGCCAATAACGGTCACCGTATCCAGATGACCTCAGAACCCGACAAGGGCATCTACGATGCGATGAACAAAGGTCTGCGTTCCCTTGACGGCGACTATGTCTGTTTCCTCAACGCCGGCGATTTCCTCCCATCTTCTGACACCGTATCCCGCATTGTCGCCGCCGCAGATCACACTGGGGACAGTCCCCAGTGTGATCTGCCTGCCGTCCTATACGGCGATACTAACATCGTCGATGCCGATGGCAATTTCCTCCATCCCCGCCGTCTATCTCCCCCTGAGCACCTCACCTGGAAGTCCTTCCGCCACGGTATGCTCGTCTGCCATCAAGCCTTCTATGCACGCACCGACTTCGCCATCGCCACGCCATACGACCAACAGTACCGCTATTCTGCCGATGTCGACTGGTGCATCCGCATCATGAAGGCCGCCGCCAAGGAGAATGTCCCCCTTCTGAATCTCCATACAGTGGTGGTCAACTACACCGAGGAAGGACAGACAACGCTCCATCATCGGGAGTCGTTGATGGAGCGTTATCGCGTGATGGTGCATCATTATGGTCATCTTCAGACTTTTTTCATGCACTGCTGGTTTGTCCTTCGTGCCATCATTAAGAAATAAGCGATTGTTTTTCCATTCGGTTAAAGTGCGTTAAATAATCGCTGTCCCATGCAAGTTTTTCTTCCTTTCTGGATTTAGTAGATAGAGAATAGTGCAGAAATGCCACAAGTGATCTTTATCGGAAACGAGGAACAACGCTTGGTAAAGCGGCTGCAGGAAGGCGATAAAACTGCAGCCAGGGAATTCTATGCCCTTTATGCTGACAGTCTTGCCGGTGTCGTTGCGCGGTACATCGCTGACGAGGAAGACTTGAAGGATGTGTTCCAGAACGCGTTCGAACACATCTTCTCCCATATCGCTGATTTTGAGTATCGCGGTGCTGGTTCCTTGGAAGCCTGGGCCACGAAGGTAGTGGTCAACGAGTCGCTGAAATTCCTGCGGACGAAGGAACAGCATGAGTTGCTGCAACAGGACTACGACGCGCCAACCGAAGCCGAGGACGACGACCTGTCTGTCAGCGACATTCCCCCCGATGTCTTCCGTCAGATGCTGAGCCGCCTGCCGACAGGCTACCGCACCGTGCTGAACCTCTATGTCTTCGAAGGCAAGAGTCATCAGGAGATAGCCCGCCTGCTCGGCATCAAGAAAGACACTTCGGCCTCTCAGTTTTACAAGGCGAAAAAGATGCTGGCTAAGATGATCAAGAAGTATAACGACAATAATCCCCCACGACGATGAACGACGAGAAATGGATACAACAGATGCGACAGAAGATGGCAGACTATAAACGGCCTGCCCCTGAGGTGTCGTGGGACGAGATAGACCGTGCGCTGGCTGCCAGCAAGACTCGTAGCGTCCGCCTGCTCTGGATGCGTCGTATGGCTGCCGCTGCCTTCGTGTTATTAATTGCCGGTGTGGGGTATTGGAGTTTCCTGCCTGACGAAACGGAGCAAGTCATCGAAAGCCCCATTGCTCAAGACCTGCCAACAAAGAATCATGGAAAGGAGAATCATGGGGAAAGGTTACGGGTAGGCGACCAACGTCCGGGAATCTGGCACAATGATAGTAGTGCAGCGAATATCAGGGTGCCTGTCCCCGTGATTCTCCCCCGTAAAACTAGCGAAGTCGCTTATCTTGACTCAGAATCAGAAACCGTTCTTCCTTCCTCTACGTCAAAGTCTGACACCGTCAATACCGCAGAACCCGTGTCAAAGGAACAGCCCCATGCCGTTGAGGAGAAAGCGAAGCCTGCCGAATCTACCCGCCGTGTCATCTATCCCGCCGACCTCCATCAAGGGAAACATTTAGACAACCGCCTGACAGCCAAGGTTTATATGTCGAGTACGATGGCTGATAGACAAAATGAATCTTTCAGCCTTCACATTGTTGATAATAAGAATTTTGTACATTCTATTCAGATCGACCATCATGTTTACCACCATCAACCTGTACGCTTTGGCTTCTCATTGCGCTATCGGCTCGATGACCGCTGGAGTCTTGAGACCGGATTATCATACACTCACCTCTCATCGGATATAACCACAATAGTGGATGGTGTGACCACTATGACAGAGCAGAAACTCAACTATATTGGCTTGCCGATGAACATCAGTTACAACCTTTGGAAGAGTAACCACTTCGGACTATATGTCACGACAGGTTTTACGATAGAAAAGAGTTTGGACACCAGTCCTTGGCAGTTCTCGCTCAATGGAGCCGTTGGAGCAGAGTACAAACTGACAGATATTTTTAGTCTATATACTGAACCCGGCCTTGGTTACTATTTTAAGGATGGCAGTACTACGTCCACAATTTATCAAGATCGCCCGCTAAACTTTAACCTTAGCATTGGCATACGCTTCAACTTGAAATAGATTTCAGGTTAAAGTACGTTAATTATTCTCGTTCTCAGGCAAGTTTATCTAACTTTATGAATTTAATAGATAGAGTTATTAACAAATAATGTGCAATTATGAAGAAGGTTTTATTTATTTTTGGTGTGTTGCTATCGCTTAGTATATTCTGGGCGTGCAGCAATGATGATGAGAATGACATAGATCTTTCCGGAGGTGATTTGATAATTGAAACTGATAGTGTGCCTGATAAAATACAAATCAGTTTTACTCTTTTTAATGAAAATGATATTCCAACCACAACATTTGAATATGGAGAAGACATATGCTTTAAATTGACCATTGGAAACAATATTGAGCACATTCTATACTTAGGGGAAGATGTCAAATTGAGTGATGATTTGTTTAGAGTTTACTCGGAAGATGGTACAGACATGGGTGCGCCGTGGACAAGCCGTGGCACGGAATTTGTTCTGATAGGAATCAGTGAAAACTCTAAAGTTTCTCTATCCTGTAATTGGATAAATGCATTCTCAGCACAACAGCCTTTGGTTAAGAATAAAAGATATACACCGTTACCCAAGGGTAATTATTATACGAAATTTAAGATCATATATCGAGATTTTGATTCTAATTATGTTAATTTTTGTGAGAAGGAGTTTAATACATCATTTACAATTCAATAATGAAAAAAATAGTATTATTTGTCTTTTTAGTATTTGTATCAACAAGTTCTTTTTCACAGATAGAAACAAACTATCTTTACGGTTCTACCGATAGTTATAATTGGATATTTCCTCAGGATGAAAACGCTCCTATTATTAGATTGGATTCCTTCGATCCTAAAAATAGTCGCTGGGATAGGTACTTGGGTATGACGGCTCCTATGACTCAGGTCCCCACGGCTAATCCCCACGGCTAATGAAGCCCCTTACGGCTAAGGGTCTGGATGTTGCCGTTTTTGTCGTATGAATAACTGGTGTTGTACCGGTTCCTGTTCGTCTGAAGGCTGCCCGTCTCTCCATAGGTCGCCGATGTCAGACGGTCCAGATTGTCATATACGAAATCATACCCGCGAGTCGTACTCGAAGATGTCAGGCTCCAGTCAGAGACATTCCAGATTGAACAGTGTGTGTCTGCTTTGTGAAAAGAAAAATGCATGCCCTGTAAAAACATGCTCTGGATTCTGGGCAGACCGTTTTGAAATCTCATTTATATGCCCCGAATCTGGGGGAAATAATTCCGACCTCGGAAAAACATGCCTCAGATTTCAGGCAAATAATTCCGACCCCGGGAAAACATGCCTCAGATTTCAGACAAATAATTCCGACCCCGGAAAAACGTGACCCAGATTTCAGGCAAATAATTCCGACCTCGGAAAAACATGCCTCAGATTTCAGGCATATAATTCTGACCTCGGAAAAACGTGCCCCGAATTTCAGGCATAAAATTCCGACCTCGGGAAAACGTGCCCCGAATTTCAGGCATAATATTCCGACCTCGGAATATCTTCCCCCAGATCTGAGGCTATATTTTGCACCCCGTGCAATGTTATGCCCCAGATTCAGGGCTGACTTTTGCACACCAGAAACGATATGTGTGTGTTTTCAGACAGACTTCTCAACTTCTGGAACACGATGTTGCAAAATTCGCTCATACCATCGTATTGATCAAGGGGTCTCTCGGAAGCATCATTCTCCGCACACGGAGAATTACGCTGCTTCATAAAAAATCTGGCCAACTCTGTCAATGTGGTCACCGATGGGAGTACCTTTTTTCTTTTGATAATCCAAAAGGTCGACGGAGTAAAGAAGTTCTAAATCATCGATTTCACAGAGTATGCTAAGCAACAGGTTATAGTCAATATCCTTGCCAATCACGGCTAAGTCTATATCTGAGCCTGCACGGTAGTTGCCCTTTGACCTGGAGCCAAAGATCAGAACCTTCTCGATGTTCGCGTAACGGCGAAACACATCTTGCAGTTCCTTAATAACTGTATCACTTAGCCCAAATTTCATACCTGTTGATATTCTTGGTTTTGTGATAATTTCTCTAAGGATTCATCCAACTCCTTGAGCATGGGAGTATAGTCGCTAAAGATTAAACGGACGATAGGGAGCACTTCTTCTTCATCATAGACGTGACTCAGTGTGTTACGTGACTTTGCCATTTTCCGCCAACCGTCATGATCAGAAATCAATCCGTCCTCAAAAGCCATCTTCATCGTTCCATTAGGACCTTGCATAAACTCATAGCCTTTGTAGATAAGCAAATCCTGAAGAACTTTCCAAGCCAACTCAAAGGTATATTCAAAGCGTTGCACAAGACCTTCTATTTCCAGTTCCGACAAGTCCTCCATGAACCTGTCTGACTCTGTTACTGAAAGTAATCTGGCGCATGCCTTATGATAATTCGCATAACGCTGAATCCATCGAATGTCTGTTTGTTGCACCATACTTTATTCTTATTATGTGGTTGCAAAGATATACATTATTTCTGAAATAAACAAATTTCATATAATCATTTTTAATCACAAGAACCTTTCCCGCTGACGTAACACGCTGACTTGGATACGAGGGAATGTATTTTGTAAACAAGGCGAAATGAAATGATTTCGGCCTGTATATTTCTGAAAGCGGGCCGATCTTTTTCAATTCTGGGTGAAGAAATCCTGCCCCCGGAATATCATCCCACAAATTTGGGAGAAGAAATTCCGATCTCGGAATATCTTCCCCCAGATATCAGGCGGTTTTTCAAACTTACAATGTGATTTGCGCGTGAATCCTTTCGATGCGAGTTACTTCACGATAACCTTGCGACCGTTCATGATGACAATTCCACGGAAGCCGGTCTGAACGCGCTGTCCCTGCAGATTATACATCGGAGTATTGACGTTCGTATTCTTCAGGCTCTTAATGGCTGTCGCTGCTGTTTTTGCGGTAACAGAGAGTTCCTTGCTCTCAGGATTCCATACGAAGGTTACATCGTAGAGACCGTCAGCGTCCACCGACATCTTGGCATTATTGCCGTTATCGCCATAATTCTCCGTCCAGTCGTGGTTGGACAACACCTTGAACTCATACTCCTTCCCGGCTTCCAGAGTCACGTCTTTCTTTACTAACTGGAAGGTACCGTCCTGCATGTCGGTCATGTCGTTGTTCGTGTCGTCCTTATCCCATTCACTGCCCATCAGTTCCTTTACGCCTGCGATGGTCCAAACCTTGTCGGTAATCTCCGCATTATCCGTCTTCACGGCTTCGGCACCCACTTCCTTTGTTTCCTTATTGAATGTGAAGGTAACCTTGTACTGACCATTCTCCTCGACTTTGAGGACGTAGTTGTTTGACGGGTAATTCTCGTTCCAACTGTGATCGGCTACTACTTTGAATTCATAGTTTATGCCAGCCTCGAGTACGAGGTCATTTTTCACCAGCGTGTAGTTGATACCATCCGTTGAGGTCATGTCGTTGTCTGTGTTTGTAGGATCCCATTCAGTTCCACAAATAGCAGGAACGCCAGCAACAGTCCATGTCTGCTCTGCAAAAGTGGCTTCGCCCGTTTTTGTGGCATCGACCTGCACTTCCTGAGAGGCGACGGTAAAGGTGAATGTTACAGTGTACTCACCATCAGCATCCGGCGTGTAAGTGAGGTTGTTGCCATTGCTATCGCCAATCCACTCTGAGCCGTTCTTCACAATCTTGAATTCGTAGGCTGTGCTTTTGCGAAGTTTCACTCCTGTCTTTGTCAGGACATACGTCACACCATCGTCTGAGGTGGTCATCTTGTTTGCTTCAGCAGAACCGTCCCAGTTTACGCCAAGGAGGCTTTCAGTGCCAGCCACCACATAAGTATCCTGTGCTTGCACACTAAGGGCAGCAACCATCATCACTAAAAGAGTTAATAATTTCTTCATAATCGTTTTTGTTTAAAATATTAATAATGTTAATTGAATTTTATCGAATCACAATCTTCCGTTTGCCGATGATGTAGATGCCCTTAGACAGGTTGTCAAGTCGTCCGTCGGTACGCACCAACCGTCCGTCTAATGTATACACCTTACCGTCATTGGCAACAGCGGTGAATATCGGACTGATGCCTGAAACGTAGTTCTCTGTCACATCATTCACCAGGTATTTCTCGCCGTCCTTCGAGGCGGAGATCTCAAAGTATTTGTCGGTGGTGATATTTGTCACATCGACGGTCTGCGGACTGCCTGAGCCTGTGCTGAACACGAAACTCACAGCATCGAACTCCTCGTTCATCGTGTAGGTCTGCGTGTACCATGTCTTGCCGCCCATCTCGGTGGTGCTCGTCACCTTGTCGCCGGGCCAGTTGCCGTTCTTCGGCGCATGACTGCCATCACCGCCCCATGTCCAGAAGTTCACGGCATTCCAGCCCACCTGGTCGACATTCACGTAAACGGTGATGTCGTATTTCTCGAAGGTGCTGGGTGCGAATGTCGGGAAGACGATGCTTTCCGGCTCGATGCCGCTGACATAGTAGGCGTAGTGGTAGCCGCTGATGACTTTCTTCCACTCAGTGCTTTTCGGCTCATAGGTGGCTGCCGTGGTGCCCACCACACAGAGCAACTTGCCGTTGGTACCGGTGGTCTGCACGACGTAGTAGTCTTTGTTCGAAGCCATGTCCACCGGTTTACTGGTGTTGGTGATGCCGACGGCCTTACGTACGGCCACCATCTTGGCTATCTCCTCCTTGTAGGCTTTCCAGTGGGTCAGGAAGACACACGGTGTGCCTGGCATGGCCAACAGATAGGCATTGGCAGCGAGGGTGTCCTTCTTGATAGGATCCTGATTGTCGTTGGCACGCTTCTCCGTGTCGTGGTTCTCCACGAAAGTCACGGCATACTGACGGTAGGCTCCGCTCTCATAGTTCTTACTCACGAGGGGCCAGTTACCGTCGTTCTGCTTACCCAACAGACTCCAGTCGTTGCCATTGATGGCATTGCGCACGGTGTAGCGGAACTGGAAGTCGAAGGCAGCACTCTGTTTCTCGGTACCGTCGATCCATTTATGGATGGTGTTTGAACTGTCCCAGCACTCGCCGACGGAGAACTGAGGCTTGGCCTCCTCATTGTACATCTTTGTGAAACTGGCACTATAACCTTTCACCATGTCATAGCGGAATCCTGTGTAGCCGAGATCTTCGATGAGGAACTGCAGGTAGGCCTTCACATTTTTCTGTACGTTCTCGCTCTTATGGTCCAGGTCGCGCATACCGCCCCAGCCCTCGCCAGTGTCGTAGTTCGTGCTGAGACTGTAGCCGTTAGCATCGGCCCATTTCTTCGTCTCGCCGCCATCGTCGTTGGCTACGATGTCTGTCGATACCATCTCGTAGGTCACACCGTTGTAGGTCTCCTTCGGGAAGTCCACCCAGTTGCTTACGTTCTTGCGGTGGTTGATGACCACGTCGGCGATGGTGCCGATACCCTTCGCCTTGAAGGTCTTGATCATCGAGCGCAGTTCCGCCTCACTGCCGAAACTGCTGTTCTGGTTGAACCAATAGAGATCGTCGTAGCCCATCGACGTACCACCGCAGTTACCGCTTTGCGGCACCCAGACGAGATCGAAGGTGGTGGCCAGATCGTCGGCCTGTTTCTCCAGTCGTGTCCACTGGGTGTCGTTGAAGGAGTCCCAGAAGAATCCTTGTAACATCACGCCGCTGTAGTCCTGCGGCCAACCCTGGGCCGACACCGTGATGGCGGCGACGAGGGCAATCATTGTTGTGTAAAGTCTTTGCTTCATCGTTTCTGTTATTATGATTGTTGTTCCTTTTCCGGTGCAAAGGTATAAAAAAAGCCGCTTGGGTATATTCCAAGCGGCTCTATTTCCGTCAGTTATATCGTGCAAACGTTTGCATGCAAGGCATTCGTCTGCAGTCATGTCTTACTGGGCAACGATCAACATAGAGTTGGTGATGTCGTTCAGATAGACAGCATAGGTTCCGGCAGGCACCCAGATGTTGCCGCCACCATTTGTTCCAATCTTGTTGAACTCTTCGGCCACGTTCCAGTCCTTGTCACCGCCGAAGCCCCAGTTGACAGACCAGTCGTGGTTAGCACGGTATTTCAGTTGACCGTCGCTTTCCTGGGTAAACACACCGTACCAGTTATGCGGTGTTACCTGTGCCAGGTCAAAGTCACCGCCCCAGCCGTTGAACTCACCAATGAGCGAAATGCTTTCATACTCAGTAGGAGCCTGGTTGTCGAGTTTCGTCCAGGTGTAGGTCTGGGTGTTCATGTCGATGGTGAAGGTATAGAACTCCGCCGAGGGGGCTGAGATAGCCTGTGAACCGCTGTTGATGAGGGCACCGTTGGGAGAGTTGTCACCGTCGACGGCGCATCCCCAGGCAACATCCCAGTTGCCGAAGCCATCAGCATCCCATACCTTCAGATCCCATGCACCCGTCCACTTTGTGGTGTACGACAGCACGTTCTTGCCTTCGGGAGTGAACAGACAGGTCTTGTCCTTGTCGCTCCATCCCTGTACGCCGCCAACGACATAATACTGAGCCGCAATGACGATAGGCTTGATGGTGTAGGTCTGATTCATCATGTTAATGGTGATCTGGTAGAAATCGGCAGGATTGTCGCCTTCCTTGATGCACCATGCATTGGCACCGCTACCGGCCTGGTCGTTACCGTTCTTGTCGACGATAAACATACCCTCGAGGGCGGATGTGCCATTCTCATAGACACCTACCACTGTCGGACTATCCCAGATGCTGCCAAGTGAGAAGGCCGACTCTGGCATGATCTTGAACCAGTGGTCACCACCCTGTGCGGGAACAGTCACGGTGAAGACAGGATCGTCATAGACATCGCCACCGCCATTGACCATCTTGTAGTCCTGACCACCCCAGCCGTTTGCGGCACCTACATAGTAGTAGGCATTCTCAATCAGAGGAACAGGTGTGGCTTCCCATGTCTGGTCAAGCATGTTGAAGATGACACGGTAGTAGGCCGATCCGTCAGCGGGAATCACGAAGTTGTCACCGACATTATGGTAGTTGAACTTACCCCATTGCTGGTCTGATGCAATACACTCACTCCAGTCACCGCCAAGACCTGACTTCGGCGTCAGTTTGAACTCTACGTTGCTACCGTCGCTCATGGCAGGGATGACAACCACGTAGACAGGATTCTCATATGGATCCTTGCCACCATTGCTGACGGCATAGTCGGTGTTGTCGTTCTTCCATCCGTTGATGTTACCGGTCACGTAGTACACATCCTCGATGGTGGGTGCGATCGGCGTCAGTTCAAAGTTCATCTCTCCGGCATCGATCAGCGCGGCCTGACCATCCTTGAAAGCATCTACATAGACGTGTGCATTGAAAGGACGCGGCGTCGGACGGACACCATAGTAGCCGACAACGGCTGTCTGCAGGTCTTCCTTCAAGAAGTAACCATCGCTGGAGACTGCATTCAGAATGGTCTTCTGAGCACCGTCAAGTTCTGATGGGTAAATCTCCATACGCACATTGCTGAGGGAATAACCCTCAGGCAGGGCACCTCCATTGAGGCTGACAAGTTGTACGATCTCGCCTTCGACGGCATTGAGGTCGATGCCCGTTGCACTGGCTGCTGAAGCCGTGTAGCCAGGGATGGTGATAGCATCCTCCTGACCATAGGTCTGCTGTTTAGCCCAGTCTTTGAAGTCCTCGCTACAGGCCGTCATGAGAAGGCCTGTAATTGCGAGTGACACATAATATGCTAATTTTTTCATATCCGTTTCTTTTAGGGGTTATTACTTGATTTCACCAGTCTCGTTGCCGAAGTTCAGATAGAGTTTCTGACCGGCGGCACCTGCCACGCGCTCCTGGTCATCACCAGCACCGCGATAGACAATCTTACCGTCGAATACCATGAACTCTGTCTTCCACCAGTCGAAGCCGGGCACCTTCACATAGGCACGTACGCCACTGTCCTCGGCAGCGTTATTACTGAATGCAGGTGATACGAACTGTCCGTCGGAGGTCGTCGGGATATCGAAGAGACAGCCGTCCATGAACTCATCCCAGCCACCGGTAGGCGTCACGGTACCCATGAGCCATACCTCAGGTTTATTGAACTGGGCGTCGTACACGATGTCGCGGCCGGATACGGAGGTCGTGATGATCATCAGATACCATCCGGGATTCGAAGAGGCGATGTTGCCGCCGCCTTCGACAATGTCACCGGCGAGGTCGCCCTCAATTGAGTGGAGTTGGTTGTAGCCTACCTCACCACCGTCCCATGACTTGTTGGCGTTGAACTTGATACCGCTCTCGTCGATCCATACCATGTGCCAGAATACGTTCGTGCCACTGTGGCAGGGAACCATCTGCAGACTGGTGTTCCAATCCCAACCGTTGAAGTTACCTGTGATATACAGGTTCTCAGGCGTGGTGACAGGAGGCAGAGAGTAAACCAGATGAACCTTGTTCAGGGCGACGATGTTAGAGATTACCTCTGTGCCCTCGATGGCATTGCCGGCATACTGCATGGCGTTGCCGCGTACCTGGAAGTAAACAGGGATGTCCATCGGGAAGTCTGTATCGGTCTTGCCGGCACTGGTCAGCATCTCGGTCAGGGTGGCGGCCATGGTGGCAGCATCCACTTCAATCAAGGCATAGGGCGTTGTGGCCATATCCACGGCACCACTCATGTCGGCATTGATCGACATGGCCAGCGTATAGTTCGTATAGGCGGGGAAACCGTAGTCGGGCAGACTGCCGAGCGTGAAATTGATGGTCGATGAGTTGGCCAGGTCGTAGACCACATTATCGGCCATGGCAGGCTTGTTCAGCACCAGTGCGCCGCCAGCGGGCTTCTGGAGCGTAGGATTGGAGTCGCGGTCATCCTCACAAGCCGTCAGGATGCATACGCTGCAGAGCAGCAGTAATGCGGACTTTATCATCTTTTTCATGTCTGTATTCATTTAATTGTTTATTTGTAACCCTGATTCTGAACCAGTTTTTCGTTCGTAGCAATCTCATTGGAGGGGATGGCGTAGATGTTGAGGTCTGCGCTGAACGAGGTGCCATTGTAGGCGCCGCCCTTCCATTGCCAATTGTAGTTGTTGTTACCGCCATAGAGTCCGAAACGGATCAGGTCGACACGACGACGACCCTCGTAATAGAACTCACGAGCCCACTCGTCGATGATGTCGTTTAACGTGTAGTTGGTGCTGCTCGTCGAGGCATGGGCACGGCTACGGAGACTGTTGATCAGTTCAGTACCTTCATCTGTCGTGGTACCGCCGTTCGTACGGGCTGTAGCCTCTGCATAGGTCAGATAGGCCTCTGCCAGACGGAACAGGAAGAAGTCGGTGTCGGGGAACTGGGCGTTCTTGGTGGCACCATTGTCGCTGCGGAAGTTGGTCCACTTGGCGACGGCATAGCCGTTGGTGAACTCAGTGGTCTTCTCGACATCGAGGGTACGACCTTCGCTGCAAAACAGGGCGCGGTCGTCACCGGCAGCCGTAGCCATATCATACGACTGTGCCTCAGGAGCATCTCCCAGCGGGAAGAACTTCTTGACAAGCTCCGGACGGGCACGGTTACCACCCCATGCCTCCGTCGTGTTGTTGGTGGCTGTGTCGTCATTGGGATTAGCGTGCATGTTTCCGTCGAAGGTAGAGGCGATGCAGAAGAGTGTGCCACCCCAACTGGTGGTGGTAGAACCGTCCTGCAGGATGGGGAAGATGGCCTCGTATGCAGCGTCGCTCTCACCGTTGTCGGCCATGAACAACATCTGATAGGCACTCCACTGGTTGACACCGACAGTGTTCAGTTTGTAGTTACTGTCAATCACCTTCTTGGCATAGAAGGCTGCCTTATCCCACTGGGCGGTGCCTGTGTAGACCTCTGCATTCAGATACAGACGGGCCAGCAACATCCAGGCGGCACCCTTGGTGACACGACCATAATCCTTATCGGTAGACTTCATAGCCTTGGCGTCCATCAGGTTTGGCTCAATCTCCAACAGTTCCTTCTCAATCCAGTTGTAGGCATCCAGACGGGAGATCTGCTCTGGTTTGGAGAGTGACTCTGTGAAGGGGATATTGCCAAAGGCATCCATCAGCATATAATACTGCAGGGCGCGCACCCAACGTACCTCAGCCTTCATCTGGGCATCACCGCCGTCGCCGACCTCGTTCAGGTAACTGTTGCAGTAGTTGATACCTGTGGTCAGACGGTAGTAGTACATGTGCATCATCGGGTGGGAGGCATCATACTGGTTGAAGTTGAAACCGGCAATACCGGGGTCACCCCAACAACAGATGGACTCATCCGTGGGCAGTTCGTTGGAATTCCACAACTGACGGATGAAACCGGCGGTACCGCCATCATAGCCGTCGATATCAGAGTCGCCGTTGGCACCACCGTTACCGGGCAGTGCAAGGTTGGCGTAGCACTTCAGGAACAGACCGTCCACACTGGTCTCCGTGGAGAGGTTGGGGTCTATCGGGTCCACATCCAGGTCTTTCACACACGAGGTCATTCCAAGTGTCAGTGCGAAAGCGGCCGCGGGAATGATATTCTTAATGATATATTTCATAACTTTATCTCCTTATTATTTTTAGAAATTCAGGTTCAGACCTAAGATAACAGAGAACGGACGGGGATACATGTTCTGATCGACACCATTGCCAATCTCAGGATCCAGACCGTCGTACTTCGTGATAGTGAACACATTGGATGCTGTCGCATAGACGCGGCCGTTCAGATACTTGCTGAAGGTGTAGCCCAACGTGATGTTGTCACACTTCAGGAACGAGGCGTTCGTCACATAGTAGTCTGACTGGTTGGCAGTCAGTTCCCAGGTCTGCCAGTTGCGCTCCAGGGCTGCCGTCAGGTGGTTGGCCATGTAAGCCTGCTGTACCCAGCCGCCGGTAGGACCGACGTTGCTGGAACCGCGAAGGACATCATTGAACACATAGTTGCCGATGCTGGCGCGGAAAGAACAGCCGAGGTCGAAGTTCTTGTATTCCACACGAGAGGAGAGACCCATCGTCACAGGAGGCGTCGGGCTCTTGTAGAGATAACGGTCATCGGGTGTGATGACACCGTCGCCGTTACGGTCTACCACACAGTTCTCTATAGGCATGCCGTTGGCATCGTAAACCTGCTGATAGACATAGAAGGAATTGGCGGGGTAGCCTACCTGATGGGCCTGGACGTAGTTACCAGTACCACCACCGGCACCAGGACCGGTCTCAACGGGAGAACCATTGCTGGATACACCCTCAAGGTCGGTAATCTCATTCTTGTTCCAGGTCACGTTGTAATCCAACTGCCAGAACCAGTCTTTCTTCTGGATGACCTTCCAACTGATGGTGCCCTCGATACCTACGTTCTTCAGAGAACCGATGTTCTGCCACATCATATTCTTATAACCCGACATGGCCGGAGCCTTGGCATAGTTTAACAGGTCGGTGGTCTTACGGTAGTAGTAGTCCACGCTGGCCGTCAGACGCTGATCCATGAAACCGAAGTCGAGTCCGACATTATAGGTGGTCGTGGTTTCCCACTTCAGGTCGTCGGTATAGTTGTCGGGACGATACAGGATACCGTCACCGTAGATGGGATAGAGTCCGTTGGTACCTACGCTCTTGGAATAGGTATGGATCCATCCATAGTCGGATACACCGTCCTGCTGACCGGTCTTACCCCATCCGAGACGGAGTTTCAGGTCGCTCAGGGCATCCACATTCTTCAGGAATCCCTCATTCTTGATCTTCCAGGCCAGAGCCACAGAAGGGAACACGGCCCAGTGCTTCTTGAAACGTGAAGAACCGTCATCACGGACGGTAGCCGTCACCATGTAACGGTCCATCAGCGTATAGTTCATACGTCCGAAGAATGATACGAGATAATGTTCTGTCTTATACGACTTGTTGTCGTCAGCATATTCATAGTCGGCCTTCTGTCCACGAAGGTTGACGTCATTGTTGGTCATCGGGTAGTAACGGGGCTTGTCAGTGATCTCACTGCTCCAGAAACGCTGCCACTCATAACCACCCATGATATCGAAGTGGTGGTTCTTGTTGAAGTCCTTGTAGTACTGAGCGTATGCACTCAGCGTCGTGTTGCGCTTGGTCTTCTGCCAGTAACCGCTCTTACCGTAGTACATGCTACCTGGAGAGGCAGGAGAACTGGACAACTGGTTGGTATACTGACGACCCTTAGAGATGTCGATACCCAACGTGAGGTGCAGACGGAGGTCTTCGAAACCATGAACTCTATATTCTGCGTCGGCACTGCCGATGAAAGAACGGCTGTGAGCCACCTCACTCTGTTCGGTGAGCAGTGACAGCGGGTTGCTGGTAGCATCCTTGAACTTGGTGAGTGGCCACTGTTCGTCGTTCAGTGAGGCACCCGAGCCCAGCCACTGGTAATAACCACCGAGGTTATAAAGCATCAGTTCGGTGTTGTCACCCAACATCTCCTTGCTCCTCTGAGAAGTGAATGAATAAGGATCCTGTGTCGGGTCCATGCTGACGGCAGCACCGACGGCACCTGTGTTGGCATACTGCGAACGGGCGTACATGCCTTTGGCATTCAGGTTCAGTGTCAGATGGTTATCCAACAGGGTCGGATTCAGATTGAGGGAGACCGTGTAACGATTGAAATCAGAGGTCTTCAATGTACCTTCCTGATCGGTCACACCCAGTGACAGACGATAAGGAATCTGTTTGATGGCACCCGAAAGGGTGATGTTATGATCGTACGACCAGGCCGTGCGGTAGATCTCTTTCTGCCAGTCGGTATTGGCTGTACCTAAGGCACGGTAGGCATCATGGTCGGTGCCATACAGTTTGGTAATGTAGGCACGGAACTGGTCACCGTCCATCACGTCGAGTTGACCTTTGTTCGTGCTCCATGTCCAACTGCCGGCATAGGATACCTGAACACCGGAACCGACGCGGCCCTTCTTGGTGGTGATGATGATGACACCGTTAGAACCACGGCTACCGTAGATGGCTGTGGCCGAGGCATCCTTCAACACGTTAAACGACTCAATATCCTGCGGGTTGATGGTCGACAGGATATTGGGGGCACCGGCAACACCACTGTTGTCGATGGGGATACCATCGATGACAATCAGAGGATCATTGGATGCTGACAGGGATGAACCGCCACGGATACGGATCTTTGAACCGGTACCGGGCTCACCACTGTTACTGGTGATGTTGACACCGGCCACCTTACCGGCCAACATGTCTTGGGCATTCACCACAACACCTTTGTTCTTGGAGTCTGGCTTCAGAGCGGTGACCGATCCGGTCAGGTCGCTCTTCCTGGCAACACCGTAACCGATGACCACCACGTCGTTCAGGACGGTCTGGTCGTCTTCCAACGTTACTTCAATAGTCGGCGCTGCCTTCACCGTAACGGTCTGGTAACCGATGTAGGAGACGGTGATGTCTGCACCCTGGTTTGCCTTCAGCGCGAAGTTTCCTTCGAAGTCTGTCACGGTTGCGGTCTGTGTACCTGCAACGCGGACGGTTGCACCGATAATGTCTTCGCCTGTAGCATCTTTCACATGGCCTCTGACGTCAATTTGCGCAAAGGCACCTACCGATAGGAACAAGCCTAACAAAAGGCCGAGCATCCTAAGCGGAATCTGAATGTTTACCTGCTTCATCATTACATTTAATTAGAGTTAATTATTATACTTTTATTCGTTTTGTTTACAATTAGACATGATTTTACGGTGCAAAATTATAAATCTTTCGCCTACCTTATACTTTTTTTTCTTTAAAATCGTTATTAGAATAGTGCAAACGTTTGCATTGATATACATCAACTTAATGAGCGAATCGTGAATAGTGAACAGTGAAAAGTCGTAACTTTGCACCTGAAACTCAAACAAAATGGATAAAGATACCCCTATGACCATGAAGGATATCGCCCGGGAATTAGGTATTTCCGTGGCGACGGTGTCACGTGCGCTGAGAGATTCTCCCCGTATCAGTGAGGAACGGCGCAAGGCCATTCAGACGTTTGCACGCGAACATAATTTCTACCCGAATGCCATCGGCGAGGCATTGCGCCACAGTAGGGTGATGCCTATGCGTGTGATCGGTGTCATCGTGCCGGAGTTTACCCATTATTATTTCTCATCCATCCTGACGGGTATCGAGGAGGCGGCTTCCGCGCGCGGGTATAATATTATGGTGGCACTGAGCGACGAGAAATATGAACGTGAGGTCCGTATCTGTGAGAATTTCCATCGCAACAAAGTGTGTGGCGTCATTGTGTCGCAGGCCAAGGATACGCACAACTATGACCATTACCAAAAACTGATTGATGGGGGCATCCCCTTGGTGTTTTACGACCGCATCTGTACGGGTGTGAATGCCAGTCGGGTGGTGGTTGATGATTATCTGGGGGCCTACAATGCCGTGACGCATCTGATTGAGTCTGGTTGCAAACGCATCGCCTTCTATGGCAGTCCCATGCAGATGCAGATATCCAAGAACCGCTACAATGGTTATGTGGATGCACTCCTGAAACACGGACTGGCTGTGGATGAGAAGATTGTGCGGGTGTGTGACAATCGTGGCGATGCTGAGACCATCACACCGGAGATCCTGGCATTGGACCACCGGCCGGATGCTTTTTTTGCCGTCAACGACGATACAGCCATCGGTATTCTCTATACTGTGAAGCGTGCCGGATTCAAGGTGCCTGACGATATCTCCATCTGTGGCTTTACCAATGGTCAGCGGGCTATCGCCTGTGACCCAATGCTCACCACCGTTGAGCAACGGGGACATCTGGTTGGCGAGGAGGCTGCCGAGATCCTGATGGATAAGGTAGAGGGTCTGTCGCCCATCGAGAAAATAGAAAAACGGGTCGTCCGCACCCGGTTGATTATAAGAGGAACAACGAAATAATGCATTATAGTTATGAAACAGAAACCTGATTTAAGTTTTTGGAATTTGTGGAATCTGAGTTTCGGATTCTTCGGCGTTCAGATTGCCTACGCCTTGCAGAGTGCAAATATCTCACGTATCTTCCGTACCTTGGGGGCTGACCCCCATTCCCTGAGTTTCTTCTGGATTCTCCCGCCGTTGATGGGAATCCTTGTGCAACCGATTGTCGGTACACTCTCCGATAAGACGTGGACGCGCTTTGGCCGTCGCATCCCCTATCTGTTTGTGGGTGCCGCTGCTGCTGTGGCCGTGATGTGCCTGTTGCCGAATGCCGGTTCATTCGGAATGGCTGTCGGTACGGCTTTGATCTTCGGATTGATTGCCCTGATGTTGCTCGACACCTCCATCAACATGGCCATGCAACCGTTTAAGATGCTCGTCGGCGACATGGTCAACGAGAAGCAGAAGGCCAAGGCCTATAGTATCCAGTCGTTCCTCTGCAATGCCGGCTCGGTGGTGGGATTCCTCTTCCCGTTTGTTTTCACGGCTATTGGCATCAGCAATGTGGCTCCTGAGGGGGTCGTACCTGACTCCGTCATCTGGTCGTTCTATTGCGGTGCCGCCATTCTCATCCTCTGCGTGCTCTATACCACATCGAAAGTGAAGGAATGGAATCCGCAGGAATATGCAGAGTATAATGGTATTTCCGATAATTCCGGAGAATCCGGAGACCCCGGAAAATCCGAAACCTCTGGCAACTGGATCACCCTGCTGAAGAATGCCCCTTCTACTTTCTGGAAGGTCGGTCTGGTACAGTTCTTCTGCTGGGCAGGCATGCTCTATATGTGGACGTATGTGGTGGATGCCGTCTCAGAGACGGTATGGGGTACCATTGATCCCGCTACCAGCGACTATCAGGAGGCTGCCAACTGGACGGGTGTCCTCTATGCCATTCAAGCAATGGGTTCTGTGGTATGGGCCGCTATGTTGCCGCGCTTCAAGAATACCAAACTGGCCTATTCCGTCAGTTTGATTCTGGGTGCAATCGGTTTCTTACTCATCCCGTTCTGTCCTGACAAGTATTTGCAGATCATTCCGTTCCTGCTGATTGGCTGCGGGTGGGCGGCTATGTTGGCCATGCCGTTCACCTTTGTGACGAACGCCCTGCAGGGCTACGGACATATGGGTGCCTATCTCGGTCTGTTCAATGGTACCATCTGTGTACCCCAGATCGTGGCTGCTATCTGTGGCGGAACGATCCTCTCGCTCGTCGGTCACCATCAGTCTACGATGATGATTGTGGCAGGCGTCAGTTTCCTGATCGGATCGCTCTGCGTCTTCATCATCAAAGACAAAAAATAGGCGGTTCCGCCCGAGGTTGGTGCAAACGTTTGCATTGATAATTATCAAGAATCCCGCCGGTTGTGCAAACACCGACGGGATTTATTTTGTAATTTTGCGACAAAGAATCAATAAAAAGGACAGTCTATGAAGTTACAATTCAATCTGGAATACCAGACAACCTTCGGAGAAGAACTGGTATTAAGCGTGTTCAACGAGGACGGAAAAACCGCCTCAGTAAAGACAGAGCAGTACAAGATGTCGACGCTCGACGGTCTTCACTGGAACTGCGAACTGAGCAGGTCGGTCAAGACAAGTGCTTACGTGGATTATTATTATAGCGTGTACCGTGGTGACGAACAGGTGCGCCATGAGTGGCTGGTCGTGCCTCACCGGTTGGAGTTCTCTGCCATCAGAGGCATCCGCTATACCGTCTATGACCACTGGATCGACATTCCTGAGGATAGTTACATGTATTCTTCTGCCTTTACGGAGTGTGTGGCAGCCCGTAAGTGTAAGATGAGCGAACAGGAGGAGTATGGTAAGACCATCCGTATCAAGGTGCGTGCGCCCCAGTTGCGTGGCGACGAACGACTGGCACTGGTCGGCGGTGGTGCTGCCCTCGGCAACTGGGAGACCAAACAGGCGCTTCCTATGGCAGAGCACGAGAGTAATGAATGGGTAATCAGTCTCAATGCAGACAAGTTGCCGCAGACGTTTGAATTCAAGTTCGTGGCGATGGCAGAGGGCAAGGATGCGACTCCCGTTTGGGAGAATGGTGCCAATCGTACCATCTGTTATCCGGAAATGGAAGTGGGCGAAGTGGTGGTCTATGAACTGACACAGGCCTATTTCCCCGTCTATCCTTGGAAGGGTGCCGGTTGCGTCATCCCCATCTTCTCACTCCGCAGTGAAGGCAGTTTTGGCGTGGGCGACTTCGGCGATCTGAAGATGATGATCGACTGGTGCGACAAGACCAAGCAGCGTGTATTGCAGGTGTTGCCCATCAACGATACCATCAACACCAAGACATGGCAGGACAGTTATCCCTATAACGCCATCAGCATCTATGCCCTCCATCCGCAGTATACGGATTTCCGTCAGTTGCCGCCGCTGAAGGACGAGCAGAAGAGGAAGGCGTATGAGGACATCCGTCAGGAACTGAACGTCCTGCCTCAGATCGACTATGAGAAGATGATCAAGGCGAAGATGGATTATCTCAGCGAACTGTTCGCTCAGGAGTGGTCCACCGTTAAGAAACGGGCTTCCTATAAGCAGTTCTTCGAACAGAACAAGGAGTGGCTGGTGCCGTATGCCGCCTATTGCTTCTATCGCGACAAGTATGGTATGGCCGACTACACCCAATGGCCCAAAGAGGCTACGGTACAGAATACCCAGAAGCCCAGTTTCAAGGGAAAGAAAGAGTTGGATTTCTGGTATTTCGTGCAGTATAACCTCGATGCCCAGATGCGTGAGGCGCATGCCCATGCGCGTGTGCATCGCGTGATATTAAAAGGTGACATCCCCATCGGTATCAGTCGTGAGGGTGTGGAGGCTTGGGTGGAGCCGAAGTACTTCAACCTCAACGGTCAGGCTGGTGCGCCGCCCGATCCGTTCTCTGCCGACGGACAGAACTGGGGCTTCCCCACCTACAACTGGGACGAGATGCTCAAGGACGGCTGTTCGTGGTGGGTGCGCCGTTTCAGCAAGATGGCACAGTATTTCGATGCCTACCGCATCGATCATGTGCTCGGCTTCTTCCGTATCTGGGAAATTCCCGTACCACATAAGTCGGGACTGATGGGACAGTTCTCACCGGCTCTCGGTATGAGCCGTGAGGAGATTGAGGTCTACGGCGTGCAGTTCAACGATGGACTGTTGCTCGTCGACCATAAGCGTGACGACCGCTGGCATCCGCGGATAGCCGTGCAGTTCCAGGAGGCTTATGAACAACTCAGTGAGGAACAGAAGAATAACTTCAACCGTCTATACAACGACTATTTCTACCGTCGCAACAACCAGTTCTGGTACACCGAGGCCATGAAGAAACTGCCGCGCCTGACACAGGCCACGCGGATGCTCGTCTGTGCTGAAGACCTCGGTATGGTGCCCGACTGCGTACCTTGGGTGATCAACGAACTGCGCATTCTGAGTCTTGAGATCCAGTCGATGCCGAAGGATCCGACCATCCGTTTTGGTAAGTTGTCGCATAATCCGTATCGTAGCGTCGATACCATCTCTACCCACGACATGCCGACCCTGCGTCAGTGGTGGGACGAGGACATGGAACGTACACAGTGCTATTACAATACCACTCTCCGTCGTGGGGGAGAAGCACCTCATCCACTGCCGGGATGGTTGGCAAAGGATATCGTAAGCCGTCACCTGACCTCACCGTCTATGCTCTGTCTGCTCTCCTTGCAGGATTGGCTGAGTATCGACGAGAAACTCCGTCTGCCGGATGTGAACGGAGAGCGTATCAACATCCCCGCCAATCCTCGTCATTACTGGCGCTACCGCATGCACCTCACCATCGAGCAACTCCTCGCTGCCGATGCCCTGAATAATGAGATCAGCACATTAATTATACAAAGTGGAAGAAAATGAAGAAATTACTATTGTCAGTCCTGTTGGCTTTGCCGATGATGACAAGTGCCGGCAGCGTGAAATCGCCGAATGGTAACATTGAACTGAAGTTCTCTGTAGACGGTACAGGCCGACCTGTCTATGAGATGACTTATAAGGGTCGCGCCGTGGTCAAGCCCTCATTTCTCGGTCTTGAACTGGCCAAGGACAAACATGCCTCAAAGGGGATGGATGAGACCGACCTGATGGATGGCTTTGCCATCACCAAGGAAGAGTCGTCTACCTTCGATGAGACCTGGCAACCTGTATGGGGTGAGACCAAGGACATCCGTAACCACTACGTCGAGTATGTTGCTGTGCTACAGCAACAAAAAACCAACCGCACCATCCGTATCCGCTTCCGCGTCTACGACGATGGCATCGGCTTCCGTTATGAGTTCCCGCAACAGAAAGAACTGATCTATTTCCTCATCAAGGAGGAACGGTCGGAATTTGCCATGGCAGGCGATCATATGGCCTGGTGGTTGCCTGGCGACTACGACACGCAGGAGCAGATGACGCAGCAGACGAAACTTTCTGAGATCCGTGGACGGATGAAGGAGGCCGTCAACTGGGACAACTCCTCCGTGGCTGTGTTCTCACCGACGGGTGTGCAGACATCGCTTCAGATGAAAAGTGATGATGGTCTTTATATTAACATCCATGAGGCAGCGTGTGCTGACTACGCCACGATGCACCTCGAACTGGTGGATGCGCAGACGAAGGCACTCACCACACAACTCGGTGGGGGCAGTAATGCCTATACGCCGAACCCGAAACCCTCGACTTGGCCGATACCAGCCCCCTTTACTTTCGTGAGTCACCTCACGCCCGATGCCACGGGTCTGAAAGGCGCCATGCAGACGCCCTGCGAGACACCTTGGCGCACGGTGATGGTCAGCGACGATGCCCGTGACATGCTTTCGAGCAATCTGATCCTCAATCTCAATGAGCCTTGCGCCTTGGATGACGTGAGTTGGATTCATCCTACGAAATACTGTGGTGTGTGGTGGGAGATGATTGTGGGACGTGGCTCCTGGCACTACACCAATGACTATCCCTCCATTCATTTGGATCAGATTGACTGGACGAAGGTAAAACCCAACAGCACGCATAAAGCCAACAATGAGAACGTCAAGCGATACATCGACTTCGCTGCCAAGAATGGTCTCGATGAGGTACTGGTAGAAGGCTGGAACGTTGGTTGGGAGGACTGGGCGAATATGTGGAAGCGTGATGTCTTCGACTTCGTGACGCCTTATCCCGACTTCGACATCAAGATGCTCAACGACTATGCCCACTCGAAGGGCGTGAAGATTTTGATGCACCACGAGACATCCTCCTCGACACAGAACTACGAGCGTCATCTTGAAGATGCCTTCAACCTGATGAATAAGTACGGCTATGATGCGGTAAAGACAGGCTATGTGGGTGACATCATCCCCCGTGGCGACCACCACTACTCACAGTCGATGAACAACCACTATCTCTACGTGGTGAAAGAGGCTGCCAAGCACCATATCATGGTGAATGCCCACGAGGCCACACGTCCTACGGGTCTCTGTCGGACGTATCCGAACCTGGTCGGCAACGAGAGTGCCCGCGGCACGGAATATGAGGCTTTTGGCGGTTCGAATCCGGATCATACCTGTATCCTGCCGTTTACCCGTCTGCAAGGTGGTCCGATGGACTACACCCCAGGTATCTTCGTCACGAAACTCTCTGAGTGGAGCAATAACACCTCCTGGGCTCGTATCACCATCGCCGGCTCATTGGCACTCTATCTGACGATGTACTCACCACTCCAGATGGCTGCCGACCTGCCCGAGAACTATGAGAAGTTTGATGATGCCTTCCAGTTCATCCGTGACGTGGCCTGCGACTGGGACGAGAGTATCTACCTTGAGGCAGAGCCTGCCGACTACATCACAGTTGCCCGGAAGGCGAAAGGTACCGACAACTGGTTTATTGGCGGTAAGTGCGACGAGAACGGACACCAGAGTGTCATCAAACTCGACTTCCTCGACAAGGGGCGTCAGTACGACTGTACCATCTACGCTGATGCGAAGGACGCCCATTATGAGACGAATCCACAGGCCTACACCATCACCAAGAAGACGGTGAAGGCCGGTCAGACCCTCAAACTCACCGAGGCCCCCGGCGGTGGCTTCGCCATTTCCCTGATTGCCAAATGATACGTACGCTTTTATTGATTCTAGTTTTAGGGCTTGCCCCCACAGTAATGGCCCAGACAGATGAGTCTGTGGACCTTGATGCCCTTTATCGGCAAATTGACGACGCCATTCGGGAGTCACCAAAATACGTCGCTGTGCGGGAACGTCAGATTGCTGATTGGCGGAAACGCCTGAATAAGGAGAAAAATGTGGAGAAGAGTGTTCAGATTGCTGAGGAACTCTTCCGACTCTATCAGCCGTATAGAAATGACTCGGCCCTCTATTATGCTGAGTTATGTGTCAATCTTGCCGATTCGCTCCGCCGCCCAGACCTCGTCGGACGTTTCCGTTCCATGTTGGCTTATCAGTGCTCTGATGCCGATATGTTCGCTGAGTCGTTGGAGATACTCCGTCATGTCAAGAAGTCTGATCTTGATAGTATGGGACTGGTCAACTATTATCGTGCATGGATGCACGTCTATGGTGAGTTAGGCGACTATACCCAGCGTAAAGACGCGCGTCAGTATTATTTTGATTCACAGAATCTCTACCGCGATTCCGTGTTGATGGTGGCAGATGAAGGCAGCGAGGAATGGCTCCACTTGAAAGTGGATATCCTCTGTGCCCGGCGACTCTATCAGGATGCGCTGGAACTCAGTAATAAATGGCTTGAGAAGGTGACGGACAATACGCATGAGGGCGCTTATGCCGCTTTCTACCGTTCCATGGTCTATGATAAACTCAAGAACCACGACCAAACCTGTTACTGGATGGGGAAGTCGGCTCTTGATGACATCAGATGTGCAGTGATGAACCAGGCCTCGCTCCTCTTCCTGGCTGAACGTCTCGCTAACGACGGCGACATTGATCGCGCCTACCGTTACACGGAGTTCGCTAAGGACTGCAACCAGATATTCTGTCCTCGTTTGCGTATCTATCAGGTTAACTCTGTCATTAATGTCATCGAGAAGAACAATCAGGCAAGTCAGATGAGGGCAAACAGGATCCTCATGATCGCTTCCATCGTGATAGTCCTGCTCATCATAGCCCTGTTGTTTACTCTCTATCGATTAAGGCGAAAGAATGATGGACGCTGAGTCGTATGGTTATACAACTAAGAAAGCCGGATTCTTCACAGAGTCCGGCTTTTTCAACTAACAAATCAACTAATCTTTTTTATAACTAACTAATTAACCTTATTGGAATTTGAACGGATAACGACCTGCTATCTGACCTGACGAGGGACCAACAAGACCCTCAAAATCGCCGGGCTCGACTGTCCAGTCAGCAGTGTTGTCATCATAGAAACTCAGGGCAGACTTGTCGATGGTGAGGTTCACCTGTTGTGTCTCGCCTGGCTGGAGGAACACCTTCTGGAAGGCCTTCAGTTCCTTGATGGGGCGCTCGACCGACGACTTGACATCGCGGATGTAGAGTTGTACAGTCTCGGCACCGGCACGATTACCGGTATTGGTAACGGGTACGGTAAACGTAATCTGGTCTTTGGCGGTCATAGTCTTCTTGTCTGCCGAGACCTTACCATATTGGAAGGTGGTGTAACTCAGACCATAGCCAAAGGGGAAGAGAGGATCACTTTTCACTTTTCGTTTTTCACTTTTCACTTTATCTATCCAGCGGTAGCCCACAAACAGACCCTCCTTGTATTCCTCATCAATAATCTGGTGTCCCTCACGCCACGTACCGGGATAGGTATTCAGGGCATGGGCACCGCATTGGTCGAGCGAGGCATACCAGGTGAAGGGAAGTTTACCCGAGGGATTGACATCGCCGCAGAGCACGCTGGCGATGGCCTCGCCAGCCTCGGAACCGATGAACCAGCCCTGTACGACGGCAGGCACCTTATCGAGCCAAGGCATGGCCACACAATTGCCGGAGATATTGACATACACGAGGCGCGGATTGACTTTCACGATGGCCTCGATGAGTTCGTCCTGTCCGTAGGGGAGACCATACTGCTGACGGTCATGACCCTCACTGTCTTGATAGCCGGCCTTGTTGAGGCCGCCGAAGAAGATGACGACATCAGCCTTGCGAGCCTTCTCCACAGCCTCGGCAGTTAGTTCTTTCTGACTGCGGGTCTCGTAGAGTGAACGACCTACCGACACACCGTCGAAACTCTGGATAGTATCGCCGACATAGCCTCTCGCATACTCCAGACCCGCGATACGGGCCTGAAGGGCATCGAGGGGTAGAATCTCACGCTGCACCTTCAGAGAGGAGGAACCGCCGCCGACGGTCATCATCTTAATGGCGTTCTCACCCACCACCAGAATCCGTTTCATCTTCGTCAAGTCCAGTGGCAACAACGGCGCAGTTTCCTGACTTTTGACTCCTTCATTCTTCAACAGCACGATGCCTTCTTGAGCAATCTTCAGGGCTGCCTCGTAATGACTCTCACTGCAGAGGAAACCAAAAGGCTTCTCTCGTTGCATCGTGGTACGATAAAACAGACGAAGCACGCGACGCACTTTTTCGTCGAGTTCCTTGGTGGTGTATTTCCCTGACTTGATGGCTTGCTTGTAGGCCTCGGCCATGTGGTAACTGTCATAGGCGTTGGTCTTGCCCATCGTCAGACCGTCAGTCCAGGTGCCGAATTCGAGGTCAAGACCGTTCTTCACGGCTTCGTCGGTATCGTGGCAACCGCCCCAGTCGGAGATGACCACACCGTCGAAGCCCCAGTCCTGCTTCAATATCTTATTCAGCAAGGTGGCGTTATGACAATTGTGCTGGTTCTGGTAGAGGTTGTAAGCGCCCATGATGCTCCATGCCCCACCCTCCTGCACAGCGGCACGGAAGGCTGGCAGGTATATCTCGTGGAGGGCACGGTCGCTGACGATGACATTCACCTGATGGCGGTACTCCTCGTCGTTGTTCAGACAGTAGTGCTTCACGCAGGCTGCCACGCCCTTCGACTGGAGTCCCTGGACGTAGGGCACTACCATCCGTGAGGCGAGATAAGGATCCTCACCCATATACTCGAAGTTACGACCTCCGAGAGGTGTACGGAAGATGTTCACACCAGGTCCGAGGATGACGCTCTTCTTGCGGTAGAGGGCTTCCTCGCCCAGACTCTCGCCATAGAGACGGGCCATGGCGGGATTCCATGTGGCCGCGAGACAGGTGAGGGCGGGGAAGGCCACGCACGAGTCGTTGGTCTGGCCGGCCTGTACCCACTCGTCCCAGAGCACATCGGGACGCACACCGTGAGGACCGTCGTCCGTCCACAGGTCAGGGAAGCCGAGACGTTTCACACCTGGGCTGGAGAACTTCGACTGTGCATGGATCACGGCAATCTTCTCATCGAGGGTCATGCGTTTCAGGGCATCGTCGATGCGCTGCTCCACGGGCTTACTCTCGTCGAGATAAATAGGTACTTCTTGAGCTCGTAGCGGACTCAGGCTGACCAAGCCCGCTACACATGCAGTGATGATATGTTTCATTGTTTATTTCTTTTGGAATACTCTTACGTAATCGACTTCCATCGTGACGGGCAGGGCATTCTCGTCGACGCCCTGCGATCCGCCCCAGTCACCACCCCATGCGAGGTTGAAGATGATGTAGAAGGGATCGGTATATGGCCAGTCATCGCGACCCAGACCACGGTTTTCGTAGTGGAGTTGCTGCTTTCCATCAACGAAGGTAGTGATATACTGGGCCGTCCACTCGATGGCATAGGTATGGAACTCACCCTCGGCACCTTTGCAGTACATCTCGTGGGTCACCTGCGTGCCATTGCTGTGAACATGCGAATTGGCATGAAGACTCGACGATACATAGTCGGGATGGTAGCCCACCTCCTCCATGATATCGATCTCGCCGTCGGCAGGCCACGAACGGAAGTTCACGGGCATCATCCAGAAGGCGGGCCAGGTACCCTTCCCCTTCGGCAGTTTGATACTGGCCTCGATATAGCCATAGGTCCAACCGCTCTTCACGTGGGCATAGACGCGACCGGAGTAGATCTTACCGTCCTCTTTGAAACAGTGGATGAGCAACTTACCATCCATGATCTCCGTGACATGACGACCCTTCGGGGTCTTGTGATCCACGTAGTTCTGAAGTTCATGGTTCACCCAACCGCTACCCTGCACCTCGTGCTTCCAGTCAGCGGGATTCAGTTCGGTTCCTTCGTTAAACTCATCCTGCCACACCAACTGATAACCGTCGGGAGCATAATAGGCAGCCTGTGCTGCTGCCGCCTGGTTGACAACGATACTCTGTCGGGCCGAACCTGACATGACGGTGACAGCACCAGAACGGGTCTCGGCCAGAGGATTAGCAGGTACCGTGATGGTGACCGTACCCGTCTGGGCTGTCGTGTTCTGGGTCTTCACGGTGAAGAAGTTGTCACCGCTTGTCATACTAGTTCCCCACTCCTTACCCGTCGTGGTGACGTTGACCGTATAGGTGCCACCCTCGGCAGGCGCATTGACTTCCTGTGGTGAGACAGTGATGACAGGCACAGTGGGTTCAGGGTCGTCCCCACTCCCACCGCAGCCCCAGAGGGCTACGGCGAGAGAGAACATGATATTATAAAGCATGAATCGTCTCATTTATCGATGCTCTCTGAAGATGATCTGGCTAATTTTCACGGTAGTGCCGCCAGGAGAACCTCCGAAGTCGAGGAAGAAGCGGATAGCATCTGCATCTGCACCCTCCTTCAGCGAAACACTTTCCCATCTGAACAGGTTGGTACCAGCGGGCACATCGTTACGCTCCTCAATGAAACAGTTGGTATCACCGGCATCCGTTAGTTTCATGGTGACCTGCGAACAGTCATCATCCGTCTCGATAACAAACTGGAAGTCGTAAGTCTTCGCAGCACTGGCCGTCAGTTTCGTATCGATGTGGAACTGGCTCTGCCACTGCAACTTGCCATTGTCTACGGGTAGGGTGATGGCGTAGGTTTCACCACTGTGAGTAGCCTCTGTGTACTCGATGGAATGCCAGTCGTCGCCAGCAGCGAAATAGTAACCGAGTTCATAGGCTTCATTATCATCGATGGCCTTCCAGAGGTTGTCGGGATCGTCGTAGTTCATGGGACTGGTGCTGCCACCGCCATCGCCGTCACCGCTACCGCCACCGTGCTCCTTGAAGCACATGTCGGTAATCTCAACCACGGTTCCGGCCTGACAACCGCCGAAGTCGAACACGAGGTGGAACAGGGCGATGTCTCTTCCGGGCATCTCACTCTTCACAAGTACATACTCGGTGTCTCCTTCCAGAGGAATGACCTCATCGAAGTAGAAGTTCGTATCGTCAGTAGCGTCCGTCAGTTTCACGGTAGCGCTGTTCAAATCCTGATTGGCCTTCAGTTTGATGGAGAAGTCATAGGTCTTATCGGCAGAGGTAGAGACGCCTCCAAGATTCTGGAGTTGGAACTGAGCCTGCCAACGCTGGTTCGACTCATAGGGCAGATTCACCACAAACTTCTGGTTGCTCTGAGTGGTGTAGGTGATATCCTCGGCATTGTAGCCTTCCCAGCCGTCGCCATGGGCATAGTAACGGGAAATCTCCCAAGTGGCACCCTTCAGCATGTTACCGGGATCATTGAAGTCGAAGGGGAGAAGTGTCTCCTCGCCACCACCCTGACCGTTATCGTCGGGCTGGCCTGCGCCGTCGTCGTAGGCATGATCCTTCAGTACCATATCTGAGATCTCAACCACGGTTCCTGCCTGACAGCCACCGAAGTCGAACACGAGGTGCAGCGTCGCAATGTCCTTACCCTCCATATTGCTCTTCACGAGCAGATACTCGGTCTCAGCCTCCAGAGGAATAACCTCATCGAAGTAGAAGTTCGTATCATCGGTAGCGTCCGTCAGTTTCACGGTAGCACTGTTCAGATCCTGATTAGCCTTCAGTTTGATGGAGAAGTCATAGTTCTTGCCAGCCTGTGTGGAGACACCAACAAGGTTCTGGAGTTGGAACTGTGCCTGCCAGCGCTGGTTCGACTCGTGAGGCAGTGACACCACAAACAACTGGTTGCTCTGAGTAGTATAGGTGATATCTTCAGCATTGTAGCCTTCCCAACCGTCGCCGTGGGCGTAATAGCGGGAAATCTCGTATCCGGCATCGCGCAGCATGTTACCGTCGCTGTCGAACTTATAGCCCTTGAAGGCCTTGGGTGCATCGTCCTCCTTGCTGGTGAGCATGAAGCGCCAGGTGATGCCGTCGCCCTCGTATAGCAGTACCATCTCAGAGTTGGTGAGTTTGGTGACGGTGAAGACAGGATTAGCAAACTGTGCATCGCTGGAGATATAGGGGAAGAGTGTCGATGGAGGGAGTTGCAGAACGATATCCTCGCCAATGACATCAAACTTGTAGGAAGTTGTCTCAGTCTCCACGGGAGCCATAAAGTCTTGACCGTCGTTGGTATTATACTCGGCAAACACGGAACAGCCTGTATTAACATACATGGTGCCACCCTCACCCGGATCGTAGGTATAAGTACCATCGGCCGTGAAGGTGAGGCGGTCGTCATAGACACCCCAGTCGGCCTTGTCGTTAGGATTTGCGCTCCACCAGTTGCTACCGTCGGTACCTGGTTCACCACAACCCATGTGTCCCACCTCGGCATAGTTGATGCGCCAAGTGCGGGAAATACGAGAGTAATAAGGTGTGAAGTCCACCTGAGAGTTCTCGAACGTAAAGGTCTTACTGATGCTGCTCTGACTGAAACCGTTGCGGTTGCCAAGACGCAGTTCCACGTCGTAGGTACCAGCCTTGCTGTTAGACCAGTCCATGGGGTTCAGCGTAGAGTAAGTGTTACCGTTGACCTTCCAGATGGCGTAGGTCTGTGCCGGCATGTTGGCTACAGTGAAGGTGGCCTGGTTCACACTCTGGTCCACGATCATATTGATGTCCACATTCGCGGTGGAGGGAAGGCCGTTTTGGTTCGGTCCATCGAACTCCTCTGGCGAACAGGCCGTGAAAAGGAGACTGGAGACAGTAGTCAGGATACAGTAGAATACTCCAGCCACAATCCTATTATATTTTTTAGTAATCATAATTCCTAATTTCTAATTCCTAATTTCTAATTAATCAATAGTTTCCGTTCTGCTTGAGAGTACCCTGGGCAGCATCGATGTTGTCCTGCGGGATGGGCAGATAGCGCACGGCCTCAGACCAAGCCTTGGTACGATAGCCACCGCTGTCGTTGGCGGGTGTCAGCACGGAGGCAGCCTTACCTGTACGTACCAGGTCGAAGTAACGCTTACCCTCGCCCATGAACTCATGACGACGCTCGTTGATGATATCATCCTCAGTGACACCGTTAATCGCATTCAGACCGGCACGGGCACGGACTTCGTTGACGTATGCGGCTGCATCAGAGATGCTGCCACCTGTCTTCAACAGCAGTTCTGCGGCATTGAGCAAGGTCTCGGCATAACGGTACACGCGGAGGTTGTTGTTGAAGCCGAGGTCGGCGTCAGCCTTCTGGTCTTTGTTGTTACCCTTACGACACATATACTTATAGAGGCAGTAGCCGGTATTCATCCAACCTGGATCGTCGGAGGTGCCGTGGGCATTGAGGTCGAAAGCAGAGAACTCCTTGCGGATGTCACCCTCTTCGAAACTGGCCACAGAGTGCAGGGGAATAGCACTGAAGCCCCAGCCTGCATCAACATCCTCGTAGGGATCACCGGCATTGGCCTTGAAACTACGTGGGCCGTGGAGGCGTGGGAACACACAACCGCCTGCGGCGAGTTGGTTGTTCCAACCACGGACAGAGTTGTCGTCGAAGTAGTTGATCTCAAAGATAGATTCTTTATTCCACTCACCGCTCTCGTCCCAGATATCCTGGAAATTGGGCGTGAGTTGGTAACGGTTGCTGCTGATCAATTCCTGCATATAGCCGAGGGCCTTGCTGTAACGGCTGTTGTCGTTCTGAATCATCACCATCTCGGCATAGATCATATAGGCCAGCGGCTTGGTGACGTGACCCTTCTCCTCTGCAGGATAGTCGTCCTTCAAAGCGCCTGTACCGATAATGTCTTCAAGTTCAGCAATCACCTTGGCATATACCTCGTCGGCAGTCAACTGATCTGAGATATAAGGAGATTCCAGATTCTCGAAGTAGCAGGGCACATTACCATAGAACTTCCAGAGTTGGAGATAGTAGAACACACGGAGCAGACGGGCCTGAGCCTCGTAGTCGGCACGCTGTGAAGCGGAGATGTTACCGGCATTTTCCACCCACTCTGCATATTTCAGTACGTCGTTCGAACGCTTCACACCTGAGAAACTATCACTCCAGACACCTGTCAGACAGACAACTGGCGTGCAAGAGTAGTTGAACATCAACTGCAGCATCGGCTGGTCTGTATTACTGCTGCCATTGGGATACATATCGTCACTCATGAACTCAGAGATGAAGTTCAGGGCGTTGTATTGGTAGGTGGAACCGTAGTCATACCAGTGCAGGGGGGCGTAGGCGGCCACCAGCGCCTCGTCGAGCGATGTCTTGGTGATATAGTATTCCTCGATGAAGGTGTCGGTAGGACTGGTCACCTCCAGGAAACTGTCCTTACAACCGGTCATGGCCAAGGCTGCGATCATTCCTAATAATATCTTATTTGCTTTCATAACTTTCATATTTAATCTGTGATAATCTGTGAAATCTGTGGCTTAGAAGGTGAGGTTAAATCCGACGCGCAAAGTGCGAGGCTGAGGATAGACACCGAAGTCGACACCACAGGAGGTGGCTGCTGAAGAGATTTCAGGATCGAAGCCCCAGTACTTGGTGAAGGTCAGCAGGTTCTCTGCTGCCACATAGAGGCGCAAACGACTGATGAAGGCCATCTTCGTCAGGTTCTCGGGGATGGTATAACCCAACTCGATATTCTTCAGACGGAGATAACTGCCGTCATGGATATAGAGGTCGGAAGCCTGCCAGTTGGTGGCGTCACCCTGAATATAGATAGGATACTTGTTTGAAGTGCCTTCGCCTGTCCAGCGTCCGAGGAACCAAGAGGGCAGGTTGATGGCGGGCAGGTCGAGACGACGGGTAGCATCGAAGATGTCGTTACCGGCGGTACCCTGCCAGAACATCATGAAGTCGAAGCCCTTCCAGGCTGCGTTGAAGGTAGCACCGAAGGTCCAGTCGGGCGTACCCTTACCGATCTTTGTGCGGTCAGCATCGTCGATGACACCGTCATCGTTCACATCCACGAAGCGGACGAAGCCGGGACGTGCGTCAGGCTGGATCAGTTGTCCGTCCTTGGTGTAAGCGTTCACCTCATCCCAGTTCTGGAAGATGCCGTCGGTCTTATAACCCCAGAAATAGGGGAAGGGCTCACCGGCCTCCGCACGGGATATGTTACCGAGGTTGGATACATTGTCGTAGGTATCGAAACCAGCGGCATTACCCAGACGGATCAGTTTGTTCTTCAGGTAAGAGGCATTGGCCTTCACCTGGAACTTCGCGTCAGAGATATTGAACTTATAACCCAGTTCAAATTCAATACCAGTGTTTTCCATGTCACCTACATTACCGATAGGCTTCGATTCACCGACATACGACGGGATGTTCATATCCTTCAACATACCGTTGGTCTTCTTCTTGAACCAGTCGAAGGTGAAGGTCAGTTTGTTGTTCAGGAAGCCGAAGTCGACACCCAGGTCGTACTGCTCAGACTCCTCCCACTTTAGGTCAGGATTAGCCAGACCACTGGCCTTCGAACTGGTCTGTTCCTTCTCGCCACCAGCCATACCGAAGCCGTAGTTGTTACCGCCCTGTGTCAGCACGGTGTAACGGAAGTCACCAATATTATCATTACCATTTTTACCCCAACTGAAACGAACCTTGAAGTTGTTCAGCCAATCGTTGGTCTGCTTCATGAACTGCTCGTTCATTACATTCCAACCCAGGGATACAGAGGGGAACGTACCGTATTTGTTGTTTGTTCCGAAGCGGCTGGAACCGTCACGACGGATGGTTGCCTGGAACATATAGCGTTCATCATAGTTATAACTCAGACGGGCAAAGAGAGATGACATGGTGTGCTTCACACCAGGACCGCCCCATCCGTCGCGGTCACCATCGGCTGCCAGACCTGTGGCGGCGTTGATCCAAGGCTTCTCATAGTCTTTCAGATTATTACGTGAGGCACCCAGTGTCCAACCGGAGTTCTCGAAGGCACTCTGACCCAGCACGACGTTCACGGTGTGTTTGTCGAAATTCTTGTCGTAAGAGAGCACATTCTCCAACTGCCAGACGGTACCACGGTCGCTCTCCATCGAGGCCGAGGAGTAGTTACGGTGCTTGGTGGGCGAGATCCAGTAGGGAACAGCATGGTTCTGGTTGCCCCAGAACGACATATCTGTGCTGTAACTGACACGGTACTTCAGACCGTCCCAGATGCCGAGGGTAGCAGAGAAGTTGCTCACGAACTTATGACTCCAGTTCTGGGCGATAGGCAGTTGGAACGACATCAGCGGGTTGGCCATCTCATTGAAACCGGCACCGGGGATGTTCAGCAACTGTCTGTTGTCGCCGTACATGGGTACGTACTCGTCGGGATAGGTAGCGGAGTAGTAGTCTATCTGATCCTGTGCCTCCTGACCGGTGACATAAGGTGCAATCACTGGCGGCAGGGCCAGGGCAGAACCGATCTCGTTACCCCACTGTGAGTTGGGATCCACACCGGCATTCTTCACACGGGCATAAGAGAGATTCACCTGTAAATCGAGTTTGTTGAGCCAGTTGCGCTCCTTCGTCACGTCGAACACGTTGACATCGAAATTGCCACGGAGGGTCAGACGCTGGTAGTTGGAGTGACCGTAGTTACCACCCACGATACCTTCCTGATCGTAGTAGCCGAGTGAGAAGTAATAGTTCACACGCTCGGAGGCACCGCTCAATGTCAACTCATGATTCTGCACGGGGGCATTGTCGTTGAAGAGCAGATCCTGCCAGTCGGTATTGGTCGTCACATTGTAAGGATCGGCATACTTCGGAGCCTGTCCGGCATTCACCAGACCTTCGTTCTGCATCACCATATAACCTGTGGCATCGAGCACGTCACGGTGCTTCCAAGCCGTCTGCCATCCCTGTGAGAAGTTATAGTTCACAGTGACACGACCCAGTTTACCCTTCTTGGTAGTTACGAGGATGACACCGTTGGCGGCACGGGCTCCGTAGATGGCACCCGAAGCAGCATCCTTCAGAACTTCGATACTCTCAATGTCGCTGGGGTTGATGTAGTCCAGACCACCCTCAATAGGCATACCGTCGACGATATACAGCGGATCACTGTTGTTCACCGATCCTATACCACGCACGCGGATGCGTGAGGCAGCACCGGGCTGACCGGATGAGGAGGTGACGTTCACGCCGGCTGCCAGACCCTTCAGGGCATTGTCCATGCGGACAGGTGCTGTACCGTCGAGGTCATCGGCAGAGACCTTCGCGATGGAGGCCGTCACAACACTCTTCTTCTGAACACCGTAACCAATGACCACCACATCCTGCAACGTCTGGGCGTCTTCCTGCATGGTCACTTTCATACCATTGGTTGCTCTCACCTCCTGGGTGAGGTAACCGATATAACTAATAATAATAGGTGTACCCTCGCTGACTTTCAGCGTGAACTGACCATCGAGGTTGGTGATGGTGCCGTTCTGAGGATTACCTTTCTCGACGACGGAGGCTCCGATGACGGGCTCCCCGAGATCGTCTGTCACAGTTCCCAAGATGCCTTGGGCTCGCGTTACCATTGACACCATCAGTGCCAACAACAACCATAGATACCTGCTTTTTTTCATACTTTGTGAGTTAAATTGTTATTATTGAGTTAGAAAATTACCTTCGAGAGGTTTTCGAGTGCAAAATTAGGTAAAAAAGGGATACGTCTCGTGACGATGGATTGAAAAAGTGGACGAAGATAAGGATCCTTAATTTATATTTCTCTGACTTTTAGTTATTTACGTTTTTAGTATTTCTTAAAAAGAGTGGATGGAATATAGAGGTGTATTGTTTACATTTAATGACGTTTTACAACGTTTTTACTCGCGTCTCGAACTGTTCGCGGTTGCCCAAGGCTCCATTTTTGATACGGGCACGGTAGTTATAGATGGTGTTCACGGAATAGTGTAGGAACTCGGCAATCTTCGACGAGTCCTCGAAGCCCAGACGGATGAGGGCGAAGATACGGATGTCTGTCGTCAACCGGTTCTCTTCCTTGGGGTGTATCTGCATCTCGGGAAGCAACAGGGCGTTGAAATCATCGATGAAATTGGGGAAAAGATGGAGAAAGACGGTATCGAAGTTCTCATAGAGTTCTTCGAGTTCCTTTTCTTTCAGTTCCGTTGATTTCGATATCTGGAAGAGTTCATCGAGTTCCTTGTTCTTCATCTTCTTGTTCACCATCTTACGGTAGTTGTCGAGTTTGTCGATGTACTGGGCGCAGAGACTCATGAAACGTCCGATATACTCTTCCTTCACACGGTTGCTCTCGGAAAGTTGAGCGTTGAGCGTTGAAAGTTGGGAATTGAGTTGTGACAACTCGTCCTTCTGTGTGGCGAGCAGGCTATTGGCTGAGGCCAGTTCATCGTTGGAGGTCTTCAGGTCTTTCCGTGCCGTATCCAACTGTTGGTTGCGACGGTGGACGAGGAAGAGGACCACGAGCAACAGCAGGGCAAGGATACTGATGGCGGCCAACGTCATCCACAACTGGTGGGTGGTGCGCTCACTCTGCGCCTTGTAGTTCTTGGCGATATGCGACAACAACGGAGCAATCTGCCAGTTGCGCTGACGGGAGCCGTAACGGTTGGCACAATCGCTGGTATAACTGATGTAATGGGAGGCACGGTCGAGGTCGCCTTTCAGCATCAGTTCATTGGCCAGTTCCCACATCGATCCCTGGTCCATGGCCGCATTGCGGATGTCGGCCAGTACCGACTCTGTCAACCAGTACATCATCTGTGCCGAGTCGCCCTGCAACTTGTATTCGATATAACGGTAGAGGGCTGTCAGGGCGTAGGGATGACTGCCGGCTTCCACGGTCTTGAGCCACTCGTCATTGATGGCCATCGACGTCTTGAGGTCGCCTTCGCCCTGGGCACGCTGTTCCCGTTTCAGCAGACAGGTCTCGTAGGTGGGTGGCAGTTGCTCATGCATCAGGCGCTCATAATAGTAGGCCTTGTCGAGATAACGCTTCTGCATATCGTCAAGACGGGTGTAGTAACTCAGTTCGCTATATACATTATTATAAGCCTCGTAATAGGTGCCTAAGGCCGTCTGTTCGATAGGATTGGGCAGACGGATGGAGTCGAGGATGTTCAGGGCTTCGTCGTATAGGCCGATGTTCGTGCAGCGGATGGCCAACTGTGACCTGCAGTGTACCGAGGCCGACAGGTCGCCCAACTGTTCGGCCAGTGTGATGCACTGGCGGATAAACCAGATAGCGGAGTCGCTGACAAAAGGCCGGTAGAGTTCGTAGAGTTTGTAACCTTCCTCATATTGCTGTCTGCCGGTGGCATGTTCGAAGGCATGGCGTGCAGATGTTATCTTAGCCTCACGCTGGGCCACATAACGGGGTGACTCGGCAATGGCCTGGTCTATCTGTTTGAAGCGCGACTCGATGTCTGGCGTCTGTGCCCAGAGAGCCGTCGACAGAAACAGCAGGGTGGTCGTGAAGAGGTATCGCATAGACATTAATAACTAGACAATGATAACGTTTGCACACCGCAAAGATACAATATTTTTTGGAAATAGCAATCTTTTTTCTTTTTTTTTCTTATATTTGCAGCGATAATATGTAAATAACTAAGAATGAAGAGTTTGATAATAGCAGGAATTTTGTCTTTGCTGTCGCCCAGGACCGTGGCAGCGCAGACGTTTCAGGAAGTGGGTTATACACCCGAGATGACCGTGTTTTCACTTTTTGCACCCAATGATGCCAAAAAGGTGACGGTACGTCTTTATCGCGACGGACAGGGTGGTAAGGCCTACAAGACCATCAAGATGACACGTACTGCTCCCGAAAGGTGGCAGGCCTCAGTGAAGGGCGACCTCATGGGACAGTTCTATACCTTCGACGTGGGCCGTGGTGAGTGTCCGGGCGTCTTCGCCAAGGCTGTCGGTGTCAATGGCAAACGCGGGGCCATCATCGATATGACCAAAACCAACCCGACAGGGTGGGAGAACGACCGTCGTCCGGTGATGAAATCGCCTGCCGACCTCGTGGTCTATGAGATGCACCATCGCGATTTCTCCATCGCCCGTCCTGAGGCGAGGTATCCTGGGAAATTCATGGCGCTCACTGAACCCTGGGCCATCGATCATCTGAAGATGCTGGGCGTGAATGCCATCCATATCCTGCCCAGTTATGACTATGGCTCGGTGGATGAGACACGCCTGGATACACCCCAATACAACTGGGGCTACGACCCTGTGAACTATAACGTGCCCGAGGGTGGCTATTCGACGGATCCTTACCGTCCTGAGGTACGTGTCCGGGAATTCAAACAGATGGTGCAGGCGCTCCACAAGGCGGGCATCCGCATCATCCTCGATGTGGTCTATAACCATACCTACGACATCGAGCACTCCAACTTCCAGCGCACCTACCCCGACTATTATTATAGGAAGAATGCCGACGGTACCTACTCCAACGGCTCCGGCTGTGGCAATGAGACCGCCTCTGAACGTCCGATGATGCGCCAGTTCATGATCGAATCCGTCAAGTACTGGATCAACGAATACCACATCGACGGCTTCCGTTTCGACCTGATGGGCTGTCACGACATCGAGACAATGAACCTCATCCGTCAGGCTGTCGATGAGATAGACCCCTCCATCTTTATCTATGGCGAGGGGTGGAGTGCCGGTGCCTGTGCCCTGCCCAACGAACAACTCGGCATGAAGGCGAATATCCCGCAGATGCCGCGCATTGCTGCCTTCAGCGACGAGATCCGCGATGCCCTCCGTGGCCCCTTCGACGATGACACCAAGGCTGGTTGGCTCGGTGGTAAGCCAGAGAAAGAGAGTTTGAAGTTCGGCATTGTCGGTGCCATCGCCCACCCCCAAGTGGACATGTCGCAGGTGAACTACTCCAAAGCCCCCTGGGCCATCGAACCCACCCAGATGATGTCTTATGTCTCCTGTCACGACGACATGTGTCTCGTCGACCGTCTCAAGGCGAGTATCCCGGGCATCAGCGAGGCTGAACTCATCCGCCTCGACCTGTTGGCTCAGACAGCTGTCTTTACTTCGCAGGGCGTACCGTTCATGCTCAGCGGCGAGGAACTGCTCCGCACGAAACTCGGCGTACACAATTCCTTTGAGTCACCTGACAGCATCAACCACCTCGATTGGAGCAATAAAACAAAATATCCGCAGGTATTCAGTTATTATAAGAATCTGATAGCACTTCGCCAGCATCATCCGGCCTTCCGCCTTGGCAATGCCGATCTGGTGCGTAAACACTTGGAATTCCTGAATACCTCGGATAAAGTGGTAGCCTTCCGATTGAAACACTATGCCGGCCGGGACGACTGGCGTAATATCATCGTTATCCTCAATGCCAACAAGACCGATACAGAGGTCACCATCCCCGAGGGGAACTACACCATCGTCTGCTGCGATGGCGTCATCAACGAAAACGGCCTCGGCACCTTAAAGGGCAACAAGGCCGTGGTCGATGCACAGTCAGCACTCATCCTTCACGACTAACGTAGAAATATGAAACAAAGAGCAATTCTCGCAACACTTGTGGGTTGTCTGATCTCAATGACAGTCTCGGCAGGGAATGTCCGTGAGACCGTCCGCCTCGATAAGGGGTGGAAGTTCGCCTTAGGCCATGCTGCCGACCCGAAGAAGGACTTCGGCTGCGGCACGGAATACTTCAATTACCTGACAAAGGCCAACTCCATCCATAACGAGGGACCGTATGCCACGAAATTCAATGACTCGACATGGCAGGAGATACAGATCCCCCACGACTGGGTGACGACGCTGTCCTATGCGCCTGAGGCCAGTCACTCGCACGGCTATAAGACCGTGGGGTGGAAATACCCCGAGACGAGTGTGGGCTGGTACCGGAAAGTGCTGAAGATCGATGCGACCGACTTCGGCAAACGCCTGCTGTTGCGCTTTGACGGTATCTTCCGCAATGCCACAGTATGGTTTAATGGCTTCTATATGGGTACGGAACCGAGTGGCTATGTGACGCAGTTGTACGATATCACACCTTATATTAACTATGGTGCCGACAACCTGATCTGTGTGCGGGCCGATGCCTCACTCGAAGAGGGTTGGTTCTATGAGGGGGCGGGCATCTACCGCGACGTGTGGCTGGAGAAGTCGGCGGAGGTCAGCGTGGCTCCCTTCGGTACGTTTGTCTACGCAGAATTAAGCAAGCCTTATGCTGAGGCCAGATTGGTCATCGAGACGGAGGTCCATAACAGTAGTCTGAAGTCTCAGTCGTGTGAGGTGTCGCAGCGTCTGCTCGATGCTGAGGGCAACGAGATCGGCCGAAGCGAGACCGTTGGACTGAACCTGCAATCCAAACAGACGCAGGCCACCAAACAAAGCATCACCATCCGTAAACCACACCTCTGGAGCACCACCGACCCCTATCTCTACCAGGTGGAAACAACCATCCGACAAAATGGCGAGGTGGTGGATGTCTACCAGACCATTACGGGCATCCGGGATATTGCCTTCGATGCGGAACGCGGATTCCTGTTGAATGGCGAGCCTTTGAAACTAAAGGGCGTGAACATGCACCAGGACCATGCAGGCGTGGGCGCGGCTATCCCCGATGCTTTACAGGCATGGCGCATCCGACAACTGAAGACCTTTGGCTGTAATGCCTATCGTGCCTCGCACAATCCCATGACACCTGCCCTGCTCGACATCTGTGACCGCGAGGGCATCCTCGTCATCGATGAAAACCGGTTGATGGGCATCAACGAGGAACACCTGCGACTCCTTGAGCGGATGATCAAACGTGATCGTAACCACCCTTGCATCATCCTCTGGAGCGACGGCAATGAGGAGTGGGGACTGGAGAACACGGTTCAGGGAACCCGCGTGGCGGAGGCGATGCGCGAATACACAAGACTGTATGACCCCACACGTCCCAGTACGGTGGCCAATGCTGGTGGGGTGGAACTCATCAAGGGCCTCGATGTGGTGGGCTTCAACTACATCGTCCAGAACGACGTGGACAATCGCAAGAAGGCCAATCCCACATGGAAGATTGTGGGAACGGAAGAAACGTCTGGCTGTGGCACACGTGGTGTATATTTCAACACCGCTGTTGGCAGGATGATCAGCATTAACCGCACCGACAAGCCGGGCGTGGAAAATGTCATCGAACGCGGGTGGCAGTTCTATGCCGACCGTCCCTGGGCAGCAGGACTCTTCTACTGGACAGGTTTCGACTACCGTGGCGAACCCAATCCCTTGCAATATCCCGCCCATGACTCGGAATTCGGCATCCTCGACTACTGCGGTTTCCCGAAAGACGAGGCCTATTACTTAAAGTCATGGTGGACGGATGAGCCCGTGCTCCATATCTTCCCTCACTGGAACCTGCAGGGTCATGAGGGCGAGGAGGTGGAACTCTGGGCCTACAGCAACTGCGACGAGGTGGAACTGATAGTTAACGGGAAGAAACTGGGCCGACAGACGATGCCACGCAACGGCCATCTGAAATGGAAAGCCGTCTACCAGCCCGGTAAGGTCGTGGCTATAGGCTACAAAAACGGGAAACGCATCCTGACCCAGACCATTGAGACCACACGGCCTGCCGCGAAGACATTCCTCAAGACAGACCGTCAGACCCTTATTGCCGACGGACGCGACCTCGCTGTCATCACCATCGAGGTGCAAGACGAAAAGGGTCGCCTCGTCCCTGAGGCCTGTCCGATGCTGACCATCCAGTTGGAGGGAAATGCCCGTATTCTCGGCGTCGGCAATGGCGACCCGATGTTCTTGGGTGAGGATCATCCCAAAGATCCCCACAGCAAGTCTTTCCGCATCCCCGCCTTCAACGGACTGGCACAGGTGCTGGTACAGAGTGGTGACCAGCCTTCGACAGTGACAGTGAGTTGTCGGGGCGAGGGCCTGAAGACCGCCACCCTCCAGTTAGCAACGAAACAGATAAACGAATAACAATATGAGAACTTTTTTATTAGTAACCGCCATGTTGATGGCAAACATGATGACAATGAGTGCAGCAAAGAAACAAGTGATTGACCGGATCGAACCCACCGACTGGTACGTGGGACTGAAGAATCCCTCGGTGCAGTTGATGGTCTATGGCCAGGGCATCCGCGACGTAGCCGAGGTGACCACCGACTATCCTGGGGTCCGCATCGACAGTCTCGTGCGCCTCGACTCGCCCAACTACCTTCTCGTCTATATGAACGTCCGCAATGCCCAGCCCGGCACGATGACCCTCTCCTTTGGAAAGACTAAGATTCCGTTCGAACTGAAGGCACGGGAAAAGAGTGGGGCAGAGCGCTATGGCTTCACCAATGCCGACGTGCTCTACATGCTCATGCCCGACCGTTTCGCTCAAGGCGCCAACCACAACCCACAGATCAAGGGTATGCGTGCCTACAAGGAAGACCGCACCAAACCCTCCCTTCGTCATGGTGGCGACCTGAACGGCATCCGCGAGCATCTCGACTACTTCAAGGAACTCGGTGTGACGGCCCTCTGGCTGACGCCGGTGCTGGAGAACGACTCTCCTGATCAAGAGAATGGTTTTTCGACTTATCACGGCTATGCCACCACGAACTACTACCGCGTGGATCCCCGTTTCGGCACGAACGACGACTATAAGAAACTTTGTGATGAAGCGCATGCCAAAGGCCTGAAGGTGGTGATGGACATGATTTTCAACCACAGTGGCTTCGAGCATCCCTGGACCCACGACATGCCCTCCAAGGACTGGCTCAACATCAATATTCATAATGAGAAATTAGAAATGAGGAATGATGATATCCAGACAAGCGCAGATTCCAATGGCTTGCAAGGTAATCAACATTCCTCATTCCTCATTCCTCATTCCTCATTTATTCAGACCTCCTACAAACTCACGCCCGTCATCGATCCTTACGCCTCGAAGATCGATCTCAAAGAAACCACTGAGGGCTGGTTCGTGCCCTCCATGCCCGACCTCAACCAACGCAACCCCCACCTGATGCGCTACCTCATCCAGAACAGCATCTGGTGGATAGAGACCGTCGGCATCGACGGTATCCGCATGGACACCTATCCCTACGCCTATGCTGAGGCCATGGCGCAGTGGATGAAGGAACTCGATGCTGAGTATCCCAACTTCAACACTGTCGGCGAGACCTGGGTCACCGAGCCCGCCTACACCGCTGCCTGGCAGAAAGACTCGAAACTCTCCGATCACAACACCTATCTCAAGACCGTCATGGACTTTTCCTTCTTCGAAAAACTCAGTCAGGCTAAGAATGAAGAGACCGATGGTTGGTGGAACGGATTGAATCGTCTTTACAATTCCTTCGTTTATGACTACCTCTATCCGAACCCGTCGAATGTCATGGCCTTCATCGAAAACCATGATACGGATCGTTTTTTAGGCAACGGAAAGGATACCCTCGCCCTGAAGCAGGCACTGACTCTGTTATTAATTGTTAATCGTACACCACAGCTCTATTACGGCACAGAAGTGCTCATGAACGGCACTAAGGAGGTAACTGACGGAAATGTCAGAAAAGATTACCCCGGTGGGTTCCCTGGCGATACACATAACTGTTTCACGAAGGAGGGCCGTAGTAAGGCTGAGCAAGCCATGTTCTCTTGGCTCTCCCGTCTGCTTCACTGGCGCCAAAGTAACGAAACAATCATAAAGGGTAAACAGATACAGTTCATTCCCTACAACGGCATCTATGTCATTGCAAGACAATATAAAGGCAAGACGGCTCTCGCCGTACTCAACGGAACTTCCAAGCCTGCCACCCTCGATGTGGCTCGCTACGCCGAAGTGATTGGCTCCACCACCCGTGCCAAGGACATCCTGACCAACCGCTACTACGACCTCTCTACCAACGTCGAGCTCAAGCCTCGTCAGTCACTCATTCTTGAATATTAAAAGTATAATGTAAAACAAATTAGCCTAAAATCTATAGGGGAGGGTAAAAAACCTCCCCTTTTTAATTGTGAAAAAACATTAAACTTTACAATTTCGTCGATAAAAACAAAGGTTTTTATGGTAAAAAGTTGTACTTTTGCGATATCAAACGTTTGAAATGAACAATTTAGCAACCAAAAATCGGTCAATTTTAATAGCTTTGCTATTACTTTTCTGCGTCTCTCACGACGCGGTTGCTCAGCGCGTTGCACTGCGCAACAACCTCCTCTATGATGCGACTTTGACTCCTAATCTTGGAGCCGAGATGAAACTGGATTCCGCTTGGTCTGTAGGATTGAATGTCGGGCTTAATGCCTGGGACATCAATAAGTCCTCCAACAAGAAATGGCGCCATTTCCTCGTGTCTCCGAATGTCCGCTGGTACCACAACCACAAACGTGATACCATCGCCATCTCCGGTCAGAGTCACGGCACGCACAGTACGGTGGACTATAATGTCCTCACCCGTCGAGTCAATTACATGGAACTGGATGCCATCTACAGCCACTTCAATGTGGGCAACACCCGCATCCCGTTCGGTCTCTATTCCGCCGTCAAGGACCGTCGCCTGCAAGGTGACCTCTTTGCACTGGGCGGTAAATATGGTTATAGTTGGATTCTCTCCCGCGACTGGCGCATTGAGGCCGAGGCTGGCATAGCCATTGGCTACGCCTGGTTCAAGGAGTATGAATGTGATCACTGCGGCACCTACTATGGCAAGGGCGACCGCATCTTCCTCTTGCCCCAGTTGGGTGTGAATGTCGTGTATATTATCAATTAAAATGAAAATAAACAAATGAAATTAATAAAAAACAATCGAATTATGAAAAAGAATTTTATGTATGCCTTTTTGAGCGCGATAGCACTCTCTGGCGCAGCAGGTTTCGCAGGATGCTCATCCAGCGACGAAATCATTGACAATCCGAACTACAATCCGGAGACAAACCGTCAGTCTGCAGGTGTAGTTCAAGCTGTTCCGGGAAATGACCCATTCCGTGGATTTGATAACATGGTTTTGATACCATATGGTTCAGTTTCTGGAGGAAATGTAAGTGGCTCACGTCTTACAGAGAATAGTATTATATTGACTCCGAACGGCGGCGGATATGCTAATACGCTTCCTGCTGCAGGGCTCGCTGCCACTAACAACTCTTATGTCTATCAAGATGTGAGTATTCCTGTCGGAACAATGGGTTTCTTGTTCTATGGAAAAGCCATTGATGGCTCAGATTCTTCATCAGACCCAGTCTTAGCCGAACCTGTAAATGACAACAGATTTTGGAATGGTGCACTGACCGTTGCTCCTACAGGCCTGACAGGACAGAAGGAAGCAGATCCTTCTGATGCTACGTCTACGGCGTTCACTTTTTCTTTAGTTCCAACAAAGAACGGTGACGGCGTAGCTACAAATCTTAAAAATTATATTAATGCGGTTGCTGCAACCACGGGATGGTGCAATTCAACCAATACAGGTTTAAAAGGACTCTACGATAAGTTTGTAACTATGAAGGCAGGTTCCTCTACGTCAGTTCAGGCTGCTCTGGAGGATCTCTATGAGTCTGTGATGAACAATACAGACGATGTTTCAAAGGCAATCATTACTTCGATTAAAACCCATGCAGGATATGATGGTACTAAGGCTGAGAATAAAAGACTTACTCTTGACAATACGGTAGCCGGTTATCCCGCAGACATCAATCTTCCTGATGGAGCCATAGGTTTGGCATGGACAGCCGGAGCAACAACTGCTGATCCTGCAACAGCTGACTGGGCAGCAAGTAATTCTGCCTCAGCAAGCAGTTGGAATACAAGTGGTAACTATACTGCACTTGAGAATTACGTTTATCCTGCTTCGCTTTATTATAGGGCTGACAGTCCTGTAAAGGTATCCACTTCTAAGCAATCGACATCCTATAGTGGTACTTGGACCGATATCCTCAATTTATATACAAACGGTGTTTCGGTTGGTTCGACTACTCAGTCTGTTGCAATTGTAGAGCCAATACAGTATGCTGTGGCACAGTTGAAGTCGAACATTAGTATTGAGACAGCAACATTAAAAGATAAGTATGGTGATGATGTTAAGATAGGGCCAACTACAACTGCTGGTAACGATGGTACATTTAAGGTGACGGGCATTCTTATCGGCGGTCAAAAGGATGTAGACTGGCAGTTCTTACCTTCTGGTACTACTACATACACAATTTATGATAATGCAATTCCAAGTTCTAACGAAATTAGTGGCACAACTAGTACAGTTACCAATTATACACTTGTTCTTGACAATACAGTACCAGCAACAACAGCAGTTCCTAATCCTACACAGGAAACAGTCTATATTGCAATAGAATTTGAGAATAATGCCAAGGATTTCATGGGTAAGGACGGACTTGTAGCAAAAGGTACAAAGTTCTACTTGGTAGGAAAGTTGAACCCAGCTACTTATGCCAGTGATGCCACGTATAACCCCAATGATTTGATTCAGGTATTTAAGCAGGACTATGTGACCACTGCAAACTTTACTATTATCGAGAATAATGGTGAAACCGGAAGATCTGCAAATTATCCTCGTACAGGTGGAGGAACTCCTGATAATCCTTATATTTATCCAGGAGGCCTCGGTGCTGCTTACAATGTTATTCCCGACCTCCGTACCCCGTTGATGGAATTGGGTCTCTCTGTCGACTTGACTTGGACAACCGGTATCACATTCGACGTAGATCTTGGCCAATAATATCCTTGCGATGCAGTCGGGAAAGAGTATCTGGGTATGGCTGGTGCTGGCACTATTGTTTGCTGGTTGTACCTCTGACGATGAGTCGGGGGGACAGCCTGATATTGAGGTGCCAACCGTAAGGGCGCAGTTTAACTTCTCCCTGCCACAGCGCATCGTCGGCAAACGGAAGACGGTGCGTACCCGCATGACCCCCGACATCGTGCAGGAGACGGAGAACGAAGCCGACTTCCGTGGTATCGGTGATATCCACATGCTCTGCTTCGACACGTATCCGACGGAGAACACCCGCAAACTCGGTAATATCATCGAGATGAAAACCGAGAAGGGCGAGGAGATTGAAAAGGCTACGGAGGAAGACTATTCTCTCCGTCAGGAAATCAATATTCCTGTCGGTACGTCGCACTTCAGTTTCTATGCCCGTGCTCAGGATGCGCCTCGTACCCACGAGGAGCGTATGCACTACGGTGTCATCGAGACCGTCGGTCTGTCGAAGAGCAGTTATCAGGACAACAGCGCCATCCGTTTCCGTCCGGTACAGATCTGTACTTCCGACGAGCCCTTTGGTGGTAGTGCCAAGGGCGCTGCCCTGCTCCAGTTACTCAACAAGATCATGAACGTTACCGGTTCTGAGGCTGCGCCTAACGACAAGTGGGCCACGACGAACAATTATCTCCTTAGGAATGCCTATGAGCGTATGACCCAACTGAAGACCCTCTCGTCGCAGAACGTGCAGATGACACTTCTTTCTCTGGAGAATACTCTCAACCGGGCTGTTGGAGATGAGTTGGGAGGCCAGTTGGCAACAGCCATTGCCGACTGCGTTGGCGAGGCCTTTGAAACTGTGAGCATTTCCGATGAGCCTGAGGATCCCGATAATCCAGGCGAATCAGGTGATTCCGCTGATTCAGGTGATTCCGGCGAACCCGCTGAAACGGTCACTCAGTTGAAGAAAGCGTATCTGGGCTTCCCCGATGACTTGCACTTGCCATACGGCTCCGCCCGTATTGAGTGGAATGAAGAGCAAAGTGCTTTCGTGGTACCCGACGTGCAGGCTTACGGCAAGGGGATGGATATCCTGGCGATGAGCGATTATGTCTATCCCATGAACCTGCAGTATCAGGTGTTTTCTGATATCGTGGCCTCCGACTCGCTGGTCATTGCTCCTGAGGTATCCGATACCCAGAAAACAGATACTTTGCAGACCGACTCCACGCAATACAATAGTTGGCAGGAACTGCTCGACAGTGCCTATGTCGGTGCTTCGAAGGTGGTAGAACAGACCACGCAGTCAGTAGCTATGGTGAAGCAGGTGCAGTATGCCGTGGGTCGTCTGGCCCTCCATACCCGCATCGCCGGCGGTACTATGTATGATGCCAAAGGACAGCGTGTCGACGTGTCGAACGGCTTCACGCTGAAGGCCTATATCATTGGTGGTCAGCACGAGGTGGATTACAACTTCCAGCCCGTAGCCGGCACTCGTGAGTTTGCCATCTATGACACCGATCTCAATGGCGGTCCACAGCATGTCCAGCGTCTTGCCTGGACCGACTTCGACTATGTCCTCGGTTTGGGTACCCCCTCCAACAAGAATATCTATATCGCACTCGAACTGGTGAACGACGGCGATGATTTCGAGGGGGCCGAAGGTACCATCTTCCATGGTGCTACCTTCTACCTCGTAGCCGACCTGAACCCCAGCGAAGGCACGAACTACGCTGTCGGTAGTCTCGACCGTATTTTCTCGAAGGACCTTGCCACGCAGGTACACCTGTCTATTTCGGAAGGCTGGCCCGACAAGGACGGTGACGGTATTCCCGACCCCGACCTGGATGAAAAAGGACAGCCGAAACCTCTCAACGGTCTGGCAACGGCCACGTATGGTATGCCGCGACTTGACATAGAACGACCGACCTTAGGCCTGAGCGTTAACCTCAGATGGGAAGAGGGCTTGTGGTTTGACGACATTGAATTTGAATGATATATAATAATAATTTATATGGTTATGAATAAAGTAAAAACATTAGTCCTCATGTGGGCCGTGAGCCTGACTGGGACCATTGGAATCACTTCATGTTCCTCGAGCGATGTCGAGGATAACAGTAAGGTGGTCTACGACGAACAGGGAAAGGCGGGTGTTATGCCGGAGTTTGTCATCTCTATCCCTCGTAGCGTCGTTGGTGCTACCCGTCAGTCCAACGAAGTGACGCAGAACAACGGAACCGTTGATCAGTTCCGCGGTATGGACAACATCCGCTTGATTCCTTTCGACAAGGAACCGACATCCACTACGACGAAACTGTCTGACATTATGCGCTTGAGTCACATTAAAGCGTTGAATAGTCCAGGTGCCGTCAACTACAAGGTGTATGCCGACCAGTTCGTTCCCGTTGGTACGAAGAACTTCCTTTTCTACGGAAAAGCCATCGACGTGGAGGCTGAGCAGGAGATCTCAACGATGGATGAGAAATTCCGCTATGGTGTCCTTCATGTCTCTGGTCTCACCAACGATGAGTTCAACACGCCCAATGACATCACCGTGTCGTTGGAGCAGATTAATACCAGTATAGAGGCTCAGGCCGGTAACCCTGTCGGACGTAACATCGTGCAGTTGCTCAACAGTCTGGCTAACACCACTGTGTCGGGCGTGGCCGCTCCCAACGACAAATGGAGCACCACCACCAACCTGACGCTGGCTCACCTGTACAAGAACTTCCTTGGTACGACAGTGTCGTCATCAAAAAGCGTGTCCTATATCCTGAGTAAATTGTTCTTCGGTATGGAGCGCGTACAGTCTAAAGACCCGGCACGTCCTATTGCTGATGCCATCTGTCAGAAAATCCTCGATGTTTGTGCATCGGCTCCTGTCAGCGGTGATCCTGTGGTTCTTAATGACGACTACGCTGGCTATCCCGGCAATATCGGCTTGCCCGACGGTGCTGTGCGAGTGCGCTGGAATTCCGGTGGCCTCAATTCCAATAGTTTTACGGACGTGACTGCCAACTACAGCAAGAATATGCGCACCGAGATTACCGACTACGTGTATCCCGCTGCTCTTTGGTATCATATCAGTACCCCGCTGAAGGCATCTGACAACATCGAGTCGTCGGAATATGATATGGCAGGTAACTGGGAAGGTGTCATCAACGGCGTCTATTCTGCTGCTGCCGACGAGGTATCGGCCACAACACAGTCTGTCGCATTGAGCAATGCAGCAGAATATGGTGTGGGTCGTCTGGAGACGCGCATCAAGATGGGCGATGGTGTATTCTATGATGGTGATGGAAATGAGGTGAACGTTGGCGATGGCTTTATTCTGAAGGGCATCCTGCTCGGAGGCCAGAACAGTGCCGCCTTTGATTTCACATCGAAAGGCAATGAGAACATGACCATCTACGACCGTGATATGACAAGTGGTAACATCATCGCCATACCCAACTATACCACTGCCACAGCCAACCAGACACTGGCTCTTGAGACAAAGAGCAATCAGACGGTTCTGGCTGCCCTGGAACTGGTCAATGGCGGCGATGAGTTTAAGGGCTTTGACGGTGTCATCCCTGCTGGAGGCACCTTCTATCTGGTTGTTCAACTCGATCCCACTACGGCAACGAACTACGTGAATGGTTCCCTCGACAAGATCATCATCAAGGATCACGTCACCAAACTCACTGTGACCATCAAGAACGGTAGTACAACGGCTGACCGTAATGGTGATGGCATTCCTGACGTGTATGTTAAGGATGAAGACGGAACCCCCATTGGTGTAGATGCTGATGGTGACGGTGAAGTGGATCCATACGATATCGATGGCGACGGTACGCCGGATGACTTCATTACCGACCCGGCTCATGGTGGTCCCGGTTGGGATACCGACGGCGACGGCGAAGTGGATGTCCCCGTTCTGCCCGATCCCATCAGTGGCGAATATCCTGATGGACCCAATGTGCCTGAAGGACTTGGAAATGCCGTCACAGGTATTCCTGACCTGAAGAGCCCCGGTGTTGAACTCGGTACGTCCGTGAACCTGGAGTGGCAGGAAGGTCTGAACTTGATCCCGAGCATTTAAGAAGTGAAAGGTCTAGAGTGAATAGTGAAATGATGAGGTATCAGACGATATTTTTCACCTTTTTACTTTTCCTGTCCTCTTGTTCGATGATCGACGAGGATCAGAGCGACTGTGAAGTGAGCGCACCGGCTGAAGTGAATTACGACATGCAGTTGGTGACGAACATGACCACAGAGATTCAGACGCAGTTGTCGGCACAGACGACTTTCACGTTGGCTGAGTCACTGCGTTCTCACCTCAGTGAGATCTTCAGTGACTATGCCCACGATGTCGACCTGTCCTTCTATGATACTGTGGATGACTCCGTGCGCTTGCAACACGACCGCCATATCATGGATGCCAATCAGGCCAGTTACACGCTGAACCTGCCGATGCGACAGTATATGCACTTGGCTGTGGCAAATATCGTGGAGAACGATCTGGTGGGGATGGCCAATGATGAGTATTGTCATCCGTCGAAACTCCAACAGGTGGCTCGCGACACCATCGAGTCCCACGGCACGGGCATCTTTACGGCCCGTCTGCCGATGAATGTGCTGGAGGGGGTGGACCAGACTTTCGAAGTCCACCTGTTCATGGCCAACTGCGCCGCTTGTTTGGTGATTGACCCGCAGGGGAATGATGCTTCTGGCGTCAAGGTGTTCAGCACTGGCTTTGCCACCGGTTTCAACATCTGCGACAGTGCGTTTGTCTATCCCCAACAGTCGCCTATTGTGCGTGCGACAGCACTGACAAGACAGAATGACAGCGATGAGGTGGGCTTTTGCTCCGTCACATTTCCGTCGCCCGAACCGAAAGAACAGAAGTCCGGACGTACACGAACGGTCATCGAAACGGAGGAGCCTTTCATCGTCGAGCCAGGCGAGGAGTCTTTGTGGGAGTTCCGCGTCTATGTGCCGCAGCCTGACGGAAGGGTCACTGAGACCATCCTCGGTATCCGAGAACCGTTACGTGCCGGTCAGTTGAAAATTATTAAGGTACGCCTGCGCGCGGACGGAAGTGTTGATCCCGAAACTCCCGAAGTGGGTGCGAGTGTGACGTTAGACTGGAAACCTGGCGGCGAACTCAATCCTGGTGTATAAATAAGAGGATATCGAATTGAAGAGAAGTATTGAGATATGGCTGATGGCAGTCGCAGCGGTAATGTTGCTGACGGGCTGTTACGACTATGACAGAGATGCCGTTGAGAGCGGTAACCCCGTCAGAGTACCTTTAGCATTTACATTCTCTTCAACGGCTGGTGACAGACAGACCCGTCAGACTTCTGATGTGCTCCAGACAGGAGATAATCGACGTACTGTTATAATCAACCCTAAGCATATCATCCCACTCATAGGTGATACGCCTAATGGCAGTGTAGAAGGCCAGCAGGATCCTGTCGAAAAAACATATACTGATGCACAGGGTGATTATATTGAGAGGTTGTACCATTACCAATATTGTAATTTGTCGCCAGGTGTTAATGGCTGTTTTGTATATGCTCAGGCAACAGATGTCAATCAATCAGATGAAACATTCCGGAAAGTATATAATGGTAGTCTGATACCAACATTCCCGACGTCTATAAAAACTACAAGCGATGTACAAAACATCAAGTTTGAGTTGGAGTCGATTTACAAAGCTTCTGACTATACAGAAACAAACGGTATTCCTGAAGAGGCCTCGACCCTTGCTGGCTATCTGAATACCGTAGCTGAAGCATCAGGTTGGAAGACATCAAATAATATATATTTGAAGAATCTCTTTGAGAACTTTACGGGACATGGCTCCGACCTACCTGGTTCTGCTGCAAGTGTAAAGAATTGGATAATGGCTGTTGCTACTATAGCGCAAAACTATTATGACAATTCTCCCATTTCTATAGGAGATGCCGAAAAGACGATCCTCAGCAACATTGTGACAGCGGCAAATGGAATAACGATTACTGTTAATGACAACAGTTACCCCCGCAACAAATACCTTCCCGATGGGGCGGCAGCAGTGAGATGGACTACCTGGACGGACGATCAAGGCAGTCATGAAGGCTTTAAACCAACGATGCAGACTACGACACTTGACAACATCAATTCCGTGTCACGCTTTGCTTATCCCGCTTCACTATATTATTTTGTGAGTAGTCAAATCCTGGCATCCGATACACCAGTGGACTTCAATTCTGCATATTCCACATCTACCTCGTGGAGTACTGTACTGTCAGAGAACTTTGATTCAAACACATCAGGCGTATATACAGAAGTTAAGTCAAGCACCAAGGCAGTAGCACTCGAGTCTCCTGTGCAATATGCTGTGGCACAGCTGATGGTGACTGTCAGAGCTGATGCAGAATCTCTTACAGATAATAGCAGTCCGACAAAGACGATAGATATTGAATCAACAACCTTCCCCCTCACAGGAGTCATTGTATGCGGACAACGACCAGTGAACTATCGGTTCGAGCAAGCTTCTAATTCTGATACAGATATGAAGTTTATTTACGATAGTCAGGTCAAGACCAATGGTGGCGACTATTATTATCTGACTTATTCGAATTCAACTCCCTCCAGTGGTCCTATGACGCTCGTACTGCAAAGTTGGACGAATGAGAATGTAAATATCATACTGGAGTTTGAAAATAAAAGTGGAACGGCTTTTGAATGCCTCAATGGCACAGTCTATCCTGACACGCGTTTTTATCTGGTAGGAGAAGTTGTGGCTACGGGAGGAACAGGAACAAAACCCGAGGGTGTGAACCGGGTGTTCACCAAAGACTATATCACCACGGTGAATATGAAGGTCTCGTCATTGGCAAAGGCGTACAATGTGCTGCCCAACCTGTTGACGAGCAACTTGGAGATTGGTATAGAGACCACCCCGCAGTGGGTAGCCGCCACTCCGACGGTCATAAGATTAGAATAGTGTAAAATAATGAATAACAGAAAGAGATATATCGGATGGTTGTTGGGCAGCATGCTGATGCTACTCTTTACTGCCTGTTACTCGTACGAGGAAGCGCCAAAGGATAAAGCGGTCCTCAAGATATATCTCTTTGCCCCTGATAATCCTATCGTCACCCGTGCTGACGAAGGCTATGTGGATGCCTCATCTGATGAGAGTCGCATCAACACCCTCGATATCTGGGTGTTTGAACATAACGACCTCCATACTCTCGTGGGATATCTCCATCTGGCGAACCAGACCTTCGAAAGCAACAATCAGAAGGTGGTCACCATGAATATCACTGATGAGTATGCCGAAAAGAACCCCAGACCCAGTGTTGACATCTATGTGATGGCCAACGTTACGAATTTAAACTGTGGTCTGACCTTCGGTCGTGAAACCACCTCCGCGCAACTGGATGCGGCTAAGATCGGACGCTCAGGTACTGCCGACTTCTTCGGCCTGACCTCATTGGTGAGCACTGTTCCCAGCGATGGCCTGCCTATGTCGGGTATATTATTAGATCAGAACGTAGATGACACAACTGCGCCTGTGTACTCTGTCGCAAAGACGAAAAAGGTGAAACTGGTGCGAGCCGTGTCCAAGGTACGTTTTATTCTCAGTAAGTCCAATTCCAATCCGCCGACTGTCAGCGACCTCAGCATCAAGTTCGACGATGAGATGGTGCCCACCAATGAGTATCTCTTCCTGAGTGATGAATATCCATCGGCGACTGGTCATGTGGATAATACGTCTTATGAGAAAGAGGATGACAACAAGGTTCTAGTGTCCGGCATTGGTATCGGCGACATCAACGATTGTCCTGATCCGGCTTCCTATGAATGGGGTGCTGTAGCGAATGAGACGGCACAGGCATATGAGGAGAGGATCAATGCAGGTGTGACCGCAGATGATCTTTCACAGGTAGGACTGTTCTATCTGCGTGAGTCCGATAAGAAGATGACGGGAACGATAACCTATACGTTGGGAACGGGGGAAAGTACTACCCCGAAATCTGTTCCCTTCGAGATGGCTGCTGCCGGCGACTTTACGCGCAACCATACCTGGATTGTCTATGGCTATTTCCTTGGTAACGGCGACTTGGTGTTGAGTCAGGTGCTTCGTCTGCCTTGGGATGACGATAACGAATCGGACAAAATACATAATTGGTAAAAGAATAGAAATAATGATAACGGCAAGGCATACATATCAGTGGTTGTGGGGCTGTCTTCTGACAGGCTGCCTCCTGCTGTTCGTGGCCTGTGCCGATGACGACGTTGAGGAGCCACAGGGAGGCACATTGCGACTGTCGTCAGTAACCCGTCAGGGTGAAACAACGCCTGAAGTGGTCAAAGAGGGTACTGTCAGATTGTTTATCGCCACTGCCGATAACTATACTTCGGGTTCCTTCAGCGGAGCCGTTGACCAGACCGATCCTACCAAGACTATTTGGACTAACAGCGGTGCTACTGTCAAGGAGAACACGCAGTACTATATCTACGGCTATATGCCTTATAATAATAATGTAGTGAGCAGCACCAGCAGTATAGCGAAGCCGACAGGCGACTATTCCGATGGCGCCATCATGACGCTGAGTGGTCTCCCCGTCTTAACCAGTGAGGACATCTGTGTCATCGTCGGTGTGGGTGACGCTACTGCAGCAGCAGTCCAGGGTGTGTACGGCTACACCTCAGGTATTTATACTACCCAAGATATTAATGACAAGAACCCAGTCAACCTGCTGATGGGACATCTCTACACCCAGTTGCAATTGCGGTTCTGCGTCGACAAGGACTATTATGCCCTGCGCCACATCCGCCTGAAGACGGTGAAAGTGAATTCTACATACGTTGCAAGTGGCACGAAGATCACAGCCACTGTGAATCTCGCGGCTGGTTCTGGCTTGTCTGCTGAAAGGGTTAGTTTTTCTGAACCCGCAACAACCTCTCCATCCACACCTGAAACGTTACCATTGCTAACGGGTGGCGATGTGAATCTTGCAGTGGCACCCGACTATACTGAGTTGAGCAACACCGTGAACTGTCCGTACCGTCTCTTCGATGGCGATGGTACTTATCTCTCTCTTGAGTGTACCTACGATGTCTATGACAGCGCGGATAATAACCTCTTGATTCGAAAGGACTGCAAGTCCGTAAACAAGATAAAAGTAGATAGGCAGGCGCCTGGTATGAGAAAGGTCCTCACGCTCACCGTTGAGCCCACTTATCTGTATGTGTTGGCTGATCCCGACCTCGACAACCCGACGATAAAGATTCAATGAAGATGTTGATTTGCAATAATATAAATATAATAGGTACGCGAGGAAGAAGTAGTATCCGAATGCTGCTCCTGCTGATGCTTTTGCTGTCGATGTCGACGGCTGAGGCTCAGATCATGATTGGCGGTATCGTCTATGGTGGCGGTAATGAGGGTAACACAGACGGAAGTACTAAAGTCACCGTGCGTGCCGGAGATATCAATGCTGTCTTTGGTGGTGCCAGAAAGGCTGACGTGAAAGGCAATGCCTTTGTCAATATCGATGGTGAACATGCCTCCAACTATATCGTCATCAACAAGGTCTATGGCGGTAACGATATTTCTGGAGAAATAGGTGATCCCCAAAAACAGACGAACAACGCAAAAAAACTGCCCACAGAATTGACACTGGCCGGAGAAAACAGTGTCACCAAAGACTGGGATGCCTTTGTGCGTGTTTCGACCAAGACCGATACCGAGGGCAAGGAGACTGCTGATGCCCAAAGGATTTATATCGGACAGCTCTTTGGCGGTGGCAACGGCGACTACGACTATACCTCAGACGGCAGTCCTTATAAAGGATTATCCAGTCCAGTAATGGGAAAGACCTACCTTGAAATTGTCGGCGGCTCCATTGTCTATGCCTATGGTGGTGGCAATAATGCCACAGTGACAAAGAATACCGTCATTTGTGTGGATAACCCAAGTAAGGTGGTCAATAGTATCAAAGATGCCAATAATCCTAATGCTGACACCAGCGACCCAAATTCGACTAACTATGGTGAGTTGCTGACCACAGGGCGTTTCAAGAATAAGATGGGTATCAATACTGGCTTCTCCTATCCCAGCAGCGATGCTTTCCAGATAGGCCGTTTCTTTGGTGGCAACAACAAGGCTGAGATGTCCATCCGTCCTACATGGAATCTGAAGAGCGGTAAGATCCGCAATCTCTATTCCGGAGGTAACCAGGGTGATATGACCAGTCCGGAAGGTCTGCTCCTGAATATTGACGCCGACTCCAAGATCATCGTCGATAACCTTTTTGGCGGCTGCCGCATGGCCGATGTTAAGCCGATGGAGAATGGTGTCTTAACAACGACCGAAAATCTCGCAGGCTATAATTTCCCCCGAGGGTTCTCGGCTCGTGTGGTTATATCTGGCGGTGACATCAATAATGTCTATGGTGGTAATGATGTCTCCGGAAAGGTCTATGGCGGTAATGCCGTAGGCATCCGTATTAGTGTCCGTGGCGATGTCTATGGCGGTGGCAACGGCTCCTATCCTTATACAGATAATTGGGACTTGAGAAACGATGATATTTATGGCGACCTGTATTATGGTGAGCGCACAAATGAAAAGTTCAGTTTTGCTGATCAGAATGCATCCGTCGAGGCTCTGAACGCCTTCCGTCCCAATGCTGAGCAGGTGTCAATCCGTGTGGTGGGCACGGAAACGAAGCCTACCATCGTTCACGGCAGTATCTACTGTGGTGGAAACAGTGCCACCATTATGTCTACGGGTGACAACCGTACGGTGGAATTGAAGATCGGCTCGTATGTCATTGCCGACAATGTGTTCCTCGGCAACAATGGTGCGAACATGGTGACAGAAGATATTTTGAAACACTATGCCTATAATGTGGATGCCGACGGAAAAGTTGTCACTTCGGGAGGCACGGACTTCAGTACGTTGGTTTTGACAGATAAAACAACTTTCCAGTCCTATATGGACGGTGTTGCCATGACCCTGAAGCCCAGTGTGGTATTCGACAGCAAGGCTAATGGTGATGCCGATGATTACAAAGAGTATTCGTCTTATTTCGGTTCGTTCTTCTGCGGCGGCAATGTGGGTAGCATGAAAGCAAACGGAAAGATCACGATCAACTTCAATAAGCCCGTTTATATATATAATAAGGTGGTGGGTGGCTGTAACGATGCCAATATCTACGCCCAGACTGGTCTCAATGCCGAATACTTAGGTGGCCTGTTGGGCAATCCTGATCCTGTTCCTACTGGTTCTCCAGAAGGCACCATCGGCGACAAACTAGAACTGAACCTCAGCGGTTTGAAGATTCAGCCCAAGCGCTGGAAGTATCAAAGAGATGCCTCCAATTACAATAATATCCTTAAAGATGCAGACGACAATCCTTTGTACGACCTCGACGCAAATGGCAACGCTCAGTTGGAGTGGAACACCGTGATATATGATGCAGAAACACAATCATTTAAGGATGTTGCCCCCGTCACCGAACCAAAGGCCTTTGACAAGGCAACAGACCTTGACCGTCGTCTCTTAGGCGGAAATATCTATGGTGGCTGCTATAACCGGGGCCATATCAACGGTAATGTCATCATCAATCTGAATGCCTCTATCCATGAGCGCGACAAACTTTTTGACGTTGTGTCGAATGAGGGTGATATCCTTTATGTGAATGTAGAGAATGCAGAAGAAAAAGAGAATTACTATACTATAACGAAGCGTAACACGGGCGTCATCCTCTCTCATCAGGGTATGGACGTGTTGGGTGGTGCCCTGAACGTCTTTGGTGGCGGCTATGGTGGCGACTCCGAGATCTGGGGTAGTACTACTATTAACCTGAATAAAGGCTATACCTTCCAGATTTTTGGTGGTGGCGAGGCCGGAGCCATCGGTAAACCTGTCAATAATCCGACTACAGAAGTATTGGAATACGCTTACGACCAGAACTACAGCACCTATATCAACCTGAACGGTGATGCCAACCTCCCAGGTGTGGCTCGTGGTGCTACAGGCGACAGCCCCGACATGGCCGAGTGTGAGTTCATCTACGGTGGTGCCTTCGAGGGTAAGATTGCTGGCGACACCCATATCAACCTCGGTAATGGTCGTATCTTCAACTCCTTTGCCGGTAGTTGTAATGCCGACATCCTTGGCCATACCGAAACCTATATCGGTCGAAGTGGCGTGGATGCCGATGGTAAAGACATCGCCGGCTTCCCATGGGTTCGTGACCATCTCTATGGCGGTAATGATCTGGGTGGAGAGATTAAGGGTGCTGCCAAATTCTCTTCCCGTATCCGTGACGAGGTGAAAAGCATGGTCGAGGGTGACTATAGCGTGACGTCTTATATGGAGTATACACAGGGAAGAGTGAGGAATATCTTAGGTGGCTGTTTTGGTAACTATAATTATACTGATGAAGCTTATGCTAATCGTACCGAAAAAAAGCCTTATATGCACAATGCCTTCGTCAATTTCAGACCTAGTACGAATGCTAACAATTCGGTAGAGAAAGTATTCGGTGCCGGAGAGGGGTATTCGGGCGATCGTGATGGCGACAAGTGCCAGGATCACAGTTATGTGCTCATCGATATTCCCGAAAATGTGGAAAATTTTGCCAATACGGAGGTCTTCGGTGCAGGCGCATACAACGGTCTTGGCATGCGCTACACCGCTGCTGAAACATTTGGAGACGGCTTCGATCTCAACGAAGCCTCTGCCGTCATCGACCTGATGCGAGGTCAGATTGGTGCTGCCTACGGTGGCAGTTTCGAACAGGGCATTACCCGTCGTACCGTGGTGAATGTGCCGGAAGGCTCCACCATCAAGATCGGAAGTATCTTCGGTGGAGCGTATGGAAGTGAGACCTATGAGCCTTGTGATGTCTATGAGGCCAATGTGAACTATCGTACTCACAGTGATCAGGCATACCTGATATACAATCCCCGCAGGGAAGATGAAAAGACCAAGCAGATGATTGGTAACGAACTGCAGAAGGGTGCCATTTATGGCGGTAATAACCAAGAACGCCGCACCCTCTATGGCAGGATTAATATCTATGCCCCAGTCAAGCAGAAGCATTATAAATATGAATGGTCTAACGCGACGGTCTATGGCGCAGGCTATGGTCAAATGACCTGGAATGAATACACCGAGGTAAACCTGTATGACGGTGCAAAGGTCTGGGAGGTTTATGGCGGCGGTGAAGCCGGTGGTGTGATGAGTGCTGAGAGTGTACAGAAATACATCGCTTTAAATCCATATAATGTCTCTCCTGCAGATAAGTGGATAAAAGCATGGACTTTAGGCAGTGGTTATGATGACGGGACTTTTGCTAATGAAGCAAATAGTTATGCATCTAATACTTACACCAACCTGAATAACCCATTGGCAAGAACGGCAGAAATGGACGACAGAACCACAAAGACCTATCGGTACAACACCAACGTCATTATTCACAAAGGTGCTTACGTGGGGAACTATGCTTATGGCGGTGGACTTGGCAAGGAAGGAGAGATTTTTTACGGAAGTGGTGATGTGTATGGTACGACTTATATCGCTCTCCTCGGCGGCATCGTGAATAAGGATATCTATGCTGCTGGTACGGTGGGAGCCGTTTACAACCTCTTTGGTGCAGAAAACTACACCGCCAGCACGAATGCCTATATCGCCGGTGGTATGCTGCGTAACGTCTATGGCGGCGGCTGGAAGGGTGATGTAGGACGGCATACTGGCACTTCATCTGATCCTAACAGTTTAGAAGGTGACATCCTCAGTGAGGCTCACGTGGTCATCGGTATCCGTCCAGACCAGAAGGATTCGAATCTTAAAACTGAATTGAAGAAGGTTCTGGGCAATGAATTCAATGAGAATTCGTCAAACTGGAAGGATGCCTACGGCTTCTATGCCGGTGAGCCTGCCATCCAGCGTAACGCTTACGGCGGTGGTGAGGGTGGTGCCATCTTCGGTTCGTCCTACCTTACTATTAATAATGGCTACATCGGTTATGTCCACCTGAATGCTAATGAAACCCTTGATGAATACGGAGCGATAGCCGATGCTACAGTAACAACGCCCCCCCGCTATGTTGAGAAGATTCATGATGACACGTATTGGGATGGAAAGGTGTGGAAAGGCGCCAACCGTCTGGTTGACTGCGGAAATGTCTTCGGCGGTGGCTACGACGTGAGGAGTAGTGTTGACGAAACCCATGTCACTTTATGGAACGGTAACATCCGCAACAGTATGCATGGTGGCGGTGAGATTGCCACCATCGGTCGTGGTGCCGTTACGCCGAGTGGTCAATCAAACTCCGTGCGCACCTTGGCAGGTTTCTATAAGGCAGGCAAGACGAATGTTGAGATGTTCAACGGCCATGTGCTGCGCAACGTGTTCGGCGGTGGTAAGGGTTATAACATTTATGGCTATGGCCAGGAGGGTACGCTCTATACCGACGGTTACGTGTTCGGACAGACCGAGGTTCACATCCACGGTGGTGAGATCGGCACCGATGAAGGTGTAGCCAACGGCTATGGCAACGTGTTCGGCGGAGGCGATATCGGCTATGTCTATAGTCCCAGCAGTCCCAGATATTATCTTGCTACAACACCTGCAACAAGGGAAAGAACAGGCTCACCTGGACATTTCTATTATTATATCAATGATAATAAAGATATGGAGGAGGACTGCAAGGTGGTCATCTCACCTTGGCTGCAGGTAAGGGATGCTAATGATAATGGTGTTGAAATCAACGGCAAGACTAAATACCAATACGAGTATTTCGAGACTGAGGACTTGAATACCCTTGTAAAGGGAGCCGAAGAATGGGGTAAACTGTTTACAGGCGACTATGTTGACGGAGTTGCAAATGTTGATGACCCTGTGGAGCGTGGTGTCAAGATTCACAATGCGGTGTTCGCTGGTGGTAATGTGTCTTCGAACAGCGACCAGACCTACGCCAACGCGACGACGGTTTATGGCAATACCACTGCCACGATCAATGATATCTTCCACCGTGACTTCATCACCGTGGGCACCGAGCATACGGGTGGTCTATATGGAGGTGGTAACCTCTCGGTGGTCGATGGCTACCGTGAACTGAACATCACCAACTACGGCACCGACTACTATGGCCTGAAGCAAACCATAAAAATTGACGAGTATCGCAAACTGTCAAACCGTGAGCGTGCCTATTTCCAGTTGGAGTATGAGTGTAAGGCAAAAAACGTGGTAGAAGGTGAGACCCAGACAGGTATAAAACTTGGTGACGAGTTCTACTACACAGGTCAGAAGTTGAAAGAAGAGGAATATCTAAAACTCTTGAATAGTACCGACCCGACTGTGGTTGCTGCAGCCAAGGATATCAATAATTTCGAGCCTTATGGCTTTTGTTCTATCTATGCCGGTCGTTTGCTGAATACCATTCAGCGTGCCGACCTCTGCGGCGTGTTCGGTTCACGTATGGTACTGCAGGGAGCCAAGGACCGTGTGGCTGAGGTGGGCGAGGACGTCGACTATACCATCAACCGTGTGGGTGAACTGTCACTCAATCAGCAACGGTCTGGTGGTACCACACATGGTAACTACTTCGGTATCTATAGTGTGGTGAACTATTTGGGCAATTTGACCAGCGATGTACACTTTAACGATGAGATGCTCGATGGCGATGGCAATGTTGTCTATTTCAACGAGGATAACAATATGGTGAAAACCATTGAAATAGATAATGAGGATGTGGATGTCAGTACACTGACACCAGCACAGATGACACAATATAGAATTAAAAAGAATACCTACTATGGTTACAAGTCTGCCAAACACACCAGTAGCGACCGTAACAAGGGTGAGAGTTTCAATCAGGTGGCGCTTGCCTCTGGTGTATTCCTGGAGTTGACGACCGAGGAAAGTACTGCCGACGAGAAGAAACACGGCTATGTGACGGGCGTCATTGAACTCGACCTTATCAATGTGAGGAAAGACCAGGTGGGTGGTGGCTTTGTCTATGCAAAGAACGAACACCGTGTGCCCCGCTATTATCCCAGCAAGCCCCATGTGATGCTGTCACCGTATAATCAGATGGAAGACAACGAGGCCATAACTTATAAGCGTTACCTCTACTCGAAATCAGACCCAGACTATGAGCCTAGCGATTGGCCTGAATCGGGTGCTAAGGGTAATGCATATACATTAGGGTATCCTAATACTGATTCTGAAGATCATGATTTCGGAGTGACAAAAGAGTGGCAGACCTCCGGTAACTTCATCCATCACGAGAAACGTATTATTGATGACTGTTATCCCACGAACAATGCCTATATCATTACCTCTGAAAACTACTCCGAGGCCCACTACTGGTATGTGAAGGGCGACGTGTATATCTACGACCAGAAGGTATCTGCCTATACCGGTTCGGCTAATGCCTACTCGAAGTTTGTTAACCTGCCACTGACCATCACTGCAGCCTCGCACGGACAGTTGCAGTTGCTCAATGTGAAGCCTAATCTCTATGCCTACTATACTGTAGACAAGGATGGTAATAAAGTGAAGTTTGGTACGATGGAGAATGGCAAGCCGATTGACAAGGTAACGGTGAACAACGAGAGTGATACTTACCATCTGAACGATGTTGTCAGTTGGTGGGACTGGCACCAGATGTCACCCACAGACCGGCAGTACTTCGTGCCAGAGACCTACGTCAACTGTCTCCCCTGCAAAGTGAATGGTGAACCCTATGAAGCGGGTGCTTACGTCATGCTACCAGATGACTCTGTTGCGTTCAAGACAAATTATATTGATCAAGGTTTAGTTATCGACACGAAGGGTGATCAGGTGACTAAATTCTATGAATTGTTCCGCTCATCGAATAATATCAGCCACGAGACAGGTTATGTGCTCACCTTCGACATGAACAGCCCGAAGAAGTGGGATGACTACTATTCGCGTAAAATAGGAACCAGTATATATAACACAACCACGAGAATAACTAAGGCAGAATACGAGGCTCTCCTTGCGGCCGAAACGACCGAACAAGGCAAACAGGGCGTTATTGATACTTGGCGCGAAGGACCCACCTTTACTCCGAAAGCAGGTAAAGGCGACGTTTATGGCAAACGGAATTATACGGCTGGTGATATCATTACCAAGACAGCCTATAATAATGCTCCGGCTGGTGCTGAAGGCCAGGACAAGATGAAACCGGCTTATGTGGCTACGAAAACGGTGACCTATTCGTATGGCGGCACCCAGAAGACGATGAACCCCGGTGCAGCCATTTCTGAAACGGAATATAACGAGGCTATTAAAAATACCTCTGCCGCAAGTTCATTCGATCTAGCCTTGATTTGTACTAATACGGTGAAGTTGTCGAAAGACGAGTATATGCTCTACGGTGAGTTGAAGACCGCTGCTGAAATTACCGCTATCAAGGCTGCTATTGATGCTGACGAAACCAGGTCTACTGCAGACAAGGAAAAGGTTAAGAAAGAAATTGATGCAGCCATGGAAGAAGCCTATATCTTGACGGCAAGTGGTACCTACGGCGGACAGCGATTTGATGAGGGAACTAACTATGGTGCCATTGAGGCATGGTGCTCGCTGCCGTCAGCCGACCGCGATAATTTCAACTACAATTATGATGCTTTGGACTTGTTGGTAAACTCTGATTATTTAAAGGTTAATACAGATGTTACTTCAATGCCTGACCATAATTCAACGGTGACTACCTACAAAGAGCCCTATACTGATACCGTGCCTGTGGAGTATCAGGCCGTGTATGAAGACGACACAGCCAGAGATATATACTATAATGATAATTCTCATAAATCGTTCGCGAAAGGTGCAACCGGTGCAACTATTGATAGAGCGGAATATGAGACCATCCGAAACGACAAAAAACATTATACATATATCAAGGCTAATGCCGGTGAAACGGTTTACATCGCCACAGCCAATTTCCCCTACCTTGGTGTTCCCTATGGTATTGGACAGTTGGTAGATGCGGAAGTTTACAGTCATAATACAGGTAGTGTGACTCCTAAAACTTTCGAGAATGATGTAGATGGCTATTACTGTTTCGATGGTTATACGAAACAAGATGGGACTACTACTGTCAGTGTAGGTGATATTCTCTCTGCCACTGATTATAAGAATGAAGCGATTGTACCTAACTACCAGCAGTACTTCATCATTCAGGGTAAGGAGCCTACAGAGACCACCACGCTCTATGTCTCTCGCGAATCGAATGCCTACGATGTGATGAAGGAGAAGATCATCACCGTGGTCTATCAGTACACCTATAACGAAGACGATGACGACGGCAGCGTGAAGACGACCAATGAGTTGCATGTCATCAACATCCATTTGGAGTTGGAGAGCGGTGCACCGGTTATCGGTCTGCTCAAGGATCCTCCCACTGTATTGCCGGGTAACGCTGTCGGACTCAGTCGTCCAGATGTTAACCCAGGTCTCTACGAGGTGATCAGTAATGGCTGGGAATTGTACACCACCATTGACGATGCCAACAACCACCGTAATGGTGTTCCGTTCGAAAACAACAGCACACCGGTCTATTGGTATCAGAACCAGAAGAACTGGGTGGCCTTCTACTCCAGAACATGGTTAGGTAAGACCTATTCTAACTCAGTACCGCTCTCTGTGGCCAACTACCACGACCTCGACAAGGTGATGAAGGATCCGAACCACTTGTATGTGGACAAGTCGAACGTGGATCGTCCCTGCAAGATCTATCTCGACAACCGTGAGTGTGAATCGGATCCTAACAAAAACGAACTCGACCTGTTGAAGGACTTCTTCGACCTGAGTCTGGATCCTGACAAGTTGGATAGTCATGTCCGTGCAGGTCGTAACCTCGAGTTCTTCCTCAACTCGGACATCGATCACAGTACCAAACCAAATCCTGATTACGATCCCGAAGAAACGGAGAATCCTCAGCCTGCCCGAATCCCCGCACCATGGACGCCTATCGGCAATAATAACACAACGGGTGACACAGGTGAATGCTTCGAGGGCACCTTCCATGGCGACGGTTATACCATCAGTGGACTTGACAATTCGCTGTTTGCCCACCTCTGCGGTGAGGTCTACAACCTCGGTGTCACTGGTACGTTCACTGGTGCCGGTATCGCTGAGGAAGGCAGTGGCTATGTGGAGAACTGTTGGATTAAGACAACGGGTACGCCGACAAAGGTTGCTAACGAAAACCACTTTGCCGTCTTTGGCAATCCTAATAGGGGTAGCGATCCCAGAGGACCTGTTCAGGTGGAGAACTGTTATTATCCAGAGAGCAATGACTATCAGACACCGCCCTCAGGAGACACCTATGAGCATGGCAGACCCACACAGATGCCGGATCAGTCGTTCTACAACGGTGAAGTGGCATATAACCTGAACGGTTTCTATTTGCATAAGCGTCATTATCATGGTACGAGTCTCGGTGCTGGCGAGAATAATACGGATTACTTGTATCTGCAGCCTAATGACGATGGTTCATTGCCTGACGATATGGCTACGGGCTATTATCCCAACACCTATGCCCTCTATCAGCCTATCTTGAATGCAGTGTCGAACCCGATTGAGAAAGCCCCCAACTATATGGGCTATGTGGAGAGTCGCTTCTACGACGGTGACTTCCGCTATGCCGATGGCACTGTCCCCGAAACTACCGATATCCATATGAGAACGAAGACTGTGGGCGAAGGGGATAATGCTGTGCCAACAACCTATTACGTACCTATCTGGCCTGACGATTATATCTACTTCGGACAGACACTGAACTATGGTTACGTCGATGGATCTGTCCATCAGGATCTGCCGTCGCAGATCAACAAAAACAATGGTCGCCTCCAGACCGATGCCGGTGGTAACCGTGTCTATCGTGCACCGGCCTACTATGGCAGCAGCGAGATGCAGACGGCCTACTTCAACCCGAACGCTGTCTTCGCAAGGTCGAAGAAGGATGATGAGACGATGGTGGCTTATAAGGGAATGACGGCTATCGACTTCTCGGGCTACAACGATGCGTCTTACCAGGAAGGTCTGCAGGGTGGTAAGTTCTATCCGCCACTGCTCGATGACAACGGACTGACAAGCTTTACAAATGTCGATCTGACGCAGAATCTGTTGGCATACGCACCAGATGAGAGCGTGAATAAGGCCACCCACGATGTACTCGACGGCTACTTCGGTGACCTTGCATACGGAGAACTTGATGATGACAATGGCACCGATGCTAATGAGGCCAACTACCACAGGGTTGCTCCTGTGACGGTTTACGATGAACAGAGCGTCAGGGGTCATGTGGTCTTCCAGACAGGTACCACTTATAGTGCTGACCGCGACCACTTCCTCGTGGACAAGCAGGACTTCAATGCACCGATTGGCTATACCTTTATCGCTGGAGCGGGTGAATCGACAGCACACCGTATGTGGTACCAGCGCATGCCGGACAACTATGTGGGTAAGATGAAGGAAGACAAGTCTGGCTTCATCGAAAAAGGTGCTGGCTGGGAAGGCATCAGTCTGCCGTTCAAGGCCGAGATCGTGACCACCGATACGAAGGGTGAGATCACTCACTTCTATAACGATGATTACAACTTGAAGGGTCATGAGTACTGGTTGCGCGAGTTTAATGGTGGTAGCCTGAAGGAAGGCAGCACTGACATCTTTGTGGCTACCTTCAGTAAACCGGAAAAGAGTACTGATGATGGATCGAAGTCGTATACCAATACCTTCCTCTGGGATTACTATTACAGCCATAATGAGCGCAACGATGTGAACGACGATAAGTATCCGGATGCATCGTACAAGTATTACAGTGAGGCTCGCTTCTACACGGATTATCCGCGACTGGCCAACGGCACACCTTATATTATTGGATTCCCAGGCGAGCGCTACTATGAGTTTGACCTGAGTGGCAACTTCGAGGCAAAGACAGCCCAAGCCACTATACCGGAGAAACTCGATGCCCAGACCATCACCTTCGCTTCGGTAACGGGTGCTACGATTGGCGTGAGTGACACGGAACTGGAGAGTCATAAGAAGACTGAAGGTGACTATACCTTCGTGCCCAACTATGCCAGTGAAACGCTCGGCAGCAAGGCGTATATCCTCAATGCAGACGATGACGACAAAGACAATCGGGGTAGCAGTTACAACAAGACAACAGCCACCGCCCCAGCCACTACACTGACCGCAGTGCCGTTCCGTCCGTACTTCATGCTGACGTCGGAAGTGCCTGCTTCTGCTGCCCGTAAAACTACCCGCGGCGTTGGAGAATCGGTACGCAGCATTATCTTCTCTGATGAGCAGACGCAGTTGCAAGGTCAGGATAAACCAGATCCGAGAGACAAGGAGTATGGCAGTCTGAGCATCTATGCGAAGCGCAAGAAGATAGTCGTGGAGTCCAAACTCCATGATACTACCGAGGTGCGCATTGTCAACCCCGCCGGTATCACCGTCGCCACCTTCGACATCGAACCTGGAGAGACCGTTGAGACCCGCATCAACAACAGCGGCGTTTACATCGTCCAGACCAGCGATGCCCACTACACCAAGAAACTCGTAGTGAAATAATCAAATATGACGAATTCGCCACAATTAACTAATATGGCAAAGATAATAGTTCAGAATACAGAAGTTACGGTGTTGAACCATCAAGAAAAGGATTTTATCTCCCTTACAGACATGGCGAATGCAAAGGAGAATGAGTCCCGTGCTGCTGATATTATCAAGAATTGGATACGCACAAGATATACAATAGAGTACCTTGGCACTTGGGAGATGATTCACAATCCTGATTTTAAAGTGGTCGAATTTGACCACTTTAGGATGCAGGCAGGTATGCCAAGTTTTACCCTGAGTGTCAGTGAATGGATAGAAAAGACAAATGCCATTGGTATTATTGTCAAAAAAAGCCGTTATGGTGGTACATATGCCTTCAGAGATATTGCTTTTGAATTCGGAACAGCCATAAGTGAATAGTATTGCAACGATATGAGGATTGAGAATAATAAGACGTTTGAAGGAAAGATCATTCGGGTAGTTTTTGATGACGAACTGCCAGAATGGTACTTCTCTGTGGTTGACGTTGTAGAAGCGTTAGCTGATAGTACCAATCCAACAGACTATCTTAAAAAGTTGCGTAAGCGTAATCCGGAACTGCATGCCTACATAGGGACGAATTGTCCCCAGGTACAGTTGGTTACAGAAAGCGGAAAGCATCGTAAGACTCTTGCGGCTAATCCAAAGCAACTTGCCTACATTATTCCTTTCATATCCTCCCCCAAAGAAGAACAATTCAAGAAGTGGGTGAAAAAAATCACTAATTCAATCGATGGAGACATAGTGCAACTTCCTGATATGGTGGATGTTCAAGGAGAAATCTTGTTATATCAGCCAGATGACACCGTACGTCTTGAGGTCCTCATGGAAAACGAAACTGTATGGTTAACACAGGCTCAGATTATTGATCTGTTTCAATCCAGCAAATCAAATATCAGTGAGCATATCACAAATATCTATGAACAGGGAGAACTTGTTTATGAGGCAACAGTTCGGAATTTCCGAACAGTTCAAAAGGAGGGCGACAGGATGGTAAATCGTGTTCTCACGTATTACAACCTAGATGCTATCATTTCCGTCGGTTTCAGGGTAAATGCCAAACGAGGCATTAAGTTTCGTCAATGGGCAAATGGTGTTATTAAAAACTATTTACTTCGCGGATATGCTGTCAATCAACAGCTGATGCGTTTAGAGCAACACATGGACGCAAAACTTAATGCCCAGCATAGAGAAATATTGAAAATAGAATCTACCCTTGCAGACCATCAAGAGAAGATCGATTTCTTTGTCCGTACGAACCAGCCGCCAGTGGAAGAACAGCAATACGGACGAAGGATAGAGGTCAAGGAGTACAACAACCGCTTCCACGACCGCTTCCTCATCCTCGACGATGCCCTCTATCACTTTGGAGCATCCTTCAAGGATCTCGGAAAGCGCCTCTTCGCTTTTGAACTGATGGGAATAGATAAGAATATTATATTGAATCAATTATAGGAAATAGTTCTATGAAACAAGATATGATCCAGAAATATATAGGCAAATTTTCTCTGCTTGGGAACTTTTTATTCCCACGCTGGGAAAAAAATATTCCCACACTGGGAAAAAATAATTCTTCTACGAGCGAAGGCTCTTGCCTCACGACATTCTTGCGTCCTTTCAGTAGCAAGCGAACAAAGTTCGAGCGACGGCTCGTCGTTACCCTGCTCCTGATGATGGTTGTGGGAGTTACGGGAGCGTGGGGGGAGAATAAATACTACGCTATTCATCAGAGCGGTACTGGGTATCTGAAAGTAAGTGGCGCAGGTGTAAACCTTGGCAACGATAAGGATTTCCAGTCAGGAAACTTATTCGATAAGGGAAACTGCATCTGGTGTATAACTTCTGAAGGTTACCTGCAGAATGAGTATTTCTACCTGAACGTGGCTAACAACAAGACGCTCTACCTATCTGTAACCCCAGTGACTGTGTGGCAGACAGAGGATGTTACAGGTGACACTAACGGCAAGAAGCACCTCAAAATCAATGATGGCACCAGCGATTTCTACCTCTGCAACGATAACGGCATCACATTGAAGGCCAGTACGACAGCTTACTATAATGCCTGTCCCGTAACGGTAGAAGAAGTGAAGGATTCATGGAAAGGACCAAATGCAGATAATCTCACGTTACAATCTCCACAAATGGTGACCTATCTGCGTGCTTACTTTACGCAAAAGATTAAATACAGCTTTACTAATGATGCAGGTACTGCAGTGGCCTCAACTGACGGAAAACATGAGCGCCGCGTCTATGCCACGATAGCATACAAAGAAGGCGGCACAGGAACATCGGGATGGGCTATTGATGAATCAGGTATAATCTACAACAACAAGACCAGTGGTGATGTGGAGTTTACGGCTACCTATAACATATTGCCTGCTGACCCTATAGCCAAGACTGGTCACTCAACGCCAGCCACCAAGGACATCAAGTACAAAGTCACAAAAAAGCCATTTTCATATACCCCTGATATGGAATACTTGCTGTTTAGTATCCCAGGAGGTGAAAACTATCGCTATCCATACGACGATGGTATTACTGATGGCAATCCTGTAAAACCAGATGGCAAGGGAGGAACAAGCAATCAATCTGTATTGACAGACCCCGATGGCAACAAGAACCAGCAAATCAGCTGGACAATAACAGCTGATGAAAAAGGATTCTACACTTTCCAAAACAAGAGTACAGGAAAATACCTTTACTTCGACGAGACACCCCATGAATCCAGCGATTATGGTACGCTGTGCGTAGGAACTTCACCAACGGAGAACAGCAAAAAGTTCCGTCTCTATACGACTTCCAATAGTGACTACGGAACCTGTTACTACATCATACCATATTGCAAACTATTTGCTGTTTATGGGAGCAATGTTTTGGCTGACGGTCTCTATGCAGCACTTAATATCAATAAATATTCAGGTAAGGACACAAAAGTCATCAGTCTCTTCAATCCTAATACTAATTCCACATGGTGCATCTACAAGTACGAGGCAGAATACCGCGTGAGGACTGACGTCACGTTCAGCGGCCCTGCCAGCACCGATGTCACAGGCAATGTTACTTTCACATCCTCCGACGGCTGGTACGGCAAATTTATCACGGAGTCACCTAAGACGGGCAATGGCCAGCGCGGACTGGTTGTTAGTGGCAGCTACAACACCGACAAGATCAACTATTCCTGGACGGTGATAGGCATTGACGCCTATATCGACCATTCCGGCTGGACATCTAGCGACGGCGGCTACGGAAAGACTTTTACAAATAATAATACTTTCACCTTCAATGTCAATTCCCTGCCGACATCCATTGCTTCTGGCACTATACAACTAGAGCTTAGGGGTGGAGTGAATGATAAGAATTCTCCGACGAATCCCTACAAATGGTCAGGAAAGAAAACGCTGAACTTTACCGTATTGGGCAACGGTACGGTTGTATTTTCTGACATTTCCTCTCTGTCGGACATCACTAGCAGCAGCGGAGCCTACCGACTGACAGCAAACCAGACATATTCTGAATCTAATAAACCTAGTTCTGGTGCTACTACTACTTTTAGTGGCATACTTGACTGCAACGGTTATACCATTTCAGGGCTTACGGCACCATTATTCACAACCTTGAATAGTGGAACCGTGCGCAACCTGAACCTTAGTGGAGTCAGCATCGCTAATCACGCTGGTCCAACTGGAGCTATCGCTGGTACGGCAACTGGTAGTAGCCGTATATACAATGTAGGTATTCTCGATGGTAGTGTCGGCAGCAGTGGTGTTTGCGGCGGTCTTGTCGGAGTTCTAGATGGCTATGCCCGTGTTATCAATTGTTTCAGTTATGCTAATATCACCGGTGGTACAACAGTTGGTGGCATTGTCGGTGAAAACAAATTTAGTAGTATTGCCTCTGATATACGCACGATGGTGATGAACTGTATGTTCTATGGCGATATCACAGGTGGTAGCACTATTTCACCCGTTTATGGCGGTAATATTATAACGAACGTTAAACATGATAGTAATCGAATGAAAGATGGTTTAAATACCTTCAACTACTACTCTTACGAAAATTTGAAGACAAAGGCCATTTCAGATGGAAAATACAATTGTGCCTTGGCTGTTGAAGAGAAATACTTGAATCGCTTTGAGTTTTACCGTCTGCTGCTTAACAGCAATAAAAAACTGGCTGCGATTTATGCCACAGGTAGTGCTGACAATGCCAACAAAATGGCGAAATGGGTATTGGAAACAGCAGACAGGTCAATTGAAAATCCTAAGCCCTATCCCATTCTTAAGGCACGCGGTAAATATCCGTCTATTATCAATTATGATGTTGAACATGCCCCCCAATTGACACTTCAGGATGGTAAACCAAAAGAGGAAGATCGAAAGAAGGGTGGAAATTTAGGCACATTATCTGTGACCATTAAAGCTCCTAAAAATTGGACAAATGCACCAAGTGATGCAAAATTGCTTGATGAAAATGGGAACGAGATAGAAACAAATACTACTACAAGAACGTTTACATTGATCCGTACAGATAAGGATGAAGATCGATTTAATTTCAACTACGATAAGGTGCAGTTGCCCTACTACAATGATTATGGCACCAAAAACTATACCAGCAACAAAGTTGTAACAGGATGGAAAATCACTAACATTACCGGTGGTACAGCGGGAACATATACCGCTGCTGACCAATGGAATGGCTATAACTTTGCTGACCGCAATTGCACTAATAAGGACTTGTACGGAACAGGTGGAAGCAATCGTGTGTTCTCTCAAGGAGCCTACTATGATGTTCCATACGGTGTGACTGCGATAGAAATAGAGCCCTATTGGGGGAATGCAGCATACCTCGCAGACCCGAATTATGACGTCGTAAACTCTACGGGGTATAGTAGTCAAAATGTAACTCAATTAGGTACTCAGGTCGGTTCCAGCACAAAATTTAATGGTCAAACAGTGAAAAGCACTATGAAGGATGCTCTTGCAACCATTAGTTCCCCAGGCTCTACGGTTTACGATAATGCAATTGTCTTGGTGGGTAACTTTCATCAGGGCGGTATAAAGAGCAAAGAGCCGTTTACTAAAACCACAGCTTTTACTATAATGTCAGTGGACGAGGATAATGATAATGAGCCAGACTATAGTCTGATATACCATGATAATGATCGAAGTCCGGTCTGTCCCATACGATTCGATTTCCTAAACGTTCCAGGAACTGCACAGGCTCAAAAGCCAAAGGATACAGGAACCATTCTCAATGCTAGTGTTTTCAATTCCAGTAGTTGGTTTGAAATTACCAATACCTGTTTGATTTACTTCTGTCAGTTCGAATACGAAAACAACACCAGCAAAGCCCAACCGGCTCCCATCATCATTCTTGGAGGCGAGATAGACCAGTTCGTGTCAACAAAGGTTAGTGACCCCAAATCAACCACCTATCTTCATGTTGGTGGAAATGCTTGGTTTAACAATTTTGGTAATGGCACTCATAGTGATGGAGGTAAAAAAACGAAGCATATACCCATATCGGTAACAGGTGGTGATTTCGTGGGATTCCATTTAACGGGAACTTATAATTCAAATGCTGTAGTTAGTGAAGACGATGCAGAATGTTACATCAGCGGCGGTCACTTTAAAGAAGCAGCAGGAGCAGGACTTGAGCAGATTAAGGGTAATGTACAATGGCAAATATATGATGCTGACATTGATGAATTCTTTGGCGGTGGCATCAATGATGCCAAACCCATTTTGGGAACTGTAACTACAGATATTTACAACAGTCATGTGGGAATCTTTTGTGGCGGTCCCAAGTTTGGTAATATGGCATCTGGCAAGAAAGTGACAACCAAAGCCGAAGGATGTACATTTGACAAATATTTCGGTGCTGGCTATGGCGGTAATTCTATTAACAAGAAAAAGTATTACGACAAGAGTGGCACCCCTACTTGGACAACACTTCAAAATTATTATACCACTGACAAAGGCAACTACTTTGATGGCTCTACAACAGGATTAGGCCCTGATAATAGTCATTTAGGACAATATGGTTATAAAGGTCCAGGAGTAGCCACAGACTTTGAGTATGAATATTTCGTGTGGACAAGTGGTACGACTGGTGCACGTCTGTTCGTCGACTTTGCCTCCTTCTCGCTAGCGCAGTGCAACGATGTTGAGTCGAAATTGAAGAATTGCATCATCGAGAATAATTTCTACGGTGGCGGTAGCCTTGGTAAGGTAGTTGGCACTGTAAACTCAGAACTTGATGGCTGTATAGTGAAAGGCAACGTGTTCGGTGCAGGTTTCTCGGCCTCACTACCATCTCTTGAAGTGAGAGATGGCGGCTTCGCTTCTGCTGATTTGGTTCCTAAATACAATAGTTCTTCAGGTATGTTTGAGCCAGGAACATTTTCTGGAACTACCACGTTTGAATGGAAAAACATTTCTGATGCGGAAGAAGGTGATTTAGAATTGGTGGAAAGTGGAGCCAATAAAGGCAAGATAAAGAACGGAACGAATGGTAGTAATTTGGATAAGCATTATTTATATACAGATATTGACCTGAGCACGTTCAACCTCGGTTCTGTTGCTGGCAATGTTACCCTCACCCTTAAGGGCGATAGTAAGATCGGCACAGAGGGGGACACCACTGGTAAGAAAGGCAATGTCTTCGGAGGCGGTGAGTCGAGTTACGTCACTGGTGCCGACCACACTGTCACTGTCAAAATTCAGGGGAATACGGAGGTACTCGGCAATGTCTTCGGCGGTGGTGACCAGGGTGTTGTGGAAGGCAGCACAGAGGTTAATATTGAACCAGAGCCGTCAGGCAATTAGGCGGTAAAGAATAATAGACAGCACCACGGTGAATATTCAAGAATAGATAAAAAGGGAGAAAGATTTGGTGGACTCAGAGAAAAAGTATATATTTGCATAATAAAAGACGAAGGCTATGGATGTGGCATTTCTTGGAAACGAATCTGTCGTAGAAAACGGCTTCTGGCAGGGAACACTGATCTATATGGTCATCGGCACAGGGGTAGAGATTGACCCCAACCAGATTGTTGACCACCGGAATCCATTGGCTGAACGAAGTGTGCTGGTAGCACTACAACGTAGATACAAAGTGATTTCTTCTGAATCAGTTAAGAATTGAGATATGATACAAGATAGGAACGATACCTTCAGGAATGCCCTTAGGGCAGTGGTTGTGGCAGTGCTGCTGATGGTGAGTGTGGCAACTGTAGCACAGGAACAACAACAATCGACGGGTGTTGTTGTGCATGGATCAGTTTACGGTGGTGGCAATCAAGCAGGTGTGCAGGTCAATACTACCGTGAATATCAGAACGGGCCAAGTAGAAGGCAATGTCTATGGCGGTGGAAACTTAGGCGATGTGGGCAGAATTGTCAAGAATACTACCAACTACAACTATAAATGGACTGATGAGGCAAATCCTGGCGACACTTACACCTACAATCAGACGGGCGTTTGCAATGTTGAGATTACTGGTGGCACGATAGGTGTTAAGAATACTATGGAGCCAACCAAACATGGCAATGTGTTTGGAGCGGGCAAGGGTTATGAGGACACATTCTGGTGCGAGAAAGGCATGGTGTATCAAGCGAATGTTGTCATCAAAAACAGCGGCACGATGATATATGGTACCGTCTATGGGGGTGGTGAGGTAGGACGAGTAGAGGATAATACAACGGTGACGATAGGAACCACTTCTAGCACAGATGCCCCAGATATCAAAGGCGATGTGTTCGGTGCCGGCGCAGGCGTCAAAACACATGGATACTCAGCACTGGTACGTGGCAACACTGGAGTCACCGTTCAGGGTGCGGCCAAAGTGAGGGGCACCGTCTATGGTGGCGGTAAGTTGGCATCGGTGGGCAGATATACCCTTGTCAATGAGTCAAACCAATCACAATATCCTGGATTGGAAATAGGAATGCCGGGATCAATTGCCAACAATGGAAGTGGAAAATGTATTGTCACTATCCAAGATAATGCAGAAATAGGTCCAGCCACTGCCATGCAGATGACTGCGTCGGGTGGTCCCGATGACGCAGGACACGTCTTTGGTGCGGGTCAGGGAGCCACACCTCAAGTTTATACTTATGTAGATAAAGGTCATATGCCCAAACGTATGATGTCCTACAATTCAAATCTTTATAAGGAGGAATATGGTCAAAATGAGGATCCTATTATTTGGGAGTATTCCGATACAGAGCAAAAAAATGTCTGGGAATACTTTGATACTGAAGCCAAATATCTGACGTTTATTGAGACGATGGCATTAACCACCCAGACCGAAGTGACGGTTGACGGAAACGTTTTCGTAAAGGGCTCTGTCTATGGCGGCAGTGAGAATGGTTTTGTACAGCACGATACCAAAGTGACGATTGCGGGTGGTCAGATTGGTGCTGGTGATGGAGAGAGTAGTCCTTATGCTGATAATAAGTTCGTCAATCCTGCTACGACAACAATTACAGAAACTTTGAAGGCATGTGCCACCTGGGAATATACGGATAATGGTGCGCCTTATGACAAATTCGCAGGCACTGTGGGGTATGACTCGAAGGGTGGGGCCACTACAGCAAAAGACGGACATACATTCTATGGCAATGTGTTTGGCGGTGGTTCAGGCTTTTATCCCTATGATGCCGGTAAGTGGCATCGTAAGGCTGGTTCTGTGGGTGGTAATACTCGAGTGGATATCACAGGCGGACACATCTTGAGCAATGTCTATGGCGGTAATGAGCAGACGGATGTGGGTACTTATACACATGACGCTAATGACGAGCCTTCTATAGCGGATGGAGGCAAGTGTACCATCAACATGTCGGGCGGTACCATTGGCGTACCACGTGACGCAGAGGCAATAGCAGCCCTGCCGACTGTCGGTCACCTCTTCGGTGCAGGCAAGGGTGACAAGCGCATCCTCTTCAACACCTGGACGAACGTGGGTGCTACGGAAGTGAACGTCTCAGGCGGTATCGTCTATGGCAATGTCTATGGCGGTGGTGAGGATGGTCACGTGATGGGTAATGCCGTGACGACTATTAGCGAGACAGACCCAACAAATAAACCTACTGTTATAGGTTCCGTTGGTACATCTGGTTTCGACGGTGATGTGTTCGGTGGCGGACAGGGGTCTGTGACCGCACTGACTGCCGGTGTGGTAGGTGGTAATGTGGATCTGACTGTCATTGGTGGTACCATGATGGGGTCTGTCTATGGCGGTGGCCGACTGGCTTCGGTGGGCACTTACTTTGCGATGGCAAAGATCAAAGACCCTAATGATAATACTAAAGAGATTGACAACCCGTATTACGGGATCATGCAAACCGGCAACAATCATGGTAAACTCATTGTTAACCTAATCGGCGGTACCATTAACCAAAATGTCTTTGGCGGTTGTATGGGTTCGAAATCAAACGTCCTTTTGGGTGTGTCGAAGAGTGTCAAGTTGAATCTGAACGGCATAGACTATAGTAGCGATGAAGCAAAACAGACTCTATATACTACAGGTTGGGGACTGGTTAAAGATGATAATATCACAGGAACTCCTTATGTTGTGGCTGATGCCCAAAAAGGCTGTATTGTTAAGGGCACCATCTTCGGTTGCAACAATATGGAGGGTTCTCCGCTGGAAGATGTATTGGTGCATATCTATGCTACACAGAGAGACGGACAGACACGTATTGCGAATCCTGCTACGGGCGATAAAACTGCCAAGGTTCCTGGTACGCAGGCTGCAAATGGTGAATACAATCTCGCATCCTTCGATGTGCAGGCAGTGTATGGTGGTGGTAACCTGGCGGCTTATAACCCTCAAGGACCTGCTGCAGGCCTTAGTAATGGCGTATATAATTATGACTACGCGAACACCCAGAAATATGCTGAGGTGATTATCGACGGTTGTGACCGTACCAGCATCGGACAGGTGTATGGCGGCGGTAATGCGGCTTCGACACCGGCTACGAAGGTAACGGTTAACGGTACCTATGAGATTGGAGAGTTGTTTGGCGGCGGTAACGGTAAAGACAGGATTACTTTCGACGGACTGAACTACAGTGATAATCCTGGAGCCAACGTGGGGTTCTACGACTATTCTGATGTTGAGAATGAAACATGGTGTGACACCAAGGAGGAAAGAAATCCAGATGATTCAGAACACTTTGATGATCGTTTTAGAGATTATATCTATGGTACAGGTAAGGCAGAAGTGAATATCTTCGGTGGAACGGTACACCACGTGTTTGGAGGATCCAACACAAAAGGTAATGTGCGCAAGACGGCCTTGACATTGCTTGAAGAGAAAGAAGATAATGGGACAGTTTGCTGTGATTTCCAGGTCGATGAGGCTTACGGTGGTGGCAAGAGCGCGCCGATGGATGCTGAGGCAAAGTTGCTGATGGCTTGTATCCCAGGACTGAAGGCAGCCTATGGTGGTGCCCAGGCGGCTGATGTTCAGGATAATGTGACGCTGACGATTACCAACGGCACCTTCGAACAGGTGTTTGGCGGTAATAATATCAGTGGTACCATCCGCGGCTCTATCACAGTAAATGTCGAAGAGACGGGCTGCCGGCCTATCATCATCGGTGAACTATATGGTGGTGGCAACCTGGCTGGCTACTCTGTGTATGGCTATAAGAAGGTGAAAAAACCGATGACTGAGAATAATGTGACGACCATGGTGGATTTCTGGGAGCCTATTGGAAAGGACGATGGGGATGACTTGTCTGGAGGTAGGAAATATGGTGAACCCGAGGTGAACGTGAAGGCGTTTACAAGTATCGGTAATGTCTATGGCGGCGGCTATGGTGAGTCGGCCGTGATGGTGGGTGACCCGACAGTGAACATCAACGTGGCCAAAGGTGAAAAGGCTTCAGAGACTGCTGCAGTGATTGGTTATGATGAAGACTCTGATACCTGGAATGAAATGGCTGTCAAGGATGGCGCGATCGTTGCTAAAGGTACTGCAGACAGTTATCCGATTCCGTATCATAAGAGTGATGCAATAGGTGCCATCAACAATGTGTTTGGTGGTGGTAATGCTGCAAGGGTGGTTGGTAAGACCAAGGTTAACATCGGCACCAAGATTGGAGATTTCGAGTTTATGGCTATTAATGTGGAGGTAGGTAAAGTCTTACCAACTTTGCCAACAGGTGAAAAGTACTACATCTATAACAAAACTGAAAAGAAATATGAAGAAACTTCTGATACTTCAGCAGCAGAAGGTAAGACATACTTTAAAAAATATGAAATCAAGGGCGTTGACATCCGTGGTAACGTCTATGGCGGCGGTAATGCCGCTGAGGTGACGGGCGATACCGATGTCGTCATTGGTGGCAGTGGTAATTAGGCCTGTGGCAAAGGGATAGTCTTAATGGATTGTTCGGATAATGTCTTCGAGTCATTCAGATAATTCCTATGGGGGGTAAGGGATTATTCCTTTATGGCGTTCAGATTATCTGAATGACTCGTTCAGATAGTCTGAATGAATCATAAGTGACAGGAATAGCCTGAACACTTTTAAGGGCGTGCATACTGGTGATACGCTTAGCATCAATGTAAAGGAGAACAACGTCATTAAGATGAAGACACCCGAGGAAGTGTTCCCGGAATATTTCCTGATTCGCGTCAATGAGTTTAATGATGTTGCCACTACCCCCATAGAGGAATGGTTGGACTATCTGAAAAACGGACGTATCAAAGAGAACACCACAACCCCAGGTCTTGCCGAGGCTATGAAGGAAACTGCTCGTAATCTGAAGTCAATAGGGATGCCAAGCGAAGATATCGCCAAAGTAACGGGTCTTACTCTGGAAGAAATCAAAGAACTGTCATGAAATAGAAAAGCCCTCCGTTTGGGAGGGCTTTTTGGTTATTGCTTGTCCGATTTGTCGCGCTTTTTGTCGAACTTTTGGAGGATAATCCTAAAGGCTTCGAGACCGACAAGCACGAGGAAGGTGGAGGCTGCGGCGACGATATACATGCCACCTCCGCAGGCTAGACCGATGGCAGCAGTCACCCAGAGACCGGCGGCGGTGGTGAGACCGCGGACGGCATTCTCGTTCTTCTGGAAGATAATGGTACCGGCGCCGATGAAACCGATACCGGACACAACCTGGGCAGCCACACGCGACACGTCCCATCGGTGCTCAGGGGTGCCGAGGGCGCCTTCAAAGCCGTAGGCCGAGACAATCATAAACAGCGCCGAACCCAACGCTACAAGGAAGTGGGTGCGGAAACCGGCCTCTTTGGCACGGTATTCACGTTCCAGACCGATGGCACCGCCTAAGAGCGCTGCCACAAAAATACGCAAGATAAAATCCCAAGTCATCTCCATAATTTACAATTCTTTTTTATAGCAGCGGTGGCGGCGGTAGGGGGTGGATTCCAAATACTGCCACTGCGAGAGGACACCCTCGTTGGTCTCCATCTGAGGACCGGTGATGGCCCACTCGAAACCGTAGCGCTGAAACTGACGGATGAGATCGTCGAAGATCAGGGCGTTGGCGCCCTTGCTGCGGTACTCGGGCAGTACACCTATTAATAATAAATCTACGATATTCGTCTTATGCCACTTCAGGATCTTCAGCAGGTGCCACCAGCCGAAGGGCAGGAACCGTCCGTCGCGGGTCTTTTGCAAGGCACGGGAGAACGAGGGGAAGGTGATGCCGAAGCCCACCATCTTCTCACCGTCCATGATGGCGGTGACAAGGTTCAGGTCGGCAATCTTGATGTAGTCGTTGACGAGTTTGTCAATCTGTTTCTGCGAGAGTTCGGAGAAACCGTAGAGATCTTTGTAGGTGGCGTTGAGCAGATGGAACACCTCGCGCCCGAAACCCTCGTCGATGAGTTCATGGCGGGTGAACTTATGTACGCTCAGTCCATAGCGCTTCTGCACCAGTTGGGTGGTCTTGGCAAACTTGTCGGGTACCACCTCTGGCACCTTTACCTTGTATTCCAGGTAGTCGTTGTCCTTTACAAATCCCAGACGTTCAAGATGCCGGGCATAGTAGGGATAATTATAGTTGACATACATGGTGGAGAGTTGATCGAAACCGTCGACGAGCATGCCTTCGCGGTCGGTGTCGATGAAACCGATGGGTCCGGCAATCTCGTTCATGCCTTTTTCCTTTCCCCAGTCCTCGACGGCTTTCAGCAGGGCTGTGGATACTTCGATGTCGTCGATGAAGTCGAACCATCCGAAGCGTACCGCCTGGCGGTTCCACCGTTCGTTGGCTCGGTGGTTGATGATTGCCGCCGCACGACCCACTATCTTGTTGTCTTTGAGAGCCAGGAAGTATTCTGCCTCACAGCACTCAAACGAAGGGTTCTTGTCGCGACGCAACGTCGCCATCTCATCGGAATAAAGGTATGGCACGGCATATTCGCTACCGCGATAGAGGTCGTAGTAGAACTGGATAAACGCAGCCAGTTGCTGTTTCGTTTCGACTCGTTTTATTGTAATCATCCTTCTAGGCTATCGCTAAGTGGGTGCAAAATTACAAAAAAAGTTGTTTTGTTGCGTCGTTTCGTGACAAAAATTTGGCAATATGCGTGATTTTATTTAATTTTGCACCCAAATAAATACGATACGTATGCAGACAAACAGTCATTTATCCCGTTTGATACACGATCAGGCCAAGAACTATGGCGATCGCGAGGCACTCGTCTATAAGGACTTCGGCGGCAAGGAATGGAAGTCGATGTCGTGGAATCAGTTCTCCGACAACGTCAAGCAGGTGTCGAATGCGTTGCTCAACCTCGGTGTGAAGGTGCAGGAGAATGTGGGCGTGTTCTCGCAGAATTCTATCCAGTATCTGTTCACCGATTTCGGCGCATGGGGCATCAGGGCGGTCACCATCCCCTTCTACGCCACCTCGTCGGAACAACAGATCCAGTTCATGGTCAGCGACGCAAAGATACGGTTCCTCTTCGTCGGCGAACAGGAACAGTACGACAAGGCGCGTCGTGTGGTGTCGATGTGTCAGTCGTTGGAGCGGATCATCATCTTCGACAAGAACGTACGTATCTCGACTCATGACCCCAATGCGATGTACTTCGACGACTTCCTGAAATACGGTGAGAACCTGCCCCGTCAGACGGAGGTGGAGTCGCTGCAGGCACAGGCATCGATGGACGATATCGCAAATATCTTATATACCTCGGGTACCACAGGCGACTCAAAGGGTGTCATCCTGACCTGCGGACAGTATCATGCGGCCTTTGTGGCCAATGACAAGTGTGTGCCGGTGGGGGAGAAAGACCGTGTGCTGAACTTCCTGCCGTTTACGCATATCTTCGAGAAGGGCTGGAAGATACTCAGTATCACAGAGGGAGCCACACTGATTGTGAATACGTATCCCTTGGAGGTGCAACAGTCGATGAAGGAGACGCATCCCACGTGTATGTCATCGGTACCCCGCTTTTGGGAGAAGGTGTATATGGGGGTGCAGGAACAGATTGATAAGGCCAGTGCCCCGAAACGGAAACTTTTCCAGCATGCACTCAGTGTGGGCAAGAAGCATAATATAGACTATCTCTCAAAGGGTAAGCGTCCGCCGTTGGCCCTCCACTTGGAGTATGAGATGCTCAACAGGACCGTCTTTTCATTGGTACGCAAGGAGTTGGGACTGGAGAATGCGCATTTCTTCCCTACGGCAGGTGCCACGGTCAACCCGAAGGTGGAGGAGTTTGTCCATGCCATCGGCATCAACATGATCGTGGGCTACGGTCTCACCGAGAGTCTCGCTACCGTCAGTTGTAATCATCTCGGTAAGCCTTGGACGGTGGGTGGTGTCGGTATTCCCATCGAGGGCATCGACATTAAGATTAGCGACGAGGGTGAGGTGTTGCTGAAAGGCCCGACGATTACCATCGGCTACTACAACCGCGACGACCTGACGCGGGAGGCGTTTACCGAGGACGGCTACTTCAAGACGGGCGACTCGGGCTACCTGAAAGATGGTGAACTCTTCCTGAAGGAACGCATCAAGGATCTCTACAAGACCTCGAATGGCAAATATATCGCTCCGCAGATGATTGAGTCGAAACTGTTGGTGGATAAGTTCATCGACCAGATTGCCATCATTGCCGACCAACGGAAGTTCGTGTCGGCACTGATCATTCCGGTCTATCCGCTTTTGGAGGAGTATGCCCGTGAGCACCATATCCCGTTTGAGAACCGTGAGGAACTCTGCGCCGACCCGAGGATCAATGAGATGATGAAGGAACGTATAGACACGCTTCAGCAGCAGTTGGCACACTACGAGCAGATCAAGCGCTTCACACTGCTGCCCCACCATTTCTCGATGGAGAAGGGTGAGTTGACCAACACACTGAAACTCAAACGTCGCGTCCTGAACGAGAACTACCGCAAGGAAATCGACAAGATGTACGAAGAATGATTACACAGGATCAACTGAAAGACGTATTGGAGCGGGCAGATGCACTGCACCGCTACCTCGAAATAGACAAAAAACAGATGGAGTACGAGGAGGAGGATCTTCGTACGCAAGCACCTGACTTCTGGGAAGACCGCAAACGGGCCGAGGAGCAGATGAAGAAGGTGAAGGGCATCAAGAAATGGCTCGACGGCTATAAGGAGGTACGTACCCTGGCCGACGAACTGCAACTGGCCTTCGATTTCTACAAGGATGAGATGGTGACGGAGGAAGAGGTGGATGACACCTACGCCAAAGCCATCCAGGCCATTGAGGACTTGGAACTGAAGAATATGCTCCGCCAGAAGGAGGACCCGATGGAGGCGGTGCTGAAGATCAACTCGGGTGCCGGCGGTACGGAGGCACAGGACTGGGCGTCGATGCTCATGCGTATGTATATGCGTTGGGCGGAGGCACACGGTTATAAGGTGACCATCTCCAACCTGCTCGACGGTGATGAGGCGGGTATCAAGAGCGTGACGATGCAGATAGAGGGGGGCGACTATGCCTACGGTTATCTGAAATCGGAGAACGGCGTGCACCGTCTGGTACGTGTGTCACCGTTTAATGCCCAGGGCAAACGTATGACATCCTTTGCCTCGGTGTTTGTCTCGCCACTCGTGGATGATACGATTGAGGTCTATGTCGATCCCGCCAAACTGTCGTGGGATACCTTCCGCAGCAGTGGTGCCGGTGGACAGAACGTGAACAAGGTGGAGTCGGGTGTGCGTCTGCGCTACTGGTATACCGACCCTGATACGGGTGAGGAAGAGGAAATCCTCATCGAGAATACGGAGACGCGCGACCAGCCGAAGAACAAGGAGCGCGCCATGACCTTGCTGAAATCACAACTCTACGACCGCGCGATGAAGAAACGTCTGGAGGCCCAGGCGAAGATCGAGGCGGGGAAGAAGAAGATCGAGTGGGGTAGTCAGATACGCTCGTATGTCTTCGATGACCGTCGGGTGAAAGACCACCGCACGAACTACCAGACCACTGACGTGGATGCCGTGATGAACGGCAAGATCGATGACTTCATCAAGGCGTACCTCATGGAATTCCCCGTAAATGACGAAGAGAATTAATAAATTAACAAATCATAAATAATAAACACAATGGCACAGATTGCAAAAGCATCAAAGGCTACCGGTAAGAAGGTGGCTTATCAGAAGAAAGTGGAAGACAAGGGTAAGAAGGTGGTGAACTGGATCTTCATCGGACTCATCATCCTTGCCCTCATGTTCGTGGTCTATTCCGTCTTCATCGTTTCTTAATGAGCGGACTGGAAATCGAACGCAAATTCCTGGTGAAAGGCGACGGCTATAAGCAACAGGCCTATAGTCACAGCCACATCCAACAAGGGTATATCTGCAGCAGTCACGGTCGTACCGTCAGGGTACGCATCCGTGACGAACGCGGATTCCTGACCATCAAAGGCCCCTCGGGAAATGGTGGCCTGAGTCGCTATGAGTTCGAGAAGGAGATCACGCTCGACGAGGCGGAGCACTTGATGAGGCTCTGTGAACCGGGCATCATCGATAAGACGCGCTGGCTCGTGAAGAGTGGTCGGCACACCTTCGAGGTGGATGAGTTTTTTGGCGAGAACGAAGGACTGGTGATGGCCGAGGTGGAACTTGGCGCAGAGGATGAATCCTATGAAAAACCGGATTTCATCGGTCAGGAAGTGACCGGTGACCGCAGATACTATAACTCACATCTGAGGAAGAACCCCTTCAGCGTCTGGGGAAAAGCAGCAGAATCAGCAGACCGATAGCGGTGGCCACGGTGACACCGGTGGCATTCGCGGCGAGGTCAAGCCAGTCGCCATTGCGGTGACCGAACGTACAGTATTCCTGCAATAACTCCAACAGGCCGCTCATGAGGATGGGACCTAACCAGCCCCAGAAAAACAGTTTTTCCCAGTCATATGACTGGTGCTTGAAATAGTATTCCAGCCAGACGACGAGGAAGGTACAGCCGTACATCAGGATATGCACCCACTTGTCAATGAACTCCACATTGTCGAGCGGAGTCTCGGGGAAGAAGGGGGTCAGTGACAGGATCCATATCAGGGCGATACAGACCACGGATAATGGATATTTCTTGACGAAATGGCGGATTAATTTTATCATTGTAGTGCTATTTTGGCTGCAAAATTACAAATAATTATGCATTATGCTTTATTAATTATGAATTATTTCGTACTTTTGTAGGCAAATTAGAAGAAATAGCAAATGGCAAAACTGGAAAGGGCTAATTTCGGGAGCAAACTCGGCGTCATCCTGGCTACAGCCGGTTCGGCGGTGGGACTGGGTAATGTGTGGCGATTTCCTTATATGACGGGACAGAACGGTGGGGCCGTATTCATCCTGATCTATGTGGGATGCGTCCTGCTCTTGGGTATCCCCTGTATGATCAGCGAGTTTATCATCGGACGTCATGCGCAGGCGAATACCGCCAGAGCCTATCGGATAGTGGGCGGACGGAATCCGCTCTCGCTGATCGGTTACATGAGTGTACTCACGGGTTTCCTGATTACGGGCTACTATGCGGTGGTGTCGGGCTGGTGCCTCCAGTATATCTGGGCGTCGCTGCTCGGACATCTGGACGGCGACCCAGCATTCTTCAAGGACTATTTCGTGCAGTTCTCCGAAGATCCCGTCAAACCAATCTTCTGGACGTTGCTGATGCTTCTCGCCACCTACCTGATCATCGAACATGGTGTGCGCGACGGTATTGAAAGGGCTTCAAAACTGTTGATGCCCACCTTATTTATATTATTACTGTTTATTGTCGTGGCGGCATGTATGTTACCGAATGCCTCGAAGGGCGTTGAGTTCCTGTTCAAGCCGGACTGGAACATGGTCAACGGGGATGTGTTCCTCGGGGCTCTCGGACAGTCGTTCTACTCGATGAGTATCGCGATGGGATGTATCTGTACTTATGCGAGTTATTTCTCGAAATCCACCAACCTGACGGGCTCCGCCGTTCAGATTGGCATCATCGATTCCGTGGTGGCTATCCTCGCAGGACTGATGATCTTCCCGGCAGCCTTCTCTGTGGGCGTGAATCCCGACAGCGGTCCTTCGCTGATCTTCATCACCCTGCCGAATGTGTTCCAACAGGCCTTCGGCAATGTACCGGTAGTGGGGTATGTCATCTCACTGCTGTTTTATCTGCTTCTGTCGTTGGCAGCACTGACATCGCTGATGTCGCTCCATGAGGTGAGCACCTCTTTCTTCCAGGAGGAGTTCCGCATCACGCGTAAGATGGCAGCCCTCATCGTCACCGTGTCATGCTGTGTCATCGGTGCCTTCTGTTCACTGTCGTTAGGACCTTCGGGACAGTTCATGCACCTGTTGGGCAAAACCCTCTTCGACCTCTTCGACTTTGTGACGGGACAGATCTTCCTGCCTATTGTCGGTTTCCTGACATGCATCCTCATCGGCTGGTTCGTACCGCACAAACTGGTGCGCGACGAGTTTACTAACTATGGAACCCTACGGGTGACACGTTTCTTCCATGTTTATCTCTTCCTGGTGAAATACGTCTGTCCAATCTGTATCCTGTTTATCTTTTTGCATCAACTGGGACTGCTATGATTGAGAGAGGAAATTTCGGAAGTAGGATAGGTATTATCCTGGCGACGGCGGGATCGGCTGTCGGACTGGGAAATGTGTGGCGTTTCCCGTATATGACGGGACACAACGGTGGGGCAGCCTTTATCCTCATCTATTTAGGATGTATCCTGATGCTGGGCATCCCTGGGATGGTCAGCGAGTTCATCGTGGGACGCCGCTCGCAGGCGAATGCCTATCGGGCCTACGCCAATTTCTCCAAAGGCAAGGGCTGGGGCTTGGTGGGCATCCTCGGTATCATCACCTCGACGATTATCCTCGGTTTCTATGCCGTGGTGGCGGGATGGTGCCTGCAATACCTGGGCGAGTCTGTCGTCGGTAGACTGAAGGGCAATACGGACTATGTGCAACAGTATTTCCATGAGTTCTCGTGCGATCCGATCAAACCGATTGTCTTGGGCATCGCCTTTATCCTGATTACGCATTTCATCGTTGTACGGGGTGTGCAGAATGGCATCGAACGGGCCTCGAAACTGTTGATGCCCTTGCTTTTTGTCCTGCTGCTGGTCCTCGTCATTGCTTCCTGCTCGCTGCCGAACGCTTCGAAGGGTATTGAGTTCCTGTTGAAGCCCGACTTTTCGAAGGTCACCAGCAGCGTGTTCCTCGAGGCCTTGGGACAGGCGTTCTTCTCGCTGAGTCTTGGCACGGCCTGTCTCTGCACCTATGCCAGTTATTTCACGAAGCATACGCGTCTGTTGGCTTCTGCCACACAGATAGCATTGTTAGATTTCCTCATCGCCCTGTTTGCGGGTCTGATGATCTTCCCTGCAGCCTTCTCCGTAGGGGTGCAGCCCGACAGCGGTCCCTCGCTCATTTTCATTACCCTGCCAAATGTGTTCCAACAGGCGTTTGCGTTTATGCCAGCATTGGGCTATGTCATATCGATTATGTTCTACGCCCTGTTAGTGTTCGCTGCCCTCACTTCCACCATCTCCATGCATGAGATTGGTACGGCGTTTTTTCACGAGGAACTGAAGATGAAACGGTCAAGTGCGGCTTGGATCCTGACGGTGGTGTGCAGCATGATTACCATCTTTTGCTCGTTGTCGGTGGGGAGGCCTGAGGTACAGTTGTTCGGCATGCCGCTCATGGTTTTCTGCGACTATCTGACGGCACAGATTATGTTGCCTATGGGTGCCCTGTTGACGAGTGTCCTCGTGGGTTGGTTTGCCTCGAAGACCATCGTGCGCGAGGAGTTCACGAACTGGGAGACAAATAGGGCCAAGTCATTTTTCAATATCTATGTGATCTGCGTCCGCTATGTCGTACCCGTCTGTATCTTCCTGATCCTGATGCATCAGTTTGGGGTGATATAAAAGAGGAAAGTGGAAAGAGGAAAGTGGAATGAGAAATGTCTTCCGGGAGTTTTTGTATTTGAGGAAATCGGATAGGAAGGTGATTCTGTCGTTGCTGTGTGTGATCGTAGTGGCGTTGGGTGTCATTTTCTTTGCAAGCGGCAATGAGCAGTCGAATGGTTTGGTGGCGGCAGACACGCTTTCTGTCAAACGGGACTATAAGGATTCTTTCCGACAGAAGTCATACCCGGAACGCCCCAAGACAGTCTATGTCCGTACGAAGGTGGTGTATCGTGATACGGCATACCAAAGGGGGAGGGCTCTCCATCGGGAAGAACACGATTCGGCGGTGGCGCACTATCAGGTGAAGATCAAACCGGGCGAGCACATCATGTTGAATACCGCTGACACCACCCAACTCAAGATGATACCGGGTATCGGCTCTTATTTCGCACGGAAGGTGGTACAGTACGGAGAACGTCTGGGGGGCTATGTCAGTGTAGACCAGTTGGATGAGATCGAAGGCTTTCCGTTGGATGCGAAGGAGTATCTGGTGGTGCAGGATGCGCACCCCCATCTGTTGAATGTCAACCAACTCTCACTCAATGAACTTCGAAAACATCCATACATCAATTACTACCGGGCTCGTGCCATTACAGACTACCGTCGATTGCACGGACCACTGAAGAGTCTACAGGATCTTCGACTCTCCAAGGACTTCCCGCCAGAGGTGATAGAACGACTGTCGCCCTATGTTGCGTACTGATTATATTAATAATTCATAATTAATCATTCAGATTCATCATTTTTTTGTATTTTTGCAACAGAAACTAAAGACTCAAGAGATATGTTTGAATCATTATTACTGTTTGGACTTGGAATGCAAGAGATACTGGTTATCGCATTGATTGTCCTGCTGCTCTTCGGCGGCAAGAAGATTCCTGAACTGATGAAAGGACTTGGCAAGGGCGTCAAGAGTTTCAAGGAGGGCATGAATGAGGTGACGGATATCACGAAGGACGAAGAGAAAAAGGATGAGTGAGCAGGTGATGACCTTCTGGGACCACCTCGACGAACTGCGCTCGGTCATTATCCGTATCCTCATCATCACAGTAGTGGCTGCCGCAGTGGCTTTCTGCCTGAAAGAGGAACTGTTCGCAGTGGTGTTAGCACCCCGCACGAGTGAGTTTATCACTTACAGACTGATGGGCGTAGAGCCGTTCAGCATCCACCTGATGAATACCGGACTGACGGAACAGTTTATTATCCATCTGAAGACGGCGATGTATGCCGGTATACTGGTGGCCTCGCCTTATATCATCTGGCAATTCTTCCGCTTTATCTCACCTGCGCTCTATGACAATGAGAGGAAATATGCCACGCTGCTCTGCACAAGCGGTTACCTGATGTTCATGCTTGGTACGGCACTCAACTACTTCCTGATTTTCCCGTTGACGGTGAAATTCTTAGGAACGTATCAGGTAAGTCCCGATGTGGCGAACATGCTGACACTGCAGTCGTATATGGACACGCTGATTATGATGTGCCTTGTGATGGGCATTGTGTTCGAACTGCCAGTAGTCAGTTGGATATTAGGTCGGATGGGACTGATCAACAGACAGATGATGCGTGCGATGCGCCGTCATGCGGTGGTGGCCATCTTGGTGGTGGCGGCTATCATCACGCCGACGACAGATGCGTTTACGCTCTTTGTGGTGGCTCTGCCGATATGGTTGCTCTACGAGGTAAGTATACTGATAGTAAAGGTAAAAAAGTAAATATAGATTCTATGTTACGTAAAATCAGAACAATCCTGGCGGCGGTGGTCTTTGTGTTGATCACCCTGCTCTTCCTCGACTTCACGGGGACGTTGCACCATTGGCTCTCGTGGCTGGCAAAGATCCAGTTCCTGCCTGCCGTGTTGGCACTCAACGTGGTGGTCGTCGTGGCACTCTTGTTACTGACACTCGTCTTCGGACGTATCTACTGCTCGATTATCTGTCCGTTGGGTGTCTTGCAGGATGTCCTGGCGAGGTTCCGTAGGAAAAAGAACAAATACAGTTACTCCAAGGAGGTGCGCTGGTTGCGCTATCCTGTGTTGGGGGTGTTCATCATTGCTCTGGTGGCTGGGGTCGGTTCTTTCTTCCAGTTGTTGGCACCATACAGTGCCTATGGCCGTATCGCCACGATGATCTTCCAACCTGTTTGGAAATTCGGTAATAATATCTTGGCAACGATAGCAGAACGGGCCGACAGTTATGCTTTCTACAGTGTCGACACATGGATGCGTTCAATGCCTGTGTTCATTATCGCTGTCGTGACACTGGTCGTACTCATCGTACTGGCTTGGCGCGGGGGACGTACGTATTGCAATACCGTCTGTCCCGTCGGTACATTCCTCTCGTTTATTGCCCGTTTCTCGTGGCTGAAGATCCATTTCGACGAGGAGGAATGCAGAAACTGTTCCCTCTGTTCGAAGAACTGTAAGGCGGCTTGCATCGACTTCAAGACACATAGCGTGGACTACAGCCGTTGTGTGGTCTGCGGCAATTGTATCGCAGCCTGTAAGTTCGGTGCGCTTTCTTATAAGAGGAAAGAGGAAAGTGAAAAGAGGAAAGAGAATACTGTTGATGCTTCCAAACGCTCGTTCCTTCTCGCTTCGGCTCTCGTCACTACCGCTGCCATTGCCCAGAAGAAGGAGAAGGTGATGGATGGTGGTCTGGCCGATATTGAAGATAAAGTGGCTCCAGAGCGTCAGACACCGCTCACACCGCCGGGTTCTCTCTCCTTCGACCACTTCGCTCAGCACTGTACGGGTTGTCAACTCTGCGTCTCGGAATGTCCGAATCAGGTGCTACGTCCTTCTTCGGACCTGATGCACTTGATGTTGCCGGTGATGTCTTACGAGCATGGCTATTGTCGTTCGGAGTGTACACGTTGCTCGGAGGTCTGTCCTGCGGGGGCCATCAAACCGATTGACCAGGACGAGAAGACTTCTGTCCAGATAGGTCATGCGGTCTTTATCAAAAAGAACTGTGTGGCGATTACGGATAAGGTGGAATGCGGCAACTGTGCCCGTCACTGTCCCTCTGGTGCCATTGAGATGGTGATGCTCGATGAGAATGATGAGGAATCGCCCATGGTGCCAGCCATCAACGAAAGTGCCTGTATCGGTTGTGGGGCCTGTGAGTATGTCTGTCCGGCAAGGCCCTTCTCTGCCATCTACGTCGAGGGGCATGAGGTGCATAAGAAGATTTAGGAGGAATGAATATGGAAAAGAAAAATATTTCGCGCCGTTCGTTTTTGAAGGCGTTTGGTGCAGGGGCAGTAGGTACGGCTGCTGTGATGGCAGGTTGTAAGGATGCCAGCAAGGCCGGAGAACAGGCTGCCAACGAATATAAGAACCAGGTGGAGCCGCCTGTGGGTCAGATGACTTATCGTGAGAATCCCAAGACCAAGGAAAAGGTGTCGCTCCTGGGCTATGGTATGATGCGTCTGCCGACGAAGGTAGATAACAGTGACGAGTTTGACCAGGAGATGATTAACAAACAGATTGACTATGCCCTCGAGCATGGACTGAACTATATCGACACATCGCCTGTCTATTGCCAGGGTAAGTCGGAGCACTGCACAGGTATCGCCCTGAGTCGTCACAAGCGCAGTGAGTATTTCATCGCCACCAAACTCTCCAACTTCAACCGTGACCTCTGGTCGTTCGAGAAATCGAAGGAGATGTATCTTAACTCGTTGAAGGAACTGCAGGTCGACTATATCGACTACTATCTGTTGCATGCCGTGGGCGGAGGTATGGATGAGTTCAAAGGGCGTTACGTTGATAATGGCATACTGGACTTCCTGTTGAAGGAACGCGAAGCAGGTCGCATCCGTAACCTCGGATTCTCCTTCCATGGTTATAAGTTGGTGTTCGACGAGGTACTTGCCATGCAGGATAAGTACCACTGGGACTTCGTGCAGATAGAACTCAACTATCTGGACTGGGACTATGCCGACGAAATCAACAACCGTAACGTGGATGCCTCGTATCTCTATGCCGAACTCCAGAAGCGCGGTATTCCGGCTGTCATCATGGAACCGTTGCTCGGTGGTCGTCTGGCGAATATGCCGCAGTATCTGGCTAAGGAACTGAAGAGCCGTGCCCCAGAGAGCAGTCTCGCCTCGTGGGCTTTCCGTTATGCGGGAACACCCAAGGGTGTGTTGACGGTACTCAGTGGTATGACCTATATGGAACACCTGAAGGACAACCTGCTTTCCTATTGTCCGCTGGTCCCTCTGACTGATGAGGAGATGGAGTACCTGCATGGGGATATCGCCTATAAGATTGTGGGCCTGGAGAATATCCCCTGTAACGACTGTAAGTACTGTATGCCTTGTCCCTATGGCATTGACATCCCGGCTATCTTCGTGCATTACAACAAGTGCAAGAACGAAGGCTCGTTGCCGATGGGTATCGGCGACAAGGAGTACCGTAAGCACCGTCGTCAGTACCTGATCTCACTGGATCGTGCTGTGCCGCGTGACCGTCAGCCTGACCATTGCATCCAGTGTGGACAGTGTGAACCCCATTGTCCGCAGAACATCCGTATCCCACGTGAACTCAACAAGATTGACGAGATGATCGAACGCCTCAAGCGCGATCCCGATGGCACGGGTGATGCTGCCAAGTCATAACAAAGAAGAAGTGGTTGCCATGCGGCAACCACTTCTTGCTTAATACCTCCTGCTGTTGTCGGGATGAGGCGACTCGAACGCCCGACCCCTACGTCCCGAACGTAGTGCGCTACCAACTGCGCTACATCCCGCTTTGCTTCAGTGATGAAGCGCATTTGGTATTAAGCGGCTGCAAAGGTACTGCAAAAAAATGAAATACGTGCAGAAAAAGGGAGTTTTTTTTCGAATTCGGTGAAAAACACCCTTTTCTGCATGTATTTTGTATGCTGTTAATGATGCTGACGGTAGTATTTCCGGAACTGGAGGTACTCGTCGCACTTGCGGATATAATCCTCCTCCGGCTGGTCGCCTGTCAGGTCATAGAGAGCCTGGTAGGCACGGAACTGCGGGGCACTCGGGTTGTATTTATTGACATATTCCGCCTGCTCAGAATCCCATACGTTCTCACACCAGAGATTCTTGTTGCTTTGGCCGTAATAGACGGTACCGTAGAGTTCCCTGTATCCTAGGGCGAAGAGGGCCTTGCGCTTCAAGGCGGGGTCGGAACTCGTGGCCACCTTCTGGAGCATTTCTATGGCCTTCTTGTCGAAATCGACCTCGTTGACACCCGCATTGTCATAGATACCCTTGGCGTTGTGCAACAGCCACCAGCAGTCGCCATGGATGCTGGCCTGGGCATAATAGACGGCGAGGTTGTAGCAACGCTGGTCGTAGGCCTTGCCCTTCAGCAGGCTGAGCGAGCCTTCCATCATCTGCATTTCCTTGCAGAAATCGAGTTTGATGTGCTTCCACCATTTGAGATCTTTCTCCCACAGTTCGTTGGTATTCACCCACTGGCGCTTCACCCATGGTTCCACGTCGTAGTGGCGGACAACGGAATAGTAGCGGTATTCGCTACCGAAGTGATTATTGTAGAAAGAGATGGGGATGTCCTTCAGCCACTGGATGGCCTTGTCCCACTGACAGAGACGCATGTATTTCGTGCCGATATGTTCGGAGAGTACCGTGTCGTTTTCGTTGAGGTTGGCCTTCAGGTATTTGTCGAGTTTGTTGTTGGCTGGCGTATTGGTGTAGAAGAGATATTTCTCCGTATTGGCAACATTGAGGGTGTCGAAATCAAAACTACCGCCTGCGCCTTTGAGAGCACGACAGATGGCAGCAAGACGCACGGGATTAGACCTGTAATGCGGCACGAGCACCTGATTGGTGAGACGACTCTCGGCATTTTCGAAGAAAGCGTCATCTACGGCTTCTTTCTGCTTTTCCCTGAGCCATGCGAGTTCATCAGCGATATAATCGTCGAAGGCTTCACTGGGTTTGGCCTGTGCGGCAGTGATATAGAGCATCAGCACATGGGCATTGTCCTTCATACGGGCAGTACCGTCGAGTTTGACGGCTTCGAGGATGTCGTTGGCGGCTTCCTTCTGGTTGCCGGCAAGGAACTCCAGCCAGGCCTTGGCACTTTTCCACATGATGGGACAGTCGGTCTTGCCCTCCCGGACCACCATCTCACAGAACTGCTGCATCTGCCAGGACTCCTGTTTGTTGATGTCGCGGATGAACTGCTTACCGATGGAACCGCCGCCACCGTTGACGGCATCGGCAGCCTCCTGGGCATTGTTCACGAAATCCTTCAGCAACCAGGGCAGGGCCTTTGAGGTGGGGTTCTGCTTGTAGTGCTGGCTGATGGCGAGGTAGGAACGCTTCTTATAGAACTGTGTCATCAGACTCTCCTCATCGTCCATCTCAGCGAAGAGTTCACCGGCCTCAGCCTCACGACCTGTCTTATAAAGGGCACCAGCATAGATATTCTTCATCATGTCCTTATAGACCGTTTCAATGAACTCGCTGGCAGTCTGTTCCCAATAGGTGACATTCTCCTGGTGCTGTCCCAGCATCATGTTACAGCGCATGTAGAGCAGGGCATGCTGGGAGCGCAGTTTGGTCTTCGTCTTGCCGAGGGCGTATGTGCGGACAGCCTGCAATGTGCGTTTCTGACCATCAATATCTTCCTTTGTGGGATAGTTCCACTCATACTGTTTGCGCTGCTCGATATCGACACAGTCGAGATATTTCTGCAGGTTCTGGATGTAACTGACCATCAGGGCATCGCCCTTCTGTTGGGCAGCCTTGATGACCTCGTCGGCATTGAACCAATAATACTCCTCTGTCGAGCCGAGGTAGGCCTTCCAGTTGTCGTTGCAGATTTTCTCTACACGATTTTTGAAATTGTTGCCGACGAAGGGGCTGAACAGGTAATAGTTGTCAGTACCAGCCCAGAGACAGGCAAGTGTCGGCAGCGTCATGGCTGCCATCAGACTAATGATGATAAATCTCTTCATAGGTTTCTGGTTTATATCTGTTAATATTATCTTTGTCTAAATGATAGGTGATGATGGAACGACTGAGATCCTTACGTTCTTTCTCCATCGCTTGCTTGACCTTGAGGATTTCTTCTGCCTCGACGCTATGTTCCACGCGGACGCCTTGGATATCCCGGACCCAAAGGAAGACAGGATAGGCGGCAGCCAAGGGCAGCGAGTATTGGTCGAGCCGGTTCAGGTAGGGATATACGTCGCGATAGTCGAGGATGGGATTGCGCTCCTCCCACTTACGCGGATCGCCGGTATTGTAGATCATCAGTGCACCGTAATCCACGGGTGGGACCTCCATGGAGAGTTGATGCAGGCGGATGGTGGTAGAAAGTAATCTCTTTCCACTTTTTTCTTTCCACTTTCCACCAACTTCCCTCAGGAAGTCATAGTAGGTCTTGCGACTCTTCGAGGTGTAGTCGCAGTCGATCTGTATCTCACGGACGTTCCTGATATCATTGGTCTCGTTCATCTGGAGGATGCGCTTCACGAGTTTCTCCGCCAGACCGTCATGTTTCTGATGCATGCAGTCTTCCGTGATATAGACGGTGGGGATGATCTCGATGCTGTCGGGCAGGGTGTCGGAGAAGGTGATGGTGGCATTGGGCTTCGGCTCACCTGACTCACTCATCACCACATCGAAATAACGACAGTACACCTTATTAATATGATACTGCTGGAGGAATGCCCGTTCCGTCGAATCGAGTCTCAGGTCCGTGCGCCAGTAATAGACAGCATTGCTCTCCTCTAACTCGGTTCTATCCTCCTGCTTGCTGCATCCTATCGTCAGCAGGCACAGCAACAGCCCCATCCATATGATGTTCTTTTTAATTTCCAATGGTCAATGGTTATAACAGTTCTGGCAGTTGGAAGAGTTTGTTGCTGTTGCTGCCCTTAATCAGGATATAGTAACCCTCGGGACAATGCGCCTGGATGGCGGCCTTCACCTCTTCTACATCGTGGAACTTACGGAAAGGACAGTCGATATCCTTGAAATTGTCACCCACGAGCCATACCTCATCATAGCCTGCCTGTTCCAGATAACTCACCATTTGACGGTGTTCCTTGTCACTCTCTGTACCCAGTTCACCCATCTGTCCGAGAATGGCCATCTTCTTGTCAGCCTGAATCATACTGAAATTCTCCAAGGCAGCCTGCATGGAGGTGGGGTTGGCGTTGTAGGCGTCTACTATCAGGTGGTTCTTCTCTGTAATGGTCATCTGACTACGATTGTTCGATGGCACATAGTTTTCGAGGGCTTCGCAAATCTTCTTGCGGTCTACGCCGAAATTGATACCCACGGAGATGGCGGCCAAGAGGTTGTCGATGTTGTAGGCCCCGATAAGGTGCGTCTGTACCTTGTGCCACTTCGTACTGCGACCCTCCTCCTCTAATGTCATCAGGGGTTCACGCCAACGGAACTTCAGGAAGGGATTGCATTCTATCACCTCACCGCTGATACAGGCGTACTGGTTGTCAGGACTGGTGGAGTAGGGCGTGATCCAGATATCTTCGTCGTCACCAATCTGGTTCATCAAATGCTCGTTGTCGGCATTGATGAAGATAAGACCGTCCTCACGGGTACGGAGGAAGTCGTAGAGTTCGCATTTGGTCTTGATGACTCCCTCGAATGAGCCGAAACCTTGCAGGTGGGCACGACCTACATTAGTGATGAGGCCACAGGTAGGCTCTGCTGTCTCTACCAAGGTCTTGATGTCGCCCGGATGACTGGCGCCCATCTCTATCACGGCTATCTCATGTTCTTTTGTCAGACGGAACAACGTCTTAGGCACACCCACGTCATTGTTGAAATTGCCTTGGGTGTAGAGCACATTGAACTTCTGCGAGAGCACAGCAGCCACCAGTTCCTTCGTGGTGGTCTTGCCGTTGGTGCCGGTGATACCGATGACGGGGATATCAAACTGACGCCGGTGCTCACGGGCCAGGTCCTTGAAGGTCTGCAGGCAGTCATCGACGAGGATGAGGCGATCGCTAGATATCCTGGAATCTCCTAGGGACCCTAGGATGGCCTTGTCATCGATGATGGCATAGGCGCAGCCTTTTTCGAGGGCTTGCAGGGCGAATTTGTTGCCGTCGAACGACTCGCCTTTGAGGGCGAGGAAGATACTTCCCTCGGGACAGTCACGACTGTCTGTTGTGATACAGGGATGCTGCTGATAGAGCCTATATAGTTCCTTAATGTCCACCATTTGATTTACGATTTACAGATCTATGATTTACGATTTTGGTGCAAAGATACAAATAAAATAAGAATTGAGAATTGAGAATTGAGTTTTTTTCAGTTGCGGCAGCAATTTTTTCACTATTCACTATTCTCTTTTCACTTTTTTATTGTATCTTTGTAGGCGATTATGGACTATACGTTGAACGTACACGGTCTTCTGATGGATCTCAGGGTGCCTCAGGTGATGGGTATCCTGAATGCGACACCCGACTCTTTCTATGCGGAGAGTCGTCGTCAGACGGAGACTGAAATCGTCAAACGCTGTCAGCAGATTGTCAGCGAAGGAGGCACCATCATCGATGTGGGTGCCTGTTCTACCCGTCCCGGTGCTGAAGTGGCATCAGAGGCGGAAGAGATGGAACGTCTACGCTTCGCACTGACGGTGGTACGTCGCGAACAATCTGCTGCCGTGGTTTCCGTTGACACTTTCCGTCCCGACGTGGCGCGAATGGCAGTAGAAGAGTTTGGTGCCGACATCATCAACGATGTCAGTGAGGGTACTCCGGAAATGTTCCGGATGGTGGCCCGTCTGGGCATACCTTATATATTAATGTCTGTTCAGCCCACGATGCGTGATACACTAATGGCTTTTGCCCAAAAGGTACAGCAATTGCGCGACTTCGGCGCCAAAGATATTATCCTTGACCCGGGCTTCGGCTTTGGGAAGACGCTGGAACAGAATTACCAGATGATGAATGAACTGGAACAGTTGCAGGTTATGGAACTGCCTGTCCTTGTGGGTGTCTCGCGGAAGTCGATGATCTACAAGAAGTTTGGTTGTACGGCCAATGAGTCGCTCAACGGCACGACCTCCCTCAACACCATCGCCCTGATGAAAGGTGCGGACATCCTCCGTGTCCATGATGTACGTGAGGCAGTAGAATGCGTACAGATAGTGAATAGTTTATAGTGAATAGAGAATATGTTTTTTGAGTTTGGCATAAAAGACGTCATCGACATCATACTCGTCGCTCTGATGTTGTTCTATATCTACCGACTGATGCGTGAGTCGCGTTCACTGAACGTGTTCATCGGCATCATGATGTTTGCTGCCCTCTGGCTGTTCGTCTCACAGATCCTGGAAATGCGTCTGCTGGGCTCCATCATGGACAAGTTGGTGAGCGTGGGTGTAATCGCGTTGATAGTCATCTTCCAGGAGGATATCAGGAAGTTCCTCTATAACCTTGGCGCTCATCAGCGCATGAAAGCCGTCTCCAAACTATTCTCGTCGAAGGATGAGGAGCGTGAGGCGAAGATGGAAATAATGACAACCATCATCCCTATCGTCATGGCTTCACAGAACATGAGTCGTGGGAAGGTGGGGGCTCTGATCATCATTGAACGTGACATACCACTCGACGATATCATCGTGACAGGAGACCAGATTGATGCGAATGTCAACCAACAGTTGATAGAAAACATCTTCTTTAAGAACGCCCCGCTTCATGATGGTGCCATGATCATCTCGAAGAAGCGTATCAAGGCGGCAGGATGTATCCTGCCAGTAAGTCATGACTTGAGTATTCCGAAGGAACTGGGTCTGCGCCATCGTGCCGCCATGGGTGTCTCACAGGAGAGTGATGCCGTGGCGGTTGTCGTCAGTGAGGAGACGGGTGGTATCTCTGTGGCCATCAAGGGTGAGTTCCGTCTGCGTCTGTCAGCGGAGGAGTTGGAGAGTCTGCTGAGCAAGGAACTGGCTGATACGGAGTAAATCAATTTTAAAACAATTTTATACAAACAGACTATGGATTTATTAAGTCAAATTGTTGCGCGTGCTAAGTCAAACAAGCAGCGCATCGTGCTCCCCGAGGCTACGGAGGAGCGTACACTTCGAGCAGCCGACAGAGTGATGGCCGACGATATTGCGGACATCATCCTGTTGGGTAATCCTGACGAGATCAATAAACTTGCCGCAGAATGGGGACTGACCCATATCGGCAAGGCTACCATCATTGATCCGGAGAACAGTCCGAAGGCGGAGGAGTATGCCGAGAAACTGGCAGAACTCCGTAAGAGCAAGGGCATGACCATCGAGGAGGCCCGTAAGTTGGTGAAGAACCCGCTCTACTATGGCTGTATGATCATCAAGACAGAAGGTGCCGACGGACAGATTTCCGGTGCCCTTTCTACTACTGGCGACACTTTGCGTCCTGCCCTTCAGATCATCAAGTGCGCCCCTGGCATCACTTGTGTGAGTGGTGGACTGTTGCTCATCTCAAAACAGAAACAGTATGGTGAGGATGGCGTACTCGTTGTGGCCGACGTGGCTGTGACGCCAATGCCCGACGCCAACCAGTTGGCTCAGATTGCTGTCTGCACAGCACAGATGGCCAAGGCTGTGGCTGGTTTCGAGGATCCCCGTGTGGCAATGTTGAGTTTCTCGACGAAAGGAAGTGCCAAGCATGAGGTGTGCGACAAGGTGATTGAGGCTACCCGTCTGGCTAAGGAGATGGCGCCCGACCTGAAGATCGACGGTGAACTGCAGGCTGATGCTGCCCTCGTTCCCAGCGTAGGTGCCAAGAAGGCTCCCGGTTCTGATATTGCCGGTAAGGCCAATGTGCTCGTGTTCCCCAACCTCGAGGTAGGTAACATCGGTTATAAGATGGTGCAGCGCCTGGGTGATGCCATCGCCATCGGACCGGTACTTCAGGGTATTGCCCGTCCGGTGAACGACCTCTCCCGTGGTTGCTCTGTCGACGACATCTATTATATGGTGGCCATCACCGCTTGTCAGGCCATGGACGCTAAAAAGTGAATAGTTAATAACGAATAGTGAATAGTTATGAAGATATTAGTATTGAATTGTGGCTCGTCGTCAATCAAGTACGCCCTGTACAATATGGACGACAAGAGTGTGATGACCAGTGGTGGTGCTGAGCGTGTGGGCTTGGACGGTGCCTTTGTGAAGGTGAAACTGGCCAATGGTGAGAAGAAACAGATCATGCACGACATTCCCGAACATACCGAGGGTGTGAAGTTTATCTTCTCGTTGCTTACCGATCCTGAGATCGGTGTCATCAAGAGTCTGGATGAGATTGATGCCGTGGGTCATCGTATGGTCCATGGTGGTGAGAAATTCAATAAGAGCGTCATCTTGACCGATGAGGTGCTGAAGGTCTTCGAGGCGTGTTCCGACCTGGCTCCCCTGCATAACCCTGCCAACCTGAAGGGTGTGAATGCCGTGAAAGAACTGATGCCGGGTCTGCCGCAGGTGGGCGTCTTTGATACCGCCTTCCATCAGACCATGCCGCCGAAGGCATTTATGTATGCCATCCCCTACGAACTTTACGAGAAGTATGGTATTCGTCGTTATGGTTTCCACGGCACTTCCCACCGTTATGTGTCGGCCCGTGCCTGTGAGTTCCTGGGCATCCCTGCCGAGGGTACGAAGATGGTGACCTGTCACGTGGGTAACGGTGGTTCGATTGCTGCTGTCGTCGATGGCAAGTGCATCGATACCTCTATGGGTCTGACACCGTTGGAGGGTCTCATGATGGGAACCCGTGCCGGTGATATCGACGGTGGCGCCGTGACGTTCATCGAGAAGAAACTGGGCCTGGATGCCGATGGCATGAGTAACCTGCTCAACAAGAAGAGTGGTGTGGCTGGTCTGACAGGTGGCTCATCTGACATGCGCGACGTGGAGAGTGCGGCTAAGGCTGGTGACAAGCGTGCCAAACTGGCTCAGGACATGTATTTCTATCGCATCAAGAAGTATATCGGTGCCTACGCTGCTGCGATGGGAGGACTGGATGTCGTTGTCTTCACTGCCGGTGTCGGTGAGAACCAGATCAGCATGCGTTCAGAGGTGTGCAAGGACATGGAGTTCCTTGGCATCAAGTTCGACGAGGAGAAGAACAAGGTGCGTGGCGAAGAGGTGATCATCTCTGCCGACGACTCGAAGGTGAAGGTGGTTGTCATTCCTACCGACGAGGAACTGATGATCGCCACCGACACGATGAACCTGCTGAAATAACCACTTCCCCCTCCTACAGGAGGGGTTAGGGGAGGTCACCATTCCCCTACATACATTTAGGGAAATCCCGCAGCATAATTCGGGATTTCCCTTTGTTTTTACCCTTTATTTGCCGTACCTTTGCAGTGTGAATTAAAACAAATGTCGAACTAAAGATATAGAAAGGGTACAATTATGAAGATGATCTACACAATGCTGATGATGGCGATGATGGCACTGGCCTTCACCTCTTGCGAGGATGAATTTATCGCTGATACCTTAGAGGGAACTTGGACTGGAAACATGTATATTTCCTCTTACTGGGATGGCAGGACCTACGATGTCACCCGTTCGGAGATTACCTTCGAGATAGATCCGTTCCGTTTTACCAAAGGTTCGGGCTATTGGGTGGACTATTATAGCAATGCCCCTTGGGACTATGTGGCCAACCATATTGACTGGACAGTGAAGAATGGCGTGATCTCCGTCTATTTCCGCGAGGATGGTGACTGGATCGAGATCTGTGACTATCACCTCGACTCCAAGCGTTTCTATGGCACAATCTACGATGGTGACAACATGGTTGACTTCGAACTCTACTGCACGAGTCGTCCGTGTTACGACAACTACTACTGGGGCTTCGACAGTTGGTACGATGATTACTACTGGGCTCGCACCCGCTCAGGCGATGCCGACAGCACAAAGGTGACCGAAAAACCGAAGCGCTTCGTGAATCCTGACCGCAAATAATAAAGTAAAGCCGCTCACATCGAGCGGCTTTACTTATGCGATTGTCTTGTAGAGGGTCGTCGCATTGTGACGACCCTCCATCACATCCAGGATCTCCTCTTCTGAGGATAGGTTGAAATCACCAGGGATGGTATTCTTCAGGGCAGCGGCAGCGAGCGAATAGTTCAGTTGCTGTTGTCTGTCGTTGGGAAAGAGGTTGACGGCATGGAGCCAACCACCCATAAAGGCATCACCCACGCCAACGGGATCCACCACGTCGGGGATATCCATGATGGGAGCCTGGAGCAACTTTCCTTCTGTCCATAGCAGGGCTGTGAGGGTGTGGTGGCTTGATGATACGATATTACGCATACCCATCATCCAGTGTTTCAGGCGTGGGTACTGGGCGTGCAGTTCGTCGAACCACTCACCGTATTCCTTCATCTGCATCTGGAAATTGGAGTCGGTAGCGGTGAAGGGGGGCTGGGGATGCTGCGAGAGCCAGTCGAACTCAATGGCATCGCCAAACATCATGTCGCAACGGGAGAGCATTTTGCTCAGTGTCTCACGGGGCGTTGCCCCCTCATATCTCCACAGGTTCTTGCGGTAGTTGATGTCGAAGCAGACGGTGATGCCCAGTTCGTCGGCAATGTCGAGTGCCTCGAAGGTGGCCTCGGCAGCCTGTTGGGAGATAGCGGCGGTGATGCCCGACACACAGAAATAGGCGCAGTCCTTCAGGATCTCGCGCCAGGGAATCATGCCTGGTTTCAAGTCATAGTAGGCCGACCCGCTGCGGTCATAAATCACTTTTGCAGCCCGCATGCCTGCAGGTGGCTCAAAGTAATAGGTGCCGATGCGCTGTCCGCCATAGAGCACATGACTGGTATCGACACCGAGTTGGGCGAGGTTCATCGCACCGGCATGTCCCACAGGAGTGTCCGGCAGACGGGTGATATAGGTCACATTCTCGCCCTGCGAAGCCAGCGATACTGCCACATTGGCCTCGCTACCACCGTATTTGCTGGTAAACATATCCCCCTGCGTCAGTCGCAGGTGGTCGGGTTTCGAGAATCGGAGCAACAACTCTCCGAAAGTTACAATTTTCTTCATATTTGTCTAGTCTTTAGGGTTGGCTTTCGCCCTCAATGTATTGCGACATCAACAGATGTTCACCGTCGTAGACCACGTAGGAGAACTGTGTGATCCAGTCGCCGAGGATAATCATCCGGGCCTTTTTCGTCAGTTGCAGATCCACCTCGATATGACGGTGTCCGTAGATGAAATAGTCCACATTGGAGTGATACTGGATGTATTTCTTCGTGTAGAGCACGAGGTGTTCGCGGTTCTCACCCATATAGGGCGGCTCCTCGTTGTTCGGACGTTTCATCCGACTGTGCTTGGCCCAGTTCAGACCGAACCACATACCCCAGCGGGGATGTAAGGCAGAGAAGGCCCACTGACAGGCGCGGTTATGGAAGATACTCTTGATCAACTTGAAGTTCTTGTTGGGATCGCCGAGTCCGTCACCGTGTGCTAAGAAAAAGATCTTACCGTAGATCTCCGTTGTCTCTGGCTGTTTGTGCAGGATCACACCACATTCCTTCTCCAGGTATTCGTAGGCCCAGATGTCGTGGTTGCCGGTGAAGTAATGTATTTCGACACCCATGTCCGTCAGTTCGGAGATTTTTCCCAGGAAACGGGTAAAGCCCTTCGGCACCACGTATTTGTATTCATACCAGAAGTCGAACATGTCACCTAACAGATAGACGGCAGCGGCTTTCTCCTTGATAGAGTCAAGGAAACGTACCAACCGCCGTTCCTGCATCCTCTGGTGCGGAATAGCCAGTGACCCAAGATGGGCATCAGATAGGAAATATATCGGTTTCATCACTATTCACTTATCACTTCTTAATCGAATCCCAGTTCTACTCTCGCTTCCTCACTCATCATACTCTGGTCCCAGGCAGGCTCGAAGACGAGGTTGACATTTGCTCCCTTGATGCCTTCGACACTCTCCACTTTCGTGCGTACATCTTCTAATATATAATCAGCCGCAGGACAGTTCGGCGCGGTAAATGTCATTTCTAATTCCACCGTGCTGTCCTCCTGCACATCAATCTTATAAATCATTCCCAAGTCATAGATGTTGACGGGAATTTCCGGATCGTAGACGGTCTTCAACACATCCACGATACGTTCTTCAAGCAGCGTTTTTTCCTCTTGCGTCATTCCTTCTTATCTTTTTCAGTTGGCAAAGGTACAAATAAGTAGGAAGATAACCAAAAAAAAAGTTGGATTTCTCGACTTGATGCGATTTGTTATCATTCCAAAACTTCAAAAACCTGCCCCAAAACCGGGGAAGATTTTGCACGGTGTGCATAAACGTGCCTCAGTTTGGGGGCAGACTTTTGCACGGTGTGCATAAACGTCTCCCAGTTTTTAGGCTGATTTTTCAACTTCCGGAACGTGTTCCCACGATACTCACTCATACCATCGGAACGCAAAAAGGACTTGTTCCAGAATCAATTCATGCCATCGGAACACAAAAATGACTTGTTCCTAAATCCTGGTAAATCATCCAATTTTCAAAATGGTTCCCCGTACTTTTCAGTCTGTTCTGCTAACAAATTTAGTGAATTATCCGACAAATTCGGAATTTGTCCGATAATTCTTTTCTAGGTTTTCTTTTTTCTAACGGCTTTTGTCTAACTTTGTACCCAGTAATCAAAAAACAGATTGTTTGGTTAGATATGCGACAGACATTTCAACTCATTCTATTCTTCATCTTCTTATTGGCGACATCGCATGCCGATGGTGCTGACAAGGTGAAATGTCCTGTTGTCAAGGTGGAGGTAGAACGGTTGTCTGACATGAACGTTCCCCGTAGCGGACATTCTGTTTTCGTGGCGAATGGAGAGGTGACAGTTGCGGGTGGACATACTTCAGGCTTTGTACTGACACCCACGGCGGAATATCTCAAGGAAGGTGAGTGGCATCTGTTGCAGACCGCCTATACGCACGATGGCGGCATATCGATTGTGATGAAATCGGGAGAGGTGCTATTAGCCGGCGGATTTAAGGATAATCTGGGTATCGGACAGAGTTTTGAGGTTGAACTATACAATCCTGTGACGCATCAGTGTAAGGGCTTTGGTTGTCTTGACCAGAAACGTGCCTCTGGTGCTACGCTTGAACTCGACAGCGGACGGGTGGTGATTGCAGGCAATTGGTATGCTGATGATGCCATTGAGATTTTCGATGGCAAGACCACGTTCTCGCATGTTAGGGGTGTCTCACAGTCACGCTGTCTTCCCCATATTTTCCGTACTTCGAATGGTGATGCAATGATTTTTGCGGGTTATGATAATCATGGAGCCCCTATCGATACGATTATTATCGACAGACTTTATGGAGCCCCTTTCACGAATGAGTTGTTTGATAATTGGAAGCCTCTGCAATATGACTTGGTGCAACACAGTGATGACAGTTTTATCGGAGACGAGTCAAAGGGGGAGTGCCGTTATCTGATGCCTGTAGAGAATAAGGAAGGGCAGTTGGCTATCGTTGATGTACGTGACACCGTGTTCACTCCTTTACCTACAATGTATTCCGTGCCGACAGAAAGTCAGTGGGGACGAATCAAATACATTACTCCGGTATACGTTGATCGTCAACATCAACGAGGCTATGTCGTCGGCTTCGACGAGACATACCGTTTGTATGCGCTCTGCATCGATTACGCCAAGACCCCAGCCCCTCTGGTCCTCTATCATACGGATCCTTTGCCTGAGGCGGGTATGAGAACCATCCCGGTATTGACGTCAGAAGGTAATCTGATGCTGACAGGTGGTATCGGCACAGAACCGAATGGAAATTTCTCACCAATGGCTTCTGTATGGCTACTACGATTCAATGACAAGGGTTCCAGTGCAACGGGTGATTTGAATAACTGGATGTGGAGTATTTGTGCTGTCATATTGCTGGCAATCCTGGTTGTTTATCTCTTTTGGCGCAAGAGGTCAAAGGAGCTTCCCATGTCTGAGGAACCTGTTGTATCCGCTCCTGCAAAGGGCAATGCCAGATTGATGCAGCGGATATGTGAGTTGATGGAGGATCAGCATATCTATCTTCAGCAAGGTCTGAAGGTTTCGGACATCGCATCAGCCCTTGGCACCAATAGCCGGTATATCTCAGATTGTATAAGGGTGGAAAGAGGTTGTTCATTGACACAGTTTGTTAATGAGTTCCGTGTGGAACATGCCAAACGTTTGATGATTGAGCATCCGGAAAAGAAGATGTCGGCTGTAGCGATGGAGTCAGGATTCTCCAACGACAAGGCCCTTGCACGCTGTTTCAAGGAACTGACCGACCTCACCCCGACGGAGTGGAAGACACAAAGCATGAGCACCCAAAAACAGTAATCGTACGACATTTTCCGAATTTGTCGTACGGTTTTCCTCAAATAGTCCTGACATATTGCTTCTTTTCCTTATCTTTGTGGCAAAATTACAAACCCACAAAACAATTTTATTATGAGAAAGATTTTATTTACACTCCTACTGGCGTTCACAGGATTGAGCGCAGGAGCACAAGATTTAGAGTACGCCTATGACGATGCAACGATGACAGCAAAGGTGACGTATCGTATGAAACAATTAGGTGACGGTACATGGGAGCGCATCAAAGGAGGTTATCATGGTGACATCGTTATACCAGAGAAGGTGTCAGGCTATACTGTTACTGGCATTGGCGAACTGGCTTTCGACCAATGTGATGACATCCCGTCTGTTCAGTTCCCTAACACGATGAAGACGATTGAGGAACGTGCTTTCTGTGGTTGTAAAGTTTTGAAGGAAGTAATTATTCCCGCCAGCGTAGATACCATCTACAACAATGCCTTCGACGGTTGCGAAGCTTTGGAGAGAGTCGTGTTTGAAGATGGTGAGAACCTGCTGAAACTCGGTGTCGGTAGTTCGTCGGCAGAGTCAGGCATGTTTTCTTTCCAACCTATCAAATCCGTCTACATCGGCCGTCCTTACCGCTATCCGAAACAGAAGGACTGGGGTTGGTACATTTATTATGACTTGAGCGCCTTTGGACGCTGCAATACGCTGGAGGAGGTTACCATCGGAGGATATGCCACCGAGATTCAGCCTTGCGAGTTTATACTTACCCCTGCCTTGCACACGGTGAATGTCAATGTTTCTCTCAATGCAGTAGGCGACAAGGCTTTCCATCATTGTGAGAAACTCCAGATCATCAACCTGCCGGAGGGTGTCGTCACTATTGGCAATCGAGCTTTTGAGTTCTGTAAGGCTATAAAGAACATCGATTTTCCGTCGACCCTGCAATTGATTGACGAATATGCTTTTGCTTCGTGCGAAAGCTTGGAGAGTCTGACAATTCCTGCCAGTGTAAGTTCCTTAGGTCTGGCTTCATTTGCCGCATGCACATCCGTAAAAGAGGTTACTCTCGAAGATGGTCCAAACGAGCTCGTTTTGCCCTATGGAAGTGAGGGTGGAAGTAATGGATTCTTCACCAATATGCCTTTGGAGAAAGCCTATATCGGACGGCCCTATAGTCATCCAGAAACAGGTTGGGCTGGTTACAGAACAGGTGCTTTCACCCGCTGTGCCAAACTTAAAGAAGTTCGATTTGGTAATTACGTGACAAAGGTCTTGACAGGAGATTTTATGGAATTGCATGAATTACAGACGGTGGATTTTCCCAGTTCGTTAGAATCGATTGGCGATTTTGGATTTACCGCATGTGAGAAACTGAATGCCATTACTTGTCCCGCAACGACTCCGCCTGCATGTGGAAATTATGTGTTCTCTGATACAGATAAACAAACCTGCAAATTATACGTGCTAGGTGAAAGCATCGAGTCGTACAAGGAAGCAAATGTCTGGAAGGAATTCTTCAACATCGAAGTAGGCATTCATCGTCTTACGACGGATGCTATGTTCAAGGACGGCAATTTCTATGACCTGCTAGGGCGCAAAATGAACAGCCAGACTATTGGCAAGGGCCTGTATATCAACAACGGCAAGAAGATGATCGTTCGCTGAAACGAACCTCAGCACCTGCCTAACTCGTGGTAGGAGTAGTACTGTCCATCGGTGATGATGACGTGATCCATGAAGAAGATGCGCATCACGTCGCAGGCCCGTTTGATGTCCTTGGTCAATTCGTCGTCGGCTTTGCTGGGGGTGAGATTGCCTGAGGGGTGGTTGTGGCAGACAGCGAGGATGGTGGCATTAGCCAGCACGGCCTCTCGGATGATGATGCGGATATCGACGGCAGTTTCCGTGATGCCACCGTGTGAGACACGTACCTTCTTGATGAGACGGTAGTTCTGGTTAAGTAGCAACACCCAGAATTCCTCCACATCGAGATCCTGCATCTGCGGATGCATCTCGTTGTAGATTCTGGTCGCCGTTTCCAACTTGGGACGTTCTTCCGGCGTTTCCTGTTGACGGCGCTTGCCGAGTTCGCAGGCGGCAAGGATAGTGATGGCCTTCGCCTCGCCGATGCCGTTATAGGTGCAGAGGTCATGGATGGCTTTCTTACCAAGGGTGTTGAGGTTGTTGTTACAGTCGATGAGTACCCGTTTCATCAGGTCGACGGCACTCTCTTTCGTAGAACCGGAACCGATGAGGATGGCCAGTAACTCGGCATTGCTCAGTGCTTCTGTCCCGAGTGCCATCATTTTCTCTCTCGGGCGGTCTTCTTCCGCCCACTGATTGATGTTGAGTTTTTCCATAGTGATTTAAAGTTTGATGAATAACTATTTGTAGAACGTTTTTTCGAATGCTGTGAATTCGTCTTGTTTAAGGATGCAGCGTTTCCACCAGGCTTCGATGAACCCCAGACCGTAGCCCGTCAGTTGGACGAAGGCCGCAGGGATGCTGAGCAGACCCACCCAAAGACTTTTGTTTCGGATAGTGGAATCAATAAAGATGATGCCGCTATAGAGTAGGAGGGGCAACAGAGCTAAAATGCAGAACACGAAGCCCACACCCTGATGCATATTGTCTGTGGGTCGCAGATTGTAGGCATCAAGCCACTCACCGTAGCAATACATTGCCGCACCCAGTCCGAAGAGCATCAGACAACCGATAACACCGAGGGTGAATACTGTCGGCAACAGATGCACGAGTTTCAAGGTACCGGGATGGCGCTTTGTGAGGTTGATACGGGCAATGCCACTGTTATATACCTGGCGGAAGAACTTACGGAAGTCCGTGCGACGCTTGTGCCATACCCATGCCTCTGGAAAGAGTCGGGTCTTATGACCTGCCTCCACGATACGGTAGGAGAAGTCGATGTCCTCGCCAAAGCGCATCTTGGAAAAGCCACCGAGATGGAGATAGACATCACGACGGATGCCCATGTTGAAGGAACGGGGATAGAACTTGTCGAGTTTTGCTTTACCGCCTCGGATGCCGCCAGTGGTAAAGAAGGAGGTCATGGAGTAGGAGATGGCCTTCTGTACGGGGGTGAAGGAGGGGTGGGCCGCGTCGGGACCGCCAAAAGCAGCAATGTCGTTGGCGGAATGCAAATCCGCAGATACAGCCTTAATATACCCCTCAGGCAGGACGACATCGGAGTCGAGAATGATGAGCCACTCGCCGTTGGCGCGTTCGGCCCCATAATTACGGCTCTGACCCGGGCCGCTGTTCTCCTTGGCGTAATAATGCAAAGCAAGGATGTCTGCGTATTTCTCGCAAACATCCTTGCAGGTCTTTACCGATCCGTCTTCCACGATGATAACCTCGAAATCCTGTTGTGTCTGATTAGATAGGCTTTCGAGTAACTCGTCCACTTCATCGGGACGATTGAAGACGGGAACGATAATGGAATATTTCATTATTCCTTCACGCGCTGCAGATAACTGCCGTCACGGGTATCCACCTGAATGAGGTCGCCCTCGTTGATGAACAGGGGAACGCGTACCTCTACGCCAGTCTCCAGAGTGGCGGGTTTCAGGGTGTTGGTGGCGGTATCGCCCTTCACACCAGGCTCAGAATGGGTCACGCGGAGCACGGTCTTCACGGGCATTTCAGCATACAGGATGGTACCGTCGGTGGTGTCAGAAACAACCTCCACGATATCACTCTCCTTCATGTACTCATGACCGATTACGAGTTCGTTGTCGATGGGAATCTGCTCGAATGTCTCTTGATTCATGAAGATACGACCGCTCTGGTCCTCGTAGAGATACTGGTAGGGACGACGCTCGATGACCACGTCCTCGAGTTTTTCACCGATGTTGTAGCGGCGCTCCAAAACGCGACCGTCGGAAACGTTCTTAACCTTAATGATCATGATGGTGTTACCCTTACCTGGCTTTCTGTGCTGGAAATCGATGCACACCCAAATGCCACCGTCCATGCGGATGGCAGTGCCTTTTTTAATGTCTTGTGAATTAATCATATAACCTTAAAATATTGTTTTTATATCGTTTTCGGGTGCAAAGTTACGCAAATTCTCGAAAAAAACATAAAAACTTGCACTAAATTTCGCATATTTCTTGCGTAATTCAAAAGAAATGAGTACTTTTGCACCCCAAATCAGTGAAAAAAGTAACAAATAAATAAGTAAAAGCAATGAAAAGAACATTTCAGCCGCACAATCGCCGTCGCGTGAACAAGCACGGCTTCCGTGAGAGAATGGCCACCAAGAATGGTCGCCGCGTTCTGGCCGCTCGTCGTGCCAAGGGTCGCAAAAAGTTGACGGTTTCTGACGAGAATCACGGAAAGTAATTCTTCCGATTTCGTAGAAAAATGAGTTAAAATAGAAAGAAGTGGAGAGATTCTTTGCTTCTTTCTGTTTTTTTTAGTACTTTTGTCGCATGAAAACAAAGGAGTTCTTCGGAAAGTTTGTGAGTGTCTATCTGCTGGGCAATCTGTTGGCGATGGCACTGGTGATAGTCCTGCTCTGCCTGGGGGTGAAGTACGGACTGGAATGGTATACCCATCATGGACAGGGTATCGTGGTGCCAAAGGTGGAAGGAATGACCTATGCGAAAGCTATCGCCCTGGCGGAACAAAACGGACTGAACATGATGGTGACAGACTCCGGCTACAATAAGCGTCTGCCTGCCAACTGCATCCTTGCCCAAAGTCCGGGTCAGGGAACCAAGGTGAAGGAAGGACATACCATCTATGTAACGGTCAACTCCCCTTCGTCGCCTACATTCGCCATCCCCGATGTGGTGGACAACAGCAGTTTCCGTGAGGCAGAGGCCAAATTGATGGCTATCGGTTTCAAACTCCTCCCACCGAAATATGTGGCTGGCGAGAAAGACTGGGTGTATGGCATCATCAGTCGAGGCCGTCGTGTGTCAACGGGCGACATGGTGTCGATCGATTCTCCACTGACACTGATGATCGGCAGTGGTATGTACGATAGGGAAGAAGAGGACTTCGACTATGTGGAACCCAGTTACCAGCAGTTCATGAGTGAGGATGGTGGGGATGATATGGACGACTTTGAGGAGGTTATGGAACCATGAGCGAGATGCTTGAGGATATAGAACTGGAAGAACTCTACGAGCACTTCCGCATAGAGGTGGACAAGGGTCAGGAACCCGTCCGTATCGATAAGTTCTTGTCAGAGCATCAGCCGCACTCCAGTCGGAACCGTATCCAGAAAGCCGCAGAGGCGGGTTTTATCCATGTGAATGGAACGCCTGTAAAGAGTAATTATAAGGTACGTGCGGGAGACATCGTCACCTTGATGCTCGACCGTCCGCACTATGATACAACGATAGAACCGGAGGATATTCCTCTGGAAGTAGTCTATGAGGACGATGACCTGATGGTCATCAACAAGCCTGCGGGCATGGTGGTGCATCCGGGCTGTGGTAATTTCAGTGGTACGTTGGTAAATGCCATCGCCTGGCATCTGAAGGATCTGGCGTCGTACGACCCGAATGATCCAGAAGTTGGACTAGTGCACCGTATTGATAAGGATACCAGTGGCCTGTTGGTAGTGGCAAAGACGCCTGATGCCAAGACCTCGCTGGGGAAGCAGTTCTTCAACAAGACCACCCATCGCAGTTACAATGCCTTGGTATGGGGTAACTTCGTAGAGGACGAAGGACGGATAGAAGGCAATATCGGGCGCGACCCGAAGGATCGTCTGCGGATGGAGGTGTTTCCGCCAGACTCGGAGATTGGTAAACCTGCAGTCACCCACTATAAGGTGTTGGAGCGCTATGGCTACGTGACGTTGGTGGAGTGTGTCTTAGAAACAGGACGTACCCATCAGATCAGGGCACATATGAAACACATCGGACATCCGCTGTTCTGCGATGAACGCTACGGAGGTTGTGAGATACGACGCGGAGAGCGTACGGCCAGTTACAAGGCCTATATCCAGAACTGCTTCAAACTCTGTCCCCGTCAGGTGTTGCACGCCAGAACACTGGGTTTCGTACATCCTTCGACAGGCCAGCAGATGGACTTTACGTCGGAGTGGCCGGAGGATATGGCGGCACTGATAGACAAATGGAGGAAATATATAAAAACGAAATAATTAAATAATGAAAAACTTGAAGAGAACAATTGCCATCGTCTGTGGTGGCGACTCATCGGAACACGACGTGTCACTGCGCTCGGCACAGGGACTCTACTCCTTCTTCGACAAGGAGCGTTACAATGTTTATATCGTGGATATCAAAGGACAGGACTGGCATGTGGAACTGCCCGATGGTACGACGGCCAAGATAGACCGCAATGACTTTTCGTTTGTCGAGGATGGCAAAGCCCGTCTTTTCGACTACGCCTATATCACCATTCATGGTACACCGGGTGAGAACGGTCTGTTGCAGGGGTATTTCGACCTCATCGACTTACCCTATTCAACGAGTGGTGTGTTGGTGGAGGCCATGACCTTCGATAAGTTCGTGCTGAATCAGTATCTGCGTGGCTATGGTGTAAGTGTGGCCGACTCGCTGCTGATCCGCAAGGGTTACGAGGAACTGGTGACTGACGATGAGATAGAAGAACGCATCGGCATGCCTTGTTTTGTTAAACCTGCTGCCGACGGTTCGTCATTTGGTGTGTCGAAGGTAAAGAACAAGGACCAGTTGGCTCCTGCCATCCGTAAGGCGATGTTGGAGAGTTCGGAGATTATGGTGGAGAGTTACCTGGAAGGTACAGAGATATCCATTGGTGTCTTCAAGACGAAAGAGAGGTCTGTGGTACTGCCTGCAACGGAGGTGGTGACATCGAATGAGTTCTTCGATTACGATGCGAAGTACAATGGTCAGGTTCAGGAAATCACGCCAGCCCGATTACCGGCAGATATTACTGACAGGGTACGCAAGATCACGTCGCATATCTATGATATTCTGCATTGCAACGGTATCATCCGCATCGACTATATCATCTCAAACGATGGTAAAATCTCTATGTTGGAGGTGAATACTACCCCGGGAATGACTGCTACCAGTTTTATCCCACAACAGGTGAAGGCTGCCGGACTCTCTATGACAGAGGTGCTGACGGAGATTGTTGAAAACCAGTTTGTATGAACGAGTTTGACGAGATAAGGCCGTATGAGGCAGGTGAGATGAAACAGGCGTTTGAAGACCTGTTGAAAGACCGCCAGTTTCAGGTGGTGCTGAAGGGGTTTGCCCCTTGGCTGCCAAAGTCTGTGCGGAACGGTCTGTTGCGTCTCGCCTTCACGGGTGTCAAGACACCGCTCGACTTCCAGAAGCGGTTCATGAAGCCCGTGGTCAATTATATCATCCGCAAATATACCGATGGCTGCTCCTTTGACGATGCTGCCCTCACCTCTGCTATTCCGTCGGATTTGAAATCCGACGGCTCCCGTTTCATGTTCGTCAGCAATCACCGTGACATCGTGCTCGACTCCGCCTTCCTTGACGTAAAACTGGTGAATGCCGGATACCCAACTACTGTGGAGATCGGTATTGGCGACAATCTGCTCATCTATCCCTGGATCAAGCGTTTGGTGCGGATGAACAAGGCCTTCACCGTGCGGCGTGGTCTTTCGCTCCGTGAGACATTGGCCGCCTCGCAACTCATGAGCCGATATATTCACTATGCTGTGACACAGAAAAAGGAGAATATATGGATTGCCCAGCGCGAGGGTAGGGCGAAGGACTCCAATGACCGGACACAGGATGCTGTGCTGAAGATGTTGGCGATGGGGGGAGACCTTAAGGAACTCAATATCGTACCATTGACCATCAGTTATGAATACGATCCCTGTGACTATCTCAAGGCGCAGGAGTTTCAGCAGAAACGTGATAATCCTGCCTTCAAGAAATCGCGTCAAGATGATCTCGACAATATGAAGACGGGTATCCTAGGTTATAAGGGCCGGGTGGTCTATCGGGCGGCTGCACCCATCAATACTTGGTTGGGAGAACTGGACGAGTTGCCCAAGACAGAGTACTACAAGGTTGTGGCTGAACGGATGGACAAGGAGATTCATCGTGGCTATGAACTTTTCCCCTGTAACTACATCGCCCTCGATGAACTCAATGGCAATACGGATCATGCTGCTCATTATACTGCTGCAGACAAACAACGTTTCGAAAAGTATCTCTCTGGTCAACTTGCGAAGATTACCCTTGACAACAAGGATGAGGCTTTCCTCCGTGAGCGTATCCTTACGATGTATGCCAACCCCGTCCGTAACAAACTCGCTGTCCTATGAAATTTTTATGTCGTATTATAGTATTCTCCTTCCTCTTTCCTCTTTCCTCTTTCCTCCTTACCTCCTGTACACAGGATGCCTACGAGAAGGGCGAAGGTAAATACTCCCTGATGCGGGCTGACTTTGTAGAGGCGCGGGCCAATGCACAGAAGGAGATAGACCAGATTACCACTGATGACGGGGAACAATTGTCTGCCTCCAAGCCCTTCACTGCCAAATTGGTTGTCACCCCCGACTCGGTTTACCGCTGTATATTATATTATAATAAGGTACGCGCGAAGACGGGTCAAGAGGTTTTTGAACCGATCTCCATTGGTGAGGTGCCTTGTCCGAAGGTAACCCCTTTGTCGGAACTGGACAAGGAGATGAAGACCGATCCCGTGAAGTTCGAGAGTGCCTGGGTAAGTAAATCGGGCAAATATCTGAATATGAGTCTCTACCTGATGACAGGCACGACCGAGGATGAGAAGGCGCGTCAAACACTCCATGTCATTCAGGACACTATCATGACTCATCCTGATGGTACTCGCACCAGTCATCTCCGTCTTTACCACGATCAGGCAGGCGTCCCTGAGTATTATTCCACCCAGGTTTACGTCAGTATCCTGACCTCACAGATTCCTGCAGACTCTGTCCGTCTCACGATTAACACCTACAAAACCCCTATCACCAAATCTTTCTCCCTGCGTTGTGAGACAAATACTCATTAAGGTGTTCGTCACCATCATGATGTTGTATGCAGCCAATGGCCATGCACAACTCGTCATCAACGAACTGATGCAGTCGAATATTGACTGTGTGATGGATGACATTAAGGAGTATCCTGACTCTTGGGTGGAGTTGTATAACCCATCTGATGCAGACATAAATCTGAGAAATTACAGGATTGGTAAGACCAACGATCCGAATGAAGCCTGGAAACTGCCTAATAAGACAATTGGGGCAGGAAAGTATATTCTCGTCTATTGTGACACAGAAGCCAATGGCTTGCATACCAACTTCCGGTTGGAATCTGGGAAGGGCATGGATGTCTATCTATTTAATGGAGGAAAAATCGTTGATAGTGTCACGGGTCTCGAGAAACAGCCCGCACCCAATATTGCCTACGGCAGAGAAGACGATGGCAGTAATGTATGGGGCTATCAACTCACTCCCACGCCGCAGGCAGGTAATGTAGGACAGGTCTGCGATAGAGACCATATTCTTGGGGTACCGGTATTCAGTGAAAGTGGATATGTGACGGAAAAGAAACGGAGTATGAAACTGATACTGAGTCTCCCCGATGACGCACCAGAAGGAACGGTTATCAGATATACCATCGACGGGGCGGAGCCTACACTTACAACGGGTGAGACATATACAGCGCCTATCAAATTCTCAGACTCCCGCATCATCCGTGCCAAACTATTCTGTGAGGGATGGCTGTCACCAAGGAGTATCACACAGTCCTATATCGTACACGGGCGAGAAATAACCCTGCCCGTCATCTCCATCAACATGAACCAAGAGTATCTGGATGATCCAGAGACGGGCATCTTCGCTTGTAATCAGGAGTCGTATCAGAAAAACAACTGGCGCAGGCCACTTAACTTGGAGTTCTTCGTTGAAGGCAACCAGAATAGCCTGTTGAATCAACTCTGTGAGATGCGTATCTCCGGCTCTGCATCACGAGGAGCCTCCAAGAAATCGATAGCCATCTATGCGCATAAGCGTTTTGGGACGAAACGTTTCGACTATGAGTTCTTTCCTGACCAGAAACCTGGAGTCAGGGATTTCAAATCGCTTGTGCTCCGTAATGCAGGCAATGACTATGACTATCTGTATATGCGTGATGCCATCATACAACGTTCAATGGCGCAGAATGCAGACCTCGACTGGCAGGCATGGAGACCGGCCATCATCTATATCAATGGCACTTATTATGGTATGCTGAATATCCGTGAGAGGGCAAATGGTAATAACATCTACACCAATTACGACGGATTAGAAGACATCGACTTGTTAGAAAACAACGACCTGAAGGAGGGCACGAAGGATTATTTCAGACAGTTCCGTACTTTCTACAACGAACAAGGCCACACCTTGGCAGAATATGCGGAGCGCATGGATTGGGAAGAGTATATCAACCTCATGATTATGAATCTCTATTTCAACAATCAGGACTTTCCGGGCAACAACAGTGTCATGTGGAGGCCAAGGGCAGAGGGTGGTAAATGGCGTTGGATAGCAAAAGATACTGATTTTGGTATTGGACTCTACGGGTCTTCTCCCGAATACAACACCGTAGCATGGCTCAATACGCCCGACTACGACAGCGATAGGGCCTGGGGCAATACTTCCGATGCCACCCGACTATTCCGTCGACTGATGGAAGACAAAGACTTTTATCGTGAATTCATTGACCGTTGCTGTATCTATATGGGTGACTTCCTGAATGAGAAGGATGTCCGTGACATCTGGGATCCTATGTATGATATGATCAAGTACGAGTATCCTTATCATCGCAGTCTTATCAACCGTTGGTGGCCCAAATATGATGAAGAACTGAACAAGGCGCATGAATGGCTGGCCAAGCGTACCTATCATTTTTATACGATGCTGGGTGAGTATTACAAACTGGGAGAGCCCTTTACGTTGACCATCAACATGAGTACTCTTCCCCGGGAAGACATATCTATCAACTTCAATGGTATCAACCTGCATCATCCGATATACGCAGGAAAGTTTTTCGCTAACCGTCAAATAACACTCACGGCAACTCCCATAGAGGAAGATATAGAGATCCTCGGATGGAAGATTATACAGGTAGGATTAACAGGTTCGGTGAGTACACAGGAAATGAAGGGAGCCGTGTGTTCTCTCATAGTTCCGTCCTGTAACAGTATCGCCATAGAGACAATTGTCGGAGGGAAGGCTGGTATCACGACTACAGGGACTCAGACATGGAACTGGCTGCGTGGTAACGATGAAATCATTGTTGTCAATGTTCCACAAGGAGTGTCCGTCAGACTCTACGATATCAGGGGCATGCTCCTATTCCAGACTACTGCTACAGGAACAGAGATACACATTCCTGCACCCAAAGAAACACTCTATCTCCTGAAGGTCGGCCAAGATACTGTCAAACTACAATAAATTGAGTATTATTCCCTCCATCACCAAATCTTTCTCCCTGCGTTAAATGGTTTATCTATCCTATTGTCGCAGTTAGGAATGATGCGTTTCCGAAAATATAGAGCACATTTTCGCAGGCAGGCACGAGGATGGTCTCACCCTGACGGATGCTGATACCGTTGATGTTGGCTTCGCCCCAAAGGCACATCACCACGACAAATGAGTCGCAGTGGAAATCAACCTGTGAGGCTACCTGCACGACGACACGATGGACGACGAAATGAGGACAGTTGACGAGTTGAGAGATGGGTTTCGTCGAGTCGTAACTACTGCGATATTCCGGCCACACGCGATAGTCGATGGCATCGCGGGCCTGTTGGATATGCAGTTCACGGGGCTGGCCGTGGGCATCCTTTCGTCCAAAGTCGTAGACGCGGTAAGTAATGTCGCTGGTCTCTTGTATCTCAGCCAGGAAGTTGCCGGCACCGATGGCATGCAGACGACCTGCTGGCAGGAAAAAGAGGTCGCCGTCATGAGCCTCGTGGGTGGCTATCACATCTTGCATGGGGGAGTGGGAACTCGACGGTAAACCATCGGGGGCTGTTTCGGGAACGGGGGCATTTGCCAGTTGTTCGTATTCGTCGGGCGTGATACTCTTCTTCAGACCGGAATAGATCTTAGCACCTACATCACTCTTGATGATGTACCACATCTCCGTCTTTCCCTGACAACCGTGACGCTCCATCGCTAATTTGTCATCAGGGTGTACCTGCACGCTGAGGTCTTGACGTGAATCGATGAACTTCACCAACAGCGGAAATTGGTTGCCATACTTCTTATAGACTTTCTGGCCTACAAGCAGTCCCTTGTACTTGTCGATTAGTTCTGTCAATGTCAGACCTACGTCCACATCGTCGATAAGTCCGCGCTCTATGGCACGGCTCTCGTGACCGGGTACTCCACTGATCTCCCAACTCTCACCGATATTTGGCTGGGCGGTAAAAATACCCTTGAAGGGGGCTATTTGATAGCCTCCCCACAGGGTGGTCTTCAGATACGGTTCAAACTTATATGGTTTCATCTTTCTGTTTTACGCTGCAAAGTTATGAATAATTGTTGAAACCTCATTTCTATTTCTTGATAAATACTGATACTTTCTTGTTTATTCATGACACTACTTATTTGCTAAGGCTTCACTTTTCAAAAAAACGATGCTGAAATTTGGTATTTCACAATAAAAAGTATATCTTTGCACTGTATTTAAAAACAATTCTAATCTTTTTTTATGGGAAGACTAATTACTTTAATGACTGGTATGCTTCTTATGATAACAATCCATATAGAAGCAGCGGATTTTGAGACGGCCAAGGAGGCAGTGAAAAATATGGGTCTGGGTTGGAACCTTGGTAATACGTTGGAAGCCAACAACCAAACAGTGACAACAGACATCACAAGTGAGGCGTTTTGGGGACAACAGGGCCTAGAGTCGGAAACGTGCTGGGGACAGTATCCCACCACGCCTGAGTTGTTGAAGATGATGAAAGAGGCTGGCTTTGGGGCTATCCGCGTGCCTGTGACTTGGTATAATCACATGGATAAGGACGGCAACGTGGATGCTGCCTGGATGGCACGTGTGCATGAGGTGGTCGATTATGTGATGAATCAGGGTATGTATTGTATCATCAATGTACATCACGATACTGGTGCTGATGGCAACAGTTTCAAGTCGTGGATCAAGGCCGACGAGGCCAACTACGCCCAGAACAAGAATCGGTACGAAAAACTCTGGAGACAGATAGCCGAGGAGTTCAAGGACTATGATCAGCATCTGCTCTTCGAGAGTTATAATGAGATGCTCGACAAACTCAGTTCCTGGTGTTTCGCATCGTTTGCCGCATCGGGACAATACGATGCATCTGTTGCAACCTCGGCTTACAATGCCATTAACAGTTATGCTCAGAGTTTTGTGACAACGGTGAGAGCCACTGGCGGTAACAATGCTCAGCGTAACCTGATTGTCAATACGTATGGAAGTTGCAGTGGCGGTGGAACATGGAATCAACACCTGAAAGATCCCTTGAAGGAGTTGAAATACCCGACCGATGCCGCAGGCGAGGGCCGTATCATATTCCAGATACATGCCTATCCTTCACTGGTCAATACTGATAATAAGGGCAAAATAACAGGTAATCGTACTATTTCCAGTATTAAAAGTGAAATCGACGAAATGATCAATGGATGGAATACCCATCTTGTCAGTAAGGGGGCTCCGGTTATCCTCGGCGAATGGGGAACAAGTAATGTCGATGCTGATGTCACAGACTATGATGCGCGCCGTGAGTTGATGTTCCAGTTCTGTGAGTATCTCGTTCAGCAGTGCAAAGCTAATGATATCGCCACTTTCTACTGGATGGGACTTACCGATGGTATGGCGCGCTTCTTCCCTGCCTTCTCGCAGCCAGATCTGGCAAAGACCATACTCCAGGCTTATCACGGAAGCAGTTTTAATCCAGTTCTGCCCGATGCCAAGGATTTCAGTATCTCTTGTACCGTTGACTATAACCAACAATGGGGAGAGTTTAATCTTTATAAGGGTAGTAGTTTCACGTCAGCCGATTACAGCAGTGTGGTTTTAGAACTTGAAGATGCCCCGGCTTCCGGATTGTTACAGTGGAAGATCAGTTGTACGAAGTATTCCAATGGATATACCAGGGATATAACTTCTGCCGAAAGCACATTGGCTTTTGCTGCCAATATGGGTACTATCACTGGTATTACTCTGCAGTGTAAGCAAAGCAGTGGTCGTGTAAGAATTAAGAGTGTGAAACTCAAAAACAGAAATGGCGAGGAGTTACCTTGTAGTCCAAGTGTGGCATGGGGCTGTACAATGAGTGATGTCACTGCCAACTCATCGACGGGCATTTATGTGGTGAAGCAAGATCAGCCGTCAGATGGCAAGATCTACGATCTGTCTGGCCGTCTGTTAAAACAGCGACCTAAGAAGGGCCTTTATTTGATGAATGGAAAGAAAATAGTGGTTAACTAATAGAAAGCAATCCCCGTTCAGTTTTTAAACGGGGATTGCTTTTTTTATAAGGACTGTCTCTTTATTTTGGAGCACTGTTGTATATGCTTTCCAGGGTGTAGGCGGCATCGTCAGATGTGGTCGCCTCAATCATTTTCTTTACAAGCGACTCCATGTCGTTGATGTATGAGCCATCATTGTGGTTGAAGTAACCATGATGCTCGTCACCACTGCCTATTGAGTTGTTATCCCAGATACAAACCGGTAGGTTGTAGGTGTGAGCAGCGCGGCAGACATACTCCAGATAGTAGTTGCGGAAGAGGTTTGAACGACTTGTCTTATGCATCACACAACCGTATTCGCCGATGTAAACTGGGATATTGTTGGCGATGAATTTCTCTTGCAGTTTCTGGAAGACTTCCCTGACATGTTCTTCATTGGCACCAGAAACGAACTTTCCAGCCGCAGCCGTATGACCCCATTCAGACTTGCCGTAGTTTGCTTTCTCAGGTGAGAGCGTGAAAGCATCTGGGTCATAGAAGTGGACGCTGACCATAATGTGGTTGGCTGGATCGGTAGGCAATACGAAATTGTTGTCAAGCACAAATGTCGGGCTGGATGCATAGCCAGGAACACCAATGTAACGGGTGGCGTTATTGCCGCCAGTGGCACGGATGGTATTTACCACCAGTTGATTCCACTCGTTCAGGGTGCGGTATTGTTTTCCGCCGTCTTTCCGATTGTCCCCCCAGCCCCAGCCGCCGTCCTGCAACTCGTTGAAGGATTCAAAGAAAAGGAAGTCACCTTTGTCTTTGAACGCCTCGGCAATCTGGGTCCATGTTTTCTCAATACGGGTCTTAATGTCGCTGTTGAGAGCGGTATTGTTGGCAGCACCTTTGATGTCAAGCCAATACTCATCGTGGTGCATGTTTAAGATGACGTTGAGACCGGCAGCTTCAGCCCAATCTACATTTTGTTTGACCTCAGTCATGTAGTTGGCATTGATGGTCCAATCGGTTCCTTTTTGGTAATTGCCCCACGTAACACAGATGCGTACAGTGCTCGCACCTGCTTTCTTCAGATTGGTATAGAGTGATGCCGTTGGCTTGGCATTGTCCCAATAGCCCGATTGGTTGGGTTCTCCGTCCTTCCCGGAACTGGTGTCGAAGTGGTTACCAAGGTTCCAACCCCATCCCAGTTTTTTGGTGAGGGCGATGGCATCATAGTCAGGAATGGAGCCAGCCCCTTTCTTGGTGGTGAAATTCAGTGTGAACTCTGGTGCTGAAACTGTTGGATCGTTTTTTGATACAATGGCACCTTTTTCAATCTTTAAGATATATTTCATATCTTCTTCCAAGTTGAGCGGGATGTCAACCGACAAGGCTGATGTGGCATTGCTCTGGGCGGTCACTGCAGAGCCGTTGAGGGTAATGCCCGTACCAGTTACCTTGACAAGATCATTGTATCTCAAGGAGAGCGTCGTTGTGGACTTGGCATCTACTTCTGCTCCCTCAGAGATAGACTGATAATTCAGGATAATGCTGACACTGGACTTAGGATCATCATTATTGTCACTGCCACCACAACTGGTCAACACAAGCGATGCTGTGAGTATCAGGAATTGATAGATTCTTCTCATTTGAACGAATTGTTTTGATGATATCAGTTAGTTTTGGAAAAGAAGTGGGTGTGCCTATTGTGACACACCCGCCTCTTTTTACTGTAACTTTCTCATTATTTGTAGTAGAGTTTCAATGGCGTGTATCTGTCGCCCGTGAAGAGCAGATGCTCTACATCGATAGAGTCAAGGATCGGGTCACCGGTCAAATTGACTTCCAGAGTATAGGTTCCATTGCCATTGTCGGTGAGATGCTCGTCGCCTGGGAAGATGTCGTTGCCTGTCCAGGTAGTACTCCACCAACCAGTGGTTACGCGAATCTGCGGGTCGTCAGATTGGAGATCCAGATAGAAGGTCTTGGTCTTGATGACCTCCCACTGATCCATCGGAATAGCAAAGATCTCCTCGCCAGTCTTACTCTCAGCGTTAGAGAAGCGGTATTGGCTGCTCCAACTGACTGCTCCGGCTGAGCCGTCACCCTGCCAGATGACCACTTCATTGCCTCCGGATCCACCTCCACCGGAAACGATTTCGATGAAATAGATTTCCTCTACAGTGTATCCACCACCTGTGAAGAGCAGATGCTGTACATCCACGAGATCAAGAAGGTCTGCAGAAGAAGTCAAATCAACAGTCAGTTTCCAAGTACCGTCACCGTTGTCTTCGAGCAGTTCATTTCCTGGCATGATGTCATCAGCCGTCAAATTAGTGCTCCACCAGCCAGTTGTGACGCGGATCTGAGGATTGTCACCCTTAACGGTCACGTAGAACGGCTCGGACTTCATCTTATTCCATGTATCCATTGGAATAGCATAGCATTCCTCACCAGTCTTACTCTCTTCGGAAGCGAAACGATAGTCACTGCTCCAGTTGATCTCACCGAGTGTGCCGCCATTTGTCCAAACGGGAACCTTCACTTCCTCTTCGCCGCCTCCGCCGGGAACCCAGACTTCCTCAGCGAAATAGATTTCCTCTACAGTGTATCCACTACCAGTGAAGAGCAGATGTTGTTCATCCACAAGACCGAGCAGGTCAGCAGAATTGCCCAAAGTTATTTCAACAGTCCAAGTGCCGTCTCCATTGTCTGTGAGCAGATCATTTCCTGGCATGATGTCGTCAGCAGTCAGGTTGGTGCTCCACCAGCCAGTTGTGATACGAACCTGCGGATTGTCACCCTTAATGGTTATGAAGAAGGTTTCAGCCTTCATCTTGTTCCATACATCCATCGGAACAGCATAGCATTCCTCACCTGTCTTGCTTTCCTCGGAAGCGAAGCGATAGTCACTGCTCCAATTGATCTCGCCAAGTGTGCCACCGTTTGTCCAGATTGGTGTCTTCACAGTCTCCCAATGACCTTCCTCGGCACCTGGCTTATAGGTCAGTTCTGGCATTAGGATTTCCTGCCCGTCATAGGTATGAAGAATACCCACGAAGGTACCGTCGAAGATGTCCTTCTTTGGAACACGGAAAACCATCTTGCTGGTGCCTTTGCGATAGAAGTCTTTATGGTCAATCAACTGTGGTACACCTTCAGCATTAAGTAATTCAACGCTATTGATGAACTCCAGGTCAGAACCATACACTTCGATTAATTCACCTCCGGAGGCTTGCTCGCCAGATTGTTTTGAGAATCCCGTCACATTGGTGTGTCCAAGCGATATATCCATGCGCGACTCTGCCTGGTCGTCGGCAGTGCGCACGATAAGTTTGCCACCATCAGCGGCGATGCCAGATGGCGCATTGACTCGGATCATATTGTCGCTGACAATCTCGAAATTGGTCACTTTCGCACCACCGGGGAAATCTATCTCAGTGACGCCGTCGAAACCAGAACCATTGATAGTTATTGGCTGATTGGTAACGACTTTCGTCGGGAAGAATGCTTTGATGCCCAGTCCGACGTTAGCCGAACCATTGGCGTCATCATCAGAACAGGCCGTGAAAGTGGAACCAATGAGAACCACCGCCAGCAGCGCGCCTAAATAATTGATTATATGCTTCATAATTCTTCAATTTTCAATTTTCATTATCAATGTCTTTACCATCCCGGGTTCTGAGTAAGGTTGGGATTCTTCTTCAGTTCCGACTGTGGAATGGGATAGAAATAATACTTATCATTCCACTGGCGGGCAATGGTAGAGCGAGTGAGCATCAGTTCACCGCTGGCGGAATCATTGCTGATATTGGCAGCCTGAACGGATCCAAAATACTGGGCACCCTTCTTCCAACGACGAACATCCCAGAAACGATGGTTCTCGAAAGCCAATTCCACCAGACGCTCGCGCTCATAGCGCTTGACCCAGTTATCACCATCCTCGGTGAATTTCGGCATCTGGATGTCGGAACGGCTACGCAATACGTTGATGGCCTCGTTTGCAGTCATACCATAGGTGGCGTCATTTGCACTGCCGGTAGCGTTATACACAGCCTCAGCATAGTCGAGATAGAACTCTCCCAGGCGGAATATAATCCATGTATGACGACGGGTAGTCTGGTTGTCTGCAGTGGTGACACATGAACCATCAACGTACTTTTTGAGGTAGTAACCCGTGGGGGTGGCTCCATATTTTGGTGCGGCATTAAAACCACCGATGAAGGTTTCTATCACCTTCGACTGCGCACCGTTGCTGGGCCATTCGTCACCGTCCTTCACCACTGTGAGGGCAAAGCGCGGGTCAAGGCCTTCGTAAGGATCAATCAACGAGAGGTTAATATTGCCGGGATAGCGCTCACCAAAGGTCTCACCATTATTCTGATACTCATACTGATCAACCAGGCTCTGGGTGGGGCAATTGCCTGAGGAACCGTTCTCTACACCAACAGGGTAGTTGGCTTTTTCGAAATCGTTGCTGTCCCCGCGTCCAATACCGAAGATCAGTTCCGAATTGAAGAAAGCATCGTGTCCCCACAATGAACCGTAGTTACTTAGTTTCAGTCCCCATGCGGAGGCATTATCGAGAATATACTTACAAGCCTCAGCAGCCTTGGCCCACTTTGCCTTGTCACCAGTCGGGTTGTGAAGCGGTGAGGCGGCATAAAGCAACGTGCGCGCTTTGAGGGCATAGGCCGCAATGCGAGTGGCACGACCAATCTCGGAACCTACCTCAGTATTATAGTTCTCTGGCAGGTAGGGAGCAACAGCATCCAGTTCCTCCACAATGAACTTCACAATCTGATCTGATGGCGTGCGTCCAATGTTGTTTGCCTGACCATTGGTTAGCGTAGTCGTCACCAGAGGCACGTCGCCATAGGTTTTGAACAACTCAAAATAGAAGTAGGCTCTGAGGAAGCGCAATTCATAAGGGAACAATTCCAACTGAGCCACCCATTTACTGTAGTCGGGATTATACTGCCAGTCAGAGATGTCTGCCTCATCCAATTTCTCCAGATACATGTTGACATCAGCAATGGCTGTATAGGCCTTTGTCCAGGTGTTGGAATAGGGGTTTGCCGGACTCCATCCACCATTCACATAACTGTTGACGGCTCCCGTCTCGAGGGCATACTGAGCCTCGTCAGTCGCTCCGGCAAGGAAGTAGGCACTATTATTGTCAAACTCATTATTATATACCTGCGCATAAACGTCGAACACCAGGTTCTTAAGTCCGTTTTCGAAGTATTCGTAGGTCCACTCCTCGTCACGGGTATTCTCCTCCGTATAGTCAAGATTGGCACAGGAGGAAATAAGGAGACAGGAGAAAGTAGTCAGGAGACTGTAGAATATTCCTACCGCTACCTTATTATATTTATTAGTAATCATATTTTTACTCTTTTACTTTTTTACTTTTTACCTTTCCTTAGAATTGTACAGAAAGACCAATATTAACACTCTTCATCACCGGATAGCCTGTGTTGAGATTCTCAGCATCCATGGCGTCGATATTATCAAAGGAAAGGAGATTCTGACCCTGTACAAATATCTTGGCACTGGTAATATTCAGAGGCTCAATGACGCTTGCTGGCAACTTGTAGTAAATCTCGCAGTCGCGCAGTTTCAGCCAGTTGGCATTGCGATACCAGATCGTTGAGTTCTGAGCATTGTTTGCTACATTCTCTGTTGACAGACGTGGATAGAGGGCATTTGCTCCGGCTATATCGAAGCAGTTGTCGTAGTATTCCTGAGAGAGGTTGCGGAGTGTGGGGTTGTCGGTGGTTGCGGAGAGGACTCCCCATACGCCGTCAACATAGCGCAGGTTCTTCACCTGATGGGCTGCTCCCTGGAAGGTGGCGTTGATACCAAAGCCCTTATACTCTGCTCCAAGATTGAATGCATAGTTCAGTGAGGGGAAGGTGTTGCCATAATCCATTGCCACGAAGTCATTCTCGTTGATGACGCCGTCTTCGTTGACATCCTTATATTTTATGTCGCCCACCTTCACCTGTCCGAATTGCTGAATAGGACTGTTGTCGATTTCATCCTGACTTTGGAAGAAACCTAAGGCAATGAGTCCACGCTCTGAGTCAGCAGGACCGCCAACCACCGAGAGGTTGGGATAAGCAGGTGTCTCAATCCATTCCAGGATCTCGCTCTTCACTGTTGAGAAAGAGGCTCCGGCATTCAGGTTCAGTCCGTTAGCGAAGGTCTTGGCATAGCGCAGTCCCAGTTCCATACCGTAACTTGCAATACGACCCTTGTCATCATACGAAGACTGGATACCAACCACGTCGGAGTTGAGTGAAGCGGCACTTACCAGAATGTTACGGCGCTGCTGGTAGAACACATCAAGTGTGACATCCAGTGAGTTGGCAATTCTTAGGTCGGTACCGAAATTGGCCTTATAGGCTGTCTCCTGTGTAAAGTCATCTGTGGGGAACTGTGTTAGGAAGGCACCCCACGAACTTGCGAAATTGGTGCCATACCAGAACTGTCCGTGAGAACTGTTCCATGAAGCGAGCCAAAGGCCGGCCTGTGGCACATAGTCTGTGTGCTGGATACCACCTGAAAGACGGACCTTTCCATAGTTGAGGAAACTGCTCTCAGGCTGGTTGATAAAGATATAACCCAGACCCAGTGTCGGTGAGAATGCCCACTTGGCAGGATAACTGCGATTGGAGCCATTGGCTGCCAGTACGACATCAGCCATCAACCGGTTAGCATGGTCATAATGCAGAGCCAATTGCCAGTTGGTGCGATACCAAGTATTGCTCCGGTTGTCGCGAATTTCGCTCTTCATGTTGTAGTTGGCATTGGCAGCGATATTGTCGCCATTATTTAACTGTATGCCATATTTGAATCCTGCATTGAAGGTGGCGATACGCCACTGCGAATCAACCCAGTGGTTGAACACCAGTTTATCCTCAACCGTACCCATAACCATCTCCCACAGTTCGCCATTACCATCATACCAGTTCCAACCATATTGATAACCCTTTTTGCGTGTCTCAATCGTGTTGGAGGAGTTGTCGTAAGAGGCTCCTATGTAGAACTTCAGACCCTTTGTGATGATGTCAAGATCTTGCTCCAGTGTCATATTAGCCCAGATTTGGCGCTGATGCGTCTTCATGAAGCCAGTACCCTGCGACTTGGCCAGGAGGTTAAAATCACCGTAAGTCTGACTACCACCCCATACGCCTGTATATGTCTTGATGGGGAATGCCAAGGCTGGTACCTTATACAGATGCCACCAAGCATCGCTTGAGTTAACGTCGGGCACACCGTTTGTCTCCATCAGGATACCCAGGATATTTGCACTTACTCTTGTGGTCGGACTTACCTCAAAATCTACGTTGGCACGGATATTTGCCTTTGAATATTTCAACTGCGAATTCCAGTCACCCTGATCAGGATTCTTATAGAGTCCGCGGGCATCGGTATAGTCGAGTTGTGCATAATACTGCACCTTCTCTGTACCGCCGAAGAAAGAAAGATACGCATTCGACTCATGAGCCGTTTTCTTGAATACTTCATCTTTCCAGTTGACATTCGGATAGACCAAGGGATCACTGCCACTTCTGAACTTCTGCAGTTCGGCTTCTGAATAGGCTTCAGAGCCAGCGCCAAAGTCGTTCACACGTGCATAGTTCAAAGCCTTTCCATAGTCGTAGGCGCTGACCATATCAGCCGACTGGGGGTCAAACTGAATCTTGTGTGATATACCGGCCTTGAAGTGGTATTTCCCGTCTTTAGTGCCGTGCTTGGTCTTTACCAGCAACACACCATTGATTGCCTCATGTCCGTAGAGAGCCACGGCAGCAGCATCTTTCAATACGGTGACACTTTCCACCTCCTCTACTGAAAGGCGGTCAATAGGTCGTTCCACACCATCTACAAGAATGAGGATGCCGGCTTCTCCGGGGATATCTTCATAATTGCCATAGTTGATTCTTTGTGTACCATTCTTTGCCGTAGTCTGGATACCACGGATATTAAACGTAGCACCACGGCCTTCCTCACCCTTGAAACCAGTGTTCTGGTAGGCATTCAGGCCAAGGAGTTTGCCATAGAGCGCATCTGCCAGGCTGATGGCTGATGTGCGGCGAAGTTCTTCAGCAGTGATGGTCGTTGCTGCTGCAGTAGTGAGAAATTCCGACTGCTCAACACCATAGCCTAAATCTACCTTTTGCGACTCTTTGTCGCTCAGCGTCACCTGGGCACTAACCGCCATAGGGGCGCCGCAGAGTCCCGCCAAGGTATATATAAATATGTTTCTTAGTTTCATAATTCTCAATTTTACCTTTTTATTTTTATACCTTTTTACTTATGAAAGGTTACCATCCAGGATTCTGGGTCAGTCCATAACCCTTCTGAATCTCAATACGAGAGACAGGGTCAAGATACCACTTGTTAGTCCAGTAGCCGGGATCCCACCAGCGGCGATGACCGACGACGATTTCCGGCTTCTCGTATTCAAACTTCGGCCAAGGGGTAGAAGGATCCCATTGCTGGTCACCATCTTCCAAACGGTTGCCGTTGGCATCAAGACGATAGATTCTGATTTCGTGGAGTGGCTTGGTGAAGAGATCCTGACGCATGCGACGGACCATGTCATAGAGACGGTCACCACATTCCGCACCAATTTCGCAGTTGCGCTCGCGGAGGATCTCGTTGATGAGGTTCTCCTTGTTGGATTTCAGGTTCAGGTCGGGATTCAGATCTTCCAGACGACCCAGGCCTACGCGGCTGCGTACGATATGGAGATCGTCGAGTGCGCCCTGCAAATCACCCGTCTCGGCCTTGGCCTCTGCACGAATCAGATACATCTCTGCCAAGCGGATATAGGAAACACCAATATACTCGTCGTCATACCGGTTACCGCCTTTGTAATCAAGCAGCCATTTGAATTTGCAATAACCAGAGGCTACGTCATCCGCGTTATTGTTGAAATTACTGTTGTTTACCAGACAACCTCCAACCCAGGGGTCGTTGTACGAAACACCATTGTAGTCAAAGCCTGCAGGCAGGTCGTGTCTGGGAACCACCATCGTCTCGTAAAGGCGCGGGTCACGGTCGGCAAACATATCAATGCCATTGGGATTCTTTCCGGCACCATAGAGATCCGAATAGGGGAAATTGCGACCGTCCTGCATGCCGAAGCATTCCATCAACTCGTTGGTGGGAACTTGACCGCCCTGTCGCATGCAGTCGAGGGCAAAGCCAGCCCATCCCCAGCCCCATCCATTGGTTACGTTTCCGTTCTGGACTGAACTGGACAGCAGTTGGGTAGGATGTGCGTCAAACAACTTCTCGTGATGGGTCGCGTCATTGCGGTAGCGGTATGCCCTACGGTATGCCATACGGTATCCGGCCTCGTCAGCCGTTGTAGGCTGTACCAACTGATAATAATCGCCGTTGGACGCATTGTCATTGAAGAAATCATTGCAGGCATTCAGGCAGCGATTCCATAATGTGGGGTCTTCCTTTCCGAACCATACATGTTCCTCATTCTCTAAACCAGTAGGTTTATTGGTGTATGTCATATATGGCTGACTGTTGTTAAACAGCGGAGATGCGGCAAACATCCAAACCTTGGCACGCAGGGCACGGGCAGAGGCACGTGTCAGACGACCCGACCACTGGCCAATGTCGGCATCGGGAACATTCCAGATATATCCGGGCTCATCGATGGCACACTGAATCAGAGAATCGATGAATTCCACGGTCTGCCAAGCAGTAGAACGGCCTTCGGTGAAATTCTCTCCCACAGGGAATGCCTTCTTGACGAGACAAAGACCGCCAAAGTTACGGAAGGCATCGAAATAACGGCTGGCCATGATGGTATAGGCCTCGCCACGCAGACGACTCTTTTCCGTATCAGTCATATCGGGCACTTTCTCAATATTCTCGATAATCTGCCAGCACTTGCGCACGGTCTCATAAATGGATACACGTCCACCAGCATCGCTGTCCAGACCAGTTTTCGTCGAATAAGAGAACTTTCCTTGGAAATTACCATCCTCTGTATCCTGAGCATTCTCAGTCAAACCTCCAGGATAGTAACTCTGTATAGGACCGCCCCATCCTACGTAGCAATGATATGAGTCGGAAAGTACGTCAATAGGGGCACCGTTCATCATGTTTCCTGAGGTGTATGTACAATAGAGTTGTCCATAAGCACTCCACAGGAAATTGCGGGTGTATTCAGCCTTGTTGAACACTGTATCGATATTCACATCAACACCAGGGGCTTTCTCTAAGAAAGCATTACCCACATTGATATCATCGACACAGGCTGTAAAGATGCTGGTTGACATCCCCAAAGCCAATATGTAACTAAATATCTTTTTCATAATCTTCAATTCTTCAATATTTCAATTTATCAGAAGTTTACTTGTACGCCAAAGTTATACACACGTGTCATAGGATAACGTACACCGAAGTCAAGACCTGAGCCAGGAGCCTCGGGGTCGTTGCCCTTGAAATCAGCGAATGTCAGCAGGTTCTGGCCAGAGGCGTAGAATCTTACATAGTTGAGCAGTGGCAGGAACTTAGGCTTATTGATGGTATAGCCAATTTCCACATTCTTCAAACGAACATATTTTGAGTCAATAATCCACGCTTGCGAATCACGGTTGTTATGAACGCGGTTTGTGAACGAGATACGTGGCAGGATGGCATTGGGATTATCCTCCGTCCACGAGTTGTCTGCCACCCATTGTGCCAGTGCAGAAGTATTTGTAGAACCGAACTGATCGCGGAAGTATCCGTTCAGTGTGCGGCTGGTATTGTCGGCACCTACCCAAAGCATCGAGAAGTCAAGTCCCTTCCAGTTCAGACTGGCATTGACAGACCATGTTATCTCAGGCTGATCTGTGTAACCGATGGGCTTCTGGTCGTTTGCATCAATTATACCATCGCCATTCAGATCGACATAGACAGCATCACCATATTTCAACTCGACCACCTGGTCAGGCATCTCTACACCGTATTTCTCCTTATAACGCTGTTCGGTACCTGGCTGATAGAACTCAAAGAGGTCGTAGCCAAAACGCTGGCCTACAGGCAGACCGGTACGGCTCAGATACTCATACAAGGGCGGTACCTCAAGCATCTCAATCACCTTGTTGCGGGCAAAAGCAAGACTTGGGCTGATGGTATAGCGGAAATCACCAATCTTATCTGACCACTTCAAAGTCAGTTCGTAACCATGATTCTTCACACGGCCTTCATTGACGTAACTTGATGGAAGGCTGGTCACAGCAGGCAGTGTAGATTCGTTTGATACCAGGATGTCCTTTCGGTCTTCCCAGAACAGGTCGAGGTTGACGGTCAGACGGTCATTGATAAATGCGGCATCCACGCCAATATTGATCTTGGTGGCTGTCTCCCAGGTGACATCGGGGTTACCGGCAGTCAACTCTTTCACGGCCTGCAGCCAGTTGCCACTCGTACCAAAGTTAGCGCCTCGTCTCTGCGGGTTAACCGTCATTGAACCCTGATAGAACTGCCAGGCACCGGGGAGATAGAGGAATCGGGCACCGTTGGTGTTGTCGTTACCAACCTTACCCCATGAACCGCGCAGTTTCAGATAACCGATATATTTCTTAAGCGGTTCCCAGAACTTTTCGTTCGATGGTATCCAACCTACGGAGAATGATGGGAATACGCCGTAGCGCTTACCTTCTGCAAAGTTCTCCGAACCATTATAACCGATGTTGAAGTCAATCATGTAGCGAGTATCATAGTCATAGGTCACACGTCCCACGAGTCCTACATAACCTTTAGGAATCGACTGATAGAGGCTGTTGTCGGAATCCCAGGGATAATAGGTCTTGCTCTGGTTGTAAAGAAGCAATGCGCCTACATTGTGCTTATCGAACTTACGGGCATAGTTGAAACTTGCCTCGGCATACCAGTTGCGGCTTCCCCATTTGCTTTCGTTGTAGGGAAGCGGCCAAGTGATGTTATCCTTGCGGAGCACCTCTTTACCATTATCGAGTGTTGCCACGTATATGACACCCGTACCATATCCGTTATGGCGGTCTTTCTGGGCGGTATATTCAGTGTTGTATGAACCCTTGATCTTGAAATCCAGACCCGGTGTGATGAAACTCATGTCGAGTTTATACTGGAGGTCGAGGTTCAGAACATTCGTACTCTCACCGACATAGCCTAAGCCATAAAAGTTTGAAAGGGCATCGCGGTCGTATGGACCAACAAGACTGTTATCTGATACGATATGGCGTCCTTGGTCATCAATACCGATACCGGCGTATGGTGTGGCACCTTGCAGATAACGGAAGATGAATCCCTCGCCTTGACCCAAAATGTTACGATTTTGGACACGTCCACCCAAGGTCAATGCAAGTTGACTATACTTAGACACATCGATATCCAAGTTGGCACGATAGTTGAATCGGTTGTATTTAAAGGTCTCATCGTTATTGTTAGAGAAGGTCTTGAAGAGTGAGTTCTGGTTCAGGAATCCTGCAGAGACGAAGTACCTCATCTTCTCGGTACCTCCGCTCACATTCACGTTGACCTGCTCCTGCCATGCGGCATCGTCCATGATATAGTCAATCCAGTTGGTATTGGGGAAGGTGGTCGGCATGTCGCCTGTACGGAAATGCTCCATGACTTCCTGACTGAAACGGATGCCAGTATCGGCGTATGGCGTATAGTCGGCAATGGTGGCACTGCCAGGCCACTGGTTCATGGGCAGAGCATCGGTGATGGCCGAGTAGTTCCACATCTTTCCGTATGTATAGGAATCAGCAAAGTCAACGAATTTGGCTATCTGCTGAACGGCAGCACTTGCCGAAACGGTCACAGAGGCTTTGCCTGGTGTACCGCGTTTAGTGGTAACCAAGATAACACCGTTAGCGCCTCGTACACCGAATACGGCAGTTGCAGAGGCGTCCTTCAGGATAGAGATATCCTGGATCTCGTTGGGGTCGAGTTGTCCGAATGGACGTTCCACACCGTCGACGAGCACCAGTGGTTCGGCACTGTTCAGTGAACCGGTACCACGCACACGGATTACAGGTTCATCGGCACCAGGCATACCTGATGGCTGTACCACTGACATACCTGGCAACTTTCCTTGCAAGGCATTTGCTACGCTGGCCACAGGAGCCTTGAGCAGTTCCTCACCACCCACAGCAGAAACGGCACCCGTAATGGTTACCTTCTTTTGCTGACCATAGGCAATGACCACCACTTCTTCCAGACTCTGTAAGTCAGGTTGCATACTGATGGCCATGCTGCGACTGGCTTTCTGTTTCTGAGAAACATAGCCGATGTAGGAGAACTCCAGAGTCGCATTCTGTGAAACAGAGGGCAACGTAAAGTTACCATCGAAATCGGTGATAACACCAGTTCCTGTGCCTACTACCATAACGGAGACACCAATCATGGGTTCACCGGTCTCATCTTTCACCTGACCTTCTACCCGGATGTTCTGGGCGAAAGCCGTACTGGGCAACAGCCACAATAGTGACAATAGCCCAAAGAGATAAGATCTAAATTTAATTTCCATATAGTTATATAAAAGTTAGAATTGTAGTACTTAAGCCTAAATCCGTGGCAAAGATAAGAAAAATATTTGAAATTTAAAAACTTTTTGGTGTATAATTGATGATTTTTTTACTCATATGGCCATTTTTGGTTAAATTGCATATGTTTTATAATAAAAAAATTGAATGATGGATGATAAGTGTTAAATAAACAATATTTTTCAGCCTTTTTTTATCCGCCTTAACTGTTAAAAACGCACTATTAACAAAAAAGTGTCAGTTTTAATCAAAAAAAGGCACTATTATTTAATAAATATGGTATAACTTTGCAGCCGAAATTAATACTTTCGAACTAACTATTTTTTTTGTATAACACTCAAGTATGAATCAAAACATTAGAAAGACAGCGCTGCTGGTGGGTGCATTCTCCCTGTTGGGATTATGTTATTCACCTAAAGCCTATGCCGCTGATGCAGTCCAAGACGTACAGCAGGCAACGAAGAAGATTACAGGTACTGTAGTCGACGCTCAGGGGCCCGTTATCGGAGCCAGTGTTATGGAGAAAGGTACATCGAATGGTGCAATTACCGACTTCGATGGTAACTTTACTCTCTCTGTGAAGCCAGGTGCAACGATCGTTGTGTCGTTCATCGGTTATGTAACTCAGGAAATCCAGGTGGGTAACCAGAGTAACTTCAACATCACGCTTAAGGACGACAATGCCGTGCTTGACGAAGTGGTGGTAGTAGGCTATGGTGTCCAGAAGAAGAAACTGGTTACCGGTGCTACTGTAGAAGTGAAGGGTGAGGATGTTGCAAAACTGAATACCACTCAGGTATTAGGCGCATTGCAGAGCCAGAGCCCTGGTGTAACGATTCAGGCTATTTCCGGTCAGCCGGGTGATGGATTTAAAGTGGCTATCCGCGGTGCCGGTACTAATGGTGACACGAAGCCTCTGTACGTCATTGACGGTGTGGCAGGTGGTGACATCAATAACCTGAACCCTGCCGACATCGAGCGTATCGACGTGTTGAAGGATGCCGCATCCTGCGCCATCTACGGTTCGGCTGCTGCCAACGGTGTGATCTTGGTGACCACCAAACAGGGTAAGGCTGGTAGGATTCAGGTATCCTACGATGGTAACATCGGTTGGAGTAATGTCTATCGTCTGCCTCAGATGTTGACCGCCAAGGAGTATATGGACGTGATGGATCTCGTACGTGTTAACTCTGGTGACGAGGCCCGTACGTGGGAGAAATATGTTGATGCCGACCTGTTGGCTGACTATCGTAGCGGTGCCAATTCCGGTACAAACTGGATTGAGTCTCTCCGCAACAAGAATGCCGTCAAAACGAGTCACGCCCTGAACATTGCCGGAGGTTCTGAATTCTCTAATTTCTCCATAGGTCTCGGCTATCAGTATCAGGACGGTGCCTTCGGTGGAGTGGTGAAGACCGACTTCCGCCGTTTCACCATGCGTCTGAACTCTGAGCACGTAATCTATCGTAACTCAAAGGGCATGGATGTCATCAAGGTTGGTGAGAACATTTACTACCATCACAGACAGAATCAGGGTATCCAACTCGGTAACCAGTATTCCAACGACTTGTCGAATATGCTGCGTGCCAACCCGTTGATTCCCCTGTATAACAAGCAGGGCGACTACTTCATGTACGACGACCTGAAGAATTCCGGTACTGACGGCTGGTTCGCTTACAACCAGTTCTCAAGCAATCCTGTGGCCGTTCTGGTGAACTCTCAGGGTGGTAACAACAAGAGCAAGAGTTTCGGCCTGAACGCTGTGGGCTACATCGAGATTCAGCCCATCAAGGGCCTGGTCTATCGCGGACAGATCAGTTACAACCAGAGCAGTTGGGGCTATCGCGACTATCTGCCCGTCTTCCATGTTCATGATCAGTCAGGTGGTTTCCGCAATACCGACTCTTCCACTAACTCTGCCGGTCTCGGCTGGGGGTGGAGCACAACCAATACTCTGAATTATAAGTTCGTTCTCGCTGAGAAGCACAATTTCGACGTTCTTGTCGGTACTGAGTATGGTATGTCGAAGCCCGACTATGGCTTCTCGGTATCTGCCAGCACCTCTCATTCTGTATTTGGTGATCTGAAGCACGCCTATATGGACCTGTTCAAGAGTAGCACCGGTTCTGTAAGCGGCTCGCCTTATGCTGACTCTCGCGGTATGTCATACTTCGGACGTCTGAACTATGACTTCAACGAAACCTATATGCTGTCAGCCATCATCCGTGCCGACGGTAGTTCTGTCTTCGCTCCCGGTCACCGCTGGGGTTACTTCCCCTCTGTATCTGCAGGTTGGGTTATCTCTAATGAGAAATTCATGGAGGGTACCAGCAGTTGGCTCGACTTCCTGAAGATCCGTGCCGGTTGGGGTCAGAACGGTAACAAGAACATTGCCGAGAATTTCGGTTATCTGGCTACCTTCCAGTATGGCGCATTCGGTAACTACTCCTTCAATAGTGACAAAGACGACTACACTGCCGGTGCTTATCCCTCTCGCCTCGCCAACGAGGAGTTGACATGGGAGACCTCTGAGCAGATTGACCTCGGTCTCGATGCTCGTTTCATCGGTGGTAAGTTGGGTCTGACCTTCGACTGGTATCAGAAAACCACGAAGGACCTGCTCGTCTATGTGCCCATTGCTCCGACAACTGGTTTCTCTGAGCAGTTGAAGAATGCTGGTACTGTACGCAATACTGGTGTGGAGTTCGCCGTGAATTGGCGCGACCAGATTGGCAAGGACTTCACCTATGGCATCAACTACAACATCGCCTATAATAAGAATAAGGTGACGAAGGTGAACAGTGACCGCAAGTTCAATGAGGGTGGTAATGACAACCTCTCTCAGGGTACAGGTATCATTGCCCGTTTTGAGGAGGGACAGCCTATCGGTTACTTCTACGGTTACAAGACTCTCGGTGTGATTCAGGACGAGGCAGACCTCACAGCCTATAAGGCTATGCTGAAAGATCAAAATGCAGCCAATTCTCTGCAAGGTGAAAGCCTGCAGGCTGGTGACCTGATGTTTGCCGATACCAATGGCGACGGTATCATCAATGCTGATGATAAGACTTACCTTGGCGACCCGCATCCTGATGTGACAATGGGTATGTCACTGAATGCAGCCTATAAGGGCTTTGATATCAGCGTGACTGGTTATGCTGCTCTCGGACAGCAGGTGGCACGCAGTTACCGTAAGTTCGCCGACGGCGAAATGGAGAACTACACCACTGAGGTGTACAGTTATTGGACAGGTCCTGGCACCAGCAACAAGTACCCTCGTCTGGCCAAGATGAGTGAGGGTGTGAACTGGATGGCCATCTCTGACATTTATATCGAGGATGCCGGCTACTTCCGCCTACAGGACCTGACGGTCGGCTACGACTTCAAGAACCTTTGGAAGGCTGCTCCGTTCCAGCAACTCCGCGTTTACTTCCAAGCCCAGAATCTCTTTACTATTACCAACTACAAGGGCATGGATCCTGAAAACGGTAAGTCGATTGCAAGTGAGTCATGGGTAACGGGTGTCGATGTAGGTAACTATCCGCAGCCCCGTACTTACTTAGTAGGTGTAAACGTAAAATTCTAATTAAAAGAGACGACACGATATGAAAAAGATATTTTTAATTACTGCAGCCATTGCCACACTTGGTCTTACATCGTGTGACATTGACAATGTGGAGAACATCAGCGGCCTGTCTACCGAAGGCTTCCCTGCCAGTGAGGAAGACGCTATTGCTACGCTCGCAGGTGTTTATGAGAACCTGAATGCTACGCACGCCAATCCGCAGTGCTCCTATCTTTATATGGCTTGTCTGGCCAGTGATGACCAGTTCGGTGGTGGCGGTACCAACGATAAATTGATGCAGGCCCTTGACCTGATGTGTAACTATGGTAACGACATGACCAACGTGTTCTGGGGACAGCGCTATGAGGGTATCAACCGTGCGAACACCCTGATCCAGGCTTTGCCGAATGCAAATATCTCTGATGAACTGAAGAACCAGTTCCTCGGTGAGGCACTGTTCCTCCGTGCCTACTATTATTATGAGTTGGCCTCGATGTACGGCAACGTACCCCTGCTGACAGTGCCGAGCGGTGACTTGGTTACTCAGGGCGACGTGAAAGTTCTCTGGGGTCAGATGTTGCAGGATCTTCGTGATGCCGTCAATATGATGCCAGCCGTTCGTAAGAGCGACGGTCATGTGGACAAGTACACGGCTGAGGCTCTCTTGGGTCGTATCTGGCTGTTCTATACTGGCTTCTATGGCAATGGCACATCTACTGCCGAGTTGTCAAACACAACCTATAGCCCGCTGCAGTCGGTAGATCTTCCTGATGGTTCAACAATGACTAAGCAGGATGTTATCACAGCCATCGACGACTGTGTGAACAATTCCGGCTATTCTCTCGTTGATGATTTCCGTAACCTCTGGGCTTATACCAACCGTCTGACGGTTGAGGACAACCCCTACACCAAGGGTCAGGGCCTGAAGTGGGTGGAGGATGACGTGAACAATGGTCCCAACACCAACCCAGAGTCTATGTTTGCCATCAAGTTCAACAAATGGGCTTCCTGGTCAACTACCATCGGTTATGGTAATGGTATCGCTCTGCACTTCGGTGTACGTGATGCTACATACGAGAATCACTTCCCCTTCGGTCAGGGCTGGGGTGCAGGTCCTGTGGCTCCAAACCTCGTCAACGACTGGAAGGCTGCTGAGCCTAATGATATGCGTCTTAATGCTTCAATTCAGGACTGGACAGACAAGTCTTCATACGAGGGTAACTACAAGTACGGTGGCGGTGACGATTTCGTACAAGAGACCGACTTCTATGAGAAGAAGTGGTCGCCCATCCTTGCCAAGAAAGAAGATGGTTCATTCTGGTGTACCTTCGAGTGCGCTATGTTCCCCGGCACATGGGATCAGTCTGGTGCCTCTGGTGAGGAGAACTTCCAGTTGAACAATATCCACGACCTCGTGCTTATCCGCTTTGCTGACGTGCTGCTGATGCAGTCTGAGTTGAAGGAAGATGTACAAGGTATCAATAAGGTACGCGCAAGGGCTGGCCTTGATCCTATCAGCACTTACTCACTGCTGGCTCTGCAGAATGAGCGCCGCTGGGAGTTGGCTTGTGAGGGTATCCGTTGGAATGATATCCGCCGCTGGCATATTGCTTCGGTCGTACTGGCCAAGCAGGAGAACCAGCCTGTCTACTATTGTGGAAAGCCTGAGACGAACACGGCTCATAATGGTGGCTATGCTGCCCGCTATACGGCTACGGCAGGCTTCCAGAAGATGCCTGAGAGTCAGGTGACGTTAGGTAGTGTCAAGCAGAACGACGGCTGGGGCGATGCTTCCGGCGAGTACACTGGTTGGTAATTTCTAAATAAATAATTTAAATTGAAAGAGTAAAGATATGAAAAAGATATTATTTGGAATCTGCGCACTCGGTTTGTTCGCCTCCTGCGACCCATCGAAGGATTCTGTAGGTGTACCTGCAGCTATCACAGAGTCGGAGTTGGCAGCCGGGTTTACATATACACAGACGGACGAAGCTGGCTCACCTTCAAGCATTGGTAACTTCTTCCAGTATACGGCTCCGCGTGTTGTGACTATTTATCGTCTGAACAGCTCTGGCGGTCAGGTCATTCTGGCCAAGGGGTCTTCCGCTGGTTCATTCATCCTGAAGCCCACACGTGGCTCTGATCCCAATCAGACTTTCTATGTTCAGTCCCGTGAGTTCGACGGCTCAGTAGTGACTGTCCCTTTTAACGTGACCGTTGAGGTTCCTGGTGAGTTGTCACTTGAGATGAAGATCGCATGTAGCGATAGCGGTACCAAGACCTGGACTTGGGACGGCTCTGTATTTGAGAGTGGTGCCGTTTGGGGTAACATCGGTTATACGCCTGGCGAGGACTGGACTTCTGGTTATTGGTGGGGTTGTCCTGCTGAGGAACTGACTGGTCAGTTGCAGCACTCTAACACTGGTGTCGCCACTGGTGAGGAAGATTCAAGAGCCTTCATGATCTTCTCCGAGGAAGGTACTATCACCACGTTTGATGCCGGTGGTAACCAGATCCGTAAGGGTGCCTTCGAGATTAAGGACTATAATAACGGTGAAAAGATTGCTGTGAACGATGTACCTTGGAAAGTTGGTACACTTCATACCGATGCAGGTACTATCCTGTTCCCCTTCAAGATTAATGGTGGCGGTACAACTCCTACCGACTTTGACATCGTGAAATTGACTGCCGACAAGTTGCAACTGGTCTATGCCGATGCTGGTACAGCCAGTTGGAGCGAGGCAACCTACTGGAACTTCAAGAGCAATACTGATATCGCAGGTATGGCTGGAGGTTACGACGAGGTTGGTAAGTCTTGGACATGGGATCCCTCTATCACTGGTGCCGTCTGGGGTAACATGGGTTACTGCGGTGGTGCAGGTGCTGATGTAGGTATCTCTGGCAACGGTCAGTGGTGGGGTGTTACTACTTCTGACGAGTTCAATGGTCAGTTGCAGCACACTGATACCGGTACTAACATCGGTGATGGTGATCTGGATGCTTACATGACCTTCGCTGAGGGACAGATCACTTCTTATAATGCCGCTGGTACTAAGATCCGTGGCGGTGCTTACGAGTTCGATACCTCTGTAGCCAGCGAGTGGAAGGTGGCTGATATGAAGACTGATGCAGGTTCTATCCTGTGGCCATTCGAGATTAACTCTGGTGGTAACAAGCCTACTGTCTTCGAAGTTGTTTACCTGACTGGTGACAAGATGACTCTTGTATATCCTGACGGTGGTGACTTTGGTAGCAATGGTGGTTGGGGTGAAGCTTCGTTCTGGCACTTCAAGGCTAAGTAATCCCGCCTAAGATTTTAAGATCCAATCCTCTATACTTCCGCCCCGCAGTCTCAACTCCTGCGGGGCGGATTTTTTGAAGGATTGTTTGGTGGTTTCAGGGAATTATCGTATCTTTGCACGGATAATGAAGAAGGGGATACTGAAATACTGCAATTGGGGGCTGTCGATGTTGGTAGGCATCGGCATATTCTTGTTCTGGTTTTTATGGTATCCTCATGCTCTTTCATATCAGGAACAGTACCAGTTGTTCCTATGGACTTGGGATTATTTCGTGGAACGGATGAGCCTGCCGGGAGGCTTTGCTGACTGGTTGGGAGAGAGCATCGTGCAATTCTTTTATGTGGAATGGTTGGGAGCCTTGCTGTTGGCCTTGCTCTTTATGACCCTGCAGCGCTTGGTTGCGAGGTTATTGCCAAAAGTATGGAGTCTGTTGAGTCTGATGCCTGTGGTGCTGCTTTGGTGGCTAATGGGTGATATAAACGTGTTGTTGTCGTTGCCTGTTGCCATCGTGCTGGCGTTGTCGTTGGCTTGTGCGATGCCTCGTCGTCTTTCCTGGATGGATGTCCTCATTTTGCCTATGGCCTATTGGTTGATAGGACCTGCCGTATGGCTATATGTATTGGTACGTGTGATACAACTTGGCTGGAAGCACCTTTGGTCTGCAGGATGGCTGTTGGCTTTGCAGTTGATGGCCTATGCTTTCCTCTTGCCGCAATGGCCGTTGCAGCAGGTGATGACGGGACTGAACTATTATCGCATCCCCTTGCACTATCCGCAGTGGAGTGGCTACGACAAGGATATGTATGAACTCATCCGACTGGACTATCTGGTGCGGAATGAGCGTTGGGACGAGATCGTGAAACGGGCAGGAATGTATCAGGTACGGACACCTTTCTGGTCGAACTGTGTAAACCTCGCCCTCTCGCAGAAGCGTCTGTTGGCAGACAGGATGTTTGACTTCTACCAAAGCGGTGAAGATGCTCTCATCATGCCCCGTACCCGTGACCTGACCTCCATGCTACCTTCTGCAGAGGCTTTCTGGCGATTGGGTATGGTTAATTCGGCTCAGCGGTATATGTTTGATACGCAGGAATCGATACTGAACGGCAGGAAGAGTGGACGCTGCACGAAGCGGATAGCGGAGTGTATGATTGTGAACGGGCATTATCAAACGGCAAAGAAGCAACTCGACCTCTTGAAGAAGAGTCTCTTCTATCGTTCGTGGGCCAAGGAAACGGAAGCGAATCTGAAGAATGATAATTGGGTGAATACCCACCCTGTTTATGGCAGAATACGCCAACTGAGATACAAGGAGAATTTCCTCTACAGTTATGAGGAGATAGATAAGATGCTGGGGTTGCTGTTGATGAACAACATGGACAACAAGATGGCACTGGATTATTTCATGGCGCAGATGCTCCTAAAGGGGAATGTGAAGGGATTCCAGCAGTATTTGGGACTTGCACAGCAGTATGGTGGCTATCGCCAGATGCCATTGGGCTATCAGGATGCGATGCGATGTATTCAGGCTCAAGGTAATATCGCAGGCTCGCCGTATGCTAATTACGTCAAGCGGATGATGGCAGAAAGGAGGGACGAATGAATTATCTGACTGAACACAATGAAATAAAGACACGAAGTTCTTGGGCTTTTTGTTTACAGTCTTTGTGTCTTTGTGTCTTTGTGTTCCATTTCTTTTCCTGCACTTCGGAGCCGAAGGATGTTACGAAGGTGGATGCTCTACCGGAGATCTATCCTGACTATATCGGCGTGACGATTCCTGCGGACATCGCCCCGCTGAACTTTAACTGTGCCGACGAGGATATCGACTGTATGGACGTCGTGGCTCGTGGCAGCAAGGGAGGTGAGATACACACCAATGGAGACTGGGCAGACTTCGACATCAAGGCGTGGCAGACGCTGACCGCGCAGAATCAGGGCGGCAAGATCACCATTACCGTCTGCACGAAGAAAGACGGCCGGTGGACACAATATAAGGATTTTGATATCTATGTGAGCAAAGACAATCTCGATGAGTGGGGACTGACCTATCGCCGTATCAAACCCGGCTATGAGGTAGGAGGCGATATCGGTATCTACCAGCGTGACCTGAGGAGTTTTGATGAATATGCGATCCTTTCGGAGACGGTTGTGCCAGGGCGCTGCTTTAACTGTCATACAGCCAATTGTACCCGTCCTGACCGTATCACCTTGCAGATGCGTGGTGAGGGTGGCGGAACGATGATTCAGAAAGACGGGCATCAGACATGGGTGGAGACAAAGACCGACTCGACGAAGGCTGCCGGCTCTTACAGTTACTGGCATCCGCAGGGCGACTATGTGGCGCTGGCGGTGAACTCGGTGCATCAGAGTTTCTTCACGGGAACAGGGCAGCGTATTGAGGTGTACCACAGATTCAGTAATGTAGAGGTGCTCGACACCCGTAGCAATGAACTGATCCTCTCTCCGCTTTTGCAGACAGAGGATCTGGAGATATTCCCGGCATTCTCTCATGATGGCAAATGGCTCTACTACAGCACATCGAAGCCTTGCAGAGTGCCGGCAGAATATGAGAAGGTGAAATGCTCCCTCTGTCGTATCGCCTTTGATGCAGAAAAGGGGACGTTTGGTGAAAGCGTGGACACTCTGTTGAACGGTCTGGTTACGGATCATAGTTATGTGCTGGCACGTCCTTCGTATGATGGTCGTTGGGTGATGTACTGTGTCAGCAGTCGTGGTAACTTCCCCGTGAGTCAGGATGATGCCGACTTGTGGCTGATGGACTTGAAGACGGGCAACTGTCGTGAACTCAAGGAGGTGAATAGTGGGCAGTGTGAGAGTTTCCATAATTGGAGCGACAACAGCCGCTGGTTTGTGTTCAGCAGTAAACGGGAGGATGGTATGTACACCAAACTCTATCTGGCGTGTATCGACGAACAGGGACGGGTATCAAAGCCCTTCCTGTTGCCCCAGCGCCATCCACGCCAATATTATCGTGATATGATGGATGCCTATAATGTGCCTGATTTCACGAAGACGAAGGTTGACTTTGATGCCCATGAGGCATACCGTCAGGTGTTCGATAACAAAAGGATTAATGTAAAAATCAGATAACGATGAAGAAAGTTTTATTGTGTTTCATGGCAGTGACAGCAGTCACAATACTGTTCAGTTGTCAGCAGAAGGATCCGACCAGGTGTCATATTGTTGGAACCGTGAATGGCGAACAGTACGAGGGGAAGCGTATTTTCCTGGTGCCGCTCACAGGCCCGGCGACAGCAGAGACAGTCGACTCGATGGAGATTACAAACGGTAAGTTCGAGTTCTTCCCTGACTCCATGCAGATGTACAAGATACTGCTCGACTATCACTATCGCATGGGGTTGCAGCCTCTGATTATTGTGGGTGAGCCAGGTGAGATCAAGATTACCATCGACAGCATCAGTCATGCTACCGGTACCCCACAGAACGATTCACTGGAGCAGTGGAAGATCCGTACAGAGGTGCACAACCGTCAGTATGCGCAGATGAGGCGCGACATCGACAAGATGGAATCTGTCGATTCTGTCAAGGCTAAGTATATGAAACAGTATGCTGACAGTTTTCATTTGGATTATAAGAACTATACCCGTCAGATGGCAAAGCATCTTGAGGGCAGTGTACTTGGCGACTTCCTGAAGAGCCTTTATCCACTGACCTACCAGCGCCAGATGCCGGATGGACGTATCGTAACGATGAATGCCGACACGAATGAAGAAATATCAGAATAAGTGGCAAATAGCCAATCTGCCCCAATGGCTCTTACAATTGCTGTTGACGCTGCTCTTCGGCATCTGCGTGTTCCTCTTCTGGAAGGTGCGCTATTCCTTTGCGCTCACTTATCAGGAACAGTTGCAGATGTTCCTTTTTGATGATGACTATTTCCTTGAGCGGATGTCAGAGCCAGGAGGCTTTGCAAGATACATTGCGGAGTTCCTGGTGCAGTTCTACAACAGTGTCACGATAGGTGCGGCAATCATCGCCATACTGATGATGCTGGTGCAGAGACTCACCTGGCGACTGATGCATTGTAAGGAGCATTATTTCCTGAGTTTCCTACCTGCAGTACTCTTGTGGTTTGTCATGGGTGACGAGAGCGTAAAGTTGTCTTACATCGTGGCTCTTCTGATGGCAATGGCTGTCAGTTGGCTGATGACAATTATAATCAATAAGGTGAATTCCCGTCGTCGGACATTAGTCAAGGCGATAGCACTGTTTGTACTCATCCCGCCACTGTACTGGCTCATCGGCCCGATGGTGGTATTGGTGGCACTTTGTGTCATGCCGCTATCCGTCGTCTGGGCGCTGGCTGTAATGCTGCTGAGCGCACACTTCGTGCCGTTCCCCCTGTCGAGGGTGATGACAGGTATCAGCTATTATCGCTTCCCTGGGGCTATTCCATACATCCTGATGGTCATTCCCGTCTTTATCTGGCTTCTGAGTTTGGCAGTCAGACGGTTGCCGCAGCCTAAACCTTGGGTTAAATGGTGTGAGGCGATAGTGTGTTGTGCTGTCATTATAGGATGTCCTGATT
>CACZVE010000002.1 GCA_902784565.1 uncultured Prevotellaceae bacterium
TGTTCGATGATGTTCAGGCTCTGGTACATCTCATTGATGTGAACGAGGTAACGATCCATCGAGTCACAGCCATTGAGCGTACACTGCTCCCACTCCACCTTGTCGTACATGTCATAGGGGTGGTTCTTGCGCACGTCGTTCTTCCAACCGGAAGCACGTCCGGCAGGACCCGTCACGGCGTAGTTGATACAATCCTCAAGACTCATCGGACCGCAGTTCTCCAGACGGTTATGAGTAATGATGTTATCACCGAAGATATCCATATACTCCTGAATCGTCGGACGGAGATACTTCACGAGGTCCTTGCAGTGGGTTACAAAGTTCGGATCAATATCGTCCTGCAGACCACCGATACGGTAGTAGTTCTGAATCAGACGACCGCCTGTGGTCTCCTCCATGCAGTTGAGTACGTGCTCACGGTCACGCATGCCATAAAGCATACCTGTCAGAGCACCCAAGTCCTGAGCCACACAAGAGGTGTAGAGCAGGTGCGAATCGAGACGCTGCAACTCATCCATAATCGTACGGATGTACTTGATGCGGTCGGTGAGTTCCACCTCCATGGCTTCCTCGATGACACCCACCAGTGCGTGACGGTGCTGCATGGCGCCTAAGTAGTTCAGACGGTCGGTCAGTGCCAGTGTCTGGGGATAGGTCATGCTCTCCCACATCTTTTCAATCGCACGGTGGATATAGCCGAGGTGCGGATAGATACGCTTCACGGTCTCACCGTCGAGCACGGTCTGCAAACGAAGCACACCGTGGGTGGCAGGGTGCTGCGGACCGATGTTGATCACATAGTCGTCAGCACCGAAGAGTCTGTTCTGCTTGGTCTGCAGGTTACCATCCTTATCGAGGTAATACTCCAGCCCGTAGTCAGGCTCCACATCGTCTTCCAACGTATATTTGTCGGTATACTCCCAGTCCTTGCGGAAGGGGTAGCCCTTAAAGTCACTGCGCAGGAACAGACGACGCATATCCTTATGGCCGAGGAATACGATACCATAGAAGTCATAGACCTCACGCTCCAACAGATCGGCCACCTTCCAGATATTGGAAACGGTGGGGATGTAAGCCATCATCTGACCATCCATCTCGCCAGTGCCGTTGCTCGACATTCCGTCGCCACAAACCTGTGTCTTGGCCATCATCTTCACCGAGCAACGCTCGTGCGTATTGGTGTTCTCGAGGATGTAGATACAGCCGAGTCCTTCGTCGGCTCCAAAGTCCTCACCCACGATGGTCACCAGATAGTCGAAGCCCTTCTGGTCCTTCAAGTTCAGCATCTCTTGTGCGAACTTGTCAAAATCAAATGATAAGAACTCTAACTTCATGCCGTTTCCTCCTCTTTCTTCAACTCCTCAACAAATTCCTGAGGCACATCCGTTATTACAACTGGCTCACGACGATGGTCACCATGCTTCTCACGGAAAGTCAGTTCTTCATTCGACACGCCTAATGCTGCCTCCTCTGCGGTCTGCTTGTGGTTGGCACCGCCAAAGAACTTCTCAATCTTCACCTTACGCTGCAGTTGCATCATGCCATACATGATAGCCTCCGGACGCGGGGGACAACCGGGGATAAACACATCGACGGGTACGATCTCCTCGATACCCTTCACCACATGGTAACTCGACTTGAACGGGCCACCGCTGATGGCACAGCCACCCACGGCAATCACGTACTTCGGCTCGGCCATCTCGTCGTACAGACGCTTCAGGGCGGGAGCCATCTTGTGGGTGATTGTTCCGGCACACATAATCAGGTCGGCCTGACGAGGAGAATTTCGTGTCACCTCGAAACCGAAACGGGCAAAGTCGTAACGGGCACAGCCACAGGCCATGAACTCGATACCACAGCACGACGTGGCGAAGGTCAACGACCAGAGGGAGTTCGAACGGCCCCAGTTGATCAACTGGTCCAGTGACCCCGTCACCACATTGACGCCACCCTCATGGAGTTCGTCAACAATCTTCTCCAACGAGGCGTTGTCATTCCACTCCTCGTAGGGGATACTCTTGATGTGCGGTTTCCTTACTTCCATTCCAAGTCTCCTTTCCGCCAGGCATATGCCAAGCCTAATACCAGAACTACCAGGAAGAAGCCGATACTCAGCAGGGCCATCGCGCCGAACTCCTTCACTACTACTGCCCATGGATACAGAAACACCGTTTCCACATCGAACATGAGGAACAAGATGGCGAAGAGGTAGAATCCCACCGATATCGGCAGCCACGAACTGCCTCGCGTGGGGATACCACTCTCATACGGCTCACCTTTCACCTTCGCGTAGGACCGCGGTCCTATCAACTTGGCTACCACGTAAGCCGCCACCACCAATGTAATAGCCGTCAACAAGACGGTAATTAACAAAGTAAAGTTCATAAGTTTTTATAATGTTATAACAATATTGTTCTCGTTACCAAGCAGTTAGGACTTAAAAGAAAGTACCTCCACAGGCTTGCGAGTGCAAAGGTACAAATAATATTTGTAAATTCGACGAATATTTATGAAAAACTTTCTCAAAATTTGGTGTTTTCAAAAAAACACCGTAAATTTGCAGGGTAAATCTGAAACCAAAAAGAATAAAGTTATGAAGAAATTACTAATGACAGCGATGATGTTCGTCGCAAGCGTGGGGCTGATGAATGCCCAGACAGAGAAAAGACAAGTCGTGGAAGAAGGCGGTACGGGTCCGTTCAAGTCGGAAGTGGTGGGAGATGCCTCCTGTCCCGGGTTCACGGTGTATCGTCCTCAGAACCTGAAAGAGGTGGTGGCGAAGCAGGGTGCCCTGCCCGTGATCGTCTATGCCAACGGTGCCTGTTTCAACAACAATGTGGAGATGCGTCTGTTGTTGAGCGAGGTGGCCTCCTACGGTTATGTAGCAGCCGCCATCGGCCCGTATGATGAAGCCGATGTGATGGCTCAGTGGAAGGGCGTGCTCAGGTCGGCCTATCCCGAGACCAAAGGTGATGTGATCATGGCCAATGGCGAAAAGATCCTGCCGATGACTGCCGAGGAGAAGAAGGCACAGCAGGAAGAGCAGGCCAGACAACGCGAAGAGGCTGCCAAGAAAGCCAAGAAGAACAAGAAGCAGCAACCGGCAGAACCGCCTTTCAGGACCTATCCCAAGATGTTGTTGGAGGTGCTGGACTGGCTGATAGAGCAGAATGCCACTGCAGGTTCGGAATACTACCACTGTCTCGACCTCGACCATGTGGCCGCCATGGGTCAGTCGTGTGGCGGTGCCCAGGTGTTGGGTGTGGCTCATGACCCGCGTATCAAGACTTGTGTGATGCTGAACACGGGTATTGGTGATATGGAAATGATGGGTTCGACGAAGGAATCGCTCAAGAACCTTCACACACCGATGTTCTATATGATCGGCGGTCCTGCCGACATCGCCTACGCCAATGCACAGAAAGACTACGAGCGCATCGCCGACAATATCCCCGTGGTGATGTTGAACTCGAAGGACGGTCATAGCGGGACCTATTACGAGAAGCATGGTGGCAACTATGCCAAGGCGGTCGTGAAATGGCTCGACTGGCAGTTGAAAGGCCAGGTGGGACAGTCTGCCCTCTTCCTCGATGACGAATATCTAAAGATGAAGTTCCCTGAGTGGCAGGGCGTCAGGAAGAACTTTTAAGGATACTCAACAGACTATACATGATGGAGCGCTCAGGATTCTGAGCGCTCCATGATTTCTAAGCACATACGGGAGTTGTGGTAGGGACACTTCCAGAAGCCTGCCTTGTCATCGACGGTGTTGAGCGTACCGTCAGGATGACGGCTCCAGTGCCACTCGCCGTTATCCCAGTCGATGATCTGGGTCTTGATGTAGTTCCAACAGCGTAGCGCACGGTCGAGGGCCTCAGTGTCGCAGAAGTGCTGATAGAGATTGTACCAGCCCACGACATTCTCGGCTTGTACCCACCAATGGAGGTCATCATCGACATGACCCGTATCGAGGTTCGCCTCATGGATCATCGAACCGTCAGGGCGCAGACCCTTTTCAGACGCCTTCGCCACTTCACGGACGATGGGTTCCACCTTCGCCAAGACTTTTGCGTCGCCCAGAACTAATGCAGCCTCGTGCATCAGCCACGAACACTCAATGTCGTGACCGTAACTCTCCAGACGACCAGCCCCGCGCGTCCAGTCCATCTCGAAGAAGAGGTCGAGATGGTGGGTCTCGGGATTCAGGATCTTATCCGTAAAGATATCAATGAGATTGCGCAGAGAGGCCTCCACGCTGTCGCACGACTCCTGGACGCGCAACTCTTTCAGACACCTCAACAGATTGGTGTACGGCTCAATGATGTGCAGATGGGTGTTCTGCGACTTGGGATAGTTGGCATCGAGTTCCGAGAGTCGCATATCGGCTATCTGCCCCCACTCTCTCGTGCAGGCCTCGATATAGCCATTATACTCACGGTCGAAAGCATGTTCCTCGATGCAGTTATAGAGTTGCAGGGCATAGTCCAGGACCTCTCTGTCGCCCGTGGCCCGGGCATATTCGGACAGACCGTAGATGGCAAAGCCGATGGCATAGAACTGTTTCTTGGTATCAAGCGGACGACCGAGATAATCAACGCTCCAATAAACACCGCCATATTCCTTATCGATGAAATGCTCAATCAGATAATCTTTCGCTCTTGTGGCTGCCTTCAGGTATTCCTGGTTGCCTAACACCCGATAGGCTGCCGAGAAGGCCCAGAGGATGCGGGCATTGAGGATGGCCCCCTTCTCAGCCTCGGGATGGAGGATGCCATGGCCGTCAATCCGTCCGTAGAAGCCCCCGTGCTCACGATCCACCATCTTGTCCAACCAGAAACGCAGGATATTCTGCTCCAGAACATCCTGCATTTCCTGTTTCATCACAGAAACCTTGTTCATACTATTTCTTGATAGGATACTTGTAGATCAGGAACATCATGATCAGCACAATGGCTGCAGGGAACAACGAGAAGAGTGCCCAGACCATATTCCTGACAGACTCCATATCACTGATGGTGACAACCGTCTGACCATTCGCATCTGTACCAGACACGAAGCCTGCCAGGCCCAAGAACAGGGCCACGAGGGAACCCGAGATGGCTGTACCAAACTTCTGCGCCATCGTACCTGACGAGAAGATCAGACCCGTAGACGATGTACCGTTCTTCTCGGTGGCATAGTCGGCCACGTCGGCATACATCGACCACAACAGCGGCGAATAGAGTCCCACACCGATGGAGGTCAGGATGACAATGCCCACCAGTACCCAGATATAAGCAGGATCCATCGGCACGAAGAAGAATATTACGGAGAAGACGATACAGATCAGTGCTGCAGCCATGAAGGCCTTCTTCTTGGAGCCGATCCACTCTGTGAATTTCGGTGACACACCACCGAAGATCATACAGGTGACCTCACCGAAGGTCATGAAGACGGTATAGTTGATGATCAGTCCACTCACCGTGACATCGCCGTGCAGACAATACTCCAACAGATAACCTGCCACCGCATAACGGAAACCATTGAAGAAATTCGTACAGATACCGATGAGTGTCAGATAGATCCAGGGCTTGTTCTTGAAGAGGTCGGCAAAGGGACGGAACGAGAACTTTTCGGCTCGTACGGGCTTCAGACGTTCCTTGGTCAGGAAGCCGCAGGCCAGTGTCATCACGGTAGCCAGAACACCGAAACCAGCACCCAACACGGCATACTGGTGTGCCTCCGTGCCACCCACCATCTTTTGCAGATACGGGAACGACAACAGTGTGATAAAGCCCATGGCGTAAGCACCCACCATACGGAAGGATGAGAACTGGTTCTTCTCATTGTCGTCGGCCGTCATCACACCCAGCAGTGAACCGTAAGGCACGTTGACTGCCGTATAGACCGCCATCATCAACAGATAGAGCGTATAGGCGTAGATGCGCTTGCCCACAGGACCGAAGTCGGGGGTGTAGAGCAACAGGGCGAAGATAAGTCCGAGGGGGACGGCACCGAAGATGAGCCACGGACGATAGGTGCCCCAGCGCGACTGTGTGCGGTCGGCCAGACTACCCATCAGAGGATCCGTCACCACGTCGAACATACGGGCGATGAGCATCAGCGTCGCCGTATCAGCAACCGTCAGTCCGAACACATTCGTGAAGAAGAGAGGAAAAGCGATAGACATGATTTTCCAGGTGATACCACCAGCGGCTGCATCACCAAGCGCATAACCGATTTTTTCTTTTAATGTTGCCATAGTTATTTCATTTTATTTTTGTTGATGAGTTTCTTGATGGTCTCCACACTGGCAGCGGTATAGAGACCGTCCTCCGGCGTGTGCATGCAGTAGTCTATGAGTCGGTCGATGGTCGAGGTCGCCACGTGCATACGGGTGTCGGCAGAGGCGTAGTAGATAAAGACCTTCCCGTCGCTATCGGCAATCCAACCGTTGGCAAAGGCCACGTTCATCACATCGCCTATGTATTCGTCACCCTCCGGCACGAGGAAATAACCGCCAGGCTGGGCAATCACCCGCGTGGGATCGTCGAGGGCCGTCATATACATATAAAGGACATAACGCAGACCGTCGGCTGTCGCGCGTACACCGTGCGCCAGATGCAGCCAACCCTTCGGGGTCTTGATGGGGTGAGGGCCCTCACCGTTCTTCACCTCGGTGATGGTGTGGTAGTGACGAGCGTTGATGATCTTTTCTTCCTTTACTTCTGCATGGGTGATGTCATCTACCAATGCCCAACCGATGCCGCCACCGGAGCCCGTATCGATAAAGCCATCCTGCGGACGGGTGTAGAAAGCGTATTTCCTATCGACGAACTCCGGATGCAGCACGACGTTGCGCTGTTGACTCTTCGTCTTCAGGTCTGGCAGACGTTCCCACGTCTTCAGATCCTTCGTACGGGCGATACCTGCCGTCGCTGTAGCGGCGGATAGGTTGCCCGGCTGTGCGTCGTCGTGCCGCTCGGCACAGAACACGCCGTAGATCCAACCGTCCTCATGTTGTGTGACACGCATATCATAGATGTTCGTGGCGGGAATCACGTCGTCGGGCATGGTGATGGGCTCCTCCCAGAAACGGAAGTTGTCGATGCCGTTAGGCGACTCGGCTACTGCGAAGAAACTCTTTCTGTCGGCACCCTCCACACGGACGATGAGCAGATACTTACCGTTCCATTTGATGGCACCGGCGTTCAGGGTGGCATTACACATGATGCGTTGCATCAGGTAGGGATTGTCCTGCTCGTTGAAGTCATATTTCCATTCCAAGGGAACATGTTCTGCCGTCACGACGGGGTACTTATATTTCTCATAAATGCCATTCCCCCACTCTATGGGTTCATTCTTGCGGTTCAGCAGCGCCTCGTGGTGCGCACGCAGGGCTGCCACTTTCTGTTCAAACTCAGTCATATCGTTATTTGATTTCGTTCAGGAATAAGGTATTCTCTTTGTCGTACATCTGTTTGAAGTACGCGGCATCGGGTTTTGCGGGTGAGGGACCGAACCACTCTTCCTTGTAGTTACGCCACACGAGGAAGTAACTGATGGGATACTTGTCGAGCACAGGTGTCAGCGTCGATGTCCACCATGTCGGATCGGTGAGGTTCTTCAAGCCACACTCCGTCAGCGCGGCAATCTTACCACGTTTTTCGGCAAACTTCGTCAACATGTCGAGGTTGGCATCCAACTGACTCACAAAGTCCTCCTTCGTGCCCCACTGGTAACCGTCGATGCCTACCAATGAGATACGGTCATCGCCGGGATAACGCTCCAGGTATTTCTCTTCCGTCAAGTTGGCAGCCATACCGGGCGAATAGGCCCAGAGTAGGTTGTCAAAGCCGTCGGCAGTGAGTTTGTCCTGCAACAGGTTCCACAGAGCCTTATAATCCTCGGCCGTACAGAGTTTCTCACCCCACCAGAACCAAGAACCCGTGTTCTCGTGCCAGGGACGGAAGATGACGGGAATCTTCTTTCCGTCGTCGGTCTTCAGGGTGGCGAGGAAATCTGAAACACGATCCATCCAGACCTTGAACAACTCCGCATTCTGTTCACCAGGCAACACGCTGTGTACGACGGTCGTATCCGACACGTCCCAGGCAGAACCCTCGGGGAATTTCTGTGCACCCCTGCCACCGTCAGGAGCCGTTGTAGCGGGGTTACGCGGATGCCAACTGATGGTTACGATACCCCCACGCAGATGGTGCTTGATAATCTCTTCGGTCATACGGGTGAAAGGTACACTGTCAAGATTCTTCTCGTCGTTCATCTCGATACCGCCGAGTTCGAAACCCATCACGGCGGGCCAGTCGCCACAGACATTCAGGACATCACTGCTGTCTGCCTGGTATTCCCAGGTAAGGCCATAGAACGGATCGTCCTGATGACCGAACATATAACCCTTCTGGCGTAAGGTATCCAGACGTTCAAATAACTGCTGAGCCTGCGTCTTCTCCGACTCTGTCTGCTTCTGTGTCGAGCATGCGACCACTGCCAAGGCCACGATTGCCATTACAAAAAACTTCTTCATACTATCTTAATTTCATTTGTTTTAGCAGCCATTCTTCCCATTCGTCCCACTGCTCCTGATACCAGAAATGCCACGTGGCCTGATAGGGCGAAATTTCCTTTGGTCCTGTCACTATATTATAGGTGGCCCAGGCCGTTGTCGGGGGCACCACGTCGTCATTATAGCCAAACGAGAACCACCCCTTCTGTTGACTGGTGATCAGACGGGCGAAGTTCACACCGTCGTAATAACGCGAAGTCTCAACCTGTTTCTCCTGCCCTTTTCCTTTATTCCAATAGAAATAATGTGGCCATCCGCAGGCGGCTCCCCGCTGCCAGTTGGTATGGTCGCAGAGGGCGGCATGCACCGGGGCATAGAAAGTGATACGTTTGTCGAGGCCTGCCGTGGCGAGGGTAAGGAATCCGCCTTGCGAACTACCCGTCACACCACATTCCTTCCCGTTCCAGGGGGTATATTGTTCGATATAGTCGAGCGCACGGATACAACCTAATATCACGTGTTTGTAGTAACTCTTATCGCGGTCGTCCATACCAAACTCCCAGTAACCGCTGAGCGCTCCGTTGTGCAGGTCGTCATAGATGCCCTGTTCCATCGTCACGGGAATGCCGTGGATACCGATCTCCAGTGTGATGGCTCCCTGCGAGGCCGTCCAAATGTCACCGCCATAGGGCCGCACACCGGCTCCCGGCACTCTTAACAGCGCAGGATACTTACCTTCCTTCACGGGCACACAGAGGATGCCATAGGTACGGTTGCCCCAACTCATGTTCTGGAAACTCACCTCATAGACGTTCACATCCTTTGTACAACGCTCCGGCAGCAACCGTTTCGTGGGTTCGAGGGCTGTCTTGCGGGCCTCCTGGACGGCGTTTTGCCAGAAGGATTCAAAATCGGTGGGCATCACCGTCGAGGGTTGCAGTTTCTCGGGTGAGAAGGCAGCCCCACAGGCACCTTTATAGTCCTTGCCATCGACATGGGCTGTCACATCAACCCGATAGAAACCGGGCAGCTTCATCGTCCCCGTCAGTTTCAGGGTACCGTCCTTGAGTACCGTGTTTTTCTTCACGTCCTGATACATTTCAGGCCCGGCGGCATAGTCGATGCTCACATTGTCGAGCAGGGTACCCGACTTCAGCACATTCACCGTAAACGTCGCCTTCTCGCTGGTCTTGTACGTCCAGTCCTGATGGTCGGGCTGCACCGTCACAGTGATGTTATTCCCGCGTATCTGAGCCGATAGCGGAAGAAACAACAGCAGCAAGGTGAGCAGCGCCAGTAGTCTTTTCGTATTCATCTCTTGTTGAATTGTTTGGGATACTGGCTGCAAAGGTAGTAAGATTCGTGCAAAGAGGGTGGCACTATCTTGTCAAATGACGGCATTATATTGCCACACCCCTGATTTTAACGTAATTTATTCATCCGTTTGACCTGCGACTTGATGACTTTCAGGGTCGATTTGTCGCCGGCGAAAACAGAGTTCAGTCCCTGCTGTTCCTGGGCGGGATCCCCCGTATAGTCGTCGCCCACCAGCCACTGTTGTTCGTGCCTGGGCTTGGCATAACCGCCCCAGCCCCAGAAGTTACAACCGGCGAAGTAGCCACCCTGCTCGGCATTGTCGGCCACAAGTGAAAAGACATACTGATAGAAGCCGTCACGCCCCTTCGTTGGCGTACCGAGGGCAAACTTAAAACCATCACGGGGATAACCGAACTCCTCCATCACCAACGGCTTCTTCAGTCGGGCGCAGATGGCGAGGTGACGGTCGATATAGTCTTTCGTGTTCGTCTTGGCCTGTGGCAAGTCCTCGATGAGATGGTCCTGCCGCGCCCAACTCCAGTTGTAGGGCCAGAGGTGGATATTACAGTAGTCGATGTTCTGGTCGGCACAGATACGCTCATAACAGTCCCAGTCGTTCTCGCAGCCCCACGACCCCTCACTGCCGATGGAGATCAAGTGATTGCCGTCGAGTGAACGGATGAGTGCCGAGGCTTCTGCCAGCCACTTCTCGAAGGCGGGAAGTGCCTCCTTGCTGAAGGCTCTGGGTTCGTTGCCGATCTGCCATGACATGATGGCGGGATCATCCTTATAGGCCATGCCCGTATAGCGGTTGGTACGACCGAGGATGAACCGCACATAATTATAGAATAGTTCGTGTGCTTTCTGGTTGGTGGCATATTTGCTCATCGCCTCCATATAGGCGGGATAGCCGTCCTCGTTGGGTCGGGGCTGTTTGCCTGCACCGGCATGCTCCAGATAGAAGCCGTAGCCCCCACTCCACTCCCACGAGTTGTTCAGGTAGAGCACGGCTACCATCTGCCGTTTACCCATCTCCATCAACAGGTAATCGAGCCCCGCCAAGATGGTGTCGTTATACACACCCGGCTGTATCTGCAATGTGGGTTCCACCTTCGTAGTCACGCCTCGTTCACCGTCACTGCCTACGAGGATGCGCAAGTTGTCGATGCCCATTTTTTTCATCAGGTCGAGTTCACGACTGAGGCGCTTCCGGTCACCCCCCTGTCCTTCCGAGCCAAGGATGGCCCCATACCAGAAGTTCGTACCAACATAGTAATACGGTTTCCCGTCTTTCAGGAAGTGTCCGTTCTCCACCGTCACAAATTTACCTTTGTCCGTCTGTCCCGCCGCCGACATGCAGACCACCGCCAACAGCGTAAGAATGAATCGTTTTAGTTGCCTCATCTGATCGTTTGTTAGTTTTTATGCTGCAAAGGTAGAAAAAAATCGGCGAAGCGCAAAATATTTCCTTATTTATTTCAATTTACCGAAATTCTTTCGTATCTTTGCACACGGATATCAATCATCATTAAAACCAACAATTATGAAAAAGATTTATTTATCACTGATGGTCACCGCCGCCATGATATTCATGGCCTGCGGAGGCGGAAACAAGAGTAGCGAGGTTGCCGAGGCCGAGGGCGAGCAGACGGAGGAATCCGCCAGCACAGAACAGGTTGCCGAGTCGACTAAGCCCGAACAGAAGGCTGAGGCAAAGAAATGGTGGGAACATGACTTCATGCTCACCTACAAAGAGTATATCATGGGCAAGAGCATCACCCGTACCTACGCCCGCAAGGGTAACGTGCTCGTCGGCCAGGCAGAGGGAAATCCGGCACAGAACATGTTCATTTTTACAGACAGTACACGTACAGACTATCTCGTGAATCCTGACAAGGGCCGCTTCGGTAAAGTCAAGGAGAAGACGGGTTTCTCTACTGTCAACGAGGGCATCAAGAGTTATCTCAAAAGCCAGATGGGTGACAATGTGTTCGGAAAGATGCCGAAAATCGACGACAAGGACTGTACGGTGAAGGACACTACCATCTTCGGGCGTCCCGCCTATGTCATCACCCAGGAAAAGACGCAGAAGGTCATGACGAACGAAGTCTATACGAAGGTCATCGTGTGGATGGATAAGGAGAACAGTCTGCTGTATTATAAATATGGACTGGGCAAGAACAACGGTCAGGTTGTTACCGACGGTAAGGTGATGGAGATTACTGCCTTCTCGGCCGAGCCCACCTACGAGGGTCTCGCCATGAGCCTCGACGGAATGACCGACGTTTCGAATTAATCATACAAAAAATGGGCTGACAATATTCCGACCCCGGGAAAACGCGCCCCGGTATGGAGGGAAGATATTCCGACCTCGGGGAAACGTGCCTTGGATTCGGGGGAGAATATTCCGACCTCAGGAAATGATGCCTCCGTTTGAGGGGAAGATATTCCGACTCCGGGGAAACATGCCTTGGATTGGGGGGAAGAAATCCCGACCTCGGGAAAACGTGACCCTGATTGGGGTGAAGAAATTCCGACCCCGGGAAATTGTGCCTCCGTTCTGGGGCATAAAATTCCGACCTGGGGATGGCACGTCCCGAATTCGGGGCAGGTTTTCCCGACTCAGGGACGGTTTGCCAGCAATCACAATCATGTCAATCTCATGCATAAATGCCTTTCCACGTTTTTAGAACACACATGCCTGGACAGCGAACGTCCCCACCACGGTGGTGGTGATGATTCCAATAACCTGGAGAATACCAGCCTTTTTATGACGGGTGACGGCAGTGACGGGGAAATTATATAATCTCTTGCGTACTGCGTATATGCCTACACGGTACACGAAGACTTTTATAAAAGTACCGTCACTGCCGTCACGCGTCATCGTTTTCCTTAGAATGTTTCATCATCGAGTATCATTTTTCCGACGTTTTTTGTTTTTCGGATACAAAAGTAAACAAAAAAACGCTAAATCAGCATGTTTTCGGCAGAATCTTTCGTATATTTACGAAAATAGTTGTAATTTTGCACGCCGAGAAAAGGTAAAAAGGTAAGAATGAGAAGATACATTATCATCATCGCCCTCCTGATGGGCATCACGATAGAGGCCGGCGCCGTGCTCAAGGAAAAGAACCTGGAGGAGACGCTGACCATCCTGCGGTCGGAACTGACCAAGCACTACCACGAGATGACCTCGCAGCGCGAGGAGCGCGAGGAACAGACGCAGGAGGTGTTCCGTAACCTGACGCAGACCATGAAGCAGTCGAACCAGAACGCCCTGATGCTCTATTCACAGAAACAGGAATACCTGTTCGACCTGACCTACGCCTGTCATCAGGCCACTGAACAGTACCAGCGGTTCCAGCACCAGCAGATGCCCTTCCGCGACTACCTGAAGAAGACCGAAGTGGAGATAGCCCGCTACGACAGTCTGGTGAACAGTCTGAAACTCATGTCGACAAACATGTTGAGCGAGGAGGCGAAGACCAACCGTAACGTGTGTCTGACACTGGCCACCAGTATCATGCGCACCCTCGAGGAAGACAGTCAGCAGATGGAGGACTATATCCGCTACTACGACAGCACCGAGCAGCGGTTGAAGAACATGAATGACTACGCGCAGAAGCGCTACTACGACATCCAGACGAGCATCTTCGTGAACGGTGGCGACACCTACGTCGACATCATCCGGCACCTGAAGGAGAAATGGCAGACGATGCACGAGGTGATGAGCAAGAAATATACCACCGACAAGGAAAGCCAACGTTCCGACTGGAACGTCTACTGGATTTTCGGACTCTTCGTGGCCATCGCTTTCTACGCCCTCATCGCCATCGGCCTGAACCGACTGGTGTACGGTTTCATGCCGAAACGGTTCCATACGGAGGAGTTCCTGAAGAAACGCTCGTCGATCATGTGGGTAACCACCGCCATCACACTGGCCCTGCTCATGGGTATCATCCGCCATTACAGTGAACAGAACTTCTTCATCATGGCGAGCGGACTCTTCGTGGAATACCTGTGGCTGTTGGCTGTGATCCTAATCTCCCTATTGCTGCGCGTGAACAGCGAACAGATACGGAGTGCCTTCCATATTTACGCGCCGTTGTTGGTGATTGGCTTCGTGGTTATCACGTTCCGTATTATTCTGATACCCAGCGAATTGGTAAGTTTGGCTTTTCCACCAATTCTACTTGCCTGTATGATCTGGCAGTGGTGGGGCGTGCGGAAGCACAACCAGAACATTCCCCGCTCGGATATGTTCTATACGTACGTCTCGCTGACGGTGTTCATCGCCTCGGTGTGCTGCTCCTGGGCGGGCTATACCCTACTCTCCGTGCAGTTGCTCATCTGGTGGATCATGCAGTTGACGTGTATCCTGACCATCACCTGTATCTCCGACTATCTGAGAATCTATGAGGAGAAGCACGGCTTTGCCGAGAAGCCCATCACGAAGACGTGGCTCCACTCGCTGATCCGTCAGGTGGCCATGCCGGTGCTCATCGTCTGGTCGGTGATGCTCAGTATTTACTGGGCCACGGATGTGTTCAACCTGAGCGACATGTGCTGGGACGTATTCAACTACAAGTTCATTAACCAGGAGAACTTACAGGTGAGCATCGTGAAGATTGCGACGGTGATCAGTCTCTGGTTCCTCTTCAAGTGGCTCTCGAAGACTATCCTCGCCCTGATGCGCCTGCACTTCGAGATCAAAGACCCGTCGACGGCAGAGAGCCGGGTGGTAATGGGCAAGAACGTCGTACAGTTGATCATCTGGGGTATCTGGCTGTTAGGCACACTCGCCTACCTGCATATCAGCGTCGCCTGGCTGTTGGCCATCTCGGGCGGACTCTCCACCGGTATCGGTTTTGCCTCGAAGGACATCATCGAGAACATCTACTATGGTGCCTCGCTGATGACGGGCCGTATCAAGGCCGGCGACTGGATACAAGTGGACGGCACGATGGGTAAGGTGGTATCCATCAACTACACCTCGACCATCGTGGAGTCGCTCTACGGCGAGGTCATCACCTTCCAGAACTCACAACTCTTCACAAAGAACTACAAGAACCTGACCCGCAACCACGGGTACATCCTTGCGCTGGTGCCCTTCAGCGTGGCCTACGGCTCGAAGGCCGGACAGGTGAAAGACCTCATTGAGGATGCCGTCCACGACCTGAAGCACCACCTGATAGACAACGAGAAGCGCATCAGGGTGGTGATGACGGAGATGGCCGACTCCAGCATCAATTTCCAACTCATCGTCTGGGTGGACGCCGTGAAGAAGGTCTATGTGGTGAGCGACATCCTGAACTGCATCTACGACACGCTGAATGCCAACGGCATCGAGATACCGTTCCCACAGCGAGACATCCATATCAAAGAGACAAAGTGAAAAATTTACCAAATTCTTTGGTAGTTAAAGAGAAAATGCTTATTTTTGCAAAGCAAATATGATGAAAGAAGCAACGATCATTGCCGGTCCCTGTGTGATTGAGTCAGCCGAACTGCTCGACACCGTGGCACGTAAGTTGGTGGAAATCAACGAAAAACACGGGACCAACATCATCTTCAAAGCGTCGTTCGACAAGGCCAACCGCACGTCGATCCGCTCTTTCCGTGGTCCAGGACTGGAACGCGGACTACAGTTGTTGTCTGACATCAAATCAAAATACGGACTCCGTATCCTGACGGACATCCACGAGACCTGGCAGGCCAAACCCGCCGGCGAGGTGTGCGACGTGCTACAGATACCCGCCTTCCTTTGTCGACAGACCGACCTGCTCGTGGCCGCTGCCCAGACAGGATGTATCGTCAATATCAAGAAAGCCCAGTTCCTGAGCGGCAAGGACATGAAGTATCCCGTAGAGAAAGTCCGTGAGGCCGGTGCAAAGGAAGTATGGCTGACGGAACGGGGGAATATGATGGGCTACAACAACCTGGTGGTGGACTTCCGCAACATCCCCGACATGCTGGAGATTGTGCCGACGGTCATCATGGACTGTACCCACAGCGTACAGCGTCCAGGCGGCAGTGACGGGAAGACGGGCGGCGACCGACGGTTTGTGCCACAGATGGCACTGGCCGCCAAGGCCTTCGGTGCCACAGGGTGGTTCTTCGAGGTACACCCCGACCCCGACAAAGGCCTGAGCGATGCCGCCAATATGTTGGAACTCGACAAACTCGAGCCACTTATAAAAGAAATCATCAAATGACAACAAGAGAATACGCCATACAATGCATCAAGGATGAGGCAGAAGCCGTGATGGGACTGATCCCCCAGATTGGTGACAGTTTCGACGAAGCCGTCGAACTGATCTATAACTGCAAGGGGAAAGTCATCGTGACGGGTGTCGGCAAGAGCGGACATATCGGTGCGAAGATCGCCGCTACCCTCTCCTCGACAGGTACACCGTCATTCTTCATCAACCCACTGGATGTCTTCCACGGCGACCTCGGAGTGATGGCACAAGGAGACGTGGTACTGGCCATCAGTAACTCCGGACAGACGGACGAACTGTTGCGCTTCATCCCGATGGTGCTCCACATGCAGATTCCCATCATCGGCATGAGCGGTAATCCGCAGTCGCTGTTGGCGAAATACTCCACCTGTCACCTGAACGTGAGTGTGGAGAAAGAGGCCTGTCCGCTGAACCTCGCCCCAACCAGTTCGACAATGGCACAACTGGCGATGGGCGACGCCCTGGCAGTGGCTTTGATAGAGAAGCGTAACTTCCAACCGCGCGACTTCGCCCAGTACCATCCTGGCGGAGAACTCGGTAAACGGTTGCTGACAACAGCTCAGGACGTGATGCGGACGGAAGACATGCCCGTCCTGCCGCCAGACATGCGTCTGGGCGAGGCCATCATCCTCGTGAGCAAAGGAAAACTGGGACTGGGCGTGGCAGAAGTGGATGGTCAGATTGTCGGTCTTATCACCGACGGAGACATCCGTCGCGCCACCGAGAAATGGCAGGCAGAGTTCTTCGACCATACTGTGAGCGACATCATGACGCGCACGCCGAAGACCGTCAGGCCAAATACGAAGATTACGGAAATTCAACAGATTATGAACAGATATAAGATACATTCAGTACTGGTGACCGACGGGAAGGACCATCTGCTCGGCGTGGTCGACCATTACGCTTGTATGATTTAAATGAAAAGTGAAGAGTGACATGAAGATAAAGAAACTGCTGATTGTTTTGTTGTTGGCACTGCCGATGGCAGTGGTAGCAGACTATCTGTTTAAGACGCTGGATGCCACACAAGGCCTGACCAGTAGTCAGATTAACTGTATCCTGAAAGACTCACGCGGATACATGTGGTTTGGCACGCCTGCCGGACTGTACCGGTATGACGGCTATGTGTTCAAGAACTTCCAGAGTGACTCTCAGGACGGTAACTCGCTGCCGAACAGTTACATCAACACCATCCAGGAGACACTCGACGGTAACCTGCTCGTGCAGACAGCCTCAGGCTACTGTGTCTACCACCCGCAGACGGAAAGTTTCGAGCGCGATATGAAGCAGTACTTCGCCAGAATGGGTATCGAATCCATTCCGAGCGTCGTCTATGTCGACCGCCACAAGAACCTCTGGGGAGCCATTCCCAACAAGGGCGTCGTCTGCTTCAACATGCAACAGCAGACATCCTATGAGTTCCCGAACTCCGACGATATCAAAGGTGTGCCACAAGGAAACATCTGTTCCATCGGTGAGTGTAACGACGGAGCCGTCATTGTCTATGACGACGGACGAATCGTTTGCTGTGACGTGATGAATCAGCAGCACACCATCTGGGCCAACAACGAAATCGCTACGAAGAAGATCAGGAGGACCAAGTCGCTGAAGATCACCGCAGACCAGGAAGACAACATCTGGCTCTATGGTCAGGGAACCCTCTTCAAATACAACAAGAGTGCCAATACATGGGATACGTCTCTCGGAGACCGACTGGGTTTGACGGGTATCGGTGTGGACCGTAATATCAACGGCATTGCCTGCGACCGCAAGGGCGGTATCTGGATTGGCTCCGATCAGTTGGGACTGTTGCGCTATGATGTGACAACCCAACAGGTTGACAGTGTCAATCCCGTGAATATCAATGCCCGCCGTATCTCACGCGGCAGGATTGGCATCCAGAGTATCTATGTGGACGATACAGACCTGCTCTGGGTAGGAACGGAGAAAAGAGGTATCGCCTACTCAGGCGACTACATCTACCGTTTCGGCACAACGCATAATGGAGACATCACTGCCATTGCACAGGCAGACAGCGGGAAGATATGGTATGGAACGAGTAACAGAGGTGTGCTCGACTATCACGGACCGTTGGCCAGCCTGAAGGTGTCGTGTATGGCTATCACCCCCGACGGTAGTCTGTGGGTGGGTTCGGTACGCAACGGACTGACGCGAATCAAGGGCGGCACCTCTACCATCTACTCATTGGCAAAGGACAGTACCAGAACACTGATTGACGACCATGTCAACGCTCTCTGTGTCGATAAGATCGGTAACCTGTGGATTGCCACCAACGGCGGTCTGCAGGTCTACAACCCAAGAATGAACTCCTTCTCATCGTACACCAAGGAGAGCGGTAAGTTGAATACCAACAATGTGACTAGTCTCTACTATAATAAGGACGGTAAGACCAACGACCTCTTTATCGGTACTGCCGAAGGTCTGGTCATCCTGAACCTCTCAAGTACGGAGAAAAAAGTCCTGACCGGTAACTCCAACAATGTCCATCCTTTCACCAACAACTACATCACGCAAGTGCTGCAGGACTCCAGAGGACTGATCTGGATTGGTACACGTGAAGGTCTGAACATTCTGGATATGGAGACTGACAACCTGCAATACCTGACGGAAAAGCAGGGACTCTGTAACAATAACGTCTGCGGTATCGCTGAAGACAAGAGCCACAACATCTGGGTGACCACCAGTAGCGGCGTGAGCCGTGTCGTCACCCAGCGCAACCACGAGGACGGCACCTATAACTTCGGACTCTACAACTACGACACGACCGACGGTCTGCAGAGCAATGAGTTTAACTCCGGTGCCATCATCACCCAGAAAAACGGTGACGTGCTCCTTGGCGGTATCTTCGGTATCAACTGGGTGGTCCAGAAGAGCAAAGACGACAACGATGCCCTGCCACGTGTGATGCTCACACAACTCTACTTAGGAGAGGAGGAAATCCAGGTTGGACATACCTATGGTGGTAGAGTGCTTTTGGGTCAGGCCCTAAACGAGTGCAGCCGACTGGAACTGGGACATGACCAGAACACCATTACCATCAAGTTCGGTGCAGGCAACTACAACCAGAGTGAGCGCCTGCAGTTCATGTACTGGATGGAAGGACTCGACGACGACTGGAAGAACGGTAATGCCCTGACCCACGGTGTCACCTTCCAGAACCTGAGCAGCGGCAACTACACCTTACATGTCAAGGCCATCAGTGCCGAGGGTGCCGTCAGTAATCAGGAACGCACCCTTGACATCCACGTCGAGAGTCACTGGCTCCTTTCCTGGTGGATGATTCTCGCCTACATATTGGTTGCCGCCGTCATCATCTACTTCTGGCGCATCGGCGTGGAACAGATCAAGGCCATCAGGTCGCGCAAGCATGCCGTCATCAACCAACTGGTACGTCAGCGTGAAGAGATCAAGGCGGCCAGTGAGGACCTCCGCCAGCCGATGGCCCGTATGACCTCCATCATCGGTAACCTGTCAGAGAAGGAAAAGACACTGGAAGAACGCGAGCAACTGAATGCCCTGCACTCTCAGATGCTGCAGATCATCACCCGTGTCAGTGATATGCAGACCAATCTGGAGAATCCGGAAGAGAAGGCCAAGAATGTGGTACATGACCGTCTGGAACTGAACGGACGCGGTGAGATAGAACTGCCTGAGATTGCCAGTGAGACACTGACGACAGACATCACCAGATCGAGGGCAGCCCTCGACGCACCGACGATGAAGTTCTCTGTCGTGATGATCGACGACAATTTCGACTTCCTACAGTTTGTCACAGCCAGACTGAAATACGTCTACGACTTCCATGCCTACAATGACATCGAGAAGGCAGCCGACGATATCCTCGAGATGCGACCGGACCTTATTATCTGTAAGCAGGATATGCCAAGTATGACAGGTAGTGAACTCTGTAACCAGATCAAGACCAATGCCATTACCCAAAAGACGAAGTTCGTGCTCATGACCGACGGTGTACTCACGCCACAGGATATGCGCAGACAGAACATCACCCTCTCGTCCGATGACTATCTGGCCAAGCCGTTCAACCTGCAGGATGCCGTCATGCGGTTCAACAAGATTCTCGGTCTCGGTCCCATCGAGATGAACAGTAACCTCATTGAAGGTGCGGAGACCCGTATGTTGGAGGATCGCAACGCCAGTATGACGACGGCTACGGAGAGTTACGAAGACATCGGTGTATACATTGCCAACAACGACACCGTGGACGAGAACGATCCCATCCACAAGGTGGAGACAAGTATCAAGAAGACACCGACGATGCAGCCGGGAACAGAACTGGCCCAGCAAATGGAACTGCTCAAGGAGGAGGAAATCGAACAAGACATGTCCGACTTCTCTATGCTCGACATGATGGATCAGCAACTCCTGAAGAACATCGAGCAGTACGTGATGCAGAACATGAGTCGCGGTCAGATCAGTCTCGAGGAGATGTCTACCGCCATGGGCATGGGACGCGTACCGTTCTTCCACCGTGTACGTAACCTGACAGGCAAGACACCGGCAGAACTGGTCCGTGACCTCCGTCTGAAACACGCTTGTATCCTGCTGAAGCGTACCAATATCAACATGAGTGAGTTGTCTACCAATGTCGGTTTCCTGACAGCCGAAAACTTCATCAACATCTTCCGTGAGAAGTTCGGTATGACACCGCTTGAGTACAGACTGAAGCACAGGAAATAATAAATCGTTTTAGAGGAAAGAGGGAAGTGGAAAGAGGAAAGAGAATACTCATACTACCGAATTTGAGGATATTGGTAATCTCCTTACTCTTTCCTCTTTCCACTTTCCTCTCTGTAGACCATGTCAATGCCCAGACCAGTGATTCGCTAATTGTCAGTCAGATGAAAGCATACGGCGTACGCTTCACCAACGACAACAATGTGAAGTTGCTCATGTCGGGAAAGGCGAAGTTTGCGGATATGTTCGAGACGATCCGTCAGGCTAAGAGCAGCATCCACCTGGAGTATTTCAACTTCCGCAACGACTCCATCGCCTCTCTGCTCTTCGACCTTCTGAAGGAGAAACGTCAGGAAGGCGTAGAGGTGCGGGCGATGTTCGACGGCTTCGGCAACGACTCTAACAACCAGCCTTTAAAGAAGAACCATCTCAAAAAACTCCGTGACGACAGTATCAACATCGTGGAGTTCGACCCCATCCGTTTCCCGTGGGTGAACCATATCTGGCCACGCGACCATCGTAAGATAGTGGTCATCGACGGTAAGACAGCCTATACCGGTGGCATGAACGTGGCCGACTACTATATCGTTGGCACGGAACAGGTAGGTGAATGGCGTGATATGCACTGTCGCATAGAGGGTTCTGCTGTGAACGACCTACAGGAGATTTTCGCCCGTATCTGGAAGAAAGCGACTAAGGAAGAGGTGACTGATTCCAAGTACTACAGTCCGGAGCCGTCCGGCAATAAGATGGTAGGTATCGTCAATCGGGAACCACGTACCACAAATGAGATTATGCGTCGTCTGTATGTCCACGCCATCGACGATGCTCAAGACTCCATCAAACTCATCAATCCCTATTTCACCCTCATCCCATGCATCAAGAAAGCCTTGAAACGGGCCATCAAACGAGGTATCAAGGTTGAGATCATGGTATCCGCCAAGAGTGATATCCCCCTCACCCCCGATGTCGTGTTCCGTAATGCCCACCAGATGATGAAACTGGGTGCCAACGTGTGGTTGTATCAGCCAGGCTTCCATCACTCGAAGATTATGATGGTCGACGGACGTTTCTGTACCGTAGGGAGTACAAACCTCGATGCACGCAGTTTACGTTTCGACTACGAAGAGAACGCTTTGATCGTGAATCGTGAGACTACCAAGGAACTCGATGATATGTTCGACCGTGACAAACTGAAGAGCGTGCTCCTCACCGAAGAGGAATGGGACCGTTTCCGCACGGGCTGGCAGAAGTTCCGCGGATGGTTCGGCAGCCTGCTCACCCCCTGGTTGTAGGAAGTGAAAAGTCAATAGTGAAAAGTGAAAAGGGATACCGTTATTTCTATTGCGAAGGGCATAGCCATCATCCTGATGGTGATAGCCCATGCCGAGGCACCGGGCTGGCTGTGTAAGTTTATCTTCGAATTCCACATGCCTCTTTTCTTCATCACGGCAGGCTTCTTCTTTTCCACGAAGTATCTTCATGACGAAGCCACCTTCGTCAAGAAACGCATCAAAGGTCTCTATGTGCCTTTCGTCAAATGGGCGGTCTTCTTCCTGATCATCCACAACTGGATGTTCGACATCGGCATCCTCAATGAAGTCTATGGCAATGAAAAGGGTGGCGTGCTCCATCCATGGACGGCCCACCAGATCCAACAGAATCTTTGGAACATCGTCACGGCGATGGGTGGTTACGATGCTTTTCTCTGCGGAGCCTTCTGGTTTTTTAGAGGACTCTTCGTTGCCAGCATCCTATACCTTATTATATATAAGGTGGTGTTGCGTTTTATGCCCGAACGGGCAAAAAACGCAACACCCTACCTCATCTGCCTGATCATGCTGTTGCTCTGCGGCTGGAAAACCTGGGAGGGACTGAAGGTCATCAACCTCGTACAAGGCGGCTATCGCGACATGATGGGCTGTTTCTTCTTCGGTGTTGGTTTTATCTTCCGTCAGTTTGTCGATGATTACCGCAAAATCATGTCGCATCAATACTTGGCCATTCCGGCCACCCTACTCTTCGGTGTCATCGTCTGGCTCTTTTCGAAGTATTTGACGGCGAACATGAACTGGCGCTCCACCTTCCAACAGTTCCTCTCACTCCCCGTCCCTGCCATCCTCGGCTTCCTGATGACCTATAATATCAGTCGGTGGATCGATGCCGGCAAAGGCTGGTTTAAGCGATTCCTTGTCTATACCGGCGATCACACACTCAACATCTTTATTTTCCACATCATCTCCTATAAGGTGGTAAGCCTGATAAAAATATGGTACTACGGACTGGACAGCCGACAGATAGGCTGTCACATGGTGATACACGACTATTCCCAACAGGACTATTTCTGGATACTCTACACCGTTGCCGGTGTGGGTATCCCCTTGTTAGGAACTTGGCTCTGCGAGAAAACCAAAGAAAGAATCAGAGCATATAAAGCATCATTTGCTGTTCAGCCTCAGTGATGCCTTTTTCCTCAATCAGTGCGCGCTCTGTCTCAATGATAGTATTCTTCTTCTCACCTGTTTCTTTCAAATAACGACTGAAACAGTCTGCCGCATCAGACATATTGCCACTGAACCAGAGACAATAGCCATAGTTCAGCAAGTCTTCCATCTGGGCATCGTCACCTACCAACTGCTGGTAGATCTTGATGGCCTGCTCATATTTCCCGTCACAGGTGAGGGTCCACGCCAGCACTTTGTTTACCCGGTTGTCGTCGGGACGCTCAAAGTTCAACTGATACAGTTCCTTCAACGCATCCTGATATCGCAGCAATTTCGTGAGGCATACGGCATGGTTCAGGAGATAACTGTGCTTCTCAGGCTGTAAGGCACGCAGTTGCTCGTAATACCCAAGAGCCCCCTGATAGTCTTCCTCTAAGAACCGCTGCTTGGCGATGCCATAAAGCGCACGTTCATTCTTGGCATCCAGTTCGAGCGCCTTCAAGAAGCAGTCACCGACTTCGCCGCAGACAAACATGCCACCATGGTTCTGCGAAATATAGCCGCAGATCAGATAGAAGCGCAAGTCCCATTGCGATTCATCGGTATTGTTCAGCACGGCCCTCGCCTCATCGATGCGCTTCAACTTCATCAGCGACGACACAATCTCGCCGAAGTAGGGCGCAAGACGGGTATGCGAGAGAATGGTATTGCCGAAGAAAAGGCTGAATTGTATCGTAAAGGGATTACGGAACTGGCTTCTGTAACTGTACAGACGGTAGAAGCGGTACAGGTCCTGCAAATACGATCTTCGGATGAATGCCGGTGTCATCGTCTCCCTCGACATCACATCCTCGATGGTGGCCTCGCCCCTTTCCAATATCTCAATCACGTTCTTGGGCATCCGTTCCATCACCTGCGAGAAGGCCAACAGAAAAGAGTATTTGTCGCTGTTACAGAAGGGGCCTGAGTTCATCATCAGTTTCAAGAAACGGTTGGAGGCGAACTTGTCGGTCACCTCTGCCACCCCCGGATGCTCCATATAGAAAGGCACGAACCAGTTGATGGCATCGCGGAAGAAGGGGAAGCGCTTCATCTGTGAGAAACCGCCGAAGTAGATGTCGGAGCCCTGCTTCTGCATGTCCTGCATCCGACGGTAACTCTCCTCGACCTTCTCCATGCGCCGCTCCTCGGCGTCGGGATGCAGGATGTCCTCCATCGGGTCGTCCTCCATCTCCTCGATGCCGTTGCGTGTCACACGGAAATTGCTGTTGTTCAGCAGTTCGGGGATGATTTCCTGTTGGAGGGTCTGGTTGTCCTTCTCGGCATTCATACAGAAGTATATCTGCTGTTCCAGTTCCACCAGTTCCTGACAGACCGCCTCGTCTTCCAACAGTTTTTCAATTTCTTGCAACTCCTCCTGATAGAGCACAGGCAGGATCAGATCGCCAAGTGCCAGCACCCATCCTACGAGGGCCCGCTGACGCACACCCTCATCGATGGCCTGCTTATAGACATTCACCAGCACTTTCAGTTTCGACGCGTCGAAGCAGTTCACGACACCCAAGGTGATACCGCTGATCAGCAATTGCTGGTCGCGGATGTCGATGGTTGGTGCCAAAAGCAACTGCTCCATCCTCTCTGCCTGCTCTGCAGTCCACAGGGGCGAAAACAGCAGATAGTCGAACCAGTCTTTCAAAAGACTGTGGTGCTTCAAATAGACACTCTTCTCTTTCTCCTTCCGTGTATGCGGCGGTTCCAGTTCCAGCATCGCCACATCAGACACGAAACTCTCCAACTGCACTTTCAGGTCGTCCGACGGCTGTCGGGGGATGCTGATGAGCCCCCCGCACCCTATCTTCACCTGGACATAGAGGGCATACATCCGACGGAGCAGGTTTTCATACAACGATGTCGCCTGCTGGTCTTTGTAGCCGCGCTTCCAGTAGTCGGTCATGAGTTGGAAGTCCGAGCGGATGGCGTAGAGTCTGTCCCTGTTGGTATCGAGGGGATGGACGGAGAGGTATATCTCCATCGCATCGAGGGCGCCGGAGAGATTTCGGTTCAGCAGATAGCCGTAGACGTCTTTCAAGTTGTCCGTGTATTCCATGGCAGGTTATTTTTTGGAGAGCCATTTCTGCGCCCGCTCGATATCCTGGGTACGCGGTTTGGCAATATGACTGAACTTCAGGCTCTGCGGGATGGTGTCAACCGCCTCTCGTTTCACCTTGCAGTATTTCATCACAAGGTCGCGGTAGTGACTGATGCCATACTTGTTGATTGAGTCGCACGCCGCATTATAGCCCTTAATAAAGACCTTCAACTGCACCTTCCGCCATTTGTCTTGAAGGACGGCTGACTGCATCGCGATGGCACCCATCTGCATATCCAGTTTGCGGGTATCGAGCAGCACCTTATGCTTCAGGAAACGAGCCTGGGCGGCCTGTGGCTCCGTCAACAGCAACGCATCCATCTCGTTGTTCTCCAACATCTTCAGGCGCACGTTCACATCGTTGATCTGGATACGGAACACGCGTTCCGGCTTCAACTTCGCGCTGTCGACAGCGAGTTCGCCGAGCAGGTCGGTCACGGAGTAGCGCGTCATCGCAAGCATCTTATCATCGAGATGTTTCGGGTCGGTGATGCGCGCCACACGGTTGGATACGAGTTGCCAGTAGGCATTTGTCGCCGTCAGGTATTCTATCTTAGCGCCCTGCTGCATCATCCGCTCAGCACGCACAAGGTCGGTCACACCGAGTTCCACGCGATTGTTCATCAGCGCGGTATCAACATCCATCTGCGCCGTGAAGTGCTTCAAGCGGATATCCACGACGGTGTCAAACAACTGATGATCCTCCGCCAGATAGATGGGCAGGCAGTCGAGCGTTGGCAGCACGGCCACCTTCAAAGCCGCCGAGTCCTCGCGCTGCTGCTTCACGCGCTGTTCGTGAACGATGCGCTTCGTCTCCTCGTAACTCTGTCCGCAGCCTGCCAACAGGCATATCGTTGCTATTATCCAGAATAATTTCCTCATAATCGGTTGCAAAGTTACACATTTTTTAATGAACACAAAGACACAAAGACACAAAGAATAGTTAAAAAGCAAAAAATCTTCGCGTCTTTGTGTCTTTGTGTTCCATAATATATTATCTTTGCAGTTAATATGGCAAAAGACAAGATCGCATACGTATGCTCCAACTGCGGCCAGGAGTCGCCGAAGTGGATCGGGAAATGCCCCGCCTGCGGGCAGTGGAACACGTTTAAGGAAATCCGTGTGGCCGGCGATACCGGCTCGCAGGCGGCACGCTCTGCCGCTGCCTCGGTGCGCAGCGGACAGACCGTCGGCACCAGAAGCAACAAGGCACTGCGCCTCCGCGAGATCAGTTCGAAGGACGACCCGCGCATCGATATGCACGACGCCGAACTGAACCGGGTTCTCGGTGGCGGTCTCGTGCCGGGCTCTATCGTGCTCCTCGGTGGCGAGCCGGGCATCGGCAAGTCCACGCTCTCACTCCAAACGATGCTCCGTCTGCCAGAGAAGAAGATTCTCTACGTGAGCGGTGAGGAGAGCGCCCACCAACTCAAGATGCGTGCCGAACGCTTAGGGGGCGAAAATGAGAACTTCCTCATCCTCTGCGAGAACTCCCTCGAAGCCATCTTCGACCATATCAAGGAAGAACAGCCCGAACTCGTGGTCATCGACTCCATCCAGACCATTATGACGGAGGATGTGGAGAGCAGTGCCGGCAGCATCGCCCAGGTGCGTGAGTGCGCCTCTGCCCTACTCCGTTTCGCTAAGTCGAGCAGCGTGCCCGTCATCCTCATCGGCCATATCACGAAGGAAGGCACACTGGCCGGTCCGAAGATCTTGGAGCACATCGTCGACACCGTCATCCAGTTCGAGGGCGACCAGCATTATATGTACCGTATCCTGCGCTCGATGAAGAACCGCTTTGGCTCCACCGCTGAACTCGGCATCTACGAGATGCAGCAGAACGGACTCCGGCAGGTGTCGAACCCCTCGGAACTGCTGCTGACGCAGGACCACGACGGACTCTCCGGCATCGCCATCAGTAGTGCCATCGAGGGCGTACGGCCCTTCCTCGTCGAGACGCAGGCGCTGGTTTCTTCCGCCGCCTACGGCACGCCCCAGCGCTCTGCCACCGGCTTCGACCAGCGCCGCCTGAATATGCTCCTCGCCGTGCTCGAAAAGCGTGTGGGCTTCAAACTGATGCAGAAGGATGTGTTTATCAATATCGCCGGCGGTCTGCGGGTGACCGACCTCGCAATGGACCTGAGCATCATCGCCGCCGTGCTGTCGAGCAATGTCGATACGCCCATTGAGAGCGGTTGGTGCATGGCGGGCGAGGTGGGCCTGAGCGGCGAGGTGCGCCCCGTCAACCGCATCGAACAGCGCATCGCCGAGGCGGAGAAACTGGGTTTCACGGACATGATCATCCCGAAGTACAACCTGCAAGGCTTCGACCGCAAGAAATACCACATCGCGCTCCATCCCGTGCGCAAGGTCGAGGAAGCCCTCCGCGAACTCTTCGGCTAACTAAAAAGCCACCCTGTCTGGGATGGCTTTTCCGTCTATCAATCTTCAAAGAATAATTTCCTGCTGGTGCCGTCGGCATGGCGCTCGATGCAGAGGCCGCGAGGCTTGTCGAGTCGTCGTCCCTGCAAGTCGTAGTAGGTCTTGGGACCGTCCACATCCTGCCGTTTCTGCTCCTTGATGGCGGTTGTGCCGTTATCCAGTTTGAAGATATAGGTGCAGACGCTCTTGGACGGCAGGACGACGGAAATCTTCCCTTCTTCCTCGTCGATGACAAGCGCATCGTCTTCGTCGAGCGATTCGCCGATGACAAGATCCATCTTCTGGCAGAGTTCATCGGTCTCATTGCCCCAGGATAACAGCACTTCGCCGCTGGCAATCTTGAAAGGTGTGTCTTTCAGATTGATAACGAAATTCTTGTCGCTGGTATACCTGCTGATGGCGATGACGATGAGCGAGTCGCCCTTGATGAAGGCCGAGGTCTCGACGTTGGCATTCGTTTTGAGAGCGACACTGCTCGTGGATTGCAGCAGGGTGGAGCCGGTGACGTGCTTCGAGAAGTGCGACATCACGTAGGCACGGGGCAACAACCTGTTCTTGGTCTTGTTCGGAGTGCCGTACTTCGATTCTCCGGTGCTGACGAAGGCCCAGTGGGCGCGCATATACCAGTAGATATAGCCGGTGCCGCCGGCCTGGATGCATTCGTTGAGTTCATCGGCGAAGTCGAGTTGTTCGTTCCAGTTGGGCAGGCGGTCGCCGATATTGTCAGACACAGAGTGCTCCGTCATCCAGACCTCCTTGCCGTATTTCGTGGCGAGGACGGCCGACTTCTTCATGTAATCGAGGGGTGCATGGCCGTAGAGGTGACCGGCGACGATGTCAATCTGCTCGCGACAGGTTTCATCCTTCATGAGCGGGTCGGTATAGTTCTGGGTAAAACCGAGGCTCTCACCGCTGATGAGGCGCACACCGTTGTATGTCTCGCGGTCAAGTTGGTGGGCGTGGTTCTTGACGAGTTTCACCAGATCCTGCGGGTCATAGAGACAACCAGAATAACTGACCCACCAGTCGGGCTCGTTCTGGATGGAGACGGCATCGACGACAACACCCTTTTGCTTCATCCACTTCAAGAAGGTGTTGAGCCAGGGGAAGAACTTGTCGTAGCAGTCCTCGCGCAGTTTGCCTTTTTTATTGCCCTGATCGTCGGCGTTACCGCCCTGTGCGGTGCCGTTGGTCTTATACTCTCCTGGGGGCGACCAGGGTGTGCCAAAGACGATGCCGCCACGCTTCTTCACAATCTTGGCCGACGGCAGCGAGCCATTCCAGTCGTAGGGAGAATCCCAGTAGTTCCACTCGGGCACTTTTACATCGCCCTCAAAGTTGGGCGAGATTTCCATACGCATGATGTTCAGACCTATCTTCGACTCATCGCCGTAGAGTAGTTTCACAGGATTAGTGTCAGTGCCGAAGGGACACATGGCACCGTCGCAACAGGCAGCACCGAAGCCTGTAATAGTTTGAAGACGATTGTTTTTTACAGTCATCGTGACTGTCGATCTCTTGACAGCGTGGCCAGCCGTGACGACCGCCAACGCCAAAATTAAGGTAAAAATCCTTCTCATTGGTTTCAGATAATTGTAAATCGGCTGCAAAGGTACGAATAAGCGAGGAAAAAAACAAATAGTTTTGAGTTTTTTCGAGCGTGAGTATCTTCGAACGGAGTTCAAAGGTACGAATAAGCGAGGAAAAAAACAAATAGTTTTGAGTTTTTTCGAGCGTGAGTATCTTCGAACGGAGTTCAAAGGTACGAATAAGCGAGCAAAAAACGGGGAGATAATTATTAAAAAACTGAAAATTGAAAATCTTTGTGTCTTTGTGTCTTTGTGTTTCACAAATATTTCGTAACTTTGCAGTCGCTTTTCGAAGGGAATTATTCACATTATTAATAATATAACAATTAATAGCATTATGACAATCAACGAATTTAATTTTGCCGGTAAGAAGGCAATCGTGCGCGTTGACTTCAACGTGCCCCTCGATGAGAATGGTAAGATCACTGACGACACCCGTATCCGCGGTGCCCTGCCTACCCTGAAGAAGATTCTGGCCGATGGTGGTGCCACCATCATCATGTCGCACATGGGTAAGCCCAAAGGTAAGGTGAACCCCAAACTGTCTCTCGGACAGATCCGCGAGGCTGTGGAGAAGGCCCTCGGTGTACCCGTGGCATTCGCTCCCGACTGCGCCAAGGCTCAGGACGCTGCCAAGGCCCTGAAGATGGGCGAGGCTCTGCTCTTGGAGAACCTGCGCTACTATCCCGAGGAGGAAGGCAAGCCCGTGGGCATCGAGAAGACCGACCCCGCCTACGACGAGGCTAAGAAGGCCATGAAGGCCAGCCAGAAGGAGTTTGCCAAGACACTCGCTTCTTACGCTGACTGTTACGTGATGGATGCCTTCGGCACCGCTCACCGCAAACATGCCTCTACCGCTGTCATCGCCGACTATTTCGATGCCGACAACAAGATGCTGGGATTGTTGATGGAGAAGGAAGTACAGGCAGTTGACAATGTGCTCAGCAACATCAAGCGCCCGTTCGTCGCCATCATGGGTGGCTCGAAGGTTTCTTCGAAGATCGGTATCATCGAGAACCTGCTCGGCAAGGTAGACAAACTCATCCTCTGCGGCGGTATGACTTACACCTTCGCTAAGGCTCACGGCGGCGAGATCGGCGACTCGATCGTAGAACTCGACAAACTCGATGTGGCTCTGGGCGTTGAGGAACTGGCAAAGAAGAACGGTGTGGAACTTGTGCTGGGTTCTGACTGCACCGCTACCAACGGTCTCGACTTCGGTACGATGACTGTGAAGGAGGGGGCTGAGATCATCAACTGTCCCGCCAACAAGGTTCCCGCAGGTTTTGAGGGCGTGGATGCTGGTCCTGCTTCTCAGGATGACTTCCGCAAGGCTATCGCAGGTGCCAAGACCATTCTGTGGAACGGTCCTGCCGGTGTATTCGAGTGCGACAAGTTCACGGCTGGTTCACGTGCCATCGGCGAGGCTATCGCCAAGGCAACTGCTGAGGGTGCTTTCTCTTTGATCGGTGGTGGCGACTCTGTGGCTTGCGTGAATAAGTTCGGTCTCGCTGATCAGGTGTCTTACATCTCTACCGGTGGTGGTGCTCTGCTCGAGGCCATCGAGGGTAAGGTACTCCCAGGCGTTGCAGCCATTAAGGGTTAATCAAAAATTAAATCCCAGCCGATTGGCTGGGATTTAATTTTTATTCTTTATCCAAAAGAATCTTCATCATCTGGATGGCTGAATACGGTATCGGCGTACCGGGACCGAAGATACAGGCCACACCAGCCTTATAGAGGAAGTCGTAGTCCTGGGCGGGAATCACACCACCAGCGGTGACCATGATGTCAGGACGACCCATCTTCTTCAACTCCTCGATCAACTGCGGAATCAGCGTCTTATGACCAGCGGCCAGTGACGACGCGCCAACGATGTGCACATCGTTCTCCACAGCCTGACGGGCAGCCTCCTCCGGAGTCTGGAACAACGGTCCCATATCCACGTCGAAACCACAGTCGGCATAACCTGTTGCCACTACCTTTGCACCACGGTCATGACCGTCCTGACCCATCTTGGCAACGAAGATACGCGGACGACGACCCTCCTTCTGCGCGAACTCGTCGGTCAGGCGCTTAGCCTCCTCGAAGTCGCTGTCGTTCTTTGATTCTGAACTATACACGCCTGAAATTGTTCTGATTACTGCTTTATAACGGCCCACGATCTCCTCGCAGGCATCTGAAATCTCACCAAGGGTACAACGTAATTGGGCAGCCTTGACGGCGAGGTCAAGCAAATTGTTCTCGCTCTTGCGCCCCTCGTTGAAGTCGCGCACACATTCAGTGATCGCCTTGAGGGCTGCCTGACAGGCAGCCTCATCACGGGTGGCGCGCACCTGAGCCAGACTCTCCTCCTGCTGCTTGCGCACAGCGGTGTTGTCCACCTCCAGGATATCGATGGGATCCTCATGTTCGAGACGGTACTTGTTAATACCTACAATGGTCTGCGTGCCTGAGTCGATACGAGCCTGTGTACGTGCAGCAGCCTCCTCGATACGCATCTTAGGCAGACCGGTCTCGATGGCCTTGGCCATACCGCCGAGTTTCTCAATCTCCTGGATGTGCTCCCAGGCCTTGTGTACCAGTTCGTTGGTCAGAGTCTCCACATAGTAAGAGCCAGCCCACGGGTCGATCTGCTTGCAGACCTTCGTCTCGTTCTGGATATAGATCTGGGTATTACGGGCGATACGGGCCGAGAAGTCCGTCGGCAGGGCGATAGCCTCGTCGAGGGCGTTGGTGTGCAGACTCTGGGTATGCCCCAGCACGGCAGCCATTGCCTCGATACAAGTACGACCTACGTTATTGAAGGGATCCTGCTCAGTGAGTGACCAACCAGAGGTCTGTGAGTGGGTACGCAGTGCCAGTGACTTCGGGTTTTTGGCACCAAAACTCTTCACAATCTTAGCCCACAGCAGTCGGCCAGCACGCATCTTAGCAATCTCCATAAAGTGGTTCATACCGATAGCCCAGAAGAATGACAGACGAGGAGCGAAAGCATCCACATCGATACCGGCATTCACACCCGTGCGCAGATAGTCCATACCATCGGCGAGCGTGTAAGCCAACTCGATGTCGGCGGTAGCACCGGCCTCTTGCATGTGATAACCTGAGATAGAAATAGAATTGAACTTCGGCATCTTCTGCGAGGTGTACTCGAAGATATCAGCAATGATCTTCATTGAGAAGGCAGGGGGATAGATATAGGTGTTACGCACCATGAACTCCTTCAGAATATCGTTCTGGATGGTTCCGGCCATTTCTTCTAACTGTGCGCCCTGCTCCAGACCTGCTACGATGTAGAATGCCAGGATAGGCAGCACAGCACCGTTCATCGTCATCGAGACAGACATCTTGTTCAAGGGGATACCAGAGAAGAGCACCTTCATGTTCTCCTCGTTGCAGATACTCACGCCAGCCTTACCCACATCACCCACCACACGGGCGTTGTCGGGGTCATAGCCACGGTGTGTCGGCAGGTCGAAAGCCACTGACAGACCTTTCTGTCCGGAAGCCAGGTTACGGCGATAGAAGGCGTTCGACTCCTCAGCGGTGGAGAATCCGGCATACTGGCGGATGGTCCAAGGCTTGAAGGGGTACATCATAGAATACGGACCACGCAGATAGGGCGGAATACCAGCCGTGAAGTCGAGGTGCTCCATACCTTCGAGGTCCTCCTTTGTATAAACTGGACGCACCTCGATATGCTCTGGGGTCTTCCAGTTGGCCTCAATACCATTATCTTTAACCCACTTGGCACCATCTTGAGCCTTGATGCCTGCATAGATATCAATATCTTTAAATTGTTTACGCATATTTCAAGTCTCCTATTCTTTAGATACCAAGTTTCTGATTATATTCTTTCAAAGTCTCGAGCACGTTGCACTTCACATGGATGTAGTTCTCAATGCCAGCAGCCTTCAGGTCTTCCATGCAAGCAGGCGCACCAGCCACAACAAACATCGCACGACCATCCAGATACTTGAAGGCTGGAATAGCGTACTCAGCATATTCATCGTCTGAAGAGCAGATCACCACAATGTCAGCACCGGCAGCGAGGGCGGCATCGACACCTTCCTCAACGGTCTTGAAGCCGAGGTTATCAATCACCTTGTAACCGGCACAGGCGAGGAAATTGCACGAGAACTGTGCACGGGCCTGGCGCATGGCGAGATTTCCGATAGTCAGCATAAAGGCGACGGGTACCTTTGCAGCCTTCTCAGTGGTCAGGCGCAGGGTCTCGAAATCAGAAGCCATACGACTGATCTTCAAGGCAGGAACATCGGCATCGTCGGAATGTTTGGCGGTGCAGTCGACAGCCAACGGTTCCTTGCCGTCGCTCTTCTCAGTGAAGTTCGGGAACTGGTTGGTACCCAACAGGAACTCCTTGCGTTTGGCGGCATCGCTGTGGCGTTTCACGTTCGTGGCGTTGATATCCTCCTGGATAGAACCTTTCTTGACAGCCTCTAAGAAACCGCCCTCCTCTTCTACCTTGAGGAACAGTTTCCAGGCCTCAGTAGCCAGTGCATCTGTCAGGTGCTCGATATAGTAGGAACCAGCCGATGGGTCGACGATACGGTCGAAATGACTCTCTTCCTTAATCAACAACTGCTGGTTACGGGCAATGCGCTCACTGAAATCAGTAGCCTTCTCATAGGGTGCGTCGAACGGTGTGACCACCATCGAATGAACACCACCGAGAGCGGCACTCATGGCCTCGGTCTGCGAACGGAGCAGGTTGACATAGGAGTCAAACACCGTCTGGTTGTACGTCGATGTCGAGGCATTGATGATCATCTTACAGGCACAGTCGCACTTGGGTTCATACTGTTTCACAATCTGAGCCCACAGCAGACGGGCGGCACGGAACTTGGCAATCTCCATGAAGTAGTTCTCGGAAACACCCATATAGAACTTAATCTTGCGGGCAGCCAGATCCACGTCGACACCGGCATCGGTGAGTTGCTGCAGGTACTCATTACCCCAGGCCAGGGCATAACCCAGTTCCTGAACGATATACGCACCGCTGTTGTTCAGCAGGTCGCTGTGTACCATCACGCAGCGCAGGTTGGGATAGTCCTTCAGTTTCTCCACCAACTTCGGCATGTCGGGCAGGAGCACGGTAGAGTCCTTGCCCTTCATCAGCATACGCTCGATGGGGTCGAAGCCCACGCCGCCCACGATCTTCTCCTTGTCGTAGCCCATCTTCTCGAAGTAGGCCACGAGGAGGTCAGCCAGTTGCAGGGCGTGCCGCATACAGGCACGGTAACTCACCTCCACACAGTCCAGACGGATGTCCTTCAACAGTGTCTCGATAAACTCGGTACTGAGTTCGGCGTGACCCAGTTTGAAGCCAATGCTGTCCACACCCTTCATCAGGATGTCGAGAGCCTTCTTGTTGGCCTCAGCAGGGTCAGTCACGGCGATGTTCTGACGGACATACCACTCGTTAGAGTCCTTCTTGTTACCACGCACGAACGGGAACTCTCCGGGGAGAGCGTCGGGTGTCTTCAGATTCGCCAGGTCTTCACGGCGATAGAAGGGCTGCACATTAAAACCTTCGTTTGTTCTCCATACCAAGCGTTTCTGGAAGTCAGCCCCTTTGAGGTCGACTTCAATCTTGTCCAGCCACTCCTGAGTGGTAGGCGCTGTGAACTCGGTAAAGAGTTTTTCTTTGTTTGCCATAAATACGTTAAATTATTATATAAGTTGTTTTAAGCCTTGACTTACTTAACAGAGTGCAAAGATACAAACTTTTTATGCAAAACAGCCAATTGAATTGTGAAAGAAATAAAAAAACGGAATTTATGCGAAATTTAATGCACAAAAACGCTTGCATTGAGCAAAAAATGCCTACCTTTGTACTCGATTTTGAGAAGTTAGTATTGTTATGGAATCTTTTCAGTGGTTGAAAGACCTTTTTACGACAACTGACTCAGTGGCACACATCACGCTGCTCTATGCCATCGTGATAGCCATCGGTGTGTATCTGGGAAAGATCAAGTTCTTCGGCATCTCTCTCGGTGTGACGTTCGTGCTCTTTGCCGGCATCCTCGCCGGACATATCGGATTCACGGCTCCCACCTCCATCCTGACGTTCGTACAGGACTTCGGACTGATCCTCTTCGTCTTCATGATCGGTATGCAGGTCGGTCCCGGTTTCTTCGAGAGTTTCGGCACACAGGGTATCAAACTCAATGGTCTGGCGGCATCCGCCATCCTGTTGAATATCCTGGTGATGTTCGCCTGCTACTATATCTTCTTCGACACGAACAACGCCACCAGTCTTCCGATGATGGTGGGAACGCTCTATGGCGCCGTCACCAACACCCCCGGTCTTGGTGCCGCCAACGAAGCCTTGTCGACAGTCTTCGCCAGCAATGCCCCCCAGATAGCCTCGGCCTATGCCTGTGCTTACCCCCTCGGTGTGTTAGGCATCATCGGCGCTATAATATTAATAAGGTATATATGTGGCATCAGACTGGAAAAGGAAGAGGATCAGTTGAAGGCACTGGAAGAGACCAATGCCAACAAGAAACCCTATAAGATGCACTTGGAGGTGACGAACAAATACCTGGAAGGCAAGACCCTGTTGCAGGTACACGACTTCCTGAACCGCGACTTCGTAGTGTCGCGACTCGTGCACGACGGCGAACTCTGCATCCCCAACCGCGACACCCTCTTCCATCTGGGCGACCAGATGCTGATTGTCTGTGCCGAATCCGACCAGGAAGCCATCATGGCCTTCATCGGTCCGAAACTCGACATCGACTTTGAACAGCAGGATCAGCCGTTGGTATCGAAGCGCATCCTCATCACCAACCCGAAGATGAATGGTAAGACCTTAGCCTCGATGCACTTCTCAAGTGTTCACGGTGTGAATGTCACCCGTGTCACCCGTCACGGCATGGATCTCTTCGCATCAGCAGCCCTACCCCTGCAGGTTGGCGACAAGATCATGGTAGTAGGACCCGAGGATGCCGTAGACCGTGTGGCCAACAAGATGGGTAACAGCCTCCGTCGTCTGAATGCGCCGAATATTGCCACCATCTTCGTAGGCATCTTCCTTGGACTGATCTTCGGTTCCATTCCTCTGGCCATTCCCGGCATGCCTGTTCCCGTGAAACTCGGTCTGGCAGGCGGACCGCTCATCATCGCCATCCTCATCGGCCGCTACGGCTATAAGATAAAACTCGTGACCTATACCACGACCTCAGCCAATATGATGCTCCGTGAGATTGGCCTCGTGCTCTTCCTCGCCTCCGTAGGCATCAAGGCCGGTGCTGGGTTCTTCGAGACCGTGATCGACGGCGATGGCCTGCTCTATGTGCTGACAGGCTTCCTCATCACGATCATCCCCATCCTGATTATAGGGCCCATTGCCCGACTGAGATACAAGTTCAACTATTTCACCATTGCAGGTATGGTGGCCGGTACCTATACCGACCCTCCTGCCCTGGCCTACGCTAACAGCATCTGCTCAAAGGAGGCGCCAGCCATCGGCTACTCGACGGTCTATCCGTTGGCGATGTTCCTCAGGATCTTTACCGCACAGATCATCGTGCTATTCTTCTGCGGGTAATCCTATAAAGACAATATATAATAATACACAATATAAAAAAAATGAATAAAATCAGAATCCTGTTCAGTGGTATTTTGCTGACAAGCGCCTCTGCGATGATGGCCCAGGGAGCCAATAACATTCGCATCAACGAGGTGCTGACCAACAACACCACCAGCATTCAGGATGAGTACGGACAGCGTGAAGCATGGATAGAGTTGGAGAACACCTCGTTCACCACCTACAACGTGCGTGGCATGTACTTCACCACCGACCGCACCGTGCTCGATCCCAACATGAGCGTGCCGGAGCGCATCAAGCGTATGAGCGTCATCCCCAGCGGAGACCCACGTACGCAGATCGGCGGTCGTCAGCACCTTGTATTCTACTGCAACTCCAACCCAGCACAGGGCAAGTTGCACCTCTCTTTGAAGGTTCCCATGTCGGAACCACTCTGGATTGGTTTCTATAATGGCAACGCTACAGAACTGATTGACTCCGTCAGTGTACCAGCCCTTGCAGCAGATCAGAGTTATGCCCGTCAGACAGCCACCTCATGGACTGTGAAGTCGGCTGCGAATGTCACTCCTGGTATCGAGAACTTCATCAAGACCGATGAGACCAAGGACGCCTACCTGAAGCGCGAAGATCCCCACGGCTTCGGTATCACTCTGCTGGCGATGGGTATCGTCTTTTTCTGTCTGGCTTTGCTGTTCGTTTTCTTCTGGATCTTCGGTCTGATCATGCGTCATCTCGACACGGCTAAAAAGGTTGCCTATACTCAACCCATTAAACCCATCACGAAAACTGTCGAGGTCACCCACGACCTGGCCCACGCCACGGGTAACATTCTACAGGACGGTCTGAAGACGAAGGGTATCGACAAAGAGGTCTATATCGCTGTCATCGCCATGGCTCTCAAACAATATCAGGATGATGTACACGATGTTGAGTCAGGTATCATCACCATCAAGTCGAAAAATACAGACTGGACGGATGAATACTCGCAGATGACCCATTTCCACGACCCATTGCAACCGTCAAGTCACATGGGACAGACAATTCCTACCACCCGCGATATGAAGTAAATTGTATATTTTAAATCGTCAAATTGTAAATTCATGAACAAGTATCAATATAAAATACAAGGCGTCGACTACGACGTAGAGATTGAAGAAGTAGAAGGTAACGTTGCCAAAGTCAATGTCAACGGTATCCGTTTCGACGTAGAATTGAAACAGCCTATCAACCCGACGAGTACCTTGAAGAAGGTACATGTAGAGGCTCCGAAGCCCGTTTCCCGTCCTTCGGTGGCACCAGCCGTGGCACCTGCTGCCGACAAACCTATGGCTGCAGGTACCGGTTCTCCCATCAAGGCACCGCTGCCCGGCACCATCACGGAGTTAAAAGTCAACGTAGGCGACACAGTCAAGCAGGGTGATGTGGTCCTCGTGCTCGAAGCCATGAAGATGCAGAACAACATCGAGTCGGAGCATGAAGGCACCGTTACCTCTATCACCGTCAAGCAGGGTGAATCCGTTATGGAGGGAGCAGTCCTGATGACCATCGGGTAAATTGTAAATCGTAAATCGTCAAATTGTAAATTTCAAAATGGATCTCGGACAATTTATCATACAGAATTTCCATGAATTCCTGACCTACACGGCCTTTGCCAATGCCACTGTCGGGAATCTCATCATGATTGCGGTGGGAGCCTTCTTCATCTGGCTCGCCATCAAGAAAGACTTCGAGCCGTTGTTGCTGGTCCCCATCGGACTGGGTATCATCCTCGGCAATATTCCCTTCCGTGCCGATGCCGGTTTGGAAATCGGGCTCTACGAAGACAACTCCGTGTTGAACATCTTCTATCAAGGTGTGCGTCAGGGCTGGTATCCGCCACTGATCTTCCTTGGTATCGGGGCCATGACCGACTTCTCGGCTCTCCTTGCCAATCCGAAACTGATGCTCATCGGCGCCGCTGCGCAGTTTGGTATCTTCGGAGCCTATATGGTAGCACTGGCGATGGGCTTTGAACCCTCACAGGCCGCTGGTATCGCCATCATCGGTGGTGCTGACGGACCTACGGCAATCTTCCTGTCATCGAAACTCTCTCCGAACCTGATGGGAGCCATCGCCGTGTGTGCCTACTCTTATATGGCGCTGGTGCCTGTCATCCAACCGTTCATCATGCGTCTTCTCACCACCAAGAAAGAGCGCGTCATCAAGATGAAGCCGGGTCGTGAGGTGTCTCAGACAGAGCGCATCCTCTTCCCCATCATCGGACTATTGCTGACCACGTTTATCGTGCCATCCGGCTTGCCTCTTCTTGGTATGTTGTTCTTCGGTAATCTGCTGAAGGAGAGTGGCAAGACCACCCGTCTGGCGAAGACGGCTGGTGCAGCCCTGAACGATATCGTCGTGATGCTGCTCGGTCTCACCGTGGGTTGTTCGACACAGGCCAGCGAGTTCCTGACCTTCAATACGATTAAGATCTTTGCCCTCGGTGCAATGGCCTTTATGATTGCCACAGCATCAGGTGTGTGCTTCGTGAAAATCATGAACCTGTTCCTTCCCGAAAGCAAGAAACTGAACCCGCTGATTGGTAATGCCGGTGTGAGTGCCGTACCCATGGCAGCCCGCATCTCCAACAACCTCGGACTGGAGTACGACCGCCACAACTTCCTGCTCATGCACGCCATGGGTCCGAATGTGGCTGGTGTTATCGGCTCTGCAGTCGCAGCAGGTGCCTTGCTGGGATTCCTGTCATGAACAACAGGCCCAAAATAGCTATTATCGACCCCAACACCCTCTCGGCGTTGGGGTTGAAGTCTATTTTACAGAATGTCATGCCCATCATGACCGTTGACACCTTCGGTTCTTTCGCAGAACTGACGGCCAATGATCCCGAGAACTATTACCACTATTTTGTAGCAATGAACGTGGTACTGGAAAACAAGGCCTTCTTTTCAGACCACCGTCGCAAGACCATTGTCTTGACATTCTCCCTCGACACAACTTCGCAGTTTTCTGAGTTCCATTGCCTCTGCATCAACCAACCCGAGCAAGCGCTCGTACGCTCACTGCTTGCACTCGAGCAGCGAGCCCACGGTAGTGGACAACATCTACCTCCCATGCCAAAGGTCCTCCAACAGAAAGTCCTCTCCGACCGAGAGATAGAGGTCATGTCGTTGATTGTGCAGGGATATATCAACAAAGAGATTGCCGACAGACTTAACATCGGTCTGGCGACTGTGATAACCCACAGGAAAAACATCATGGACAAACTCGGGCTGAAGAGTGTCTCCGCCCTCACTATCTATGCCGTTATGCACGGCTATGTAGACATCAATACTATTTAATAAAGAACTCAAAAGGACTATCGAAGTCTTTGAGTAATGGATGCTTCGTATCCTTTTGTGAGAGAATCGCTTTGGTGATGGGTACACGCCAGTCTATGCCAAGCGAGTCATCCAAGATACTGATGCCGGCATCGGCCTCAGGATGGTAAAACTCATCACATTTATATTGGAACACGGCTGTTTCTGACAAAACGGAAAAGCCATGGGCAAACCCTTTGGAGATGAAGAACTGGCGATGGTTGTCTTCTGACAGTTCCACAGCCACATGTTGACCATAGGTTGGACTGCCCTTACGAATATCCACGGCGACATCTAGTACAGCCCCTTTGACACAACGTACCAGTTTACTCTGCGTAAAAGGAGGACGCTGGAAATGAAGGCCACGCATCACGCCATAGGAAGACTTGCTCTCATTATCCTGCACAAAAATGACAGGACCAACTTTCTCGTCAAACTCTCGCTGAGAGAATGACTCAAAAAAGTAACCTCGTGCATCCTCAAATATGCGTGGTTCTATGATAACCACACCATCTATCGCTGTTTTTATGACGTTCATAATTCGTTCTATTCCATTATCTCGGTGCAAAGATACAACTTCTTATTGAAACATGCAAAGATTTTGTAGTTGAATCTTCAAAAATAATAATTTAAGGTTTTTTTTTGGTTTTTTGCCCGTTTATTCGTACCTTTGCAGCCGAAAATGCGAGAACGGGCTGCACCTCAGCAATTCGAGTGAACTCAATTGCGTTCGGTTTGCACCGTCCTTGCACCCAAATTACCAAAAAATGAGCAAACAACTCTCACAAATTGAATTTGAGAATGCCCGTGCCGATGTCCTGTGTTTCGACAACGGCACGGAAGTCAAGGAATATCACGCCATGATCCATATCAGCGGACAACGGCTGACATACGCCAAACAATTAGAGGCTATCATGAACGCCTACCAGGGTTTGTTGGACCGTCTGCCTGATACGCAGGCCGTCTTCAAGCGTTATTTCCTTAGTGATGCGGCCAATCAGGCTGACGAGATTGTGGTGGCCGATATGACAGATTGTGCCAAGAGCATCATCGAACAGGCTCCACTCGATGGAACAAAGGTAGCATTATGGGTCTATCTGATGTCAGGCGTCCAGACGGGCATGACAAAGAGTGGTCTCTACGAGGCCTGTCACGGACAGTTCCGTCACCTGTGGAATGCCAGTGCGCACAACCTTGCCGCCAACTCTGAGTACCAGATGCGCCTGCTTTTCAACGAATACGTGATGCAACTGGCGGAGGAAGGCTGTAAACTGGCAGACAACTGTATCCGCACCTGGCTGTTCGTCAATGATATCGACCTTAACTACGGTGGTGTGGTACGTGCCCGTAATCAGGTGTTCTTTACCCAGGGTCTGACCGTTCACACCCATTTCATTGCCTCTACCGGTATCGGAGGTCGGCAGCAGGATCCCAATGTACTGTCGCAGATGGACAACTATGCCATTGCGGGTATCCAACCAGAACAGATACATTACCTCTATGCGCCCACTCACCTGAACCGTACCAGTGACTACGGAGTGAGTTTTGAGCGCGGTACCTATATCGACTATGCCGATCGTCGCCATGTGTTTATCTCTGGCACGGCCAGCATCAACAATAAGGGCGAGATCATGTTCCCGAAAGATATAGAGAAACAGACACAACGGATGTGGGAGAATGTGGAGGCCCTGCTCAAAGAGGCAGACTGTACCTACGACGATGTGATGGAGATGATTGTCTATCTGCGGGATGTGGCAGACTACCAAACTGTCAAGGAACTCTTCGAGGAGCGTTTCCCCGATAAGCCCTATGTCATCACCCTCGCCCCTGTCTGTCGTCCAGGCTGGCTCGTGGAAATGGAGTGCATGGCTATCAAGCAACAAGACAAGCCGGAGTTCCCGGCATTCTAAAATAAAAAATCCCGCCGGTTGGCGGGATTTTTATTTATTTTGCGTAAGCTACGCTTCGTGTCTCTCGGATAACTGTAATCTTCACCTGACCCGGATAGGTCATTTCATTCTGGATCTTCGTGGCTATCTCACCGCTCAGGGCCTCAGTCTCTGCATCGCTCATCTTGTCGGCACCGACGATGACACGCAACTCACGACCAGCCTGGATGGCGTAGGTCTTGGTGACACCTGGATAACTCATGGCAATGGCCTCAAGGTCGTTCAGACGTTTGATATAAGCCTCTACAATCTCACGACGGGCACCGGGACGGGCACCGGAGATGGCATCGCACACCTGTACGATGGGAGCCAGCAGCGTCTGCATCTCCATCTCATCATGGTGAGCACCGATGGCATTACAGATGTCGGGCTTCTCTTTGAACTGCTCTGCAATCTTGGCGCCATAGAGGGCGTGAGGCATCTCACTCTCCTCATCGGGCACCTTACCGATATCATGTAACAGTCCGGCACGCTTAGCCTTCTTCGGGTTCAGACCCAATTCCGAAGCCATCACAGCACAGAGATTTGCCGTCTCACGAGCATGCTGCAGCAGGTTCTGTCCGTAAGAAGAACGATACTTCATCTTACCGATGATACGGATGAGTTCGGGGTGCAACCCATGGATACCGAGGTCGATAGCCGTACGCTTACCTGTCTCAATGATCTCGTTGTCGAGTTGTTTCTTTACCTTTGCCACCACTTCCTCAATACGTGCGGGATGGATACGTCCGTCGCTGACCAACTGGTGCAAAGCCAGACGACAAGTCTCACGGCGCACGGGATCGAAGCCGCTGATAACGATAGCCTCGGGGGTATCATCTACCACAATCTCCACACCGGCAGCAGCCTCCAAGGCACGGATATTTCTTCCTTCACGACCGATGATACGGCCCTTCACCTCGTCATTATCGATATGGAACACACTGACGGAGTTCTCGATAGCCGTCTCTGTTGCAACACGCTGGATGGTCTGAATGACAATCTTCTTGGCCTGGGCATCAGCATTGAGTTTGGCCTCGTCCATGATTTCGTTGATGTAACTGGCTGCAGCCGTCTTGGCCTCATCCTTCATCGATTCCACCAAGCGGTTCTTGGCCTCCTCAGCACTCAGTCCAGACACCTCCTCGAGCATCTCACGCTCCTTGAGTTGCATTTTCTCCAGTTCCTCGGCCTTCACAGAAAGCAGTTTCTTCTCGTTGTCGACGCGTTGCTGCAGGTTGTCGAGTTCATTCTTCCGACGTCCGAGTTCCTCCTGACGCTGGTTCAGTGAGATTTCACGCTGCTTCAGTTTGTTCTCACTCTGCTGGATGTGCTGGTTGCGCTGCTGCACTTCCTTCTCCAGTTCGCTCTTCTTGTTCAGGAATTTCTCCTTCACCTCGAGCAGTTTCTTCTCTTTGATAACCTCAGCCTCCTTGGTGGCTGTATCAATCATCTCCCTGTATTTTCCCTTGAGGACATAGCGGAAAATCAGATATCCACCGACACCTCCCAATGCGAGTGCGCCGGCAGCAATCAATAGTACAAAAATTAAATCCATAAAAAATCTATGTTGTTAAAAATAATATCCTCACTTCAGAGCCTCCTCAATGTCGGAAGTCAACTTCTGGAGAATATCATTATAGGGGGCTGCATCATTCTTCCGGTGTTCACGCTCATAGAGTAGCGCAATATCTATCAGGGTCATCAACGAGATGGTGTGCTCGCCCTTTTTCCCTTTATAGGCCTGCGCATACGCATTATAGCGGTCGGTGATGAGTTTGGCGGCGGCACGGTAGAACTCTTCGTCCTCCCGGTTCACCGTCACCGCAATCTCCTCATCATAGACGTGCAGTCGGATATGTAGTTTCTCTTTGTTCACTTCTGGCATCGCTTCTTCCCTTTCTTACTGTTCGTCGCTTAAGATAGCAATACACTTGTTCACATCCCTGATCAACTTGGCGACACGGGCCTTGGCACTCTCCAGGTCACCGTCGGTGATTTCCATCATCTTCGCCATCTTCAGGGCGTTGTAGTCATTGTCCGCCTGAGCCAGTTTTGCTTGCAGGTTCTTCATCTCCTGCTCGTTCTTTTCCACCATCGCATACAGGTCTGCATTCTCCTTCTTCAGTTCCTGAAACCGAAGAAGCAGATCCCTCACACGGGTCTGGAAAGTAGCAATTGTTTGCTCGTTAGGACTCATAACGTAACGTTTTGTTCTACAAAAGTATATAAAATAGTTCTTAAAGATTTGCCCAAGGCCTATCTTTTAAGATTTTTTATACTATTTCTCGTCATTAGCAGGTCTAGGCTCTTTCTTTGCGAGCATCACAACCTTATAAACGAAGTTAGTGATCCACTGCTGGGAGAAACCCAGACGCTGACTATACTGACGTACAGCCACCACCGATTTCATCACGGCAGGATCGGTATAGTCGTTCTTGTTGAAGATGTCATTGACGGTCTTTTCCGTCATCGTATAGAGGGCTTTCTTCAGGAATCCCGGCAGACGGAGTTTAAACTTCATAAGGTTGCCCGTCAACATCATCAGTTCCTGCGTAAAGCCCTGGAACTGCACCAGATAGGTCTGTGCATCCTGCATCTTCTTACAACGCTTGCGGAGGCTGGAGTCGATCTCCTTGAAGAAATCATCGTCCATCCCGTACATGCTTTTCAACATATTCTTGCAACGGCTCCGTTCGCCTACCCCCAATTTATTATTCACTGTCGGCACCTTCAGTGTGGCCTTAAACACACGGAGGTCAGGCAAGGCGGCCAGATTCGTGATGCCAAGGTCGGAAGCCATCGCAGCCTGGAAATACACACGGATCAACGTCATGAAATCCTCCATGCCACCGACCTTATGTTCGCCTTCTTTCTTTCCAAAAATTTTATTCCAAAATCCCATAAAAATCGTTTTTTTCGTAATTTGGGTGCAAAGTTACGATTTTTTTTGTAATTTTGCACCAACAAACAACAAAAATATGAAAGGAATAGTACTCGCCGGCGGTTCAGGAACCCGCCTCTACCCTATCACAAAGGGAATTAGCAAACAATTGATTCCGATCTTCGACAAACCGATGATCTATTATCCTGTCTCCGCCCTGATGCTGGCTGGCATCCGTGAGATTCTGATTATTTCAACCCCATATGACCTGCCTGGTTTCCGCAGACTCCTCGGCGACGGCTCCGACATCGGCGTACATTTCGAGTATGCCGAACAACCCTCACCCGATGGACTGGCACAGGCTTTCATCATCGGTGAGCAGTTCATTGGCGATGACTGCGCCTGTCTTGTGTTAGGCGACAACATCTTCTATGGCTCCGGTTTCACGGGACTGCTGCGCCAGAGTGTCGAGAACGCAGAGGAACATGGCCTGGCTACTGTCTTCGGCTACTATGTAAACGATCCAGAACGCTATGGTGTTGCCGAGTTCGACAAGGACGGCAACTGTCTCAGCATTGAGGAAAAACCCGAACACCCCAAATCCAACTATGCCGTGGTAGGTCTCTATTTCTACCCCAACAGCGTTGTGGAGATTGCCAAGCACATCAAACCCTCCGCCCGTGGAGAGTTGGAGATTACCACTGTTAATCAGGAGTATCTCGCCCAACAGAAACTCAAGGTTCAGACTTTGCAGCGCGGTTTTGCCTGGCTCGACACCGGCACCCACGACTCCCTCTCCGAAGCCTCCACCTTTATCGAGGTCATCGAGAAACGTCAGGGGCTGAAGGTGGCCTGCTTGGAGGAGATTGCTTTCAAACGCGGTTGGATCAGCAAGGAACAACTCATTGAGGTGGCTAAGCCGATGGCGAAAAACGACTACGGTAAATACCTGCTTACCCTCGCAAAATAAATGAATCCCCGCCGATTGGCGGGGATTTTTTATTCCGAAAAAGCGGCGACGGCAGTGACGAGGGCTTGGGGGTTACCCATATCGTACATGCGCCCCTGGAGACGCACGCCTATCATACCACTGCGTTTGCGGACAGCCTCAAGCGCTGAGGTGAGTTCTATCTCCGAGGTAAGGTCATGATCCAATTCCTTCTGCATGATGTCCTGATGCAACTGAGCGAAGACCTCTGGCGTAAGGATGTACTGGCCAAACACACTATAGTACTCCTTCTCACCGTCCTTATTACGTACGCCAAGGAACTCCTCAGCATAACTGGCTTTCGGCTTCTCCATCATGGTAGACACATGGAGGATGGTACGGGCCTTGTCCTCCCAGACACCATGCAGGATACCGTAGCGGCTGACTTCTGCCAAAGGGATGGGATGGATGCTGACCATCAGTGAACTGCAACGCTCGTACTCCTCAACCATCTGCAGGGCGCAGGGCTTGTTGGAATCGCTGCGGTAGAGTGTGTCGCCCAACAGCAACAGGACGGGTTCGTTGCCCGCAAACTGTGCGGCCTGATAAACCGCATGTCCGAAACCGCGCTTCTCCCGCTGATAGACATAACGGAGACGCTTGCCGATGTCGAGGATATGATTCTCGTATTCCTGTGCCTCGGGATTGAGTTTCCGCAGATGCTCCTCGGACAAAGGACGTTCGAAATAGTCGGCATACTGCTGACGTTCCTCCTCTGAACCAAGTACAAGACAGATCTCCTCGATACCGCTACGGACAAGTTCCTCAAGGAGAATGAGGATGACGGGGCGCACCATCCCGTCGGGACAGGGTATCGGGAAAAAGTCCTTCTTCAAGGCACGTGTGGCGGGATAGAGTCGGGTACCGAAGCCAGCCACAGGGATAATAGCCTTGCGGACTGTATGGACAGGCTTCAACGTCAGTGAATAGGCTTTCATGCCATGCTCGTTCAGATAGTCTACCAGTTGTTGCTGAGTCTCCTCGCTGCGAGCCAGGAACTGTACAGAGCCGTCACCATGAGAACCGACACCCTTGCCGCCCCACACCAAAGGTTGGATATTGGGATCCTGCAACACACTGTGGAGTTTCGGTGACCAGAGGGCAGAAGACATCGGAGCCACCTTCTCGTCGAACATCGCCTCGGCCTCTGTCATCAACTTGCCTAATGCCTCTGCATCGCCATTAGCCATATATTGGATGGCACGGGTGACGATCTCGATATTCGAATGACCTAACGCCTCATGCTCTGCCCGCTCTGCATCCGTATTCGGAAACGGGTAGGCCTTGTTCAGGTCGGAAAGGATCTTGATGGTATCCTTCTCGGCACAGAGATCGGCAAAGACCCAATAGAGGTGTTTCTTCACATTCAGGGAACGCACCTCGATCTCATCACCATCGAAGGTCATCAGGTTGGGTTTGACACCGAAGGCACAGGCCTGATCCAGACGACCACAGCGGCTACTGGTACGGAGTTCACCCAGATAGGCGATGTTCATCTCGCCCAACGTGTTCAGATTGAGATTATATAATAAGTTGAACGCGCGCGCAACGAGCACACAGATAGCAGCAGAACTGCTAAGACCACTCTTCATGGGGAGTGTCATACCCGTAATCTTGATGCGGACACCACCCACCTTGTACCATTCGAGCATATAGGAGGCCACACCGGCACAGTAGCAGAAGAAAGAACCGCTCTTGGCGATGCGTTTCAGTTCCAGTTCGTCCATCCGACAGGAAAAGTCCTGCCAAAGACCCTCTATCTCGGGGGCGGTGCTATACAACTCAAAGATACTGGACTTCTCTACCTCGGCATAGATGCCTTGTTCGATACCCGTCACGATGGCTGCACCCGGTGCGATATCGGCATTCATCGTACGATAGTGACCGGCCCAGTCGGTATGTTCACCAAAGAGACACAAGCGTCCCGGAACAAATAGTTTCATCATCATTATTCTGTTTTAGTGATGCAAAGATAATAAAAAAGCCACAGATTATAGCGTTTTTGAAGATTTTTTGCGAAAAAATTTGGTGGTTTCAACTAAAATGCCTACTTTTGTCCCCGAATTATTAACAAATTAAAATATTATTGCCTATCGAAACAGACTTTACTCAATTACAAAATTGATTGAAGTATGAGTACTTTTAAGGAAATGACCGACGAAGAGTTGGCATTGCTTTACGTAAATGGTAATAATAAGGCATTCGACAAACTGCTTTCGCGTATCCAAGACAAGATCTTCACCTATATCATGTATATGGTGAAGGATGAGGACTTGGCCAACGACCTGTTTCAGGAGACGTTTATCAAGGCCATCACCAAACTGCAGAACGGACTCTATACCGATTCGGGTAAGTTTGTGTTCTGGGTGACGCGTATTGCCCATAACGTGATTATCGACCATTACCGTGAGATCAAGGGCGAGCATATCATTGAGCCCACGAAGGACAATGACCTGCAGAACCTGAAGGGTGCCTCAGTCCTTGACACCTTCCGTGAGAGTGAGATGGTGAACGAACAGGTGAAGAAAGACGTGAAACGTCTGATGGAAGCCCTGCCTGAGAGTCAGCGCGAGGTCGTGTATATGCGCTACTTCCAACAGATGTCATTCAAGGAGATTGCCGAAGAGACAGGCGTGAGCATCAACACCTCACTGGGTCGCATGCGCTATGCACTCATCAACCTGAGGAAGTTGACGAGGCAACATCAAGTGAACTTGGTCTTAGAGTGAACGGAGATCGCGGATCACCTGTTCAGGATCCTTGGCACCAAACACATAACTACCGCTGACGAGTACATCGACACCGGCAGCCACCAATCGTGGAGCCGTCTCGCCCTGTACACCGCCATCGACCTCAATCAGTGTCTGACACCCCTTCTTGGTGATCATCTCACGCAGGCACTTCACCTTATTAATTGTGTTCTCGATGAATACCTGTCCGCCGAAACCCGGGTTGACACTCATCAACAGCACCATCTCCACATCGCCGATGATATCCTCCAGGAGCGACACCGGTGTCGAGGGATTCAGTGTGACAGCGGCTTTCATGCCGGCATTGTGAATCTCTTGGATGGTACGGTGCAGATGAACCGTCGCCTCCAGATGCACATTCATCATCATGGCGCCGAGTTTGGCGGTCTGTTGGATATACCGCTCAGGGCGCTCTATCATATAATGCACATCAAGGGGTTTGGTACAAGCCTTGGCCACAGCCTCCAGCACGGGGAAGCCGAAGGAGATGTTTGGCACAAACGAGCCGTCCATCACATCGAGGTGAAGCCAGTCGGCCTCACTGCGGTTTATCATCTGGATGTCGCGGTCGAGATGCAGGAAGTCGGCAGCGAGTAAAGAGGGGGATACTAATGCCATAATCCTTTTAATTCAGGCAGAGTGCCTGATTGTTGTTGACACGGTAGGTGTAAGCGAACTGCCGGATAAAGTCGAGCGTCTGCTCACGGGGTTTGTACGTTTCTGGAGTAAAATGCTTCATAGGCAACCATCATTTATATGTTTATACCTTAGTAACGCAATTACACCTCACTTTATTGTATATTTATCGAAATTTTTATTGCCATTTAGAAAATCACGTGCAGTCATGCGTTTTTTGCCAGCCAACTGGAGTTCTTCCAGTTGCATCAGTTCGTCGGATGCAGCGATGCAGAGCGTCTTTCCATCGATGCTGATGGTGCCAGGCTTTTGCTGGGCAGGATGCCCCGTCTTGGAAGCCTTGAATACCTTCAGTACCGTTTCTTTGCCATCAGGACTTGTTAGCAGCGTCCAGGCTCCCGGATACGGACTCAGACCACGGATAAAATCATAGACTTGTTTCGCCGTCTGGTTCCAGTTGATCTCACAAGTCTCCTTGAAAATCTTAGGCGCGGGGCGCAGTTCTTGTCCTGCGGTAGATAGTTCCTCCTGCGGGATGCTCTCCGGATGTCCGTCGGCTGCGATGATGCGTTCCAATGTCTCCAGACAGATGTCTGCACCCAGGTACATCAATCCGTCATAGACATATTCCACATCTGCCGTATCGGGAATATCGAAAGGTTTCTGCATGATGATACGTCCCGTGTCGATGTCGTGATCCAGGAAGAAGGTGGTGACACCAGTCTGTGTTTCCCCGTTGATGACAGCCCAGTTGATGGGAGCCGCCCCACGGTATTGCGGCAACAGAGCCGCATGCACGTTAAACGTACCATATTCCGGCATAGCCCACACCACTTCCGGCAACATACGGAATGCCACCACCACCTGCAGGTTTGCCTGATAACTACGGAGCGCTTCCACGAAGGCAGGATCCTTCATTTTCTCCGGTTGAAGCACTGGTAGGTTGTGTTCCAAGGCATACCTCTTCACCTCCGAGGGTTGCAGTTCGTTCTGATGCCGTCCCACGGGTTTATCCGGCTGTGTCACCACAGCCACCACGTTATAGTCGTTCTCCACCAGAGCCTTCAGTGTCTCCACCGCAAACTCCGGCGTTCCCATAAACACAATCCTTAAATCCTTCTTCTCCATCATTCACTTTTGATGTTTCACATCGAGCCCGCTCACGCTCGGCACAGCCCAAGTGCACTTGGCTCTGCTCTCGCTTAATCGCGGACTTCACTATTCACTATTCACTCGCGAAGCGTTTAGTCTTCGCTCATGTCGTGTACCATCTTGCGATAAAGGGTATAGAGCCGCTGGCGGGAGATGTAGCCTTTCAGGTGATTCTCCGCATCGAGCACGGGGAGCCAGTCGGCACGGGTCCGGTCGAAGGTACGCATCACCTCTGCCATCGGTGTACTGTCATACAATGTCGCCTTCGGTTCCACCATCAACTGCCCCGCCTTGAAATGATGGTACAGTTCGATACGGAACACCACGTTCCTGATTTTCATGATCTCCACCTCACCCAACAGCATCCCCCCGGCATCGAGCACAGGCAACACAGAGGTATGACTCCGACTGATCTTTTGTACAATCTGTCCCAGTTCCATATCTGGCGAGACGGAGTCGTAGTCGTGCTCGATGACAGAATCAAGGTTCATCAGTGTCAACACGGCATGGTCGGTATGGTGTGTGAGTAACCTGCCCTCCTTCGCCAACCGCGCCCCGTAGATGCTGTGAGGCTCGAAGATAATGATGGTCAGATAAGAGCAGACACTCACCATCATGAGTGGCAACAGGAGATCGTAGCCGCCTGTCAGTTCGGCAATCAGGAACATACCCGTCAACGGCGCATGCATCACTCCCGACATCACTCCTGCCATACCCATCAGGGCGAAGTTCTTCTCGGGGATATACACCCCGACCTGATAGATGTTCCACAGACGTGAGAAGAGGAATCCCGTGAAGCAGCCCACGAACAGACTCGGTGCGAACGTACCGCCACAGCCACCACCGCCATTGGTTGCCGAGGTGGCAATGACCTTCATCAGGATGACCAGGGCGATATATATCAGCAGGATACTCCCCTGCCCCGCAAACATCGAGTTGTTCAGGATCTGGTCCCAGTCGGCCTCCGTCCGTCCGTTGAGGAGCATATTGATGCTACTGTAACCCTCGCCGTACAGGGCCGGGAAACAGAATATCAACAGACTCAGTACCGTGCCGCCGATGGCCAGTTTGATATGCGGATGATCCTTATAGCGGGCAAAGACACCCTCGCAGACCCCCATCATCCGGATGAAATAGAGTGAGATGAGTCCGCAGGAGATGCCCAGGAGGAGACAGGCCGGAATACGCTGTACCGACCACTCGCTGTCGAGATGGAACGTAAACAGGGCGGCATCGCCGCTAAAGATATAGGTGAAGCACGTTGCCGTGACACACGACACGAGGATAGGCAGCATCGCCGACATCGTCATATCTATCAGCAGCACCTCTACCGTAAACACCAGTCCTGCGATTGGGGCCTTGAAGATACCTGCAATGGCACCTGCCGCACCGCAGCCCACCAGCGTCATCAGCATCTTACGGTCCATGTGGAAGGCCTTGCCCAGATTCGAACCGATGGCAGAGCCCGTCAGCACAATCGGTGCCTCGGCTCCCACACTGCCGCCGAAACCGATGGTAATGGCAGAGGCAATCACCGACGACCAGCAGTTGTGTGACCTGAGTCTCGACTTGTTCATCGAGATGGCATAGAGGATACGGGTGATGCCGTGCGAGATATTATCCTTGACGATGTAGCGCACGAACAATGAGGTGAGATAGATGCCGATGACGGGATAGACCAGATAGAGCCAGTTGGCACGCGAGGTCTCGAAACCGCTTGTCAACAGCATCACGATCTGGTTGATGATCCAGTGCAGTGAGAAGGCAGCCACAGCGGCAAAGAAGCCCACCAACAGTGCCAGTATGAGCATGAACATCCGCTCGCTGACGTGTTCCACCCGCCACGCATGCAGACGTTCAAAGAATCCCAATTTCGCTGTAGTTGCTGCCATTTCCACTATTCACTATTCACTTTTCACTTCCTTATTATTTCCACTTCTCCATTCTCCCGCAGGCGGATGATGGCCGAGGGCGTATGCGGTTTGTGTTCCTGCCGACGAGACCAGCAGATGTAATCCACCGCGTCGAGAATGCGCGGGTCGATGTCGCAGTAGTTCTGTGCCGCAGGCTCCCCGCTGATATTCGCCGATGTCGAGACGATGGCCTTCTGGAAACGGTAACAGAGTTCCTTCGAGAACGGCTCGTTGGTGATACGGATACCTATCGAGCCATCTTCGGCAATGAGGTTCGGTGCCAGGTTGATGGCTCCGTCCAATATCAATGTCGTCGGTCTCACAGGGGACTCCGTCGACTCCTGGGACGAAGTGAGGCTATCGATAAGTTGCCACGCCACTTCCGGCACATTCCGGATGTAACGCTGCATCCGTGCATCGCTGTCCACCAGACAGATCAGCGCCTTCGAGTCGTCACGCTGTTTGATTTGATATACTCTGGCGACAGCCTCTGCATTCGTGGCATCGCAACCGATGCCCCAGACGGTGTCTGTCGGGTAGAGTATCACCCCACCCTTCCGCATCGTCTCCACAGCCTGTCTGATATCTTCTTCTCTTGTCATATATACCTATTTAGAATGAGGGGTTAATCACAAAACGGATGCCGTGCTCCGAAGCCGTCGGCAGGTTACGGTAGTTGATGCGGTGGACATACTCAATCTGGATGAGACTGAGGATGTTCTGTATGCCGACGGCATACTCCCAGTACGGCACCTTACTGTCCATGATGAAACTGTTCTCTGGGAACACCATCAGTTTGGTGCTCGTCTGGTTCTCGGCCAGATAGGGGTTGTTCTTATCCGAGAGCGCTCCCCAGAGTCCCTTGAACTCGAAGATCTCACGCCATTTCAGTTTGCGGAGCAGCGGGATGCGGTTCAGCAGTTTGCCGCCCATCTCCCAAGTCAGTTGCAGCGAGGCATAGCGGTCGTTGAGGAACTCCATATTGTTGATCATGTTGAACAACTGCGGGGTGACGATATACGAGAGGTTAGCCTGCGGCATCGGCAACAGGGGCCAGGGCACCTGGTTCCACTGGGCCCCGAGGCGCAGTCGGGTGTCAATCTTTCCCCAACTCATCGGCAGCCACGTCCGACGGTACCACTCGAACTCGGTGTAGTTGTAGTTATAGTCGCCGCCCAACAGTCCCTGATAGCCTACGGTATGCTGCAACTGCACGTACCAGGCATCGCGGTTCATGGTACGCCGGCGCTGTTTGGTATTCACGAACTTCTCGTCCGGGGCATAGCGGATGCCAAAGGTCGACTCCGTATAGCGCATCTTGTCGAGCAGTGCGGCACCGGGGGCCACCGGACGCAGTTCCATCGTGCCGACGGGGTCGATACGCTCCGTCTTCAGGTCGGCCGAGAAGCGCCAGTGTGTCGTTGTCTCGTATTCGTAGGCCAGCCGCTGGGTGTTGTACATAAACATCTTGTCGATGTCGTGCACCTTAAACGAGGAGAACACATTATCTTTATCTGTGACGGCGTACTTGTCGCTGGGCAGTGCCACGTCACGCTTCGAGGAGAAGATGAAGTGGTTGACGGGAAACTCCTGCGGCAGATACTGCTTGGCAGGAATCGAATAGGTCAGTTCGGCATTATAATAATGTTCGTGCGTCTTCGTGCCGTAGGCGTAATAGCCCTTGGCAAAGAGGTGCGGGGTGAGGTTCGCCGTGGTCTGTCCGCCGAACCGGAGGCGCAGCCCGTCGTAGAAGTTCTGCGAGATGAAGGTGTTGATGGGCCCCACATCAAACTTACTGGGTTTTTCACGCGTGCCGGTCTCTAAGTAGTTCTCGAAGAGGGCCTTGAGCACGAAGATCACATATTTGAAACCCTTCAGTTGTTCCAGGTGGTCCAGGAATCCGCCCATGCCGGCCTCGCTTCGGGTGAACTCCACCTGTCGGTGCTCCTCCCAGAACTCGTCGCTGCGACGGTCGGAGCCGCGCTCCACCTGCAGGGGGTTCTTGCTCTTGAACCGCTCCTTCGGCAACGGGTCGAAGGAGAAGTCTGTCTTTCGGGTGGTACGTGTCACCACCGCCTTCTGTATCCAGTCCGTCACCATCAGTTCCACAATCATGTCATCGATGGTGAGCAGCCACTCGCCGTTGTCCTGCTGTTCAAACTCCTGCATACACTGCATCGACTCCACCCAGTTGATGTCGGTCGATCGCGGCAGCATCAGTTCACAGCGCTTCACCTGATAGGTCGAGTCGTCGAGGATATACAACTGTCCGCGGAAACCATAGTCCTGTATGTTGTTCGGCAGGAAGTCGAGGTGCACACAGCGGTCGTTGCCCACATAGACGGTGTCGGCGATGTAGTAGCGGTAGAACTGGATGGCGTCGCGCCCGATGGGCGAACTGAACTTATGGCGCATCAGGAGGATATAGTCGTCGTAGATATCCACGTCGGCAAACACCTCGCGCATCACGGTGGTCAGGATCTCACCCGTCTGGAACAGGTCGTTGACGCCGCTCGACCGCGTACCTTTCACGATGGTACGCTCCGCCTTCGGGTCCTTCCGCCAGAGTTGTTCCGTCACCATCTCGTCGACGGTCAGGGGCAGCACCAACTTATCGGTGTACTGGCTGCTGTCCACCTGCTCCCGCAACCAGGGATATCGCTTAAAGAAGCCCTTCTCCAGCGTCTCCGGCTTCAGGTCGTTCAGGCCGAGACCGATCTTCTGGTAGTTCTGGTAACGGTAGTAGTCGTGGCGCTTCAGGTCGGCCTTCTTCTTGTTGGCAATCACCTTGCGCATCAGTTCCACGGCGGGGTTGTCCTTACGGCGGTAGCGCGACTTCTTCTTCGACTTCACCGTCACCTCCTTCAGTGTCTGGTTGTCGGGAGCCAGACGGATGGTCATCTGCGAGGGGGTCTGCGGATTCACGTTGATCACCTGTTCACGGTAGCCCACCGAACTGATGGTGAGTCGCCAGCCGTTATGCCGGTCGATGCGGAAACGGCCCTCGCCGTTGGCAATCGTCGACACACGGTTACCTTTGTATTGTATGGTAGCGTAAGGTATCTGCACACCGTCGGAGGCATCAACCACCGTACCGCTGATCTGCGCCAGCGTCAACAGGGGCATCAGCAACAACAACAGGAGCAGACTCACGCTCTTTATAATACCTATTCTTTTCATTGCGATTGCAAAGGTACGAATAAGTGAGCGAATAACCAAAAGTTTTTTTGAGTTTTTCCGCGCTCGGCTTGCCGCTTGCTACCATTGGAACGCAAGAACGTGAGTTCCTTCGGCGAAACCAAGGGTACGAATAATTTCCCGAAAGTCCATCGACTTTCGGAATTCATTCTGTTGATTATATCTCCAAAATATATTCCCATTAATTTTTGGGAATATTTTTAGGATAGAAAATATTTAGTTTTGAATCAAATCATTATATTTTTGATTCAGAATATACAATTTTGTAGAATGGGAATATTTTTTCATTTTAAAATATATAGATTTGTATCAAATTATTATAATCAGACACAAAAATATATTCCCATTATTTTTGGGGAATATATTTTAGATTCAAAATATTTAGATTTGAATCAAGGGATTATTTTCTGACCTCGGAATGATGCGATGAAATATCTGATATGCTCCTTACGGAACATATCGGCGGCATTTTATTTTGAGAAATCAGAACTCTGAGGTGAAGTGGAACTTGATGTGCTTGAAGTCCTCCTGCGCCATAGAGAGCACATAGCCGGAGTCGGCAAGGAACACGTCGCGCCCCTCCTTATCCTTGGCCATATACTGGTATTTGCGCTTCTTGAAATTCTCCAACTCCTTGTCGTCGTCGCTCTCTATCCAACAGGCCTTATAGAGATGCACGGGCTCCCAACGGCACTTGGCGTTGTACTCGTTTTCCAGACGGTACTGGATGACCTCGAACTGCAACTGACCCACGGTGCCGACAATCTTGCGGTTGTTGAACTGGTTGACAAACAACTGCGCCACACCCTCGTCCATGAGTTGGTCGATGCCCTTCTGCAGTTGTTTCGACTTCATCGGGTCATCGTTCTCGATGTATTTGAAGAGTTCGGGCGAGAAGGAGGGCAGCCCACGGAAATGTAACTGTTCTCCCTCTGTCAGCGTGTCACCAATCTTGAAGATACCACCTGTATCCGGCAGACCCACGATATCGCCGGGCCAAGCCTCATCGATGGTGCTCTTGCGCTGCGCCATAAACTGTGTGGGCGAGGTGAAACGCATGGTCTTACCCTGACGTACATGGAGATAGGGCTGGTTGCGCTGGAACCGTCCGGAACACACCTTACAGAAGGCGATACAGGAACGGTGGTTGGGGTCGATATTCGCCGTAATCTTGAAGATAAAACCGGTAAACTTAGGTTCCTCGGGCTGTACGTCGCGTTCCTCTGCCTTCGTAGGACGGGGTGAGGGGGCAATCTCCACGAAACAGTTCAGGAGTTCCTGTACGCCGAAGTTGTTCAGGGCCGATCCGAAGAACACGGGAGCGACCTCGGCATTTCTGTAGGTCTCGACATCAAACTCAGGATAGACACCATCGACCAACTCCAGATCCTCGCGGAGTTTGGCAGCATTCTGCTCCCCTACCCGCTTGTCGAGTTCGTCGCTGTCGATATCCACCTCCACCTTATCCGTCACACGTTGTTTGTCGGGGGTGAAGAGGTCGAGTTTCTGTTCGTAGATGTTATACACGCCCTTGAACTTGGCGCCTTGGTTGATGGGCCAACTTAATGGGCGCACCTTGATCTCCAGTTCCTGTTCCAGTTCGTCGAGCAGGTCGAAGGGGTCACGGCCCTCGCGGTCCATCTTATTGATGAAGATAATCACCGGGGTCTTACGCATGCGGCAGACCGTCATCAGTTTACGGGTCTGCGTCTCCACACCCTTCGCACCATCCACCACGATGATGGCAGAGTCGACGGCGGTGAGTGTGCGGAAGGTATCTTCGGCAAAGTCCTGGTGACCCGGGGTGTCGAGGATGTTTACTTTATACTCTACATCGGAGCCTTCTGGCGTATAGTCGAATTCCATCACCGAGGTGGAGACCGAGATACCACGTTGTTTCTCAATATCCATCCAGTCGGAGGTGGCGGTCTTCTTGATCTTGTTGTTCTTGACGGCTCCTGCCACCTGGATCTGTCCACCAAATAGCAGGAACTTTTCCGTCAGGGTGGTCTTACCCGCATCGGGGTGCGAGATAATCGCAAATGTTCGTCTTCTTTCTATTTCTTGATTCATAGCCACAGATTACACAGATTTACACAGAGATGCTATGCACTCGGCCAAGGATTCTTCCCAGTAGGGAATCTCGAGGCCGTAGGTCTGTTTGATTTTTGTCTTGTCGAGCACGGAGTAGTGCGGACGGTTGGCTGGCGTGGGATATTCCTCGGTGTGGAGGGGTCGCACATGACAGGTGGTGATACCTGCAATACGGTGGATGGCCTTCGTGAAGTCATACCACGAGATGATGCCTTCGTTGGAGAAATGGTAGATGCCCGGCACGATGCCCTGATTGATGGCAGCGAAGATGGCCACAGCAAGGTCACGGGCGTAGGTCGGTGTACCAATCTGGTCGAAGATGACACCCAGTTCGGGTTTCTCCTTACCCAGACGGATCATCGTCTTTACGAAGTTGTTCCCAAAGGTGGAGTACAACCACGCCGTGCGGATGATCATCGTCTTCTTGCAGAACTTCTGAACACCCAGTTCACCTGCCAACTTCGTGGAGCCATAGACACTGTCGGGACAAGGGGTGTCGGTCTCCACATACGGCGTATGTTTCGTGCCGTTGAAGACATAATCGGTACTGATCTGGATGATCCACCCTCCCCTTTTCTCAACGGCAGCAGCGAGGTAGGCTGGTGCCACCGTGTTGAGCGTCGTACAGAGTTCCTTGTTGTCCTCAGCCTTATCCACGGCGGTATAGGCGGCACAGTTCACGATGCCGTCAATCTCGTTATTAGCAACGAAATCCTCAATGGCTTTCTGGTCGGTGATGTCCAGTTCGGCCACATCTGTATTAAAATAGGTGTGCTGGGGATTGTCTTTCTCCAGCAACTGCATCTCGTTTCCTAATTGGCCATTACAGCCTGTGATCAATATGTTCATTCTATTCGAATTTTAATCCTTCTGTCTTATCCTTGTGATAGTAGTCGCTGAGCATGCCGATGAAGGTGGAGATTTCCTTGACGGCATGGGCGGTGTCAGGAGAAATGTCCTTCTTCTGGAGGCGGAGGAGCATCACACCATAGAGGGAGTTGAAACAGGTCTCTATCTCGTTCTCCTCTTTGTTGGCACCACGGTTGCGCAGTTCCACGATGAACGGTAATACCTTGTAGTACTCTGCGTTATAGAACGGGAACTTCGTGGACTGCAGCAACTGGTCGTTGAGTTCGATGAGCGTCTGCATCGTCACCTTATTGATCTGCAGATGTCCCTGCTCACGACAACCCTCCTGATTCATCATCCGGATCAGGTTACCAAACCAGTCGATCTCCTCTTCTTTCTGTTCGTCCGTGTAATCGAAACGTTCTACATACTCCCGCTTAATCCTTGTCAAAGAGCAGTCGAACGCCCGTATCGTGTCCTCTATCTGCCACATATACAACAGATATTCGGCAATATTCTTCTTTCTTAATTCGTTAGCAATATACATCTTTCTGTGTTAATCTGTGTCATCTGTGGCTAAAAAAAGCGTACCAAGTTCGTCGTTGTTCCCAAGAGCATGATGATGCTACCGATGATCACCACCACACCAATCACCTGATTGATAATCCTGATACCGTTCGTATCGAACTTGGTGCGTATCTTATCCACCAGCCACGTCAGTCCCCACCACCACAGCAGGGCTCCCCCCACGATACTGGCAAAGCCTACTAACATCTCAAACGGATGGTTGGGCAGCACAAAGGCGAACTGGGCATACATGGCCAAGAACAGGAAGATAATCAACGGATTGGAGAAGGTGACGAGGAAAGCCGTCCACGCATTATACCAGATCGTTCCCTTCTGTTGACCCGACTGGTGCATCTTCCGCGTCGGATCACTCTTGTAGGTATAGATGCCGAAACAGAGCAACATGAAACTACCGGCAATCTGGAGGTAGAACCGATTCTGGTCGTTGGTGATGAAGTCCATGACAAACGACATACCGAAACCGGCAAATCCCGCATAGATGATATCACTGACAGCAGCACCAATGCCCGTAGCCAACCCATACCAGCGTCCCTTGTTCAGCGTACGCTGCACACAAAGGATACCGACAGGTCCCATCGGAGCACTGGCGATGATGCCTATCATCATCCCCTTGAAGATGAAATCCAATATGTTTATTGTTATCACCATCTCTTTCTCTTTAACTCACCCTGAGACACATGATCGTCAGGTCGTCGTTGGGTTCTGCACCATCACGGTGGGCCTCTACCGCTTCTCTCAAGGACTGCACAACCTCTTTGGCTGTGGCATCCTTCATCGAACGGAGCATCTCTTCCAGTCTGTCATCACCAAACTGCTCCTGACTCCTGTTTTCTGCCTCATTCAATCCGTCGGTATAGACCACCAGCAAGCGTCCTTTGACATTATCCATCCGTTCACCGTCAAAGTCCAGGTCAGGCCAGAGACCAATCGGTGCATTAGACAACATATCGACAAAACCGCCTCCCTGGGCATCACTCATAAACGGTGGGTTATGACCGGCATTACAGTAATCCATATAACCCTCCTTCAGGTCTATACGACCTATGAACATGGTGACGAACATACCCTGCTCATTGTCTTCCGAAAGCGCCCTATTCATCCTGGTGGCAATCTCGGCAGGCATCATGTGCTGGGTAGCCAACGTGCGGAACAGTCGGGTGGCCTGTGCCATGAAGAGTGAGGCCGGTACGCCCTTGCCACTCACATCGCCCAGACAGAAGTAGAGTTCATCGCCCATCAGCAGGTAACCATACAGGTCGCCTCCCACCTCCTTTGCCGGTTCTATCGAGGCAAAGATGTCCAGTCCCTTACGATCCGGGAAGATATTCGGTACCATCGACATCTGGATATCCCTCGCAATGCGCAGTTCACTCTCGATACGTTCCTTGGCGGCAGTGGTCTCTTCCAACTTGTCGTAGGCCTGCTGCAACTTCGTGTGAGCGATAGTCAGACGCTGGGTAGACCTGCGCTTATTCATTGTATAGATCACAAAGAACACGATGATCAATACCAGGGCAACACCTGTAGCCCACAAACGCTGACTGGAGAGTTTGGCTTGCTGCTGGGCGATCTCTGCTTCCTTGCCTTGCGTGTCGTAGATGGTTGCCAACTCTGCCGTGGAACTGTTCTTCTGATCCGTGATGGCATCATCGAGCAACGAGAGGATGCGTTCTCCCATCACCCGGGCAGAATCCCTACGTCCAGCCTCCGCATTGGCCCGGTACTTGGGCAACATATACAGTTGGATATTGTCCAGAGAAGGCTCCATGCCCCATTGCGCCATCGTCTCGTCAAGGAAACGATAGTTGTAGGCTGCCTCGCCATAGCGCTGTGCAGCCACCAAGTAATCATTGGCATTGATATGACCTGGACCGGTTCTGGAATAGTCGGTCTTCAGGAAGGCTTGATAGGCCTGGGCAGCCTCATCGGGTTTGTTGAGTCCCTGCATGGCCACAGCCCGCATGATCTCGATACGCCCCTGATACTCGTCGAAATAGTCCGTCCTGGCATCAGGACACTGACGGTACTTACCCAACAACATCTCCGTGCGGTCAATCCAGTAGATCGACTCCGCATAGCGGCGGGTGTTGATATAGGCCATACTCGTATAGACGGTTCCCACCACAGCCTCCTGGAAACCTCGGCTCGTACTGTCCGACTGCCATCGGTTGGCATAGTGTTCTCGAGCCTTGAGGAAGCTCTCATTAGCCTCTTTGTCCTGTCCGAGATTCAACTGACAACAGCCGATATTGTTTAGCAGGATGGCATAGTCGATGTCGGAGCCGATACCTGTCTCGTCCATCTTCTTCACAGCAGGGATTGCCACCCGGAGCGCACCTTCATAGTCGCCTTTCACCAGCAACAGTTCAGAAAGTCTGCGGGCACATTTGTTGTAACTCAACTGATCCTCGTTATTCTCTATCTTGCACTCCACAGCCTTCTTATAATACATCTCCGACAAGCGATAGTGTCCTTCATGATAGTAGGACACGCCGCGCCAACGGTTGGCATTCAGCGGCGAAATGATTCCTGCCACCTCGAAACTGTCTGCCAAGTGTCGCATCTGTTCATAATCCTTCCGCGTGCCAACGTCGAAAAGCACGCTGTCGGCAGCGCTGGCCTTCAGCTGTGGCCTATGTTTCGTCATGCCATCACAACCGATAATGGTTACGATGAGCGTGATGAAAAATATGCCAAATATATACTTTGAGAGCCTTCGCATATACCTTATTCTAAAATAGATGGTGCAAAGATATAAAAAAATCTGAAAACAAATGGTTAATTTCCTTAAAAAATTGATTTAGTAAGCAAATTTTTAATTATCTTTGTCTCGCATTAGTGAATAATTAATTAAACCATCATAAAATATGAACGAGCAAAACGCAGCAATCAAGCCGTATGTCATCGGCTTGGATTTAGGAGGAACGAACTCTGTATTCGGCATCGTAGATGCACGTGGTGACATCAAGGCAACAACCGCCATCAAGACGGGTGGCTATGAGAAAGTAGAGGACTATGTGGACGCCTGTGTGGACGCCCTGCAGGTCATCATCGACCAGGTGGGTGGCATCGAGAAAATCAAAGCCATGGGTATCGGTGCGCCGAACGGCAACTATTATAGTGGCACGATAGAGTTCGCCCCGAATCTGCCTTGGGCACATAATGGCATCGTGCCTCTGGCCAAACTGTTCAGTGAGCGTCTGAACAATATCCCCGTAGCCCTGACGAATGATGCCAACGCCGCCGCCATCGGTGAGATGGTCTATGGTGTGGCCCGCGGCATGAAGAACTTCATTGTTATCACATTAGGTACAGGTGTGGGCTCTGGTATCGTAGTCAACGGACAATTGCTCTACGGACACGACGGCTTTGCCGGTGAGTTAGGTCACGTCACAATGGTTCGTGGCGAGGAAGGACGTCTATGCGGATGTGGACGTACCGGTTGTCTGGAGGCATATTGTTCTGCGACGGGTGTGGCTCGTACGGCTCGTGAACTGCTGATGAAGACAGACCGTCCTTCACTGTTGCGCGAGATGGATCCCGAGAAGATTACCTCCCTCGACGTGTCCATTGCTGCCGGCAAGGGTGACGAACTGGCTAAAGAAATCTACGAGTTTACTGGTAAGATGCTGGGTGAGGCCTGTGCCGACTTCGCAGCATTCTCATCCCCTGAAGCATTCATCTTCTTCGGTGGCATGGTGAAAGCCGGCGACCTGATTATGAAACCCATCCAGGAGGCTTACAACAACCATGTGCTGAAAATCTTCAAGAACAAGGCACAGTTCCTTGTGAGTGGTCTTGATGGTGCCAGCGCTGCCGTACTCGGTGCCTCTGCCATCGGCTGGGAAATCCAGTAGTCCCATCTGGGAGGATCTGTGGCCATCTGTGAAAATCGGTGGCTAAAAAATGAGGTTGGTGCAGGACGCTACCAACCTCTAACTATAATTGATAAGGTGAATCAGCAAATGGCTGATAAGAATCTTATCGGCGGCAAATATACGGCTTATTTACATCTTTTGCAAGTTTTTTGGCAAAAAAATGCAAAACGAGGCCGTTTTTTAACGAAATACTCATATTAACATGCTATCTTTGCAGAGGAATAATGATAATTACAAAAACAATCAAGTATGGAAAAAAGGAGATTACTAGTAATCCTGATGACGGGCATCTGCACCCTGACGGCAAATGCACAGCAACTGCCTTATCAGAACCCCAACCTGACAGCCAGTCAACGGGCTGACGACCTACTCGGCCGACTGACGCTCGAAGAGAAAGTAAGTCTGATGATGGACACATCGCCAGCCATCGAACGACTCAGCATCCCGCAGTTCCAATGGTGGAACGAGGCGCTGCACGGCATAGGGCGCAACGGCTATGCTACCGTATTCCCCATCACGATGGCAATGGCCGCCTCGTGGGATGACGCCTTACTACACAAGGTCTTTACGGCTGTAAGTGACGAGGCGCGTGTAAAAGCCCGTCAAGCCAAACAATCAGGAAATATCAAACGTTACCAAAGTCTGTCGTTCTGGACACCGAACATCAACATCTTCCGCGACCCCCGTTGGGGACGCGGACAGGAGACCTACGGCGAAGACCCCTACCTCACCTCAAAGATGGGCCTTGCCGTGGTGCGCGGCCTTCAGGGAGTAGACTATAACGGCGAAGACCTCGGCGTGAGCAAATACCGTAAGTTGCTTGCCTGCGCCAAGCACTATGCAGTACACAGCGGCCCAGAGTGGAACCGCCATACCTTCGATGTGGAGAGCCTACCCGAACGCGATCTCTGGGAGACCTATCTCCCCGCCTTTAAGGCATTAGTACAGGAAGGAAAGGTGGCCGAAGTGATGTGCGCCTACCAACGTATCGACGGACAGCCCTGCTGTTCGCAGACCCGCTACGAACAACAGATCCTACGCGACGAATGGGGCTTCGAGGGACTGATTACCAGTGACTGCGGCGCCATCCGCGATTTCCTGCCCCGTTGGCACAACACCGCCAAGGATAGCCCCGAAGCATCGGCTCAGGCCGTATTGGCTGGTACTGACGTGGAATGTGGATCTGAATACAGAAATCTGCCTGAGGCTGTGCGCCGTGGCGACATCAAGGAGGCTGACCTCGACAAGAGCCTGCGTCGTCTGCTCATCGCCCGCTTCGAACTGGGCGACTTCGACCCCGACGAGTTGAACCCCTGGACGAAGATTCCCGAGAGCGTCATTGCATCTAAGGAACACAAGCAACTCGCCCTCGACATGGCGCGCAAAAGCATCGTCCTTCTGAAAAACAATGGTGTGCTGCCGCTTGGCGATAGGGATATCGTCGTGATGGGCCCCAACACCAACGACTCCGTGATGATGTGGGGCAACTACAGCGGCTATCCCACAAAGACCATCACTGCCCTCGAAGGCATCTGCCAGATAGTCCCCGCAAAATATGTCTTAGGCTGCGGACTGACACGAAACGAACAGATCGAGAGTCTGTTCAGTAACATCCGTGACCCGAAGGGTCATCAAGGTCTGCAGATTACCTACTGGAACAACACCGACCAGCAGGGTGAGCCCGTCACTGTAGTTAATGCCCAACAGGCACTGAAACTGAGCAACGGCGGCAATACCGTCTTCGCCCCAGGAGTGAACCTTGAGAATTTCTCCGCTAAGATGGAAGGCACACTGACACCACAGCAGGACGAGACACTGATCTTCACCATCAGCGGTGATGACAAACTGCGCCTGCTTGTAAATGGCGACACACTGGTGAACTACTGGACGGCTCGTCAGCGTATTCAGGTGGGCAAGCAGGAGATGCAGGTAAAGGCAGGACAACCGTACCGCATCCAGATAGAATATGTGCAGGAGGCGGGATTCGCCTCACTGGCCTTCGACGTGCAGCGGAAGATTGCACCTACAAATGAGGAACTGCTGGCACAGATCGGCGCAACAGAGACTGTCATCTTCATAGGCGGCATCTCCCCCAGTCTTGAAGGCGAGGAGATGCGCGTCAGTGAGCCAGGCTTCAGGGGCGGTGACCGCGAAAGCATCGAACTGCCCCAGGCCCAGCGTGATGTATTGGCCATGCTCCACAAGGCGGGGAAGAAGGTGGTCTTCGTCAACTGCTCCGGCTCGGCCATCGCCCTCACACCCGAACTGGAGTCGTGCGACGCCATCCTCCAATGGTGGTACGGCGGCGAACAGGGCGGCACGGCACTGGCCGAAGTACTTTTCGGCGAAAGGAATCCCAGTGGCAAACTACCCATCACTTTCTATAAGAGTACCGACGATCTACCCGACTTCCTCGACTACTCGATGAAGAACCGCACCTACCGCTATTTTACAGGTGAGCCGCTCTTCCCCTTCGGCTACGGTCTGAGTTACACGACCTTCGACTTTGGCAAACCCACTTATAAAAATAATAAGGTACAGGTGAGCGTTAAGAATATTGGGAAGAGAGAAGGCACTGAGACCGTACAGGTGTATATCCGCAACATCGCCGACAAAGAAGGTCCGCAGAAGACCCTCCGGGCCTATCAACAGGTGAAGTTGACTAGCGGCGAGGCCAAGACCCTCAGCATCAATCTGCCCCGTAGCAGTTTTGAGGGCTGGGACATAAACACCAATACCATGCGTGTTGTTCCCGGCAAATATGAACTGATGGTAGGCAACAGCAGTGCAGACAAAGATCTCCAAAAGATAGTGGTAAATATCAAATAACGTTAAAAGCATTGGCGATAGAGAAAAAAGTCGTAATTTTGCAGCGAATAATTAGAACCAATCAAAGCAAAACGAATGAGAAAGCCAATGAAACTAAAGGCAATATTGTGTCTGACTGCCACAGTTGCACTGCTTATGCTCCCTTTGAAAGGAGCAGCACAGACAGGGAAGTCGATTGTCATTAATGAAATCATGGTATCCAACGTAGGCGATGTGATCAGTCCTGCGATTAACTTCGACGGCTGGGTGGAACTCTATAATCCTTCAGACCAAGACATCAGTATCGGCGGATTCTATGTGAGTGACGATGCGGCAAATCTGAAGCGCTGGCAACTGCCCACCTCGGCAGGAAAAATTCCTGCCAAGGGATTCATGGTGATCTGGTTCGGGTCAAACGACATCAAAGATAATCAGGCCCCATTCAAACTCAACTGTGACGGTGGTATGATCTGCTTGAGCGACGCAAGCGGCAATCTCATTGTCAGTCAGGAATATCCGATGGCTATCAGTCACACTGCCTGGGCTCGGAAGGTTGACGGCACCGGCGACTGGGGTTGGACATCCACACCGACATCTGGTGAGAGTAATGCCAATGCCGCCTTTGCCACCCAACGACTCGACGCGCCAGTAGTCGATACAGATAGTAAACTGTTTACAGGAACCTTGCAGGTGAACGTCGAGATTCCCAGTGGTGCCAGACTGATGTACACCACCGATGGCAGTCTGCCACAGGCTCCCAAACCCGATACAGGAGAAGAGGTATCGCCTTGGACGCAATATGTCAAGAACGGAAACTGCGAAGGTAGCGATGCTTCCTGTTTTGTGTGTAGGGAAAACGGCAAACAAGACGAAAACCGTATCACAGATGGCATCGGTGTAAAGGGTTCACGCGGTGTGACCGTTCATTCAGTAGCCAATGCCTCCAACGACTGGACGACTCAATTCTTTGTCTATACCCCCGATCATATCTGGAAGACTAACGAGTACTATCGTTTCAAGATGAAGATACGCGCTGATAAAGCCACTAAGATGACTGTTCAGGCCCACAAAACACCTGGCAACCACATCGCTAACGACATGTTGGACGGTTCATACGATGTCACCACCGAATGGAAGGAAATCAGTTATGAAGGAAAAGTCACCCAAAGTCAGGCCGGCGAAAGCGGAGGCGGCTGGGGCTGGGGCTGGGGAGGTGGCAACACAGAAGTCACCTACTCCCTGCAAACCATTGCCTTCAACCTGAACGTCGATAAGAAGGATAATAATTTCTACTTCGATGAGATATCATGGGAATCATTGGACGACGGAGTCGAAGAAGAATCCACCTTAGAGAGCAAAGATGGAAAATTCACTATGTCGAAGACTACGAACTACACGTTCCGTCTTTTCCAGGATGGTTATCTGCCCAGCATACCCGTCACCCGTTCCTATATCCAGACCAGTAATCAGTACACCCTGCCCGTCATCAGCATCGTAGGCAACAAGAAATTCTTCACCGACCCGAAGATTGGTCTGGATTGTGATGGTGACGGCACCAACGGTAAGGCGACATCCGCTACAAACGGTCAGAAGAAGAACTACAATTGCGACTGGGATCGTCCCGTAAACTTCAGTTTCCTGAGTCCTGAGGGCGAGATGCTCTTCAACCAGGATGTGAACATCTGCGTCTCGGGCGGATACACCCGCACACAGAAGTTCCGCTCGTTCAAGTTGAAGTCCAATAAGATTTTCGACGGTCTGAACCGCTTCGACTATCCCTTCTTCCCTCAGAAACCTTATAACCGCAACAAGGTACTGCTCATCCGTAATGGTGGTAACGATGTATGGAGGAGCGGTGCCCGCTTTATGGATCCAGCCCTAGAAACCATTATCCAACGTTCTGGCATTGACCTCGACGTACAGTCGTACGTACCTATTATAGAATATGTGAACGGTGAGTTGCGTGGCGTCTTTAATATGCGCGAACCTAACAATGATAAGTATGCCGATGCCAACTGGGGCTATGATGACGAGGAACTTGACGCCTTTGAGAACCTCGAGATGAAAAACGGTGACGATGTTGCCATCAAACGTATCATCGAATTAGGCAAGCAGGCCACTGATGCCACCGCCTATAAGGAGTTGAAGACCCTGCTCGACATCGATGAGTTCACTAACTACATGGCTGTCACCTTCTTCCTCTACAACGACGACTGGCCCGACAACAACATGAAAGCCTACCGTAGTCGTAACGACGGACGCTACCGTTTCATCAGTTTCGACCTGGACTATGCTTTCAAGGGATGTTTCGGTGAGAGTGTCGAGAACCCCTTTACGAACTTCGAGAAGTTCAAGGATGACAAGACCGCACCCAGGACGAGCTACAACAAAGACATCGTGAACCTCTTCCTGAACCTGCTCCAGAATGATGAATATCGTCGTAAGTTCATTAACACCTTCTGTGTCGTGGGAGGCAGTGTCTTTGAACCAAGCCGAGCCGGAAAGATTGTCGATGAGTTGTTGAACAAGGTGAAGGACATGTGTCAACTGATGAAGAACCAAGGCATCAACGACGGACACGACCCAGACCGTGCTGCCACTACCATCAAGGACAACCTGAAAGGACGCTCGGCTAAGATGACAAACTACATGCAGCAGTTCGAACCGATGAAACTGTCTGATGCGAAGAAGCAGACGGTGACCCTCAATGCCGACACCGATGGTGCTCGTCTCTCCATCAATGGCATCAATGTGCCTTACGCAGATTTCAACGGTGTTCTCTTTGCCCCAGTCAGGTTAGAGGCCACGGCCCCCGCCGGCTATCAGTTCGCCGGATGGAAGGATGGCAGTGGTACGATTGTCAGTAAGAATACGATATACGACCTGCCAGATGATGCTACCGTCACCATCACCGCCACCTTCACGCAAATATCTTCTGACGAGGAACTGTTGGCACAGGGTGTCGTCCCGTTGCGTGTCAATGAGGTGAGCGCAGGCAACAGCATGTACGTCAACGACTGGTTCAAGCACAACGACTGGTTTGAGATCTACAACACCACCGACACCGACCTCGACGTGGCGGGACTCTACGTCAGCGACGACGAGGACAACCCGATGAAATACCAGATTCCTACGGACGGTGTGCTGAACACCATCATCCCCGCCCGCGGACACCGCATCGTATGGGCTGACGAGATGGACGCCGTCACACAACTGCATGCCGACTTCAAACTGAAGAACGAGGACGACAAGATGGTGCTGGTCTGCAGCAGCGACGAGTTCGTGTCCAACAACCAGACCTACTTCGACGCACATGCCGAGATGAGGGAATTCGCAGACGGCATCACCTACCAGACCCACCGGGGCGACCAGAGCGTGGGAAGGT
>CACZVE010000003.1 GCA_902784565.1 uncultured Prevotellaceae bacterium
AATGCTTGTTCACTCATTGACTTTGAAATTACTTGTTTGCAAATTTTTTGCGAAATTACCAAGAATACCAAAGCGCATTTGAGTTTTGCAGCACTTTTTGGACAAAAACGGGCATTTGCTGCAAAAATGCCCTCTTTCGGGAATGCGAATGTTAAAGAACCTTTAATAAAACCCCATTTTTGCAGCAAATTGAAGACAAAAACAGCAAAACGCTGCAAAAACCTATCACGAGGGCCTGGCCCGAGTGATAGCCTTTTTCAGGATGTTGAGACGTTGATCGCGATCCATTTCCTGGCTGACGACGGACAAGATGGCCTCATACAAGTCTTTAATCTTCTCGAAGTCACTCTCCTTGCTGAGGCACCGGAACAATGTGGTCTTGTCAATCTGCTCACCGAACGTCTTGTTGACGAATCGGTTGATGGCGGTGCCGTTGTGTTTGTCAGTACGTATCAGTTTCAGATCCATCATGGCCTTTACCCAGGCGGCATAATGATAGTTATGCCGGAAATCCACATGTCTGGCGATGACGGGGGCAAGGAGTTCAACCATCTCTTGGGCGGCACGACACGTAAACAGGTCGGCGTAAGCCCCGACGGCAGACTGCCGCAGGTCGCACAGCGCAATCTCCTGTTCCAGCAGTTGATGAATATGGACAAACCTCAGATGACTGTTGATCTGCTCCTGAGTCAATTTATCCCGGTTGTCAAAAACATACGTGATATGATCCTTTCTGGCTCAGGAAGTGACGGTTAAGTGCTGTCACCATCCCACCAAGCAACTGATTGGTAGCCTCATTGTCAATTTGATTCATCAATCTCGTAAGAGATGCCTTGTCGCGGCCATGCTGTCTGATGTGACTATCCAGCCTCTCCTGTAATAGAAGTTTGTCTTCCTCCCACTCCCTCTCACGATAGTCATCCATCATCCGATTCCACCGCTGCACACGCTTCTCAGGGTTGGCATGCAACATCTGCTGGTCGCCATGCAGGCGTTGTAACAACTGCAAAATACCTTTCAGGCCCAGGAAGATCATGTCAAACATCTTATAAGCCAACGCTGTGGCATCGAAGTTCGTTTTTTTCGCCTTTCCCTGGCCACATTCCGGCAACTGTTCCAGACACTTGAACTCCTCTCTGACCGACAGGACATCATCGACAGCGACTTGAGGATATTTCTGGTAGTCACGATCCCGGAAGAGTGGCACCGCACCAAGAATTCCTTTCAAGCCCTCATGGAGTGAATTAAAACTGACCATCCTCCGATGGTAGTCAATCTTTTTGATGGCCAGGAGCGTCCTTCTCGACTCTTTCTCCTGATAATACAATATTATCGTTTTTTTCCACATTTTTTTGTTTGTTTCAGAAATAATGTCTATCTTTGCAAGCAAGTACTGGCTAATCGTCAAAATATGACGCTGCAACGGCAGAAATAAGAGCTTCAGCGGAAGTGCCGGTATGACTTTTGATGTTAAATTTTGCGTTTGCAATTTATTCGGAGAACGTCCTTGAAACTTGGCAGAGGGAAAGAGACGGTTTTTCTGGTTTTGCTTTCGCGTTAAACATATTACGACGCAAATGGCAGATAAACTGCAACAGGCACTTGATCTGTGTAATGAGAAGAAGTTTGATGAGGCCTTGCCTATCTTGGAGAGTATCACTAAAGAAGACCCCAGGAATTCTGAGGCATGGCGTACATTGGCACAACTTCATTGGTTCCATCAGCATGAGCCCGAAAAAGCATATGATGAGTTGATTGAAGCCCTCCGATGTGACCCCAAGAACATTTGGGCTCTTGTTCTGATGGGTAATCTATTGACAAAGGAGAAGAATGATGTTGAACATGCCAAGCAGTATTACAATAAAGTATTAGAATACCACCCAGACAATGCCATAGCCATCAACAATATCGGTGCCACTTATATGGAGTGTAAGGATTATAATGGTGCCTTACCTTATTTGGAGAAAGCATTGAGAATTGATGATTCCTACGCCAATTCGTACTATGGTCTGGCTCTTTGCTACTACAAACTGGGCAGACATGAAGATGCCTTTGAGATTTGCCATAAAGGCGCACTGAAATCAGCAGACCGGCCCGAGAATCCCGCTGTTCGTGAGGAATTGGTGAAATTGTATATCACGGTAGCAAAGGAATATGCAGACAGAACCAATTATCTGAATGTATGGAAAGGAATCAAAGACGAACTCGAGGCAGTTGACAAAGTCAATATCCGTATAACCGAGGATAAGAGCCTGAATGTACATGCCAAAATGGAATATGCCCCCCTGCATGCAGCAAAAGAACATGTGATAAGGTATAATCCAGAGAAAGAATTCGTTGTGCACCTGTTTATTCACGAAATGATGCATCTGAAGATGAGCCAACAGGCCACAAAGGTCAATAGAGCAAAGGCTGTCGTGAGTTCTGTGCAGACGAGAACAGCCTTTAAGAAACGTTATCTTCAATTTATGAAGAAAACGCACAGCCATATCGCAGCATCAGAACTGGACAAAGTCATTTATGGTCTTGCAGACGGATTGGGATTACAACTCATGAACTGTCCGCTTGACTTATTTGTGGAGGAAATGATGTATAGGGATTACAAGATTGTGCATCCCATTCAATTGCTCTCCCTTTTCCATATGGAGCAAGATAACATCAATGCTGTCAAACAAACGGCAGCAAACGGATTCTTCCCCAAGGAGATTGTTTATGCCAATAAGGTCATGAATATCGTCACAAGCATGCACTTCAAAGAGATGTATGGCATCAATCTGATTGGACAATACCACCCAACAAAGCAGGAGTACAAACATGCACAAGACCTGTATGATGAATTCAAGGCTTATCTGAATACTTATAAGCCAGGTGATGAATACGAGATGCTGGAGTACTTCGTAGAGTCATTCAATATGGAAGATCTGGTAGAAATCATTGATGAAAGCCAAGTAACAGCAGGTATGAAGGCAGACCTTTCGATGAAGAGTGATTTGAAAGATTTGGCAGATGATGCTTTGTCGGAAGAAGATGCAGATGTTGCCAATGCCCAGTTTGCCCTTAACCACCAGGATGGTGCTGACCCTGCAGAAACCATGATGATGTCGATGTATATGTTGGGGGCAATGGAGTACTTTGATACTTTAGAACATCAGGACGTTCATCGTATAGCCTTGGAAATAGCAATGGTTGGAGTGACTGGTATTGACCCTAAGAAGAAATACTCCATCAAGTCTATTCCCGACAAAGAGTTCGGAGGTTATCAACTGCTGGCATATTACTATGTCAGTTGGGCCAGGGCTATTCCGGATAAACTTGAACACTTAGGTTTGCCTTTCTCAAAGGCTTATGAATCGGCACTGCAGATGTATAATGCAAAACATGAGAAGTAATGAGCGATTTGGAAGAACTTCGTAAAGCCATCGTGCAATTCACGCAAGAGCGCGACTGGGATCAGTTCCACAATGGGAAAGATCTCGCTCTGGCTTTGTCTATTGAGGCAGCAGAACTGAATGAGGCTTTTCTTTGGAAGGATGCCTCAAAGGTAAACGTAGAAAAAGTCAAGGAAGAACTGGCCGACATCTTTAACTACGCTATCCTGTTAGCAGACAAATACAATCTGGATATTAAGCAGATCGTCTTGGATAAACTCCAGAAGAATGCTGAGAAATATCCTGTAGACAAAGCCTACGGGAGTGCTAAGAAATACAATGAACTATGATTATCTATAGAGCCACCAAGAAACAGTTTGTCGAAGATGTGTTCAACAACACGATTGCCGACAACATCGACGAGGCATTCTTCGAACATCTGGGCAGACATACCTCGCCCAACGAAGTACGTTCTTGGCAAAACTCGATGCAATATATGTTCAAGGTGGTCGACACACCAGAACTGCCCGACGAGGCAGGTGTGGCTATAGAATATCAGATACCATTGACAGCCAAGCGCGTAGACTTTATCATCTCTGGTCTGAACGCTCAAAAGAAAGCGCAACTCGTCATCATCGAACTGAAACAATGGGAGACGGCAGAGCCCACTCCCAAGCCAGGCATTGTGGTGGCTCGTTTCCAACAAGGCAAGGCAGAGGTGGCCCACCCCTCCTATCAGGCTTGGTCGTATGCTTATATGCTCTCGAACTATAACCTCACCATTCAGGAGCGAGACGTCAACATCAGCCCTTGTGCCTTCCTGCACAACTATACGCCTGACGGGATGATCAATGGCAAACTCTATGAGGATTATGTGGCCAAGGCCCCCGTATTCCTGAAAAACGATGCAGCCCGTTTGCAGGACTATATATTAAGGTACGTTCGCTATTGCTCGCCTGAGGATATCATCTGGAAGATAGACAATGGTCGCTTACGTCCTTCAAAACAACTCGCAGATTCTCTGACATCCATGCTTAAAGGCAATGATGAATTCATCATGCTCGATGATCAGAAGGTAGTTTATGAATCAGCAGTCTATTTGGCCAAGAAGGCACAAGAAGGCAAGAAACAGGTACTGATTGTGGAAGGTGGTCCTGGAACAGGAAAGAGTGTGCTGGCCATCAATCTGTTGGTAAGCCTATGTCACCAAAAACGCTGCACCCAGATCAGTCTATAGCGTCAAACTATCAGGTAATTTTAAGAAATCATATATCAACAACCTCTTTGTTGGTAGCGGCACCTTTATTGAGACCATGCCCAACACAATGGGTGCTTTGATTGTAGACGAAGCACATCGCCTGAATATGAAAAGCGGTATGTTCTCCAACTTGGGCGAGAATCAGATCAAAGAGATTATCAAGTCGGCTCGCTTCTCTGTGTTTTTTGTCGATGATTGCCAACGCATCCATATGAAGGATGTCGGCTGCGTACGATATATTAAGCAATGTGCCGAAGAGATGGGAGCAGAGGTACATCAGGAACATCTCAGCTCACAGTTCCGTTGTAATGGTTCCGACGGCTATCTCAGTTGGCTAGATAATGCCTTGCAGATTCGTGAGACCGCCAACATCCGACTGACAGAAGAGGATTACGACTTCCGTATCTACGATTCCCCTACTGAGATGTTCGAGGAGATCAAACGCAAGAACGAATCGAACAATAAGAGTCGTGTGGTGGCTGGCTATTGTTGGGATTGGAACAGCAAGCAGAATCATACAGCCTATGACATCATCATACCTCAATTCGGTTTCCGCAAGCAATGGAACTTCAACAGTATCGAACCTTGGCTGATTGGTGAGAAATCTATCGACCAGATAGGTTGTATACATACTTGTCAGGGATTGGAACTCGATTATGTGGGTGTGATTATTGGCCCCGACCTATCTTACAAAAACAACCGCGTGGTGACAGATGGCTTTAAGCGCTCACCCAATGACCAATCACTGAAAGGCTTTAAGGCGATGGTGGCCAAAAGGCCGACAGAAGCATTGCAGGCAGCAGATGCCATCATCAAAAACACCTATCGCACCCTGATGACTCGAGGCATGAAGGGTTGCTATGTCTATTTCTGCGATCAGGCTCTGGCAGAGCATTTCCGTGAGTTGATGGCTGAGAAGCCAATAGTTGCCCAGGAAGTACGCATCGAACCTGTAGTTAACGACGACGTGAAGTTCATCGATTTCCTGCCCGTCTATTCCATTAAAGCTGCCTGCGGTTATTTCGGTGAAGGCGAAGAGGTCAGCGAGTTAGGCTGGATTCGGGCCGAGGGCGTCGGCAGACTGAATCGCAACATGTATGTCGTCCAGGCATCAGGCCACTCTATGGAGCCACGTATACAAGATGGCGATTTCTGTGTATTCAACCGGAATGTTGCCGGTAGCCGTCAAGGCAAGATTGTGCTTGTGCAGCATACCAATTATTATGATCCCGATTACTCCGGAGCCTATTCCATCAAAAAATACACTAGTGAAAAGAGTTACGATGAGTTCGGCAACTGGCAGCATGAGAAGATAGAGTTGAAACCGCTGAACAAGGACTACAGCCCTATCATTCTCACACCTGACGATGGTGATGAGTTTAATGTGATTGGAGAGTTTGTAGGGGTGATAAGATAACAGGTCTATAGGTTCACACAGTTCTTTCTTCTGCAGCTTTCAACATACCACCTTCTTCTTCCAGTTGCGGATACGGCTTGACGTCTACACGATGATCATCCAACCATATTTTATTTAATGTGAAGACTAATGACTCAAGCGTCTGCTCCCTAACCTTAGGTTTCAGTTCACACTCCCAAACGGTGATGCTATGCCAACCCATTTCAGCCAAAACCTTCTGTTCCTCAATATCACGCTCCTGATTCCTCCTGATTTTCGCCACCCAGAACTCCCGATTCGTCTGCGGAATCTTGCAGCACTCAGAATTCTCAATGGTTATTGGTTCATAGTTATTGGTTATTGTAACCTTGTGTCCGTGCCAAAAACACCCATTTACAAAGATACACGTTCTGTATTTTCTCAGCACCAAATCTGGATGTCCAGGTAACTTGCGTGAATTAAGCCTGTATCGGAAGCCTCTCTTCCACAAGCATTGCCTCACAATCCATTCCGGCTTCGTATCCTTCGAACGGATTGCCACCATGTTCTTGTGTCGTTGTTCTGCGGAGAGTTTATCCATGTTCTTTGGGGAGAATTCTACTTCTTTGATAAAACTATCCTTTTAACTTCGACAAAGGCAGGAGATGAGGCATATAACCTTCCCCACCCTTCTTTACCTCTGAAAGATCTAACTCTCCGAAAGAAACTGTTTGTCTTGGATCAACAAAGTATACCAAATAGAGGTCCCCACCCTTTTTTGTAACTACCATTTCGTCGTCATGACCACCTGGGATCAGTTTTGGACCAGTGCCAACAATCCTATATGCATATCGTTTATCGCCCTTATTATGGATGACTAAATATTTCGCTTTTGTGAAACCTTCCACAAGTCTTAATACGGCACCTTCCATTTGCAAGGCAATGCCAACCATGCCTGTATCATTTAACTTTTCAATAGCTTTATCAAAGTTTATGCCCTCTTTTGTGATTAGAAGTACCATATCATCACTTGAATAGGTAACGCCATCTGGAGCATATTTTATTAACTCGTCACGTTTATCCTCACCTATGTTACATTCAACGATGTCAAAGTAAGGCCTTAACAGGCCCTTTATACGTTTGTTCTCCTCAACTTGTGATTCCGACTTTTCCAATGCAAGCGAATAATACCTCTGCCCGCTTTCGCTATCCGGATATGGTCTGAAGATCTTACCTAATACATCCTTGAAGTTATGTTGAAGGATATCTGTTTCATCAACATGTTCCCGAGGTGTCATCATGTGAAATTGGAATCGGCTATCAAGCATAGATTGTATTTCACGTCTGAATTGGCTCTTGACGTTTTCTCTCCAAACAGCCTTCATCCCCTCATTCTTTCTTCCGTAAAGTGACACAACATAGAGGAAATTAACATCATAGTGCGCAACGAGCAAAGTGTCTCGATCAAACAGCCTATTATTAAACTGGAAAGAAGAAAACTCCTTGTTTTCTCTATCAATCCAAGTTATTTCACTATGCATCTTGAGATCTTTCTGCTGAGCCGAGATGAAAAAGTTCGGAATTATATTATATCCTTCTGTCTTTTCATCGCGAATCTTGTTGATGCCCTTCTTTCTTTCCTTTTCTTGCTCATCAACCTTTGTATCGTCAAGAAATAAATCAAGATTCCACTGCACCACATTTCTCGCATAGGTAAACTGTTTATACAATGCCTCTTTGCCAATAGGTGTATCTCGTTTATAATATTTGGAGTCACCTATATAATAAACGTTGTCTTTACTGTTTTCAGTCAATGCTCTATAGCGGAACATGTGATCCACACGTTTTCCGTCTAATTGCTCCACCAATTCAGATGGTATATCTTGCTTGTTACCAAGAAGTTCATCAATAATATCTTCGAATACAATCTCAAAACTCTTAACCAGCAAATACTCTTTCTGTTTGGTATTCACAACTATTTGGCGAGCCTCATTGAAAAAAGCATAGCACAACTCCCAAAGTTCCAAAGCCTTATCAGAGAAATATTTGTATTTGATTTCCTGAAGCCTGGCCTTACCCATTCCTTTCAGATAACTACGGAACTGAGAGTCATTGATAAGTTCATAATGGCATTCAGTATCAAATGGAAATCCATATTCTTTGTGAATATAGTTCAAGATAGAGAAGAATATTACCATCAACTCCTCATCAAAATTGACTTGCCTTTTCTTGTTTACAGGATTCAAATAAATCGGTGCTCCATTCTGCATTATAGCTTGAGAATGAGATATGGTTCGAGTCCAATTAATCTTATTATGCCCGCTATGTATATTCTTGATAATGAAAAAGAAGAAGTCCTGATTATCTTTGTTAAACTCTTCAAGAGACAATAAAATATCAAGATAGGTATTGCTGAGCCTCCTCTGACTTCGCCCTATCTGAGAGATACGTTCATACAACACGATCTTACTGTCTTCGTGCCTCTCTTTGTATACGCTGATTGCACGATAAATCCAAACAGCTAATTCATAAATAAACCTTCTCTCTTTATCTTCTAAAAGATTATTCGGATCTTCTAAGTGGATAATAGACTCAGGGGTATAATTGCCGAAGACCATTCCGTTCTCATTCATCAGGACCTTTGGCAATATGAACACACAATCTTTGATGGCTACATTGTAATAATAGCCAACATAACCTACGCTTACCTTACCCTTCATCCCAATTGTAGGGCCAAGTTCGCTTACCACTTTCATTATTTCTTCAGTGGCCGGATATTGGTGTTCTTCTATCAGAATTCTCATTCTTGATTAGCAAAAAGATCAGGATTATTGTTACCTGTTGTTGAAGTTGCCTCTTCGGGCTTCTTTTCAGTAAATGGCTTCTCCTTGTCTATTGTTTCATCTAAGTTCTTCAGGAATCTCTTGATGCTTTCAGTTTCAGGTGATCCGTCCTTCTTGAAAAAATCTGAGAATGCATATTTCGTCTTATCTTCTTTGTTGAAAATCGGGTTATCGAATCCATAATTCTTAAAGACATCGTTCCACAGATAGAACAACACTTTTCCTACGAATTTCTTAGCATCGACCTTCTTATCGGTTTTCACAAAAAAGTATCCCAATTTTTTATCTTCGCTATTTGTAACAGTGTTGATTACCGAATTAATCTTTTCCAAGAATCTCCACCAGTCATATGTCGTATCATCAATTTCTATCTTATAACCCTTATCCTCATGATCCTTAATGGGCATATAAACCCATTCCCAACGACGCTTAAATGCAGAATCAATTGGGAAAAGACTCTGGTCACTGGTGTTCATAGTGGCCCAGATGTAGAGATTGGGCGGTAGCAACATTATTCTTCCTTTCCGAATATCATCTGAAAGAGTGGAATCAAAGTTACTTGTGTAGTTTTCAACGGAATCTTCGACATCAATAGCATTAGTAAGCATAAATTCTTCTTCCTCACTGAACGCTATATCAATAGCATCTCGAATATCAGAATCAGCTTCGATGGGATATACGGAGAAACCATTATCTGCACGGTCTAGAAGTTGGAATATATCTCCAAAAATCTGTGCACAGTTTCCACGGTTTATTTCCTCAATAATCAGGAATTGAGGCTTTATCTGTCCATCAGAGTCATCATTAACCTCTGGAGATTTCCCTTCATCTACTTTCATCTTAAGATTATCCCATGCCTCATCAAAATCGCTACTACACCCCTTTAGAATATCGATGAGCGTCCTTTCCAATTTCGATACTTTATTATTATCAGAACTTTCAAACTTATTTTTCAACGTAGCTCTTTTTTTGCCTTGCGCTTCAACATTAATAGTTAACGTTTCATTATCATCAGCAACACCACTTATAATATATGTCTGTGTCTTCTGAACAACAACACGTCCTTTTTCTTTAACTGTAGAGACAAGCTTTTCCCATCCATCTTCAAAACTTGCTTCAGAGCAAGCCTCAAGCTTATTTACAATCCAATTAGCTATAGCATGTTGAACTGATTTGCCTGTTTGTGGTCCTATGGGTAACCCAAAGACACCGTTATTCCAGAGATTGGGCCATTCTTTAGATACTAAAGTCTTAGGAAACTTGAATTCTCTTGATAGAATTAAGTCATAATCACCTACAGAATTTATAACATAGCGACCATTGTCTGTGTCAAATTCGTGAATTGCAGAAGTACTGCCAATCGAACAACCTTCCGTGTATTTTTTCCATGCACCAAGATATGCCTTTAGGAATACTTGCTTCACAAACTGATATGTAATCTTTGACTCTTCAATAGGCTTGCCATTTTCAGTTAGAGGCCCTTGTGCTCCATACACATTGCCTTTTCCCATTATTGGCTTATAAGCACCAACGAATGTAGAATAGTCACTATCAGGATGGAATGTCGTACGAATGACTGCTTCCCCATTCGTTTGTTTTGTAATCTCGTGAGATTTTCCAGTACCTGGAGCACCGTAAAATATTTGCTGAAATGGTTTCGTGTTATCGATACTAGTTTTGACTGAATTATTATCCATAAATATATTAAATTCTGATTTTGATAAACTTTTTAGGATTGAATCTCTTCCCTTTATAGTCAGATAATAATAACCATTCTTTAGGCTTTGTAGAAATTCATTGTCATATTTGACCTCATATACATCTGTTTGAATTGGGGAATCTTTTCTTTTTAGTTCTTTACCAATGTATTTTATTTCTACTTTATGATCTTTACCCATCAAACTATAAATACTCTCAAAAGTCTCATCTTTAGTAAATCCTGGCAGCCGATCTTCATTAATAATTTCAAATTTAATAATTTTGTTATTAGTACTTTTTACTGGGTTTAGGAATACCCTACAGCATTCATTTACTTTTAAGAAATATTCTTTCTCTGAATTATTATCAATAACTGTTATTTCAATTTCATCTCCAGGATCCATATGATAATCATCATAAATATCCCCCATTCTTTTAACCCTATATTCATTATTTTCTCTTTTGGAGTATAAAGAATATGTTTTCCCTGTATATATATCTTTTAATTCAACAGAGACACCTTCAGGAAAAATTGTACTTAATTCTTGGTCTTGTCCGACCATATATTTGTCGTGAGTATTGCCCATACCCAATTCTGTCAAATTTGGTCGATGAATGTATCGGATGACTTTTGTCATTTTTAAATGTATTGTTTAATAATTGTTGCAATTTGCTTTGCCATAAGGACTGGAACAGCATTTCCAATCTGCATATATGTCTTTAGATATGCGCCTAGGAAGAGGTAGTCGTCAGGGAACGACTGTACTCTAGCAGCTTCTCGAGGGGTAATACTTCTTATCTGAAAAGGATGTATGTGGGATAGACAATCCATTCTTAAATGTGCAGTAATAGTTCTGCAAGGCCTATCAGCATATAATTTATAATACTTATCTTTAAAAATTCCATTGCGATGTGCATAGGGCATAATGTCTGCAATCTTGGGATTTGTTGCATCCTCTCCCGGATCAAGTCTTTTAAAAATCTCATAATTCACGTCGCTACAATAACGGGCTTTATGATTGAAAACATATGGAATGTGACGGCCTTGATTTATCTGGGATAGATATTCATTCCCAGAACTGTCATAGCCATTAGCTCCGATCTTCATGCCAGTCTTTTCATCATCGACCTCTGTCATACCCTTAATTCTGGGAGCATCAAGAGGCTTTATATTTTCAAGTGCATCTTGAAGAATATAATGAGGATTCTTCTTGCACGCCTCTTCTATTTTTTTGAAAAGAACTTCGGGAGTAACATGTTTGGAATAAGAGATGTCATCCCGAATGGCTAGATAGATTAGCCTTTCTCTGCTTTGCGCTACCCCGAAGTTCACAGAATTCAGTAAACGATAGGCCACATCATATGTATATATTTTACCTCCTTTTTCAACTTTAATAGCTTTATAATCTTCTACAACCTGATCTGCAACGGAGAGCATACCTCGTACATTCTCCATCAGCACAAATTTTGGGCAAATTTTCTTTATTGCCTCAATATAGTACTTATACAGCTCGTTCCTAGGATCGTCAATTATACGACGCTGATTTGCACTACTAAAGCTTTGGCATGGCGGACCTCCAACCACAATGTCGATATCTTCAGTTACGTAATCATCAATATTAGACACGATCTTTCGAATGTCTTCTTTAAGAACACAATCCGAAGGGAGTTCAGGATGATTATATCGATATGTACGGACACACACATCTTCAAAGTCATTCGCAAAACATACCTTATAGCCTGCCTGCGTGAAGCCACAACTAAGGCCTCCTGCTCCAGCAAAGAAATCAACCATTGTAGGCTTTATAGATAAAGAATTATCTGATTGACAAGTTTTTCTCTTCTTATTGCTTAATTTATCTAACTGTTCTCCGTATAACTCTTTATTATTCAAATAGAATCCAACAGAAGAAATAAAACGGATATAGTTTTGACCTACCGTTTTCTTTAAGAGTGTCAGATCTTCTTCAGATTCAATCATACCCATATCAACCATTTCCGAGATTATTTCTTCAGATGGTTTTTCTAATAAAGGTATAATCTTCTTTTCTCGCTCAGCTATTACTTCCACTAAGCGAATATATACGAGAATCAGTTCAAGAAACTCTTCTTTGTTCTGTATATTAGTTACTTTTTTAAATATCATTACTTTATCTTATCCAAATTCAATTTTACAGATTTTGCAAGCGCCTCTGCAAACAATGGAGGCACTGCATTGCCTATTTGCTTATATTTTTCGCCTCTAGACCCTCCAAACTCAAAATCATCAGGGAATGACTGGATTCTAGCAGCTTCACGAACAGTAAACGTTCTTCTTTGCGATTCGTCTGGATGGATGAACTGGAAGCCATCTTTGTATATATGAGCTAAGATGGTTTTTGAAGGCAAATCCCACCACTGAACAACATAACTATTGTCAAAAACTCTGGCATGCTCATGTTCATATTGGGGCATAGTCCTTCTAAGTTGGCCAAAAGTCCAATGATTATGAATCATTACTTGGAACCGCTCTCTGTCCATAGCATTATGGCTACGAGCGATATGGTCTTTTAATGGATGTTTACCAGATGCTCCAATCCTCTGCAGAAATTCATTATCGCACGGATAATCATATACATCTGTGGAAGCATCACAACCTGGCTCTACAGATGGCAAATCACCTATAGCCTCTTTTACGTCTACATATCTTTTTCTTCCTTCTCTTTCCTCTTCTGGGGTTTCAGGGTTCCAATGGGTTTTTTTTACATCATTATATAATTGCATCGCATCGATGTCCAGATCTTTACGTACACCGATAATGATAACTCTCTTTCGTAATTGGGGAACACCATAATTCGCCGTATTGTGTACGAGAATCTCAGGATTGTCAATAACCTTATATTTATGACTGAGAGCCTTTATGACCTTCGGAAATATAGGAGCACCTTCAACCTTCGCAGACAAAAGTCCCGTTACATTTTCAAACACAAAGAACTTTGGATTATAATGCTCCAGAATCTTCACATAACTTTCAAAAAGATAATTTCGAGGGTCAGATGCCATTTTCTTACCATCTCGTACTCTACCCGCTGTGGAATATGCTTGACATGGAGGGCCGCCAATGATAATATCAACAGGTCGGCCTTTTACTGCATTCTCGATTCTGTCGATTATATCCTTAGATGTTATATCGTTCTCTATAACTTCCTCATTGTAGTTCTCATATCCGTAATGCTTCATCCTCATCCTCAAAGACTCACAAGCCCAATGGTCAATTTCGACATGGGCTAATGCTTTGAAGCCCTGACGGTAAAAACCTTCAGAGAGTCCTCCACACCCAGCAAAGAGATCTATAAATGTATATTGTTTCATTAATATAAGTCAATTCAAATATATCACTACTTTCTTGCCTTGATTTTTTTTGCGTCATGCTCTAAGTCTGCAAAAGTAAAGCCATTCTCAAGATATTGTATATATTGGTTTAAAGCACAAGAATAAGTATGATGAATGTTTAAAACTTGCTCTTTTTTTAAGATCTCCGAATGAATTTGCTGCAACACTCTTACGTCCGTAATATCAGAAATGAGTGATGATATTTTCATTCCCTTCATTATCTCTTTTATAAAAGAACCTTTCAGAGCTGAATAATATCTTGGCATAGTTTTTATACCTCTAAAAACTATGCCTTCATCTTTATACTTTTGTTGGCTAACCAAACTACAAGTCTTCTGAACATTATCAGATCCTTTCTGATTATTGACGAGATTTGCGTCATATTCGAAGTCTTGATACGTATATCCGTTCTCTAGGTAGCTTAAATACTTACTAATAGAACAAGAATACGTTCCATGTATTTCTCTCTCTCTTTCCTTCTCCTTTACTGCCTCACGTAATTTATAAAGCAATTCTATGTCATTAATCTCTGAAATATTATCCTTTATTCGCAATTCATCCATAGTTTCTCTTATCAACTTACTATTCAGATGGATGAAATATTGAGGCAGGATTTTTTGGCTACAGAAAAGTGGCGACGATCCTGCAGAAGCTATATCTTCTTTTACAGAAGGTATTTCAATTGATTTTTCTTTTCTTTCCTTGGCTTTTGATGTAGGCCTCTTGGTCTTTGAGGAGAATTCCTCAATTTCAGCATCGTCTAACAACTCTGCAACCTCCCTAAATATACTCAAAGCCTCTTCAGGTCTGACATTAAAGAACTCTCTGTTATCCCTTATTCGAAGATTCGTGAACCTTTCGATGTAATGATGAACAAGCCTCTCTGCTTTCTGGTACTTTGCCGTCTTTAGAGTAGCATATTTCTCAAAAGGTAAAGGGACAGAGGTGTTGTCTAGCGTTTTAAGCCTTTCTTCCATATTTGATGTCATACCGATCTTAACCCAATCTTCACGGAAGCTAGGGTTCGTCAGGATATATACATAGCCAATATCTTTTTTTGCCATTAACTTGGTTTTAAGTTCTGAGATGCAAAGATAATTGTTTTTTCTTATAATTCAAATAAAAAACTAATTTTTTAATAACATTTTTGAAAAGAGCCGTTTTTACGGCCTTTTGCCCTACTCTTCCGTAGTTGATTTACTTTCTTTCATCAAGGGCGACACCAAGACTTCTTCTGTTGTGATTATCTTACCATCATGATAGTATTCTGGAGAAATGTCATCTTTTTTTTTATTCCCAAAGTTTAGGATACAGAATACAGTTTTTTGCGAGGGGTAAGCTTCGAATCTACAAAATCCGTTAAAAATTTGTTTGTTTCGATATAAATGGCTATCTTTGTAGGCAGATAATTAACACTAAGACAATATAAATGATTATGGCTAACAACAAAGATAACTACTATTCGTTGATTAAAGACGTTATAGACAATTATTATCAGTACAACCCTGATACGTTAATGCCTTTGTTGATGATGGCATTGGCACTCAAGGGGAATCTTAAGATAACTGAAGGAAAGGCTGCTCCTGAAATTTCTGCATGCATACTTTCTCCCAACGAGATCAAAGACTATGAATGGGTAAAACTCAACGGACAGTTGAAATGTCAGGTTGACAAATGGATTAAGGAAGGAGTCAACGTAGTTGCTGTGAGTATGGAAATAGGTAGGAGTCTGATTCCCATCTATCATACAATCAAACGAAATGACGAGAGAGACGTTGTTATGGAATACCATCATAGGATCGGACGCCTTATTCATCACTCCAACAATCAACAAAGTGAGAGAGCACAGCGCCAATATGCCACCTATGTTTTGGCAACCGAATTACTCAACGTCAGAAAACTCTCGGAAGAGGAACATATCAAGATATTCAGCCATATTCTTGATAAATCAGGTTTGCAACCTAAACGTCCTCGAATAAGGGTGGCTTTGGCATTGAGAACACTACTGAATTACGATGGCAAAGGACTCGTATATAATCCCTTTACCGGTTGCTCTATTGCAGGAGCCCTGCTTCGCTCCAAGAACAATTACTATGGCGACGGTGATCTCAACGAAAAAATCTATGCTGCCGGATTGTTGTTGAATTACGGGATGGGTGTTTCCAATGAACATTACATCCAGCGTGACTCCAGAAACTGGCTTTCTGGTAAAAAGATTGACTACGTCATCTCTACCTACACTGGCTACATAAATGGGGAGTCGGCCTTTGACTTCTGCCTTGGGAAATGTCTGAATGATAAGGATTTCAACGGACGCTATGCTGGTGCCGTATTGCCCAGAGAAATTTTCGAGAAACAGACCACCAATTTCAAGAAAGCGTTGGAACGCGATTGGATTGAAGCCATTGTGTTATTGTCATTCGGCGAAGCAATAGTAGTTGTCAATGCCCAAAAAGATAATGAACATAAAGGAAAAATCCGATTTAGTGATGGCACTAATCCCTTTACGCAGAATCTGCCTATCGATAAATTACTTAAACATATGCTCTATTCAAGAACGATTAAGGTTAGTGATGTTAAGAAACAGGGCTACCTTAAATCGCTTGTATTGACTGAGCCGGCAGATATAGAGGACCATGAGAAAGTTCGACTAGGAGATTTGGTAACTCAGATACCACGGTCTGTCTACCAGCTCGATGATTACGACGAGGATGATCGTAATTTGGCTTATATCAATCACGCAGAGACCTATATTTGTAATTCCTGCTGGGATGAAAACATATATCGCAAGCCTATCCGTCATCTTTTCAGTCCAGTGTATATGCTAGATAAGGATTGTCTGATAGTTAATTCGGCAGGACATACCGAGCCCAGAATGTTTAATGCTGATGCTGGCTTTGCTTTCTTTGAAGATGGATATGCCTTTGCGCCTAATAATGGCGTTGATCTTAATTGGCTTGTTTCAGAGTTAGATTCACCATATATTACACATCAACTTCATCCATATGGTTATAACGATATGGTGCCTGAGCCATTGACCGAAGACGATTATCTAAATCTGATTGTCTATAAGCCAATATTAAATAAAGAGGAGGAAAGAGACAATGAAGAATTATCTGATGAAGAGAAGGCACATGATGCATTGCCTGCAGGGTTTGTTATTGAAAACGACAACAAACGTTATACCATTCTCAACTATCTCTCATGTGGAGCTTTTGGATATACATACCGTGCAGAGATGCTGAATCAACATAATGGTTTAAAAGAGATTGTGGCCATCAAGGAATTCTATCCAAGATTACGGGACATTGTTGCTTATCGGGATAATACTACAAATTGTCGAATGCAAGTGGATCTAGACTCTCCTTATTTGGAAGAGAAATTCACTAGTATGCGTAAGATGTTCTACAACGAGGGTGATTTTCTTCGCCGAATGTCTGATACTCCAGACAATCATGTAACTCAATTTAAGTCATTATTTGATTTTGAGCCTACGGGTACAATATATTATATCATGAAATTATATAAAGGCGCAACACTTGATGACATTATAAAATCGGGGCAGATGCCAACATCAGAACCATTGATAATCAAGAATATAGTATTGCCATTATGTAAAGCCCTCCAGACAATGGAAAGTCATATGATTCTGCATTTGGACATTAAACCTGACAATATTGTCATTGACGAGAACGGTGAGGCGGTGTTGATTGATTTTGGAGTAGCTCAGCAGTATAACGATGAAGGCGATAATACCGATGTGAGAGGAGACATACACCAGTATGGCGAATGGTCAGCACCAGAAAATCGTGGAGGTGCCATGAAGCATTTTTGTCCTCAGTCAGATATCTATAGCGTAGCCGCCATATTGTATACGCTATTGTCCGGTGGCAAAACACCATCTTATGAGCCTAACGAGAATATCTGGCTTGTAGATCAATTGAATTGTTCAGAGGAAATAAAGAAGGCTATTAACGAAGGAATGGCAGAATATTCAAACGATAGACCTGCTAATGCACAACGTTTCCTTAATCTCTTCCCTGGATGTGAGGATATTAAACTTTGATGAAAGATGAAATATGGATATGATATAGTGCTCGATTTTGACGGCACCGTTGTGAAGCACCGCTATCCTGACGTTGGTGAAGACATTGGGGCGATCCCAGTACTCCGTCGGCTGATTAAAAACGGCCATCGCCTGATACTCTGCTCTATGAGAAGCCGAAATTCAGACGGAGTTGATACGTTGCAGCCAGCCTTGAAATGGTTTGAAGACAACAATATCCCCTTGTACGGTATCAACGAGAATCCGAGCCAAAAAACATGGACATCCTCTCCTAAGATATATGGTGATATTTACATCGATGATGCCGCCCTTGGCGCTCCCCTGAAGACCGACGATAGCGACGCCCCGCCATTTATTGATTGGGGCGCCGTATCCCTGTATCTCCTTCACTTTGGCTGCCTTTCCAAGAGAGATATCGTCGAGTTGTGGCCAAGCCTTGATCTGAAAGGTTGAAACTAGTGAGAAGATTACTTTAGACTAATGGTATATTGAATCTCCTTTGTGTCGTCTGAGATAAGAGGTATATCAGATTTCGAATCTGAATTATCCGATCTATAGAACACACCTCGATTACGGGTCTCTGTAGTATCTATAAACCATCCATTAGCAATACCGCCATGGGGTTTAATTGTCAATGTCGCGCCTATAGTTTTGTCCTTAATAATCAGGCTCCTCCAATGAGGTAATGAATTATGGGGCTTGGTATCAATATTGTAGTCCCAAAATGAGTTTGTAAGAAGATTGTCTATCATTTCCTCAACATCTGCGTCAGACTGGAAAGAATCAGTAATTCTTCTATAATTATCGGAGCACAACTTTCCTGAATAATCATGGAATTCTTCGTTCTCAAAAACTACATTGAATTCAGTTACATCACAACCAACTCTATTTGCAAATGCCTCGATGAATTGTATTATCATTATAGTTCCTAATTGGGTCTTCAGGTGTTCATCCATGTATCGGAATTCTAATTTGTGCCCTTTGGCGTTATTAATAAATCTACCAATGTTACCATCTGTATCCAGATTTATAACTAAATCAAGAAGTCTTTTTGATGAATTTAAAGTTGTACTTCTTGTAATAAAGAATTCGGAGAACCCTGTTAAAACTGGATTAAAGACGTTGACTTGAGCCCTTGGGACTTGAACGGCAAATATTTCTCCACTTCCCCAGAATCCATTAAAGTCGGCTGTATTAGCATCGTCTGTCATATAAAGCCAACCATCAACATTGGCCAATGGGTAAATGCCATTGCTTACGACATCAGCTAAAGCAAAAGATGCCCAGTTCTCAGAATGCTTGATGATATCTTTTGCTTCCGCAGGAATAACCCCCGGGTCACCACAGAAAGCCAACTCTGTTTTAAGATTCCCCCGTAGTTTGAAATCATTTCGAGTATCTTTCCACGAGGACACTGAAGCATTGTCAAGTTCATAATTCCATTTATTAATATCTGGTTGGACAAACAATGTTGCAGATTGAGCCTGATCAAGTCCGTTTTTAATATCAATTAATGACGAACATATAGCATCTGGATAAGTACTAGATATTACTGACGGAATTAAGTTTCTTGAATTGAATTCTTCTTCCAGCCAGTCATAAGTTGCTTTAATATCAACTTCTTCAAGATAACGCATGGTGCTACGTGTAAACATAGAGTCAATACCCTTTATTCCATTGATAATATTATCCAATCGCTGATGGCAACGACTCAGCATTAATTGCCATGTATTTGCGTCTAATTGTGAGGAATAACCCGCTCCCCCCTTTGCCACATCATAGATACAGAGCGCACGCTCACCCCTATTGAAAGTGGTGATTAGGAAATCAATATCCTGCCGCTGACAGGGAATATATATTGACAATTCTTCACAAACCAACAATCCCAAAGTTGTTAGGATGGACTCTTCTGTTGAATTATTCATCCGGAATGGTATTCTTCCATTACCCTGTCCCTTTCGATAAGGCTTGAGAATACTGAAATTAGTCAAGATAGATCCCCCGATAAACATATTACGCAGAAGATTATTTGCTTGGGGATCAAAATCGTCCTGTTTATAGGTTTGAAGATTTTGATGCTCATAAGAAGGAGGTTGTCCTGCATTTTGTTCCACCTTGGTATACATTAAACTCCGAACATATTGGGTATCTCCAGATTGTTCCAATTGAGATTCCAGTACGGCGCGACCACAACCATTCTTGTTACATACACAATAGCCAAAACCTGCGCCCTGGTTCAAGAATAAGATTTTGGTATTTGCTTGAGGTAATTCTCTGTCATAGTCGCACAAATGTGTTAAATATTGAAGATGAAGGCCATCACCACCTATTAATTGAGCGTTAATGCTAACATTTTCTTGGTCTTTATCTATTATACGATCCGTTTCTTGTTCTGGCAAGAATGCCGTAGGCTCAATCATATTATGATGAAGAATATGACCTTGATTACATACTGGACAATTCGTATCTGCACTATTCTCCCATGTATAGCCACAATCCCTACAAATATGAACTCGACGGAATGCCTGACCTCGATCCCAATCTACACCTCCAACGGTATAGCTTCTTCCATCGATTGTCACACTCTTACCTGGAGCATATTCACTTAATGCGATTATCAAATCGCGAGATGGATTGTCGAACGAATTGTTATCATGCTTTATTTTCAACTCAACAATATTAACGGGCATATTCGCATTAGGAGTAAACTGATGCGTTGAGCAGTAGTTGAGGAGATTTTGTGTCAACAAACTAATAAAGTCATAATTAAGTCGGGCGGCATATCCGGTTAAAGGACTTGCATTCCAATTAAGATTTGTATTAGCCGCTATGGATTGCATTTGACTGAATTCACGTGATAAGTGAGTGAACAAATCATTCATGGCACAATCTGCCTGACTGATCAAAACAGAGTTTTGGACACCCTTTAATGCCGTACCTGATTTCAGCAAATCCAAATCTGACCAGATTTGAGTATGCGAGATTGCTGTTAAACCCAAAAGCCAATTTCTGAACTCCATATACAAGGAATTCTGATGGAAGGTATTAATATTATAGTCTAAAGGACGTTTGATGACATTATTGAGTTTTAAATCCTTCCAATGCGCCGTTCTTGAGGGATACAAAACGAATTGATTGTCTAAGAAAAAGTCAAAGATTAAGAAATCCTTAATATTCCTTTTGGCCATAGGATGATTACCAGTTACTTTTTGAATGAAGAATTCTCTTAATAAGTAACTGTTGACATGTCTTTGGACTACCTGTGGACTATTTAAGTCAGCAGATGGCGTCATTAACTCGCGCTCCAACAACGCTTCTTTAGGTTCTTTCAAAACGGCAGTACCAACTGCATCTGAATTACAGATAGTAACACAAGTACTCTTATTTTGGAATGCACGACCAGCACGACCAGCGCGTTGTTTATAGTTTGCGGGATGCGGTGGTATATTAGACATAGAAACAATCTCCAACTCTCCAATATCTACGCCCATTTCCATAGTTGTGGAACATGCCAAGATATTAATATCATGCTCTTTAAACTCAGCTATTCTCTTTCGTGCCATATCTTTATGGACTTGGGCTGTATGCTCATACTGAATAAAGATTGGCTTCTGACTATAGAGATCTTCAACTCTCTTACACTTAAGATAGGATACTTGGTTATTGCTATAATAACTCTCCAAAGTGGCCTCATCTGACGGATATGGAGGATTCCATAAGTTAAAAGGTACTGGCAAAATCGGATTCTTTTTAAAATCATCCTGATAAGGAGTGTTGCCCATAAAGGTTGTATCAAGTATCGCCTTTACATTTTCCTCCCTAAACGCTTCTTCGTATAAGCAGAAACAAATATTTGCAACATTAAGACGCATATTGGAACGATGCTCTATTCTGTCTTGAGGAGAGAGATTATCATTATTCCATTCTGGATCTTTCTTACCGTAAGCAGTATAATATCTCTGACCTCTTACAACCAGTTGTAGATTCTGTAATTTTACCCACATAGCCTGTACTACGTTATCTACCAAGGTAGGTAAATTGGGCTTTATACTTGCTAATTGCTTTTCATCCTCACAATCGAAAAGCCTCCATAATAGTTTGTAATGAACACCATGCTCAACTATCGGTTCCTTAATAGAACGACGGAGGCCATAGGTAGATTTTAGGTTACGACAATCATCGATATCCAAATGATCCCAGACTCCAGATCCCTTGAAAAATAAACATTCATTGGTTCGTACATTGAAGTCCAAATAGATCTTTAAATAGTCTTGCCAATCCTTATCACCAATTGGGGACTTTCTCAATGCAGCTAACTCTGCATTTAAAGCATCTACTTCCTGAGGTCTTGTAACACCTTGAAGTTGTGGGTAACATGTTTGGAAAATTCCGTAACTTTCGGCTGAGAAACCCTCTCTAGAACGCCTCTTCATCACATTATATAATGCGCCCAGGACATATTTCCTCAAATAATCTTCTTTTAATCTGCCATTACGCGAATCCCAATCCTCTTCCTTCGCAAAACAAGCTGCCAATTGATGGCATTCGGAACTAATAAACAATTCTTGAAGAGCATCCTCCCATGACAATCGGTTTTCGATCCCATTTCTTTGAGCTATCTGTCGTATAATAGCATCATTATTTTGTGCAGCATTGAGAGTAGTAATCTCATTCAATAATCTCTGTCGTTCTTGATTATCATTTGCCGCATTCGTCATGAATGTTGTTAATTTATTTAATACCACGTTGAAAGTTAGTCCGTTTTCCAAATACTTCTTCAGAGTACTAATGACCCAATATTTTTCTGTTTCAAGATTCTGTTTTAAACTGGGTTGAGCAGCCCCTCTTCTACTATCAGCGAAACTGATAAATTGTTGACCGTAATATGGATGATTATCCCCATGTTTGCTCGCGTTGTTGAGTAAAACGGGGGCAATACTGCGCATACAACTTGTACTGGACACATTAAAAGCACTAATATCTTCTGAACCACAACATGGACATGAGGCATCAGGTGACAACAAAGCAGAATTATTTCCTGTATTATTAAATGTGAGTTTGTTATTGGGCGCAATATCACAAGGCTGTGCATTGGGTTGTGGAGTCAGACCATTATTATATATAGCCACATTCCGACCTCCACCCGAATAACGAGTTCGAGAATATTTGCTATTCTTATCGACATAACAATTTGCAAGAATAGAACCACATTTTTTACAATGTACAAGTCCCACATAACGACTATCTAATTTGCATGTATTGGTGTCAAAGGGTATTTCTGTTTCTAACCTAAATTGTTGGGTGCCATTCATGATGTCCTCCAAATTAGCATAAATACCATTTGTCAGGGCTTCTACATAAAAATGAATCTTAGCCTTTAGACCTCCTTGACACAAGCGATCTAATTCCTCAAGACACGCTTTTACATTAACCTTATATGGAATCAAATCCTGAAGATATACATAATCATCTTGCTTCAGTTTTGCTAAAAGGTCATATTTATTAGTACGATCATCGGTAGTAGCCAAACTAAAATCAGGGGTGGAACGATGCCCTTTAATAATTTTGATATAAGGATTATCCTGCCCAGTAATGCCTGATATGAATCTTAAGAGATCTTCATCAGAATTACCTACGGTAGCTGAAGATGTGGCAAAATGTACATTGTTTGGATCTATAATGCCAAAGGCCTTTAATACACGACGAATAAGCATAGCAAGTTCATCGGCTCCAGCCCCGTTATATGTATGAGTCTCATCTATGACAATCCATGATAAACTACCCTGAGAATTCTTGATAATGTTTTCATCAGATTTGCGTAGCAACATATATTCCAGCATCGTGGGATTGGTCAGAATGATGTCGGGAACACGGCCTCCGCCTAATACACAACTTCCATTGGTCGCATCCCAATGATGGGTTCCTCTAATCTCTTCACGATATACCACCTCATGTAAAAGTGGTCTGTCTGTTTTTTCGTGTTGAGGTTCCCAACTTGGAGATGATCCATTATACACTGCGAATGTCAAATCACCACCAGATCTCTCAATCAATTCATCAAGTTTAGACTTCTGGTCTTCCATCAAAGCATTCAATGGATACAAGAAGATCGCCTTCAAACTGCCAGGCTGATTCAATCGCGCTAATTCCGTTATCAGCGGCACCATAAACGACTCAGTTTTACCAGAACCGGTTCCTGTGGTCACAACCATTGATTTGTATGTTGTTCCGGGAGAAAGAAGTGCATCCCAACACTTTACCTGATGTTCATAAGGCAGGAATTTCAACATTTCTCTCTTTATAATTTGAGTATAGTCTGTTCCACCCTCATTGATCGGTTTCGCACTTTGCCAAGGAGACATGTTCTCTACAAGAATATTATCACTAACTGTCTTTTCAATAATGTCTTCAAGTTGAGTTTGATAGTTCGGATCAAACTTTGTACCCTTAGGTTGCCACTGTTCCAAAAGGGATTTCTTGAGATCTATTTTCATCTTTTCATACAGGTGTACAAAACTCAACGCCTGTTGTTGCCCTACATTCAAAATCTGATGAACCAGAAGATCGAATAGTATTCTTTCACCTTCATGATCCATAGGAGATGGTGTTGGATAGTCCTGCATCAACTCAACAGAGTAACGAATGACATTGAAACTCAGAGGGTCGATCATTTGAGACTTTTGAGTATACTCGCCTAAAATTCTTGGTGCATATGGTATCTCTTCTTCATTCTTAATAATTATAGATTCATGTAAATAGAGGCCAAATCCAATAGCTGCAGAGTGGCCGTTTTGCTTTGATTTCACATCTGCAAGTGCAGTCTGATATATTCCGTCTAGGTTTGGGTTTTGTGATGATGCGTTTTTGAGATAACAAAGCATACCGCATATAGCCATGGGTTCTTCTATCTCACGGATAAAGTTGCGACCATTGCCTCCGGCTTGACTATGATAGAATGCATGGAACATCTCACGAATATAAACAAATGCCAGAACAACATTTGGATCGTATTGGTGAGATCGTGCATAGGTGGTAATATTGTTCAAATATAGATGGACAGTCTTGTCTTCAGAACAATATGAGCCTAATAAAAGTTCATCCCGAAGAGTCCCTTGTATGGTTCCATTGTCAAGTGCTTGTAATACTGAAGTGATTTTTGCACAGACAATTTCATAATCCTCATTTGCGTTCTCCAGGGCTTCTGATAGATTTGTTATTTCATTTTGATAATTATTTAAACGACTTCGAAGGTCTGTCCAATAATCATCAGAATAGTGATAAACATTATTGTCTTCAATGACAATATTAGTTATATTGCTTGCACGAACATCATTAAGATTTATAATAATATCATTACCTTCATTTCCGATTAATGAGATGGGGCAACTTTCCAAGTCAATCAGCAATTGTTGTTGCTCTTGACTTAATGCATTGGCGGGGGTATAATTGATATGCATATTCGTATATGTTTTATTTGTTTATTATTTTTTGATATAATTCTTTCAGTTGTTGAGAACCAGAATTTTCAATATCACTCTTTATGATCTTCCAGTCAAATAGGAATTCTCGTGCAAGTCGCTTAAGACCAGCAATGGAAGGTTCTGTCGTATTCTTTACGGTATATTTTAAATACCCATTCAAAAATAAGAATATGTTCTTCTTGAAAGGATTTCTGTCTTTGTCATGGAAACAATTCTTTCTTGGATTCCAACACATACTCAAAAGAGAATCAAATACTGCAAAGTAAATTTTATGTTCACAGGCGATTTCAAACTGCTGATAGGCATACTCTGTCAAATATTTGCGATAATTATTATCTGCATACCTATTCAATCTGTCTATTCTCAACTCGACCTTTACATTATATGCAACCTTTTGCCCATTTTTAGGAATAAATTTGCGAGCATAGAATTTATCCGTATATTCAACGTCCTTTAGTGATTGGAATAATAACATGTCATGTTTTCTTCCATTTTGAAGTACCTGTAAATTACTGCCATCGAGTAATATAACTTGGTTCTCCTTCAAATCTAACAACATCATTTTTGCAGTATTATCAGGCTGATTCTGGTATTTTTGGGTGTAAACCCTTATCTCTAGTGTACTATCTGATTTGGTTTCATCCAGCTTTATACCAATTTTCCGAGTCAACAATTCAAAATTATCTCCCTGAGCTGTCGCTGTCAATGCATCCCAAAGGCGTTTATATATTTTGTTTTTTTCGCATAAGTGAAACGTATTACAAGAATTTGAAGAAATATATTTTACTTCTATCTCATCTGCATAAGCAATAAGAATAGGAGTGTCGTTGACATTAATCTCCTTGCCATACAAATACACGTGAGTTTGTGGTTTGGGGTGATATGTTTGTAATGAAACGCTGCCATATTCATCTCCAATTGCGAAATCAAAAGAATCCACATTATTATTTGAAATTCTAAAATCAATACTATTATCCCTCTCTGATGATGGTACTCCTTCTGATGATACATTGGTAAAACCAATGAATTTAATGGAATAGGGAGTGCTATTATTATAAAACTCAATTTTTGCATTATTAGGAAGAACAAGACATCTTACTTCTGTTGAATAACGGGCATTAAATATTCTGAATACATATAATCCTTGATCCAGACTCCTGGATCCGTATTGTTTCCATGATGATAGTGGATCCTGATATTCTTGAGCACTCTTATACTCAACAATCGGATTGCTATTTACTTTCTCGTCATTTGTAACTCGGAAAACATCAAACTTGAGATTTGAAGATTTGACAATATATGCATGGGATTCCTCTCCGCCAATTGTACATTTTGCTATTCCATCAAGTAGACAATTCGGTAACAAGCATGGACTGTCTATGATTTTCCTATGCAAACTATCTTCCGACGGTTTTGCATAAATCCGCCCTTTGGAATTGAAGAAAGAGTGAATTTTACCATTTTTTCTATCCTCAAATGCAACACAATCAGAAAAGGTTACCCATCCCAATTCTTCATTTATATTTGTTATAGTAACTGGCGATAGCAAATGATATCGGTTTTTGTCATACATCAAACCAGACCACAGAAATGAATGAGTTCCTTTAAAAGAATTCCATGAAGCCATTGACGGATCATCATCAGTGTAGAATTGCAGATATCCATTTTTGAACGGAAGATTGAAATCGTTTCTGATTTGAGACGATTCGCCGTTCAATCTATCAAAAACAATTGTAAAATCTGAGTGTAATAAATCATCTGTTTTCAGATTGCGGTCTAGTCTGTTTAGATTTATCCGGTCTGTCATATCCCATGAAATGTAATCACCATTATAACATTTGGTGAATTTCACTTCATTATCACCCAGTCTTAAGGAGAACTGAGCCGGAGGGTTCGTAATTCCCCAGTTCGCTAGTCTTTGTATTGATATTGCATAGTGACGATCTCCGCCTTCCTCTGGGTTGAACCGGATTTGTGGCTGTAGGGAAAACTCCATAAGATCTGATCCCTGAAAATATGTCCACAAGGAATAAAACAACTTGAATTTTTTCCGTTCAGCTGCTTTTTTATTTGCTTCCTTTATTTTGTCAATAAAACCGCGAAAATCATCAGATTCATTGTCTGAATCGTCCCATGTCATGTTACCAGCCATAATTGCTTGAATATATTCAAATATACTATGACCAGATTCCTTTTGGTAAGATTCTCTTAAAGCAATGTTACTAACTTTGCCGAGTGCTTCTTCACCTTCTGATATATCTATTTCCTCTTCCACATCCAATAATTTCGACAAGCCATCAATAAACAGGTTTGATTGATCATTGTCTAGTTTTGAGGAAATGAAATGGACAGGAAGTCCGCCATTAACAAACAGGGTGTGAAGATGAGCTTGATTGTCCTTTCTATAAGGTTCAATTTCTAACTTTTCACAAATCTCTTTATAATTTCTAAAATTGACATTCGGAGTATTCTCACCTAATTGGGAGAAGGGAGTTGCGTTGTTCTCATACTCCCTTTTGTAGAATTCTCCTATGTAAATGGATAAAAGTTTTGTTGTTTTGTCATCCCATCTGCTTGGCGTTGGTATTTTGCAGTCAGCAAAAGACGCTTTTATTTTATCATATTCATTCTTTGTTACTAACCATTGCCAAACAAATTTGGCATTTCTACGGTTTTCTGGATTTGCGGCTATCAATTCGTCATACAATTGAATAAATGGGTTATTATCCGTACAACTATTCCGCTTACGAGTACCATTGTCTGATGTGAGTAAAATAGGATTTTCTGGCGTAACTGTCTCCTGCTCATTTGAGTTGTCATAATTGGCCATTGCTTCTGTTTCAGTGGTTATGTTATCACCAGAGTTTTCTTCTGCATCAACATTATTGTCAGTAACATTATTGTTTTCTCCAACATTGTCTTCTATACAATCCTCTGTTGTTACATCTGTTAACATGTAATTTTGGGCAGGCACACCATCTATTAATTGTTGGTTTGCATAAACGTTAAATGTCTTGTCATTAAAGGAGAGATAGCCGTTATCATCAATCTTCGTGACAACTTTCAATTCTAAAGAATTTAAGGATCCTCTTTTTTCCTCAAAAGCTTGTAATGATAAGAAACTAGTGATATATATAGCACATTCAGAGAAACTATAGTCATTTATAAGTGATCGTTTTTTCCCCTTGAAACACTCACCTCGTAAATATCTCAAGAATCTCTCCATGGCTCCCCAGTTACTTATACCTGCACCATACTTTTTCAGCATATAAGCACCTATCAATCCTAGGGCAAGATCGACTGTCAGTAACTTCTTGTTAGCATTAACAGCTATAATCTTTTGTAAAACTCCTTTTAATATAACACTATCAATCATGTTTTATCGGTTCCTATTCGTTATTTATAGTCAATGGCAAAAATATAAAAAATCTATGAAGACAACAAATAATAAACATTAAAAAAATAAAAAAGCCCACTCAAAGCATAAAATAAGGCTTGGAGGATAATTAAAAATAGAGTCAAAAGTCATCAATATCAACACTAAATACCTTGACGGTCTTCGCAGTCATTTAAAGCCTAATGGAGAATGAAAAAGCAAGAAAATGGCTATTATATGCCAAATTATCAAAAGAATATCTTACCTTTGCAATCAATAATCATTAATAAACTCGTGAGCTATGTATATTAAGAAGGAGTTAGTTAAAGGTTGTGACTCGGCGAGCCGTGTATATAACAGCATGTTTGATGTGCTGATGGATTTAATGCAGGATTCGGAAAAACTAAGAAGTCTGTCACCGGTTGACTTTTCGGCCCTTGGCATGTATATAGGTAAGTTTGTGGAGCAAGAGATTAACAGTTCTGTGGTGCAGATTATGAGAGAATTCAGAGGGATAGAAATGCCGGACTATTACTGCAAGAAGCGCAAAGGACACGTAAAACCTGTGATTAACCAAAACGATAGGAGAATATACTTAAACTCATCTCCCAAGTATAGTAATGATGAAGATGCATTGCAAACGCTTCCACTTGGCGATGCTTATGTTGCACTCGATATACTAAAGGCTGAAGACACCTGGGGATTTTTTGACAACTACCCTTGGCTGTATAATGAAGATTTCCTGGAAGCATGGTGGATGCTATCGAAGTTTCGTAACAAGATGGCTCACATAGGCGATATTATTGATGCCAACATACTGAGAGAAAACATTGAATACTTTCAGACTTTCTTGGAATACTTGCCGGACATGATTGAGGCGAAAAAGAAGTTGGCTCCCATAGGTTATAAGCATTCACTGAAGACCACGAGCAAGAATAAAGAGGGCAGGCCTTATTTCACATCAACATTGGATCGCAACAAACCGACTAAGGGGTTTATAACTATAGGCAAAGAAGCAACTATGTGCAGAAAGGTCCCTAGGCCTTTTCCTGAAAATGTGTCAAAAGATGCCTACGAATATTCTGGATCAACCAAAGAAACTATAAAACCCGAAAGAATTATCATTTCGAATCCCAACGCCAAGATCTTCAAGCAAAGAAAGGGTAAAAGGGGACTGAAGGACCACATGGGCAATATTCTGGTGCCTCCCCGATATGATAATTTCGGTTTCCTGCCCAAAACTGGTGATGATTATAAGCGTAAATCGGTGATCGGCATACGCGATGAGAAGTATGTAATTGTGGCACTCGACGGATCGGGTAAAGAACTGACCAAGGATACGTATGATGACATCAGGTTGGCATACAACACACAGAGGAACTCGCCTTACGCTTATCGGAAAAACGGCAGAAGGTTGTGGGGACTGATGGATGAAGATGGCAATGAGATATGTGAATGTATGCTGGACAATTACATTGGCATGCGTAACTTAATATGGTGTGATAGTGGGGAACAGAGGGGATGCTGGCTTTACACAAGGCCTAACCTACCCTTCCTGCCTCCCATATACGACAACATTGAGGCATCTGGCATCGAGGGCGAACCGATGATATTCACACTCAGAGGTATTGACGGATACGTGAAAACCGATGGCACTTTCATCTCCATGTCGGAAATAGAATCCATGCCCAAGAATCAGCACCTAAACACTCTCAAGGAGTATATCTGTGAGTAGAAAAGGATAAGATCTCTGTTTAACGAGCATCTTTAGTTGTTATTTTTAAGTGACTTCTTGGCAACAATGCTATCTGCATCATGGATGAGCTCTACCAGTTTGGAACTGGCGGCTACTGCTTTGTATGTGGTGTTGAATTCCGCCATTGCGTCTTTGGCATGATCTCCCATATGCCAGATGATGGCTTTGTGCTCTTCATCGTTCAGTTCGAGATGCCAACGTCGTAACAGGCGCTCGGATTTCATGCCATGGGGATTGCCTTTATGGTAATGACGTGTATGCTCAGGTTTGCCACTACTGTTTATTATATACTCGTCCATCTTGCAGACATCATGAAGCAGACTGCACAGGATGACACTATCCAAACCGAAGGACAACATCTCGCCTGATTTTAAGAGGGCATCATACTTCGATTTTGCTGCCTGAAAGACTTCCCATGAGTGTCTGGCAAGTCCTCCGCGGAAATTATTATGGAAATCTACAGAGGCGGGAGCATTGAAGAAGGCATCATGATTGCGGTGAAGATGGTCGATGACAATTTCAATGCCAGGACGATGAGTGCTGTAGAGGAGCGTATCGATCTGATATTTCAGATTTTTATGCTCGTCGGGCGTAAAACTCTCAAAATTGCCGGGGTAGGTGGCGGCATCTCGGTGGTCGCACTGGTGCATATAATGACGCAGCATATCGCAAGAATCGTAAGTCTTTGATTTGGGGGTCTTATCGATACGGTGCATATGTAGTTTGATGGCTTCATACTCATCATTTGTCAGGATTAGGCCCAAAGTTTCAAGGAGTTTTACAGACCTATAGCCATGATGGTGGGGATGAATATGGTCGTATTGGGGATGGTGGGATTTGCATATGTCATGCAGTAATGCGACAATACGGAGGTGATGATCTGCAATAGGGGCTTCACATTTTTTGGATTCTTTATAAACACCTAGGGAATGTATAGCTAATCCACCACTAAAACAATGGTGTGAATAGCATTTCCTTGTGAAGAAATCGCTCTCATTCAAATAGCGGATAACGGCATCCATACCCTCACGTTTGACACCTTTCAATAGGGAAAGGATCTCTTCTCTTGTCTGGTTAATGATTTCTCTTCTAATCATGTTATTATTGTTTTTAGTTAATATTCACGTTGCAAAGATAGGCATTTCTGCTCAAGCCACCAAGGATTCAGGCAGATTTCTTCAATTTTGTAATATGCGTCGAGGATATAGCGAGCCCCAATAAAATCCTTATGAGTCACAGAAGTATAATATATTATTAATTAGGTGTAGTTTTAGGTGTAGTTTGAAAAATGTAAAGACTTGCGAAAATCTTATATTCAAACCTCATTTTTTTACCAAAATGTTTGGCCAATTCATTTTTTTTAACTACCTTTGCACCGCAAAATCTAAATACTGTGAAGAATATGGCTACAAACAACATCACTTTCGTTAAGAAGATGCTCGACGCTATGAGCGTTGAGGAGTTGAAGAACCGTCTGGCTGCCTATATGATGGCCGACAAAAATCTGGTTTCACGCCCCATAGGTGTGGAAGTAAGACTGGCTGATACGCTCGACAGGAGCGGACGCTACGACGTGCTGATCATTCTCGAAGACGGGAGTGAGAAGGAGGTGAAGTTCCACGATCGCCACTCGCGACTGGTCTACATCTACACGTGGTCTACATCTACACGCTGCTCCACCCAAAGGGGTATCAACGCAGAAGTCTGAGAGCCAACAACTTTCAGGCTCTGAGAGAACTGTTCAGTAAAATTTACTTCGGGTCTGCTGAGCCTCTGCTGAAGGCCATCGGCAATGACTTTGACCACTATTTCAGTCAGGCGGTGGCTCAGTCGAGAAGAGCCATCCGTGAGACTATCGGCGACTCGGGTGCATTCGAGATTGCCCTACCCCAACGACATGGGGGCAAGACACTCGTGTCCTTCGCAGCCAACGGAGGAAACGTGATCATGGATCCCTCGCTCCGATAAGGAGTGTACTCTCGCGGAGGCTCTAACCCTCCGCCCTTACCCTTATTACAGGGAGACTTAACTATTTATATTAACTAACTAAAACAAACAAATCAACATGAAAAACAGCAAGAAAAACGTGTTTATCGACCGTAGTGTCGTGAGTGTTAAACTCATTCTGAAGGAGATTGAGAAGTATAAAGTCCTCAGTCAAGAGGATGAATATGATCTGTGGGAGCAGATGAAGGAAGGCAAAAGCATTGCTCGCACACAACTGATTAAAAGCAACCTACGCTTCGTCATGAGCAGGGCTATAAAATATATGTGGAGTGGCGTCCCACTGGAGGATCTGTTCCAAGCAGGTTCTGTTGGTCTTATGAAGGCCATTGACATGTTTGACGCTTCTCGCGGCGTGAAACTCATCAGTTTCGCTGTACACTACATCGATAGTGAGATACAAAAGATGGTTACGCCGCACTTGAGATTCTCGAAAAGCATATCGATGAGCGATGCAGCCTTTAATGATGAAGACAGCAAACTGACGATGGAAGACGTGCTGAGTTCGGGGCGTCAGGACTATGCCGACTGGAACACACGAATTGGCTCTGAACTTCAGGACATGAAGGCCGTAGTGAAAAAGGTGGCGCCTTGCAAAGATGATGCCCAACTCTGGGAGGACTACATCGCCATGAAGGAACAGGGCTATGCACTGAGTGACGTGGCACGCAAGTACCACATCACAGAGGAGCAGGCCAAAGAAAAGATTAAGGCTATTGACAGTCTCAGAGTTTGAGGCGCTTATAAATAGTAACTAAAAAAACAAGATTATGAAATTAGAAGAATTAGCATTATGCACTCGTGAGGAATTTGAGCAAGAGCTCAACAGGATGTGTCCATGTTCTCTGGATGATCTGAATCCAGGGGAGTATGACGCAGCGTTTGCAGAGAGGGTAAGAATCAGGGAGAGCATCAAGTGGTTGCGCATAGAGGCTCTGCTTGATGGAAAACTCACTGTAGATCAGGTGGTAGATCAAGAACACGAAGAAGATAACGATGAGGATCTTGATTTAGACGGGATTCATCGTGGCCTCTTGGAAAGGGCTCTTGAAAAGCTCAAAGAAGGGAAAGATCGCAGTGAGATCATTGAGGAGACCGTTGATGCTCTGGAACTACTCTAATGAGTTAAGTCCGCTTCATCCAATCCCATCGGCCAGTTTCTTGATGTGCTTGAATTGTTTGCCCTTTTCAAAAAGGGGGTAGTCGAGGGCTTTGTAGATCTTCAGGCCTTCTAATGCGTTGTCTTTCTTCTTTTTGCGATAGGCAATGTATTCTTCTTCTGTATGTTCTTTACGGAATCTGCGAAGGGCATATTTCATGCGTTCAAACTTATCGTCGACACGCTTGATGTTGCTCTTGCGCAGTCGTATATATCCATTTCTTCGGATCTCATAGCCCAGAAATCCAATATAGCGATTGCAATTACCTTCGCCTTCTCCCCATAGGAATGGCTCATGGGACTTGATGCCCCAGAACTCGCGACGTGCGCAGTCGGCCACGCTCTTGAAAGGATGGTAAATTAGTCCATGGCGATCTAAGGATGAAGCGTATGCTTTCATCAGACGAGAACACTCATCATAATCTGTGTGGAGCAGAATCATATCATCGCAATAGCGAATAAACAGACGGTGAGGATCTGCAGTCTGAACAATGACCTGATCGACATCGTTGAGCACAATGTTGGCTACAAGGAGCGACAGTGCCCCACCCTGTGGCACACCTCTAGGTTCTGGCTGATCACAGGGATCTCCAAGTTCTTTTGGCCAATCTAATTTGTAGGTATTGACATGGTTTACATCGTGGAGGCGACGACGCACTTTGTGGAAAACATCATCGTGCTGCTCGGCTTCAAGCCAGGCATTGGTGTAGAAGTTATAGCTCTTGAGATAGGCTTTGACCACTCTCATAACCTGCAACCTACCCTCGTCACTCAGAGGTGACTGACCGAGCATACGATCGAAACAATCCACGACCACCTGATGGGGGATGATGTCGTAGAATTTCTTAATGTCGCAATCGGCTGCATAAATGGGTTCTGAGGAATGATTCCGCATAAAGTCTTTTATCAGTATGACACCATCGTTGAAGTCGGTGACATGCTTCTCCTCATCTCCAAAGGGGCGAATGGCGCGATAGGAAAGGATGTTATCATGAAGATAGCCATCGAAATAGCGCGTGAGATACTGGCTGGTGAGGGCGAGGATGATCTTATCCTCGAGTTGGGAATAGACCGACAGCGGGCGACAGATGACCTTGTGCTTATCTTCCTTGTCGATATCCTTCAGAATGGGTAACAACTGTGGCGGCTGGAACGTGAGAGCATCGGAAGAGAGAAGGCTCCTGATGCGGGCGAAGAAGGTTTGCTGTTCGTCGAGATAGGTGAAACTATGGCCTTGCCTCTGAAGGTTCTTATCACGAGCAATGGTATACAACAAGGCTTTAACGGCATTCTTACGTTTTTCAAGTGTATCCTTGGGCTTCTTGATACGCTCTGATGGTCGAACCCAATCATATCTTGGTGGCATCAAACGACTGAGTTTCTTGCGAGAAGAAACAAGATCGTCGAAGTCACAATCTTTATCAAGGGTGTGGTGCTTATCAGTACGATTACGCCCTCTCTGCTTTACCCGTTCCTTGGCAAGTAACCGGGTAAGCGTCTTGTCGGTTGCAAATTCGAGAAGTGTCTTGATTGCCATAGGCTATTCGTATTTAAAAAGGGGCTCTGGAGGGTTTAAAGCGGTACTCATGTTTTAACATGCATCCTGACTAAGCAGGGATGGAGATAAACGTAACCTAAGGCTCTGACTCGTGAAAGCCAATCTCCCGCCTAAGGCCTGACTTCATCTTTCTTAAGATACAATACTGTCCACATCATTGCGTACCAGTAAACATCCGCGATGTTCTCCAGAGCGTCCCCTGTATTTTTTGCAAAGATAAGCATTTTCCCCCAAACCTCCAAGGATTTGAGGAAAAAATTTAGTCATCGTATTGATAGAAACTGGCGGGGATGGGTTTGGAATTATGCCACTAATTTATATCTATAGACTGAGCCTGCCGGATTTGGCAAAAAAATATATTTGTTTGTGTAACCAACAAAAAGTTAAAGATATGGTATATTGTGAATCACAACTTAGGCTTCTGTTTATGCAATACAATATGGACTACTTTGGCGACATTCTGCCCATGCCGATTTTTAAGATCAGGCACAGTGTTAACATATTGGGGTATTTCTCGTATAGGCCTGACGAGATGTTTGGAACAACGGAGACGATCGAGATCTCCGACTTTTATGATTACAAGCCGAACCAACTTCGAGACATCCTGGTTCACGAGATGGTGCACTATTACCTATATTATATAGGTGAGGACTCGAGGTTAAATCATGGGAAGGCATTTAAGAAAATGGCGAAGCAACTCAACAAGACTTTCGGCCTTCATATCACGCCAACCATCGATTTGTCGAAATATAAGCCCCGCCCTGACGCACCATATCTCAAAAGGCTGTACTTCAGGCTGTTCTGCTAATCGAAAATCCTGCTCAAACCGTAAAAAGAGCATCGCGCAATATCTGGGCGTGATCGAAGGCAAGTGGAGGAAGGGCATTGATAGGCCACCACTTGGCTTCAGCAGCATCGTCAGCCTTTGAAAGGTTCGCTACCTCGCTGGATCAACAATAATTTGGGTTCCGACTCATCTGTCAGAACAATCATATCGGCTGTCACTGCCGGGCGAGGGTATTTATAGGTGTAACTCATATTTATACGTCTGCATAGATTTAAAGAAGTGTAGTGAGAAGATTGCCATGACCTATGACATGGTGGTTGGAATCTTGGGTCACATCCCATTGGGGCTCATAGTAGCCAAGGACATGATTGTTACTGTCGCGGAGAGTCTGGCGTCCGCTGAACTCTGTGTCAATGTAACCAATGACATGATGGTTACGATCTTGTAATGTTCGTCTCATTTTCTCAAGTTTTTAATTATTCAACTGCAAAGATAAGCATTTCGGCTCAAAACGCCAAAGATTTGAGCCGGAATATAAGAAATTTAGTCTTTTATCTCTTCGATGACATCGTGAGCCTCATTGAACTTCTCCTTCATGGTGGGGTTCTTATAGGTGAGTTTACGAATGGTCAAGTCTTCGACCTTGCCATTAGCCAGACGAAGATGATCGTCGGACTTGAGGAGGTTGTCCCTCACCTTCTGAAGGTCGGCTATCGACTTATCTATGGCTGTAATGGCATCTTGGAAGCGGTCGTGGGCGTTCTTAACGTTCGTTCCGAACTTCTCCTTAAACTCCTTCAACTTGTTCTCAAAGTTGGTAACATCGACTTCCTTGCTCTGGGCGATAGCCAACTGGCGTCTGTACTCCAGGCTCTTCTTGGCCACCTGAACGAGCAAGGTGATGATGGGGATGAAGAACTGAGGACGGATGACGTACATCTTCTCATAGCGATGCGACATGTCGACGATACCGGTGTTGTATGTCTCATTGTCGGGTTCGAGGAGGGATACCAGCACGGCATACTCACAGCCTTTCTTACGGCGGTCTTCATCGAGTTTCTTCAGGAAGTCCTCGTTTTTGTGTTTGCTGGCTGTAGTGTCGTTCTCGTTCTTCATTTCGAACATGATGGAGATGTATTTGAAATCATCATCCTTGTCATAGAAGATGAAGTCGCCCTTGCTGCCCTCAGAGGCGTCGTTGTCTTTCTCGAAGTAGGCATTGGGCATAAGGGAGCGAATGGTGGTGTTGAACTGGGTACTGCAGTGCTGCTCGAGGGTCTCGCCTACCATCTTAGTGGACATGCGGGTCTTCAAATCTTTGTAGAAGTCAATCTGCGTCTGCTTCTCTTTCAACTGCAAATCGTACATCTCCTTCATACTCTGTACACGAGCCTGGGCCTCACTATCTTTTGAGGTCATCTCGTTCTGCAACTGGGCTATCCTCTGCTCCTTCTTCTGGAGTTCGTCTTTCGACTTGTTTTGCTCTTCGAGTACTGCTACGCGGATTTTCGACTCGCCTTCAGCAAGGCTTGCCTTCAACTGGGTAATCTCTTGTTCCTTAACTGCAAGTTGCTGGGTAAACTCCAACTGTTGTGCCTTTAGTTTCTGCTCTACCTTTAGTTCGTCAGCCTGCTTCTGGATAGACTGACGCATCTCCATCTCCTTCAGCCGGCAATCGACTTCAGCATGAAACTCTGCATTCTTTACCTGATTCACAATGTCTGCATAATCAGACTCATCTACCGTGAATACGTTTCCACATTTGGGGCATTTTAGTTCTTTCATATTTTTTTTAAAATGTTATTATTAACTCATTTTTTCTGTGTGCAATAGTATAGAATGATTCGGAATTATGCCACCAACTTATATCTATAAATTGGTTGATACTCCGTCTGATTTACCGCCATAACACAATTCCGGCTCAGACCTTCAGTGATCTGAGCCGGATTATAAGGTTAGAAGGGAAGGTCTTCTGCGTCTATAATGCGTATTGGTTTAATACTTTCTGAAACGTATTCTCCCAATTCGTTTACGTAATATGTTGCTCCTTTGGGTATTACGCAATCTATCATCAAAAGGTTGTCAAGTTCGTAACATTCAACCAACTCTCCTCCGTCTGGGGAATAAACTTCAATTTCGTCTTTCTTTTTATCTCCCGAAACGGTTGTTTGTTCTTTTCTTGTTATTTTGCATTCGGTGCTATAAGAATTGAATCCTACAAATATGCCCACATAATGACATGAACCGTATCCATTTAGTATTGAAAGTTCTTCGTCGTAATAGGTTTTTCCTAGTTCGTATTCAAACTCAGCGAAATACGACACTACTTTGTATGGGCTTTCTGTAGCCATCACAAGTTTTCTAACAAATACGTCTTTACGTGCAATTCTTCTGTACTTTGAAAGTTTTTTACTTCCGCTAAACCAACACATATTATTATCCGTTTTAATTATTTGTTTATGTTATAAGGTAATTTATCGCGTACAAAGTTTGTTTGTCAAGTCTTGAAGGCGGGCATAAAATCCTTCGCTATGGGGCGACTTCTTTAGTTTTAAGTAATTGTGGTCGTAATGGTGCATAAACTCATGAAGGACTGTCTCCGTAAAGAATTCGTTGCTGCAGGGTTTCATAAAGTCTTCGTTATTCCATATGGTCATAACTTTATGGAATACATAATAGACACCAACGTTCGAACCTCCTCGTGTGACACGCGGCATCCTGTCTGCTACCCACACCTTGCATCGTGGTATCTCGAACTTTTCACAAAGGTAGTCTACCAATTTCTGGGCTGCAACTTTTCTTTTTTCTGCGTTTTCACCGCAACTCATAAGCGCACGGTATTGCTTATGAGAAAATCTTGAACCATCGACAGTCATGAACTTGTCGCTCTTAATACATCTTGTCTTTTTCTCCATCAATTTATATTTTAGGTTACACATTATTAATTATTATATTAGCGAGAGAGTATATAGACCTACTTATATTCTGTTTTGCATCAGTATGTCAAAGATCACTGAACTTAAATGTTCGAAGGTAAGGTAATAAATCCTTTTGAAATAAACGAATTTTTTTGCGTGTTTAACACGAAATTAACACTTGGGGGGGCTGAGCCAGAAATATTATTCATCATAATAATAAAAACTGGCGGGATGGGCGTTTAGGAGGCTGACTGACTGATAATGTCGAAGAGGCGCGACATCTGATACTCGTTGAGATTGTAGTAGCGTGCAAAGTCGGAGGTAGAATAGCCATTCTGAAGCATCTGATGGAAAGCAGTCACAAGATGGCCTGCACCGCAGAGTTGCTTGTCGGCACGCTCAGCCAAACTATCGAGCGCCTCGGAGTAGCGGATGTCCCAATCGGGAGACTGACTATGGCCGTCGGCGAGGTTTTCCATAAGGGTAGCACCATGCTCATCGTTGGGATCCAAAGGAACATCGAGTGAGATGTGGTTGTGGTTAATGTGGTCATAGGCCGTCTTGCGGATCTCGTTCTCCACATACCAAGTGGCGAAGGAGATGAAACGGTAACCCAAAGAGCCGTCGAACTTATCGGCTGCTTTAGTAAGCCCCTCACAGCCTGCAAGGATGAGGTCCTCAAGGGCTGCGCCCGAAAGGATGTAGCGCTTGGCTACGTTGACTACGTAGCGCATGTTCGACTCGATGAGACGTGAGCGAGCACGCTGACGACTTTGCTGCATATCCTGCCAAAGTTGATGCTCCTCTTGGGTAGTAAGGGGGTGTGTCTTGCTGATGTCGTTAAGGATTTTGTCAACACAGTTCACATTGTGGTCGATGATGATGATGTTCTTACCGTTCTGATACATAGTTATATACTGATTATGGATTATACTTAGTGTCTGCTGAGTGAGGGGTCGATGATGACAGTGCCACCCTGGGCTACGAAGGGAATGAGCAACTTGCCATTGTGGGCCTGAGGATAGTCGATGGCAAAGGATGAGGCCAACGGAGAGGACTGACGCACAGCCTTGCGTGCCTGAGCCACATAATGGCTGACGAAGTGGTCGTAGCCTGTGCTCTCGATGGTGCGGACAAGGGCCTCACTATCTGCGAAATAGAGTTGAGAGAAGAGTTGGCGTAACTCCTGATAATCGTTGGCTGCTGCAGCACGGCGCTGATAACCCTGAGGGTGTAACAATGTGTAGATATACATAAGGCGTGAACAGCGGTCGCGAAACTTCACAGAGGTCTCACTACCCTCCTCGTCGATGAGGACAACATCGTAGCGGTGTCTAACCGCAGTGTCGCTACTGAGACGCACCTCTACTGCCACGAGGCGCGGCATTAGGGTAATATCAGACTCCATGTACTCTGCCAGACGCTGGCGCATCTCGGCGTCAGTCATCTTGTTCATCATTTCTGCTACTCTTGCGTTCATGGTGCAAAGGTATGAAAAAATGGGCACCCTTCCTAAGAAAAGTGCCCAATGTATAGGTATACAAATGATGTAGACGAACTACAGATTACTCCATAACTTCCTGTTTTTCAGACTGGTATAGAATATCCATTGCGTCTGGCATAACCTGGGCCAGTTCCATCAGTTCTGAAGGTAATTCGATATGATGTATATCGATAAGCATGCGACGAACAACCTTCCGATTTTTTAACACCTTGCTATCGAACTGATAGTACGTTGGTTCGTCGTTTACACCTACCGCTTTCGTAATGGCTTGAGTGGCGCGATAAGAATACTGCTTGTAATAATTGTTTCTGCTGTCAGGATCCAAGAAGTTTTCGATGAAGTATCTGGCCTCGCTGTCTTTGGCATTGGGTATCACCCGCTTGTATAGGTCAGCAATGACGGGCTGACAATCGGCGCTCTTAGCCATGTCGCTGGTGTAACCGCTCTTGTAAGAGCAGATGATGGCGAGGAGGTAGATCATCAGACTATTATCATTGATACTGTTGACCACCACCTCAGTACCATTGGCGAGGACGACTACGATCTCATAGCCTACATTCTTGCCAGGGGCGTGGCGCACCACAATCCGCCTTTGACCATCGCCATTGCCACCATCATCGGTAGAGGGCCGATGAATGCTGAGTTGTCTGTTGATCTCCTGAATATAGGTGTTATCCATGAACTTCTCACGATAGGCATCGATGAGTTTAAGGAAATATTCCTGGTTGCCCTCGGGGGTCAAGGCTCCAACCAATTCGAGAAGCAATTCGCGATAGTTGACAGACGCTTTGATCTCTGGTTCCAACCGAGCCCATTCATCAGGGAATAACAACTTGAGCCGATTCATGCTTGTCTCATCACCACCCTTGGCACCGTCTCTCAGAAAACACATGGCCAGATGAGGATTGACCTCAACACCTTCACCTTTGAAATGCATCGTGCTCAGAAGAGGACAGACAGAGAACATGCCTCCTTGAAAAGCGTTGAATAAATAATTGACGGCTTCTTCGTAGTTCTCATCTTCATACATCATCAAACCAATCTGGGCATTGTTCTCAGGTATATCGAGATCTTCGCTTCGTGAAATCCAGTAGTCAAGGTCATCATCCTCATCTTCGACAATGCCCTCACGATAGGCACGTATCACATATCGCATGGCTTCGGGATGATCAAGGTCAGCGGCTTCGAGGAAATACTCAAAGGCATCTTCTTCATCCTTCTCAAGGCCATAACCGCCATTCGAAAGTAAGTATCCGGCTTCAGTGGCCGCCTCAGCATTGCCAAGTTCAGAGGCTTTAGTGAAATAAGAGAGCGCTTTCTTCCAATCCTTCTTGCAACCGAAGCCATGCATACTGAATTTGCCCAGCCAATAGAGGGCTTCATCGTGTTCATCGGCAGCGGCCTTCTTAAAATACTGGATCGCTATCTTGTAATCCTGCTCAACACAGTCGCCTGTACCATAAAAGACTCCCATCATATAGAGGCCATGGGCATCGCCAGCCTCAGCAGACATCTTAAACCAATGAAAGGCTTTCTGGAGGTCGGCAACACGATGCCATCCATTAAGATAGGCATCGCCCAGCATATTCATGCTTCTGGTATCGCCATCTTCCATCGCTATGGAAATAAGGCCATCGATGAAATCGTTTTCATCTGCTATAGTTCCGCCTTCGATGAGGTCGATATAATCCTTGGCATCGGGCAACTGACTTATCAAATCAATCATCTCGTTAGGAAGAATGATATTGGCCGGTGCTATTTGCAGTTGATAGTTACGTTCATTGTCGTATTTCCGATCAAGGGGAAAGAACCATTGTTTCTCCTCTTTCTGATTTGCTTTCTCCAGGTTTTTACTAAGCGAAGCACGCAATTTCTGCAGGATGTCGGTAAAACCAGAGTCATTATCCAGATCGCGCAACAGCCCCTTGACATTGCTTCGAGGATAGACCATCTTGGCCAACTTCCCAATCACCTCAACATTATGATTGTACTGTTCGAGGTACTGCTCGTAGGTTTGGTCCTCAAACTCTTCTTCCTTGGGTTTATGAAGAAATTCTGTTATATAGCCGTTCTTAAAGTTGCACATCACCATCAGCATATAGAGCAGTTGCTCAGACTTGCGGCTGAAATGAATAATCCTTTCGCTATCATCATCAAAATGAAAGACTATCTGATAAGCCCCCTCGGTGTCGGCTGCAGAATACTTCTCACCCTCAGGCCGCTTCACGATCTTAATGCATCGGGGCGAAAGGGCATTTTGAAGATTCAGGTATCGCTCATGATTTTCGAGACCATCGCGTAGAGCATTCAACAAATCTTCTGAATAGTGTTCGTTGTCTTTCCGGTAATAGGCCATATGGCCAATGATGTCATGGTAGTTCGCTTCATCATCTAACAATCTTAGATGCAGTGCACCTACTTTGTCATGGATCTCTTTTTTCTTTTTTTCATCGTCTGTCATAAGGCATATTATTCTTTGGTTTTTATTATTGCATGCAAAGATAGTCATTTCCCCTCAAACCACAAAGGATTTAAAGGGAAAAATTGGATAATCTAGGATTGTTTTATTTCATTCATAAGGGGGATGCCTTCGCTCTCGAGCATCTTGTACCAGCAGTCATCGGGCGAGGTGGTCCATTTGAAAAGTAACTCATGAATACTCTGCTCCTCACGGTCTAAGTATTTTCGGATTCTGGATCTTGCATGACCATCGCACTGTTCAAAGAACCGACAAGCGGCTTCCTTGTCTTTGATGACAGAATCCCTGCGATTGAGGATGGTATTCATCTCCTGACGAAGATAGTAGAACACCTTCTTGACATACTCCAGGAGCAACGGTGCCTCGCATTTCATGGGCGACAGACCTGCATACTCCAGCATCTTCAAGGGATGGAGATAAGGACCACCACCAGGACCGGAACTAATCATAGGCCATCCGAATGCCTTGTGGAAATCGTTGCTGGCATTAGGGGCGATATCAAGGATACTCTGCTCCGCCATGACCTGATAGAGCATGATGCTGGCAAAGAGAAGGTTCTCCTTGGGTGTCTGCCCTGGCATCTCATCTGCCCACCTTTTGTTGGCATGATCATACACATGCAACACCTCCAGATAGGTTCCCTCATCAGTGGCACAACTGAAGTACTTCTTAAACTGTTCATAAAAACGCTTGGGGAAATAGTCGGCAAAGTCACGATGAGACAGAACGGATCCTGTCAGTCCCTGATAAGTATAATGTTGGCTATAGAGCATTTGGAGACCTTCAGTGATAACACTGTGGATTTTGACTTGGATGTCATCGGTCATAAACTCAGCGAAGGAACCGTTGTTCCAGGTCTTCATATGGCGAAGGAACCTTTCATTCATAAAAGGTTCGACAACCTTCATAGCATTTCTCAAAGTTACAACCTCATCAAAGCACCAGAGTTCTTGAGTGATTTCATAATGTCTGAGCATACTCTCAAGACCATAACGAGCTTTCGTAATGGGCGCAATCGGGAAGCCAAACATATTCAGAATATCCTGGAAGGACTTTGGGGCTTACCTACATATCTGATCTCATTCGTATCATTAGGGATGCTAAAATAGTCTTCCAGATCACTAACAAACCGGCTAACATAATACTTGTTCAACCTCTCTTCATCAAACCTCATTTCTCTCATAATAACCTTTATAATTTGTTACTCTTATTTGTTTCTGAGTACAAAGATAGGTTTTTATTACAACCTATGCCGGTTTGTTATAGATATAAAACTGCAAGGCGTCTGAACTTTAGGATAGATCCCATCGATTGCAATAGGGGGCAAATATCTTGTGGGGTATCTGGAGTTCTGTGGCTATCTTACGCCAGTCTTTGATGGTATCACGAACCTCATCTATGATTTCTGCTGCTTCCTTATGTTCCAGCATGTAATTATTGCAAGCAGCGAGCAAGGTTTTGACATTCGACTGCTCCGTATATTGGTCAATAAGCAGGCATTGATGCAATTTGACTCCAGGATTTATGTCGTATGCAGGTGAGAGTGTCCAACCTTTCGTGGTTAGAAGGAAGCCGTGATTACGGAAGTGGTCATCGGTGTTGCCGAATATCACGTTGAACGCTATCCTGCGGTAGAGTTCTCTGAGGTTCTGCCCTACATCTATACATCCCTGCAGTATGAAATCTACGATATCCAGATATCCATTTCCTGTGCTGCTGCCAGCACCATCCTCTAAACCAAGTAGCGACATTGCCGAGGCAAAATGTATACGTTTGCCTTCTGCCGTTCTGTCAAAACGTTCGGAAAGCAAGAGGTCGCGGTCTTTTGATATTTTGATGGTGCGGGTCTTGGCAACATTGATACCAGCAGCGGCTGCCAACCTATGTGAGAAGTGCTCTATGAGTTCTGTATTCTCCAAGTCCTTCTTTGAAGGAAATTTTGCCACATAGAGTCTGCCATCGGTATCGATGACATTGGCTTTCGGACGAGCACCACCGAGTGAGGTTCCCGGGTCGATCAATTGGTCAAGCCAGCGTTGTTCAGGCAATTCGTTTCGTTCTTCTGCCAACTCAATCTCATGACAGGCATCGCAGAGGGCACGAAGACTCTCGATAGGAGGTACGCAGTATTTAGCACTGGTATTCATATAATCATCGCTATCTTCATTCTTGTAACGGATGCCACCCATACGAGTGAAGTCCCCAATGCCGATGAGGTAATCATAGTTGCTGAGCACTCGCACAGCTCTGCCCTCTGCTTGTGCTGTCAGTCGTTCTCTGCGATCGAGCAATAATCGTCCCCATCGGTCGGGGAAGGAATCTTTGACAAAGCCAAACACGCTATTTGTGTCACGGGGGTGTTGCAACGAAGGCACGTTCATCAGGTCACCGCTCAGCACAATGGCACCATGCAGTTTTAGCCACTCATGCGAATATTCAAAGACAAAGTGATCCTTGCCACGGACACGTTCGTAGCCCAATGTGCCAATCTCCTGCGGTGATGTAAGGAAATCGAAATCTGCGTAAACCGTTATTCTTTTCATTTTTTAAGCAATTCTGCATCTTGAAGCTGACGGCCAAGAGCATCGTCTGCAGCCAGTAGCGAGATGTCTTTTTCAAGATTCAGCGCAAAGAGTACACGCGCATAAATACCCATGGAAACCGTCGGGTCGCCATGTTCAACTTTCGAAACGGTCAAACGTGTTACCGTCGCCCTGTCTGCTACGTCCTGCATAGAGAGATGCCTGCGCTTTCGTGCCAGCATAATTCGTTCACCCATGAGCTGCAACTGCTGTGTCAGGGCTCTTGGCATCATCTTTCCGAATGTACTCTTTCCCATAATTGTATCTTATCGGGTGCAAAGATACATAAAAATGTTTAATATAACAAACATTTTAGAGAAAATTTGTCTGATAGCTCTTTTATTTTGTTTTTCGAGAGAACTGACAAAACAGACACTTATGTCAAAATAGGTCTACGGTTTTCCAATTAGGATTGCTTGAAAGACAATCAAACATACGCCACGAGATGTCCTTAAATACGGGGATGATATCCTTGATGTGGCTTGGATCAATAGGGTCATTACCTTGACAATAGTTCGCGTGGTATATCTTTCCGTCCCGATCAATAATATAGATGGCTCCCATTTCGCCCATTGCCCCTTCATAGGCAAAGGAGAAAGCCATGATATCAAGAGACAAATAGTCCCGATAATTTGATTCTGTTATTTCTATAATATTCATGAAAAATATGGTTCGATGGTAGAGTTGCCGGCTCAGATCGCTGGATGGTCTGAGCCGAAAATTGTTATCTGATATTCTCAAGAAAGTCCTTGAAAGGAATGAATGAGGCGACATCTTTGGTAAAGCACCAGACGGCCTCGGTCTCGCCGATGAGGGTCCTGAGTATCTTGTCAGGATGACCATCATCGCACTTCAATGCCGGCAGAGACAGATAATCCCAATTGAGTCTCTCAAAAGAATGAAAGAATCGACAGCGGTCGAAGGAGTCGGCATCGTGGAGGATTTGTTTTACCAAGGTGTCGACCTTGAAGCCGGAATCATGACCTGTGCAATGAAGGGATACGGCTGAGCGGACATAGTCTTGCTCATCGGGCGTGAGTCCGTATTTATCCCATATGGCCTGGTGCATGTCCCATTTGGTCTTGGCTGCTCTAGGACCATGACCTGGGTCGTCGCCATTGTTGTTTCTGGCTTGGTCGTGGATGAAGGCGCCACAGAATGCAAGAAGTCCTCGACGGGGTTCGTCCAACTTCTGGGCTATCAGCGCTGCAGCTATCATCACGCGATAGAGGTGACGAGGGTCGTGAATGCCACGACCGGGATTGTTGAAGTATTTCTCCTTCAAATCGAAGTCGGAATAGTCTTTGATACCAATGAAATTGAGAGCGTCGATGACGGTCTGCCTCAATGATTTCTGCTTGAATTGTAATAAATTATTTTCCATATTGTTTAAGTTTATTTATGTTGTTCTTGCATTAAAAACTCATATATTCTTCTTAATGTTCCAGCCCACCTTGTCCATTTTAAGACGCTATACTCCAAACAAAGTGTCTTTTCATTCATATATACACGTTTATTAACCTCAATCATTATTGATGTATAAGGGAAAGGCATTTGAGGAGTAATTGAATTAGAATATGGTTTGTTAATTTCAACTGTATATCCTCTGCTCTTGAATATTTTTACAATACCATTTACTATTTTTTCATTATATGACCAGTCATCGTTATGTCCAATACATATGTCACAATTGTACAAGTCACTTGGAAATGAGTGACAATCGATAAGAACAGTGTCTGGGCTTTTAATATGTTTTTTAAGGTTCTTTTGGTGTTGTTCCCATAAACGCATTGTTTCCTTTATTTGTTTTTCGTTCATAGGATTACGTTTATGAAAGTCAAATTCCTTATAAATTATTCCTTGCCCTTTTTCTTCCAATGGGTCGTTTTCAAGTCTTTCCGCATCACAAACGAAACGTGAATAAGGAAATACTACTGTGCTTACATCTTTTTGTCTTGACAAAGGTGAGAACAAAAAGTCTGTATACCAGTCAGTCCATTTGTTAAGGCAATTATTTACAAAATACTGGTTACTAGGCCATCCTCCAAATTTAGGATCAAAAACCCCATTAATGGAAGCGTGGGGTATATTCAAAACTATATTTCTTTTCATCATCTTTATTATTTATTTTCCTGAATGCAAAGATAAGAGAAATCTTGAGTGTAGTCATGAAGTTTATAGGTATAAATCAATTTAATTCTTCAAGGGGGCAACAGAGTTGTGGGAGGAGATGCTGAAGCGAATTTTGGAAGTTTTTCATCTTTTCGGCAATTTTTCGCGAAAAATGTTGTAATTTTGCACGCCGAATACAATAAATTTGCCTATTACGGGTTATATATTATAAAATATGTACGCGAAAACAAATAAAAAAACTATATGATGAAAAGACTATCATCGATTATCATCTCTCTCATGCTGGCCACAACAGCGGGCTGGGCACAGTCGGGCATGACCGACAATCAGGTAATGGACTATGTGGTTGAACAGAACGCCAAGGGCGTGTCGCGCCAGCAGATCGTGACGCAACTGATGCAGCGCGGCGTGACCATCGACCAGATCAGGCGCATCCAACAGAAGTACCAGCGACAGCAGAAAGACGGCTCACTGGGCGCAAAGGACATCACGGCGGGCTCGCAGAGTGTGAAGAACCGCATGAGGGAAGCCAACGGCGAACAGAGGCCGGAGCAGGTGGAGCGCGAGAAGCGCAACGTGTCGCCCTACCGCCAGAAGGACGGACGCCCCCGTACGAAGAAGAACACCTACGATGAGAACGATGACCAGTATATGGAGATGGACAACGCGATGGACTTCATGATGCCCGACTCGCTGAAATACATGTATGAACTGGAGCCGATGAAGGAAGAAGAAGAGGGTAGGAAGATTTTCGGTCACGACATCTTCAACAACAAAAGCCTGACCTTCGAGAGCAGCATGAACCTGGCCACCCCGCAGAACTACCGACTGGGGCCCGGCGACGTGGTGAACGTGGACATCTGGGGCGCCTCGCAGCAAAGCGTCAGCGAGACAATCTCGCCCGACGGTACCATCACCATCGAGGGCGTTGGCGTGATCTCACTGGGAGGCATGTCGGTGTCGCAGGCCAAGCAGAGACTCAGAAACGTGCTCGGCCCCAGATTCCAGAATTCGCACATCGACCTGACACTCGGACAGACACGTACCATCACCATCAGCGTGATGGGCGAGGTGAAGATGCCAGGCACCTACACGATGTCGGCCTTCGCCACCGTCTATAATGCCCTCTACATGGCAGGCGGTCCCAACGATATCGGTACGCTGAGAAACGTACAGGTGTTCCGCAACGGCAAACTACTCTCAAAGGTCGACGTGTATGACTTCCTGCTCAACGGTAAGTTGACGGGCGATGTGCGTCTGCAGGACAACGACGTGATCACCGTGGCGCCCTACGAGGCACTGGTGAACATCACGGGTAAGGTGAAACGACCGATGTTCTACGAGATGAAGACAACGGAGAGTGCCGCCACCCTGCTGCGCTATGCAGGCGGATTTACGGGTGATGCCTATACGAAGGCCATCCGCGTGAACCGTAAGGCAGGACAGCAATACTCCGTGTTCAGCGTGGGTGAGTTCGACCTCAACGACTTCAAACTGATGGACGAGGACTCCGTATCCGTCGACTCCACGCTGAACCGCTACCAGAACATGGTGGAGGTGAAGGGCGCCGTGTTCCGTCCGGGCATGTATCAGGTGGGCGGACATATCTGTACGGTGAAGGCCCTCATCGAGGCCGCCGACGGACTGACGGAGAATGCCATCAGCAACCACGCCGTGATGCACCGTATGCAGGCCGACCGTACGCTGAAGATGCAGAGCATCGACATCAAGGGCATCCTGGAAGGTACCGTACCCGATGTGGAACTGAAGAACGAGGACATGCTCTATATCGCCAGTCGTGAGGACGAGAAGATGGACCAGACCATCACCATCCACGGTGAGGTGAACTACCCCGGTGTCTACCGCTATGCCTCGAACGAGACCATCGAAGACCTCGTGCTACAGGCTGGCGGTCTGACGAATGCCGCCTCACTGGCCAAGGTGGATGTGTCGCGCCGTATCATCGAACCTGATGCCACGGAGGCTGGCGACACGCTGGCATTCACCTACAGTTTCAAACTGAATCCCGACTTCACCATCCCCGCGGGAGAAAGCCCGTTCACCCTGCAGCCCTACGACGAGGTGTATATCCGTCGCAGTCCGAACTACATCGAACAGCAGAACGTGACCATCGAGGGTGAGGTGCAGTTCAAGGGCGACTATACGTTGACCAACAGTAACCAGCGTCTTACCGACCTCATCAAACAGGCTGGCGGCGTCACCAAACACGCCTATCCCGAAGGTGCCAAACTGCTGCGCCGCATGACGCAGGAGGAACAGGAACTGATGACCACCATGCTGCGCACCGCCCAGCGAAACTCCGGTAACGACTCCATCGACGTATCGAAACTCGTCACGATGACCACCTACCCCGTCGCCATCGAGTTGGACAAGGCGTTGGCAAATCCCAACAGTGACGACGACCCGATCCTGCGCGAGGGCGACCGCATCGTGGTGCCGAGATTCACCAGTACCGTCAGCATCAACGGTGAGGTGCTCTATCCCAACACCGTGCGATATATGGCTGGCAAGGATGCCGACTACTACATCGAACTGGCCGGTGGCACCACCACCAGCGCCAAGAAACGGAAGACCATCATCATCTATATGAACGGTATGGTGGCCAAGGCCAACAGGAAACACAAGCCGCGACCCGGCTGTCAGATCGTGGTGCCCACGAAGCACAACCGCAACAAACTGACACTGCCTGAGATCATCAGCATGGGTACCAGCTTCGCCTCACTGACCACCATGATCGCCACCATCGCTAATCTCACGAAATAATAAGGACACCTAGTTATGAACAGCAATATAGACTTCGCAAAAATATGGCCGGCACTCCTGAGTAAGAAGAAACTGTTCTTCAAGGTATGGGGCATCACCTTCATCCTGTCGTGTATCTGGATCCTGCCACAGCCCAGATACTATACGACGGAGGTTTCCGTTGCCCCGGAATCGGCAGAAGCCAAGGATATGGGAAATCTGGCTTCACTGGCTTCCAATTTCGGTGTGAACATCGGTAACGGCTCTTCCGACGCCATCTATCCACAACTCTACCCCGACCTCTTTGAGTCGACGAAATTCCTCGTCGGACTGTTGGACATCAAGGTCAGGACACAAGACGGCGAGGTGGAAACCGACTATTACACCTATATGAAAGACTACCAGAAGCAAAACATCCTCCTGTGGCCTTTCCTGCCCTTGAAAAGATGGCTGTCGTCTGTCTTCTCTAAACCAGAAGAAGAGATACCAGGCAAAGACGGCAAGCGCTTCGACCCCTTTGAACTGTCATGGACCACAAACGGCATCATCAAGAAGATACAGGATAACGTCCAGTGTACCTATAGTCGTACGACTGATGTTGTGACCATAGAGGTGACCGATCAGGACCCGTTGGTGTGTGCCCTGCTTGCCGACAGCATCAAACAGCACCTGCAGGACTTCGTCACAGAATACCGTACCAAGAAGTCGCGCATCGATCTGGAATACTACGAGAAACTGACGGCAGAGGCCAAGGCGATGTACGATAAGTCGCGTTTGAAATATGCGGCCTTCTCAGACGCCAGCACAAATGTGTCGTTGAGAAGCGTAGAACTGAAGATGCAGGACATGGAAAACGACATGCAGGCGAAGTATAACATCTATACCGCTATGAGCACCCGTCTGGAGGCGGCTGCGGCCAAGGTACAAGAGAACACCCCTGCCTTCACGGAGTTGAAGAACGCCACCGTACCCATCAAGCCTGCGGGTCCCAAAAGGATGATCTTTGTAGCCGTCATGCTGTTTCTGGCTACCTGCGGCACCATTATCCACCTTTATCGCAAAGAATTGAAAGAATGGTTCTAAGACCCTGATGACGCATGGTTATCACGCAACAGAAGAAACAAGTCGTCATGCTCTATGCCTCCACACTCACGGGGGTATTTCTGGGCGTACTCTCTTCTATTGTGAATACCCGTTTCCTCGCGCCTGCCGACTATGGCGATGTACGTTATGTGCAGAACATCATCAACTTTGTCACCACCTTCCTGCTCTTCGGCTATTTCCTCTCGGGTGCCAGACTCATGGCCCTCTCGAATGACAGAGACTACGTGGGACGTGTCAAGGGGATGATGATTGTCATACTGGCTGGCGCATGCGTCGTGATAGCATTGGCGATGCCCGTCAATTCCCTGCTGCACGCAGACCAGCCTCAGGTGGCGTGGCTCTTCCTCTTGTCTATACCCGTTTGCTTCTCACCCCTCTTCCACAACTATATCGACCAGACGGCACAGGGCGACAACCAGATCGGACTGCTCTCGCTGGCCAGACTCCTACCCTACCTCGTCTATGTGCCCATCGGCTATCTGGTCTATTCCACCTATGGAGCCACCTCAGACAGGATGGTACTGTTGCAATGGGGTATCTATACAGCGGTCTATCTTGTCATCATCATTGCCACCAAACCCCTGTTCCGTCATCTGAAACCCGTCTGGAAGGACCTCAACGATGAGAACAAGCGTTATGGCATACAACTCTATATCGGCTCACTGGTCATGGTGTCGACCAACTATCTGGCAGGCATCTCACTGGGCTATTTCAATGAAGACAACAGCGAGGTGGGCTTCTACACGCTGGCACTGACAGTCACCACACCTCTGGCGGCTCTGCCCGCCATCGTCGGAACCACCTATTTCAAGAAGTTTGCCACGCAGCCCGCCATCCCCCAAAAAGTGATCATCGCCACCGTAGGACTGACCTTCACCTCGTGCATCCTCTTCATCCTGCTGATACATCCTGTGGTGGAATTCCTCTATACCGACAGTTATGCCATCGTGGGCACGTATGCATCGATTCTTTCTGTCGGCTACTGTATTCACGGTTTGGGCGATATGTTCAACCGCTACCTCTGTTCACACGGACAAGGGGCTTCTGTACGCAATGCGAGCATTGCCAATGGCGTGTTCAAACTGCTGGGGTACACCCTACTGGTCTGGCTGTTCAATACGAATGGTGCCATAGCCACAACCATCATCTGCGACGTGGTGTACTTCTCCTGCCTGATTTACTATTATGTCAGATTCACCAAACAGCCCGTCCATGAATAACTATCGACTCATCATATTCGGTGACGACTGGGATGTGTATCTGACAGCCTACAAAGACCTGATTGACGACACTCAGATATCGTATATTCCAAATTTCAGGCCAAAGGGACTGTTGGGGCAACTGCAAAGAATACATTTCACCCCCCAATTGAACCATTTGGTCAGCATTCCAGGTAAGAGTTGGTGGAACCCGATGATCCTGCGGCATATCAAGAAAGAACAACGTCCCTGTTTCCTGATACTGGACAAGTGGCTACGGATGGAGTGCGGCATCAGACTGCTCCCCTATCTGAAAAAGCACTATCCCGAAGCACCGATCGTCTGCTTCACCCAAGACCTGATCGACACGATCATTGACATCTATTCGCGCAGGCACATTGATCTGGATTACATCAAGCAGTACACTGACCTCTTCATCAGTTACGATGCCATAGATGCGAAGAAGTACGCCCTATTGTACCACCCTACGGTGTTCTCTGCCATCCCAACTGATTTCAGCCAGCGTAAAGAGACATACGACCTGTACTTCCTTGGGCGCGACAAGGGCAGACTACATACACTGGTTACTATCTGTAATGAGGCCCGCAAACGCGGACTGAGATGTAAGTTCGTCATGCTTGAGATTCCACAAGACCAACGTATTGAGTGTGAGGGTATCGTCTATTCCGATTCCCTGGTGTCGTATCGGCAGAACCTGGAAGACTGTGCTGCAAGCAACTGTATCATCGAATTATTGCAGCAGGACGCACAAAGTCCGACCTTCAGGACGTGGGAAGCCATCTCACTGAACAAGAAACTGTTGACCAACAACACCAATATCCGTCATTCCGAAGTCTATGACGCACGCTATATTTCCGTTTTTGGCGATGAAAAGACCATCGACTGGGATTTCATTTCATCCGGTGAGGCCTTCCCAAACGAGAAGAATCCCTATCAGGAGATCATCAAGCCCGAGACACTCATTCAATTCATAGAGGACAAGTTGCAAATACAAATAGAACGTTCATGAGCATATTCTATCTCATATTCATCGTACTGGCAGTCTACTTCTCCTATCGTTACGACGGTATTGAGGAGTACGACAGTCACAAGCAGCATCGTCTGTGGCTCATGTGCGGCTATCTGATTTGTCTGACGGGATTCAGTTACGGCTTAGGAGGTGACAAATTCGTCTATATGCAGGAATTTGAGGAGTACCCTGCAGACTTTTCCGAAGTGGGAGATAACATCTGGCTACAGTTCATGCTGAGAGGACAGATGCCCCTCTGGACGATCCTCAACATATTTGGCAAGGCAGTATTCAATTCATTCTATTCCGTACAATTAGTGCAAAGTGCCGCCATTAATACGGCCGTATGCTACATCGCCAGCAAATACACACACAGGTATTTCCTCTTTTTACTCGTCTATTTCTTCACCCTGCAATACTTCGTCTTTAATACCGAGGTCATGCGCGAAGGCTTTGCCATGTCGTTTGCCCTCGTCGGTATGCACCAATGGATGAATGGAAAGAAATGGGTGTTTTTCCTCATGTTCCCCTTAGCACTCCTTTTCCATATCTCTGCCGTTACCATGCTGTTGTTCCCGTTAGTACGTTTCCGTATCTCGTGGATGACACTGGTGATTGCTTTCATGGTGGCATTCTGTCTATGGCTGTTCAGCGACCTCGTCCTTGGAAGAGTCATGATGGCTGTCCTTGGAGGTATGGGAGCCATGGTGCAGAAGGTGCTGTTCTATTCCATTCAAGCCAGTACCATCTTCGGTTTCCTGCGCTCTGCCCTCACCTATCTCATCTTCCCATTCGTCATCATGTATTCCGTCACGTCGCTTGAACCTTCTGAAACGTTACGGAGATGCAGGGAGAAAATCATGTCATTCATGATTGTGCTGGCCATACTGGCCTGTTCGCTGGCAGGTTTTATCCGTCTTTACAACTATGTCCAGATCTTCTATCTGATCATGTTGGCCGACTTCCTCTATATGCTTTTCCGCGTAAAGGACCATCTCGTCATCAGACTGGGAGTATTAGTAGGTACCCTGTTCCTTCTTACGCTCAGGTACATGACGCCCTACAAGACCACCAAGACCTATTATTATGATTACTTCTTCCCATACACCTGCATACTCGACGAAGACAAAAAAGTCTATATCCGTGAGATAGCCCACACGGAAGCCACAGCAGCAGAAGAGTCGGATAATAACGTACGAGAAATCGAATAATCATCTCATTATGCATATACTGATTTCAGCCCAGACATATCCGTCGCCCAAGAACCAACTATCGGCATTTGTGGCCGTATTGGCAGAAGAGATGGTACGACAAGGCGAGGATGTGACGGTGCTGGCCCCCCAGTCACTGACAACCTGCTGGAGACATAAGATACCCCTCTGTCCACAGAAATACAAGGTAAAGATGGAGACACCAGAAGGTATCCGTGAGATGACAATATTACGTCCGCTCTGCATTACACTGGGACAAGGACGCTTCAATAAACTATCAATACGGATAGACCGTTTCATTGTCAACCGGACTGCCAAGAGACTAAAGACCCGTCCAGACATCATCTACTCGCATTTCTGGAAAGCAGCAAACAATATCATTGACTTTGCCGTAGAAAACGGCATCCCCTCTTTCGTCGCGACAGGTGAGGATGAGATTACGATAGACCAGTTCCTTAGTCCTCAGCGGATAAGCCTCCTTAAAGACAATATGAAAGGGGTGATCTGCGTTTCCACAAAGAACCAAACGGAAAGTATCGCCCACCATCTGACAGAACTACCCAAAACCATCGTTCTGCCCAATGCCGTGAACCCCAAAGAGTTCTACCATATCGGACAGAAGGCGGCAAGAGAGCAACTGGGTTATTCGCAGGATGATTTCATCGTAGCATATTGTGGCAGATTCAATACGAGGAAAGGATGCCGGCGCGTATCTGACGCCATTACACTCCTGAACGACCCACAGATCAAATCCATCTTTATCGGCATTGCCTCCGGCGGAATACACGAAGAACCGGCATGTGAAGGAATTTTATTTAAGGGAAGCCTGAATCACCACGAGATCGTCACTTATCTGAATGCCGCAGATGTCTTTGTCCTACCGACACAGGCAGAAGGCTGTTCAAATGCCATTATAGAAGCCATGGCGTGTGGTCTGCCCATCGTCTCTTCCGACTTGCCATTCAATTATGACATCCTGAACGACAGCAATGCTATTCTCGTTGACCCGATGAATGTGCGGCAGATAGCGGATGCCATCTCAGAAATAAAGAGGAATTCGGAACTACGGCAGAGTAAGTCAACGGGTTCATTAGAAGCAGCCCAAAAACTCTCTATAGAGAATCGTGTAAGCCGTATTCTGGAATTCATCAAAAAGCAAATACAGACCAACTTATGAAGATAGCGATTAATTGCATATTCTGTCAACCCAAAGGCGGTGGTATCAAGGAGTATATCGTCAATCTGACAAACCATATCGCCCTTTGTGACCAGGACAACACCTATATCCTCTATGTGTTGGAGGACCAGTTGGAATTTGCAAAGAAACTGTTGCCTCAAAGGTTTCAAATAAAGGTCGTACCCTTTAAGAGTGATTTCCTCTCAGTGGTAAAACGAAGCCTTTTCTCACAACGTTTCTGGACAAAAGAGGAAAAGACGGAACGATTCGACATTTTCCACTCGCCCTTTTTCCATGCGCCCAAAATGAAGAAGGCAAAATTGATACTGACTGTCCATGACCTGCGTCTATACCGCTATCCTCAGACCTACAACCCTCTGAGATATATGTTCCTGAAAAGGGCTGTGAAGGATGCCATCAGCCGGGCAGACCATATTATCTCCATTTCGGAATTCACGAAACAGGAGATGGTGGAACTCTGTGGGGTTTCACCAGAGAAGATTACCGTGATTTATGAGGCCGTCAACCGCAATGCCTTCTCGGAAAAACAACTGGAGAACTACGTGTTGCCTAAAGAATATACGGAACTGGGACAAGGACGGATTCTATTTTCCTTGGGACACATAGAGCCGAGAAAGAACTACCCCAGGCTGATTGAGGCATTCAAGAAACTGAAAGAGAAGGAAGAGAACCAAGACTTGAAACTGGTTATAGCAGGCAAGAAGTATGTGGATTATATAAACACCATCAGGCTCATGGAGGAAACACCTGATGTCGTCTATCTGGATTTCATCCCCCGTGAGTTACTGCTCTGGCTCTATAAGAACGCAACACTCTTTGTGTTCCCGTCTACCTATGAGGGTTTTGGATTCCCACCATTGGAAGCAGCCAGCATGGGTACCATTTCTGCAGTGAGCAATGTGTCGTCGATACCTGAGGTTTGTGGTGACTGTGCTTTCTACTTCAACCCCTACGATGTTGACAATATGGCTGCCACAATAGAGGATGCACTGAACAATGCAGAAGAAAGACAGAAGAAAGAGAAACTCCTGGAAACGCAACTGAACAAGACGTCCTGGGAGCAGAATGCTGCTGACACCATCAAACTATATCAAACAATATGAATAAACGAAAGATAAGAGACCGCATCCGGCTTTTCGGTGCCCTGATATTTGGATGGCTCTACATCCCCCATTTGATTGTTGGAGGCAGAAACGAATACATCAGAAGCGATGTACAAAGAATGCTCGAAAGAATAGACCTTCGGATGTCACCTCTCATCGGATTACTCTATTTCCTACATAACAATGCATACTTCCGTTCCTTGTTCTATTATAGGATAGGTCCCGTCAGGAGCCTGCTTATCGGGTGGTACAGACCTGGTGACAAATATTTTATGATCTCCCCAACACTCAAGATGGGGAAAGGGTGTCGTATTTCCCACCCGTATGCCACCATTTTGAATGCAGAAAGCATTGGAGACAATTTTACCTGTCTTCACTGTACCACATTGGGGTCGACATTTGATGGACGCCCAGTTATTGGCAATAACGTCACCCTCGGTGCCACCGTTACCATTATCGGGAATGTTCACATTGGTAACAATGTTAAGATCGGAGCAGGCAGTGTCGTCGTTAAAGACATACCTGACAATAGCATCGCAGTAGGAAACCCTGCAAGGGTTATAAAAAGTATAGATGAGTAACCCGTTATCTGACCTGCAGGTTTTCTATCTGTAGATCGCCTGGTATGCGCTCGTCAGTACGGCGTTCGAAGGTATTGCCGCTGATGACCCAGTTCTTCGACTTGCCGTTACCCACGAACTTATAAGGCGGCGTGTCGGCAGCGACATGATTGTTTCGTATCACAAGGTGGTCAGAAGTGTCTTCTGTCCTGAGACAGACATAGATACCCCTATTGGAATTGCTGATATAATTGTCCTCTACAGAAATATTATATCCTGGGCCGCCATTGACCATACAGATCTCGATAGCCCCACATCTTCCGCGCGACCCTTCAATGGTGTTGCCGATAATCCTGATGTTCTCGATGGTATATGCAGAATTATTCGGCTCCACATCAATGGCTCCAGGCATCTTATTACTCGACGTGTTACGGATGGTATTCCCCTGAATCAGCACATTCTGACCATTGATGACGGATATGCCGTTGCGGTTATTATGCAACTTACCACCAATGATGGTGTTGTTTTCGATTCTCACGTTCTGGTTCCTCGCCCGTTCGCCCGTCTGAGGATTATCACCATAATGGTTCAGACAGATACCATCACCCCAGAAATCCTCTATCGTGCAGTTCTCTATGGTGAAGCCGTTGACACCCTTCGTCTGTATGGCGTGCGTCCACTCCAAGAACACACTGCCATCATTCTTCGTACGGAAGGTGATGCCTTTCAGGCTGATGTTCTTCACGCTGTTGGGGATGTCGTTTAGTTTAGAAAACACGCACACGATTCCCAATTGTTCTTCCGTGAGTAAAACCGTCCCTTTCTCACCCGACAGTGAGACATTATCACGAGCGATTCCTATATGGAATTTCTCACGTTTATAGGGTGACACCAGGCGGTATATCCCCCGTGGGAAAAAGATATTCCCGCAAACAGCGATGATCTCATTGATACTTGGCGCATCGTCAGTCACGCCATCCTTGGCGCAGAGCCACGAAGCATTGAATGTGTCGTTTTTTACACGGCCCCCAATATGTGAGCCCTTCAGATTGACTTTCCCACTCAATGTGGTCTCATCGAACACCACAGGCCCAGCCAGTCTCCCTCCTTTAAAATAAACCTCACATCCACGGGGGACATATAATGTGTCACTGAACTTATGGGCGTAGCGAAGGATGTATTTGCCACTTCCCTTTTTAAAAAGTTGGTGTACGCTCCCCTTTGACGTATCATAATAAGTCTGGACAGCACTTGCTGTCATACAGACCAAAAGGCCCATAAGGGCTGTCAGTATCCTGTGTTGCATTTGTGATGAATCTATTGTTTGTGCAAAGATAACACTATTTGGGGATTAGCGTTTTAAAATGCCTGTTTAAAAGGTTTTTTTAACAGAAAAAGAAAAAAAAAGACCTAAGACACACATTTTATCAGAAAATATGCGTACCTTTGCACACTCATATGAAAGAATTGTTAATGATTGTCAATGAAGACAGGTTCTTCCTGTCTCATCGCAAAGATATAGCACTTGCAGCCCAAAAAGAAGGATGGAATGTTACCATCGTATGCAAGGATACAGGGCAAAAACAGGATGTTGAGGCTCTTGGACTGAAGATGATTGAACTACCCATTAATCCAACGGGTATTAATCTCAGACAAGAATCCAAGACCTTCCTGTTCTTGTTGAAATTATACAAAAAACACAAGGATGCCATTGTCCATCATGTAGGTATGAAACTGATCCTTTGGGGAGGCTTGGCAGCAAAGTTGGCTGGCATCAGAGGCGTCGTCAATGCCGTCAGCGGTCTGGGTGTACTGTTTCCTACCGACCATCTGTCACTCATGGCAAAGGGTATTCTTTATATCGTGCGTTTCTCACACCACAGAAAGAAAGTCAAGGATATCTTCCAAAACGAGGAGGACAAGCAATTATTCATACAAAATCACATTCTCAGCGAGCAGGATTCTGTCTTTATCAAAGGCTCTGGTATAGACCTTCGCACCTATACCTATGAACCACAGCCATCAGATGCAGTCATCCGAATACTCTTTACAGCACGGATGCTGAAGGAAAAAGGCGTGCTGGTACTTATCAAGGCCGCCAATCTGCTCAGAAAGGACTATGAGGGTCGTGTAGAATTCCTGCTTTGCGGTGGTCTGTCAAACAATCCAAAGGCTATACAGAAAGCGGAGTTAGAACAAATGTGCGATGGTCACTATATACAGTGGCTAGGCTTCCGTACTGATGTTCACGAACTGCTCGTCAAATCGCACATCCTGGCATTCCCAAGTTATTACCGTGAGGGCGTTCCCAAGTCACTGATTGAGGCTTGTGCTGTGGGGCGTCCCATCATCACCACCTACTCCATTGGATGTAAAGATACCGTTGATGACGGTTCAAACGGATACTTGATTCCTCCACAAGATGCTGCAGTACTGGCAGAGAAACTCCGCATCCTCATCGAGCATCCCGAAATCAGAGAGGAAATGGGCAAAAATGGAAGGAAAAAAGCAGAACGAGAATTCTCGATAGATGATGTTGTAAACAGACATCTTGGAATATACCGTTCACTATAAAACCATACACTTAAAAAAAATGCATCTTTGTGGCCGTTTTACACAATAAAATGAGGATTGTTGAGTTATATAATATATAAGGTATGAGTCAACAAATCATCTATATCATCATAGCCTTCTGCCTGAGTGCGGTATGTGGTGTCATAACGATTCCACAGATTATCAATTTCTGCAACCGCAAAAAGTTATATGATATGCCCAGCATACGGAAGATACATAAGAATTCCATCCCCAGACTAGGGGGAGTCTGCTTCTTACCGAGTATGTTACTGGCCTTTCTTATTGGCACAGCCTTTTATAACAGTTCGTGTGAAGACAAGCAGTTACAGTTCAGTCTATGGTCGGTCTATTTTTTCATTTCCCTTGTCATCATCTATGCAGCAGGAATTATTGACGACCTGATTGGAATTGGAGCCAAGACAAAATTTTCCTTTCAGATTGTTGCAGGTATACTACTTCCAATAACAGGATTATTTGTTAATGACCTGTACGGTTTCTGCGGTATCCATGAGATGCCATTTCTGATTGGAGGTCCACTGACTCTTTTTATCATTGTATTCACTGTCAATGCCATCAACCTCATTGACGGTATTGACGGACTTTGCGCCAGTGTTTCATTCATTGCCTTGGCGGGTTTTCTATACTGTTTTATGGAGGCCGGCGTTAAGACATACAGTATGCTGATTGCAAGTATGATGGGAGTCCTTGTTCCTTTCTTCTATTACAATATCTGGGGGAGCGAGAAGAAAAAGCAGAAGATCTTCATGGGCGACTCCGGATCCTTAACATTAGGTTTCATCCTTGCATTCCTTTATATCAAGGTCACCATGAACAATCCAAAAGTGATGCCATTTAATGAGACATCAGTCATATTGGCCAACTCATTACTAATTGTTCCCACCTTAGATGTCCTTCGTGTTTCGATTGTTCGTTTAAAGCACCACCAACCCATATTCAGGGCAGACAAGAACCATATCCATCATAAACTGATTAGAGCGGGTCTCAGTCAACATCAAGCCCTTTTGACCATTATTGGCCTGACTTTTCTTTTCATCATATTAAATTTAACTCTCCGACATCTTGTATCGCTGACAATGATGGTAATAATAGATATCCTGGTATGGCTAGCCTTTCAAGTTGTCACGAATAAAATGATTACAAAACGAGGGAAACCTGTATTCGCCTCTATTTCAAAAAAAGATGACCACACTTAAAGACGGATATATCATAGACGGAATGAACGAGGCTGAGCGCAATATCAAAAGACTCATTGATTTTTGCGTAGCAATCGTCTGCCTGCTTGTGTTCTCCCCCTTGATGGTATGGTGTTATTTCAAAGTCAAGAAAGAAGACGGCGGTCCAGCCATCTTCAAGCAAGAGCGCATTGGAAGATTCGGTCGTCCCTTTAATATTTACAAATTCCGCAGTATGAGAGTGGATGCAGAGAAAGACGGACCTGCTTTGCTGCCTCATGAGGATGATGTCAGGATGACCAAGACTGGACGGTTCCTTCGCGACCATCATCTGGACGAACTGCCACAGTTGTGGAATGTTGTCAAAGGTGACATGGCTTTCATCGGTCCAAGACCCGAGCGGAAATATTACATCGACCAGATTATGGAACAAGATCCAAGATACGCATACCTCTATCAGATACGTCCAGGGGTTACATCTTACGCAACAATCCATAATGGTTATACCGACACGATGGAAAAGATGCTCCGTCGTCTGGAACTCGACCTTTATTATTTGGAGCATCGTTCCCTTTGGCTTGATGCAAAACTACTTACACAGACCTTCCTGAATATCGCATTTGGCAAAAAATTCTAAATATGAAAGTCCAGAATTATATCATATTGTCGCTTATAGCGGCGTTTTTCTCTGCCTGCGGCACTCCAAAGAACTACAATTATCTGCAGGACTTGACCAATGGGCAGGTAATGACCACTTCCGTTGACGGTACGATCCGTCTGCAGCCAAAAGACCAGATCAGCATCCTCGTCAAGAGTAAAGACCCCCTGATGAGCAATCTCTTCAACAAGGGAGTCACTACCACGATGAAATCCGGACAGACAGAGGGGAATATGTACGTAACTGGTTACACCTTAGGGCCGGACGGAGATATCGACTTCCCCGTTTTAGGAAAGATACAACTGAAAGGACTGAGCCGATATGAAGCGGAACAGACCATCCAGAAGAGATTACAGGAAGAGCAACTGAAAGACGCCAATGTCACAGTGGAATTCATGAACCTCAGTTACACGGTAACAGGTGAAGTGAAAGAGCCTGGTGTCTATCCGATACAAAAAGATGCCATCACCCTGTTTGAGGCACTTGGAAAGGCCGGTGATATCAGTGTCTACGGAAAACGCGACAGCGTGATGGTGGTCAGAGATATCGACGGCACCAAGAAAGCCTATGTGCTGAGTCTCACCTCTGCCAAGGACATCCTCTCGTCAGAAGCCTACTATGTACGTCAGAACGACCTTATCTATATCAAGGCCAACAATACCAAGGCGCGCCAGTCTCTGGCAGCAGGTAACGAAACCCGCTCTATGTCATTCTGGCTGTCACTGGCTTCCGTATTTACAACAATTGCCGTACTCTTCATTAAATAACCAACCACTATGAGTTTCCTCAAAACCTGTCTTCAGCAATGGAAATGGTTTGTAGGCACCATCTGCCTGACCGTTTTTTGCGCCATCCTATTCATATTGGCGGTGGCTCCAAAATATGAACGTTCTGCTGCCATCCTGATCAAAGACGAGAACGGCGGTGGAGGTCTGTTGTCATCAATGGCATCCAACATGGGCATGTTGGCAGGTATAGCCGGACTGAACATCACATCGAATGTAGAGAATGAGATGCAGATTCTCTCCTCACCATTCATGATGCAAGAGGTGGTGAAGCGTTTGGGACTCGACACAAAATATGAAGTCCGTGACGGACTGATGAAGCAGGAACTCTTCGACGAAACACTGCCTATCAAAGTCACTTTCCCCAAGTTAACAGACAAGGATGGCGTCTATATGAAGATGGACTTGCGGAAGGACGGCACCTTCACGCTCTATAAGTTCCGTAAGAACAAAGACAAGTATGACGGCGAGGTACAGGGTAAGGTCAATACCGTCTGTCAGACACCTATCGGACCTGTGTCCGTGATTGCCACGAAGCCGTTTGACTCATGTATGGCCAACGAGGGCGAGAAGACCATCCGCATCACCAAGGAAAGGAAATACGACCGTGTGGAAAGTCTGTCGAATCAGATTGACATCGATCTGGCCGACGACCAGACCAGTATCATCACAATCACCTGTAAGGACATATCAGGAGAGCGTGCAGAACAAATCATCAATACCCTGATACAGGTCTACCAAGAGGAGTGGATGAAAGACAAGCAGAGCACTGCCGATGCTTCCACCCGTTTCATCAATGAGCGTATCAAGGACATTGAAGCAGAACTGAGCGGACTCGACAACAATATCGCCCAGTTCAGGGGTAAGAACCTGATGCCCGACTACGAGGAAGCCGCCAAGATGTATATGGAAAATGCCGCCCTGACCTATGAGGCTCAGGTGAAGGTAAACAACCAACTCTACATGATGGAGCAGATGCGCGATCAGGTCAGGAAAGAAGACGGAACAAATCAGGTGCTGCCGGCCAACCTTCTGCCAGACAACGAGAACGTAGCCATCCAGATAGGGGAATACAACAAACTGCAGTTACAACGTAACAGCATGGCAGAGAACAGTAGTCCGAACAACCCGCTCGTCAAGGACCTGGATGCCCAGTTGGGTAGCATGCGCAAGGCCATCATCAATTCACTGGATCAGGCCGTTGCCCAGTTGCGGGCCAGCCAGAAAGGTATCAACCGGGAGGATCAGAAACTGAAACAGCAGATCTCCGTTGCGCCTGAGAAAGTGACGAAGATCCTTCCTGCCGAGCGCCAGCATAAGATTGTGGAAGCCCTTTACATCTATCTGCTCGAGAAGCGCGAGGAGAACAACCTCACACAAGTCTATAATGCCCAGAACCTACGTATCGTTTCGCCTCCAATGGGCAAACTAAAGCCTGTATTCCCAAAGAAGATGACGATACTGATACTGGCAGTCCTCTTGGGTATAGCCATCCCCGCCTTCTTCATCTATGTCAGACGAAACGTCAAGCGCATTATAGCAGAAGAGGAATAAGGCATCTGGAATCATGGCAGTCATCTTCCTGTATTTCGCCCTTTTCCTTGGAGTCCACTTCCTGTCGAAGCAGTTCAAGCGTCCCGGAGCAGCAAGGTTGTTCCAACTGGTTGCCTGTTTCATCCTGCTTTTCGGATTTTTCGGGTTCAGGGACATTACCGTACTCAATGACACCTCCCACTACTACGGTTATTATTTCCAGAAAGCACACATACTCAGTTTCAGGAACGAGCCCGTTATGACTTACCACCTGTTGGACAAGTTTGAATATGGTTTTCAGGTTTTCGTTCATATCCTTGTAAAATATGTTTCCAAGAATCCCTATACGGTCATTCTTGTATCAAGTCTGATTATCACCATTGGAGAACTCTGGTTGATAGACAGACATGCAAAAGACATTGCGCTGGTATGCTTCTATATGCTGACAGCAGGACTGTTTTTCATGCATTACTGTATCATCCGACAGGCATTCGCCCTGTTTTTCTTTTACATCGCATTTGACTTCCTCGAGAGAGGGAAAATCGGGAAATACTGTCTGTTGATAGGCTGTGCCAGTTTGTTCCACATCTCCGCCGTTTTCCTTCTCCTCCTGCCGATACTGGTCAGGGTAGCGCCATCACGACGGAATGTATGTATCGCCATTGCCAGTTCACTGGTTCTGGCCGTCTTTATTTTCGAGATTCTGTCGTTCATGGGGCTCCGGGAACATCCCTATTATCAGGCAGCCATCCAGAAAGACTCCCTGTCTGTGGTCGGTCTGGCCGACTGCGCCTTCATGATCTTCATCCTCTCCGTCTGTCTGTTTGCCAGAAAGAAAAGCGGTGCTCCCAAACCAGACAACATCTTTTTATGGATCTGTACGATGGGATTATGTGTTTGTCTCATCGCTCCTGTCGTATACCCGATCTCCCGAATCAACGAATACCTATGGCCATTCATCGTGATTCATCTTCTCAGATACATAGAGCCACAATCCATGAGAAAAGCCTACACGAATCGGATTGCGGGAACGAGGAACCTGTTACGTCTGATTGTCATCTTCGTGTTTGTCGCGAAGATGGTGGGTATCAACACCTTCCGTCCAGAATGGCTGCACATCGACTCGTATCAGTTCTATGATTTCAGCAAGAAAGACCATACCTATAATATCTATCCTCAGCAATGAAAGACACCATCGGACATCTATACAGACGACTCAAGGCCTCCGACATCGCCAAACGAATGATGAGCGGTGCCTTCTGGTCATTTACGGGAACAGCCCTTGGTAAGTTCTGTGTTTTTCTTACCGGCATCATCTGTGCCCGCATCTTGGGGAAAGAACAGTTCGGTGAGTTGGGAATGGTACGCTCTACCATTGGCATGTTCATTATCCTGGGAGCAGGAGGCATTGGCGTCACCGCCACCAGATTTATAGCGTTGTACCGAAGAGACCAACAGGCCCACGCCGCCTCCATCTATCATCTCTCCACAAGGTTTGCCACTCTGTTGGGCATCCTGACAACGCTGGTTCTACTCTTCTCTGCAGGATTCCTGGCCAATGACATTCTGAAATCCTCAGACCTGACATTCCCTTTGACCATCGGTTGTGTGGTTCTCTTCCTCTCCATCCTGAACAGTTCAGAGAATGGAACCCTTGCCGGCTTCGAAGACTTCAAGTCTATTGCCGTCAATACGTTCGTTGGAAGCATCGTTGAGTCGATAGGAATGATTATCGGAGCCTATTTCTATCAGATAGAAGGTGCCATTGCCGGCTTCGGACTCGGCGTGCTGGCCTTATACCTTACCAACAAACTGTCTGCCATCAAGAATCTGAGAAAGAATGGCATCAGGAGCAAAGGGCAAGCCATCTTCAAGGAAGACTGGAAACTCATCTATCAGTACAGCATTCCTGCCACGCTTTCCGCCCTGAGTGTCACACCCGTCTTCTGGCTCATTCGTTCCATGCTGGTCAGAGTCAACGACTACGGAGAACTCGGTATCTTCGAAGCGGCAGACCAATGGAAAGTGATTCTCCTGTTTATTCCTGGGGCAATCTGTCAGATTGTACTGCCCATCATGTCGAGCATCACAGACACACGCACCTTCCGTCGGACATTGTTAGGCAACTTTGCTTTAATCGGTGGTATCTCTGCCATTCTCGCCATCGGGTCGTGGATACTGGCACCAATCATCATGCCGCTCTACGGAAAGACGTTCACAAATACCATGCCTTTGGTTTATCTTGCCATCTCCACCATCCCTACTGCCCTTGCCCAGATTCTGGAAATGACGTTATATAGCCGTGATAAGATGTGGACCTGTTTTGGATTTAATATCATCTGGGGTGTCGCCACTGTCGGTCTTTCCTATTTGTTCCTTCGCAACCATCAGGGTGCATCGGGTATCGCCTTGGCCGTTCTTCTTGCCTATCTGATAAAGATGATCTGCATGGGAGGTTATCTGTTCACACAACAGAAAGGAGGTGCCGGATGAAGACTTTCAGCATCGTACTGCCCTGTTACAACGACCTTTCGTTATTGAAAACAGCCCTGTCATCAGTCTTACAGCAGAAAGGCATTGACTATGAAATCATCATCACAGACGATTCACAGGATGACAGCATTGAACAATATATCCAGTCATTGAGTCACGATGACATCCATTACTATCATCATCAGCAAGGTGTCAGCGCCTCAGACAACTGGAACGCTGGTCTACAGAAGGTCTCCGGGAAATATGTAATTCTGATGCACCATGATGAAGAGATGGTTCAAGACGACTACCTGAAACGTATCAGTCTGCTGATGTCCAAAGGAGCAGATGTTGTCATTTCACAAGTGAAAATCGTCTTGAATAGACAAGAGAAAAGACAATCTCTGCCCAGCCGATGGCTGAAGACATTTGTCTGCAAACATCCGGCCTGTCTGTTTTTGATAAATGTGATTGGACCATGTGCCTGTCTCACGATACGGCAGGAACATCTGCAGGACTTCAATAGAAACCTAAGATGGCTGGTGGACGTAGAATGGTATTACCGTATGCTTCGCGGAAAGATGTTCCTCATAGACAAATCGCTTACCATCCGATCCCATCACGGACATCAGGGACAAATCACCCAAAGCCTCAACGTCAAAGAGACCTTCAAGTCAGACCAATCGGAACTCATGAAGACCTATGCCACCAACAAGACGGTCAGACGGATGCTATGGCTCTACCAACATCTTATTCTCGGAACAAAACATATACTCAGGAAGATATGAGAATCGTGAAAGTCATAGGCGGTCTGGGCAACCAGATGTTTCAGTTTGCCCTCTACAAGGCACTGCAGAGACAATTCCCGGAAGAACGGGTGTTGTTGGATCTGCATTGTTTCAATGGCTACCATAAGCACCGGGGATTTGAGATTCCAAAGATATTCGATGTGACTTACGAGGAAGCCAACTGGAAAGAGGTGGCGAAGGTGGCCTACCCCTACCCCAACTTCCAGACATGGCGTTTCGGCAGCAGAATCCTGCCCGACAGAAAGACCATGCTCAAGGAAAAAACAGACTATGCCTTTGAACCTACGGCAATGACGCGTAAAGGCGACACTTACTACGACGGATATTGGCAGCATGAGGAATACTTTTTGAATTACCGCGAGGAGATGCTGCGGACATACACTTTCCCTGCGTTTGAAGATGAACGGAACTGGGAAACGGTCCGTCTCATCGCCAACAAGAATAGTTGTGCCATCCATATCCGACGCGGAGACTATGTGAAAGACAAACTCTTCCGTGACATCTGTGATTTAGATTACTACCAGACAGCCATCCTGCGAATGAAAGGAGCGGCAATTCCAGATCTTTTCTGCGTTTTTTCTGATGATGCCTTCTGGTGCCGTGAACATATATCCCCCCTGTTGGGACAGACTGAAGCCATCTATGTAGACTGGAATACGGATGGGAATAGTTTCCACGACATGCATCTCATGTCACTTTGTCGCCATCAGATCATCGCCAACTCCTCCTTCTCCTGGTGGGGAGCCTGGTTGAACACAAACAAAGAAAAGGTGGTGATAGCCCCCCGAAAATGGTGGAATATCAGTGGTGCACATACACCTATCTCAAATTCTTGGATAATTATTTAGTCATTTATGAGTGTTTTTCATTTTTTTTGAGTACTTTTGCACCCGAAATTAAAGATATGGAGTTTTCTGTTCTAATTCCTATATATAATAAAGAGGAGCCAAAGCACTTACTTGAATGCTTAGACAGCCTTTTTCATCAGACACTGCCAGCAACGGAAATTATTCTGGTGGAGGATGGTCCGTTGACCACTGAATTGGATGATATCATCAATAAGAGTCAGCAGAATTATCCCGAACTGAAAACCGTGAAGTTAGCAGAAAACGGCGGTATCGGTCATGCGCTCAACGAAGGACTGAAACATTGCACCTACGACCTGGTGGCCCGTATGGATGCTGACGACATCTGTGCGCCTGACCGTTTCGAGACACAGGTCAAGTTCCTGGAAAGCCATCCCGAATACGATATTGTGGGTTCGTGGGCTGACGAATTCTCCGACAACATCTCCAATATCCTGTCAACCCGTAAGTTACCAGAAGACCATGAGGCCATCATCCAGTTTGGCAAGAAACGTAATCCGATGAACCATCCTACCGTCATGTTCCGGCATCAGGCTGTCAAGGCCGCAGGCTATTACATCCATTCGCCACAGGTGGAAGATTACGATCTCTGGGTACGGATGATGCTGAGGGGCAGTCGGTTCTACAATATCCAACGTTCACTGCTCTATTTCCGGATGTCTGACGATTTTGCAAGGCGTCGTGGCGGATGGAATTATTCCCGCAGGGAGATCCCTCTCCAGATTTCTTTCTACAAAAAAGGGTATATCAGTTGGTGGCGTATGGTACTGAATATCATCATCCGCACCATCATACGGATGCTGCCCAGTCGATGGAGACGGAAGATATACCTCCGTCTGCTCAGATAGTCAATCAATCAGTATTTATCAAAACTCCAAATCCGACCGTCTTTGCTGAGTACCAGACGGTCGCTATTGATGTTCTCTATCCTGAGACGGATATTGTTGAAGGGGCTGAAGCCGAAGGTTTGCTCCACGACCACGGTATCCAAGGGCAACGCCTCGATGGAGTAGCACTGGATAAACAGACTGTCACCGACGTGTTGGAAGTTTCCGAACACCTCTGTCTCGTCAGTACTCCGTAAAAGGGTGATCGATCCGGAGAAACTGATGTATTGGGTGTCGTGACCAGCCAGACGCCACTGTCCAAACAGGTCGCCAGCCTCGCCTCCCTCCTGACAAGAGGACAATAGCAGCATACAGAGCAAGAGGACAGATGACTTAAAGAATCTTACCATGATAGCCAATCTTGAAATAAAACGTAGAACAGTCACCATAGATATTACCCTTGTCAAAGGCGAATGCCGAACTGAAGTGCCAGGGGCCGTCAACATAGTCAGCCTGTAACAAAGCGTCGAAAGAATGATGCTTCACCGACAACGGTGCCACATAGGTACCCCACCCTTCGCGGTAGGAACCCTTCACAAGGAAAGACAGACGGTCAGTGACTTCGCCATTGACACCCAGATGCCAGGCCTTGATACGATTGTCAGTATAGGTCGCTCTGCCATCCTTATTATATATAGGTGAAGTAATCAACGGATTTCCGGGTGTCATACCGTAATGGGCATAGCAGCCGTAGATACCGTGATTGTAGTAATTGTCATTGCCAGTCACATAATCTGTAATCTGACTGCGCACAGGTTCCGGATAGTCGCCACTATCCCAGTGAAGTGGTCCACACTGGTTGGTGGTCTGTACATATTCAAACACTGCTCCACGCAGAATCTGTCGCCCAGAGGCCTTGTTACTATACTGTAAGCCCCAGATACCATCCCAGCCATTACTTTTGCGCATGCCTGAGCCATCTTCGAAGGGATTGTCGAGATATGCCTGTACCTGATGCTGCGGCGTAATGTTCCATCCTATCTGACAGGTCATTGAACCCAAATGATTACCAAAGATCCAGTCTTCCCAGGAATCGTTCTCAAAATAACCGCTATCGCCCCATGGCAATATCACATCCCAGAAAGCCTTCAGTCCCTCAGCCTTATCCCTCACTCTCAGTTCGCCATGATCCATGAGGTAACTGGTACCACCAAACTGCACCGCATGTTCTATACCCACCGTCACAAAAAACAGTTTCTCAGGATTACTGCGTATATACAAATGTTTCTGATGGAATAAGGCTCCTTTCACATACGCAGAAGCGAGTCGGCCGTCCATGTAAGAAGCGGTCTCGTGATAATCGCTGTCGAGGAATTTACCGTAGCCAAAATCAAAGTTGACCTGTACCCATTCTTTCGTAAACGGTACTGTCCAGAAGCCATTGGTACCCACACGTACCTGAGGGATCGGTTTCGCATTGGTACCTTTGATGAATGAGCCGGTAGAGAGTTGGTTGTCACGTATCACCTGCGGGAGTTCACGACTACCTACCTCCAGATGGAATGACTTGTACGACAGATTGGCGTAACACTGTTGTAGATATGCGTGGTGGTCGGCATGCACACCGGCAATGCCGTCGACAGCAGCAGACAGCAGCCAATCGCTCCCCAACGGTTGTTCCAAATGGAGTGCACCGCGAAGATTAGCCGTATTGGCACGCGTTCCTAATGTATGGTGGCGGTTGGCTGCCAGATAGAAAGCAGTAAAGTCGCCTGTTCCTACCGCTGCCTCAGTGGCCAGGTCGTAGGTGAGACGTGTTGAGAGCGAGTCTTGCGACCACACCTGACCATATAATGCTATTGCGATACAACTGATGAGAAACCTCTTCATATAGACGTCATTCTGTCATTATTGACTGCAAAGGTACATACTTTTAGGGAAAATCCCCTCCTTTTTAGGGAAAATCCTTTGCAAACATGCGAAAAAAGCCGTTACTTTGCATCGTGAATAAGAAAAAAGTATGTCAAACAATTAAAAATACGTACGATTATGAAAAAGATGATGATGACCCTGATTGCCATGCTGACCATGACGGTTTCAGCAAATGCAATGAGTTTCGAGCAGGCCCGTAACGAGGCTTTGTTCCTGACTGATAAGATGGCCTACGAACTGAATCTCACCGACGAGCAGTACGAGGCCGCCTACGAGATCAACCTCGACTACCTGATGGGAGTGACCGGTCGCGCTGATGTGTTCGGTACCTATTGGGAGCGTCGTAACCTCGACCTGAGTTATATCCTGTACGACTGGCAGTGGCAGGCCTATATCGCAGCCTCCTATTTCTATCGTCCACTCTACTGGGAGGCAGGCTACTGGCACTTCGGTATCTATGCCCGCTATCCGCACCGTGACTATTTCTTCTTCGGACGTCCAGCGTTCTATGCCACCTATCGTGGCGGACATGCCTGGCATGTTCATGGAGGACATGGTTACTACTACGGACACAGAGAGCATTTCCGTGCACCTAGAGACAGACACGTTGGTATGCACGACCGCTTTGACCGTGGCGAGTTCCGCAACCATCGTAACAGTTCTACCCGCATAACGGGTTCTCCCGATCGTGGTGGGAGAAGGGTTGAGAACAATCGTGGTGGAAGAGTTGAGAACAATCGCGGCGGAAGAGTTGAGAACAGACAAGGTACGTTCGGAGGTTCCCGCAGAGACGATGGACGTACAACGGCTCCAAACCGCAACGACAACAACAAACCGGAGCGCACTACCACAGCACCGAACCGCAACGAAAACACGACACCGAACCGTAGTGTTAACTCAACTCCGAACCGCAGTAGCAATACGACTCCGAACCGTAGTGGCAACTCCACGCCGAGTCGCAAAATCAACGCTACCCCGAGTCGCAGCGAGAACCGTACGCTGATGAACGGGAACTCCACCCCGTCGCGTGTCACCAATAGCAACGGCAATTTCGGTGGCAACAGACCATCTGCTTCCCCCTCTCAGAGCAGCAGTGCACCGCGCAGTAGCACCCGCAGCAATGCCAGTCCTTCGCGCAGTGTCAGCCCCTCCCACAGCAGTTCGAGTCCTTCTCGCAGCGTCAGCCCTACCCGCAGCAGCAGTTCCTCTCATAGCAGTGGAGCCTCTCGCAGCAGCAGTGGCGGTTCCCGCGGTGGTGGCGGCGGACACTTCGGAGGTCGCAGGTAATCTCTCTATAATTCGAGTATCCTGACCTCAGCGTTGGTCATCCTCTGTACTTCGCTCATCTGTTTTCCATAATATACTGCCTGGATGGCTTTATTCATAATGCCATGACCCACGGCCAGCACCTTCTTTCCTGGATAAGTCTTCTTGACATACGCGATGAATTCGCCAGCCCGGGAAAGAAGGTTTTCCAATGTCTCAATGTCATCGGGCCATACCTCTCCTTTCAGTTCGGGGATATAACGTCCCGTGAATCCGCCCCAGTCTCTTTCGCGCAGTAAAGGTATCTGAACCACCTCCATATGATGGGGTTCAGCGATGATTCTCGCCGTGTCAACCGAACGTTTGAGGTCACTGGCGATGATGGCGGCGAAGTCCAAAGAAGCCATATTGTCCCTCACCTCCTCAGCCTGTCGGATGCCATTGTCCGTCAGTTCACCTTGTGTCTGTCCTTGCATGATTTGGTTGACATTATCAACCGTTTCTCCATGTCTGACTAAGTATAAAGTGGTCATATTTGCATATTTTTGCTGCAAAAATAGCAATTTATTTGGGAATATCGCGTTATTTTATTAAATTTGCAACATTAAACTTGAAACATTAACGATATGAAGATATTACAGAGTTCCGTTTTCCGGGCCATTTGTGCCATTGCCATTGGTATCCTGCTGATCAAGTACCCCGACAACACTGTTACGTGGATCACCATTGCCATCGGTGTATTGTTCCTGCTTTCGGGTATCATCTCGATGGTGATGTATTATCACACTCTGCGTCAGTACTCCAAACAAGAGACACTGCCAGGTGGTGCTTATATCACTGATGCAGAAGGTCAGCGCATAGCCATACCCAAGCCAACCTTCCCCATCGTGGGGGTAGGAAGTGCCATTCTCGGACTCTTATTGGCACTGACACCAACGGTTTTTGTCAAAGGCCTGATGTATATCATCGGCGGCATCCTCGTACTAGGTGCCATCAACCAGTTCATGAACCTGCTCAATGCCCGTCATTTCGGAAAAGTGGGCTTCGGCTACTGGATACTCCCTTGTATCATCCTGCTCACAGGTCTCTATGTCATCATCCGTCCGATGGATCCTCCGGCAATAGCCATGCTCATCCTCGGCTGGTGTACCCTTCTTTATGGTGTCACCGAACTCATCAACGCCATCAAGATCCACAATGAGAAGCGTAAGTTCGCCAAGGCTCAGGAAATCCCTGTCGCAGAAGAAATAAAGGAGGAAATAACTTCCAAGCCAGAAGCCTATGCTGACCTCTGGCCAGAAGAATAAGGGTTGAGGCAACCGCCTCAACCCCCATGTTCCATCTCTTCCTTTACCTCTTCCGAGAATCCTTGGATATACGATCTGAGGATATCGATGCCACGCTTATTCTCACGACCCCAGGGGATGATCAGGTCGGCAAATTTCTTCGTGGGTTCGATGAACTGCTCATGCATGGGCTTCACATCATTCTCATAGTGATCGAGCACCATATCGACAGTACGTCCACGTTCCACCACATCACGACGGATGTTCCGGATCAGACGCACATCACTGTCGGTATCCACGAAAATCTTCAGGTCCATCATGTCACGCAGTTTCTTATGGTGCAGTGTCATGATGCCCTCCAGGATAATCACAGGCTTCGGTTCCACATGGACCGTTTCCGGCAGACGGTTGGAGAGTACATACGAATAGGTGGGCTGTTCGATGGCCTCACCATTCTTCAGTTTCTTGATCTGTTCCGTCAGCAGTTTCCAGTCGAAGGCATCAGGATGGTCGAAGTTAATGGCGCGCCGTTCCTCATCGGTGAGTCTCGTTGTATCGTTATAGTAGGAGTCCAACGGGATGATGGCGGCACAATGTGGCGGCAACGCCTTGGCAATACGCTTCACGACGGTGGTCTTGCCCGAACCTGATCCGCCAGCGATTCCGATGATAATCATTATTTCTGTGCTTTAATAAGATAGACAATTGTAGGCAGATGGTCGCTATAGCCGTCGAGCCATTCGCCACTGCCATGGGTGCGCAGGGGATAGCCCTTGTATTTTCCTTCCTTCTGGAACAGATAGTCACGACGGAATATCTGGTGGGAGAAAAGTTTCAGCGAAGAATAGTCCTTCTTGTCACGGTCAAGCAGCGAAGGAGAAAGAATGATCTGGTCGAAGAGGTTCCAGGCACCGTTATACATCAGCGTACCTGTGCCAGAAGCCAGCACATCCCACCAGGGGTTATACAGATCTCCCTCGCTCACATCCTTGATCTTACGCTTGGCACCCAGGCACTTTGCCATCGAGTTGTCCTGCGGGTCGTCGTTCATGTCACCCATAATCAGCAGTTTCACGTTGGGGTCTTCGGCAATCAGCGAGTCCTTCACCACCTTCAACTGCAAACCGCCTTCCTCCCGATAGAAAGAAGTCGCACCGCGTGATGGCAGGTGATTCACGATAATGGTTACATGTTCATCAGCCATCGTACCGCTCACCACGAGGAAGCCACGGGTGGCCCTGAGTGAGTCCTGTGGTAACTTATATATATAAGGTACAAGTTTCGTGTCGCGCACCGTAAACAAGGTAGGGTTGTAGAGCAATGCACAGTCCACACCGCGCTGATCTGGTCCCTCGATATGCACGAACTGGAAGTTCCGGGTCTTCAAGGGTTCCTGGTCGCAAAGGTCTTCCAGACACTTGGCATTCTCTACTTCTGCCACGCCAATGGCGGCACATCCAATCTTCGGCAGTTTGTCGGTCCCCATCTCTGAGAGCACACGCGCCATATTGCGCAACTTGTGGGTATATTTCAGGCTCGTCCACTTGTTGGTACCTTCTGGCAGAAACTCATAATCGTTCTTACCCGTATCGTGACAGGTATCAAACAAGTTCTCCAGATTATAGAATCCAATACCGTAGACAGAGAAGGTCTTCTGTTGCGCCATCATCGGATTCACACCACAGAACAGGACCATTGTTAGCAGTAACAAACCAGACTTTTTCATATAAAACAAGTTTTATTGGTGCAAAGATACGATTTTTTTCCGAAACTATTTGCAAAATTCAAAAAATCTTCGTACCTTTGCACCCGCTTTATGCGAAATTAGTATTTTAAACATTAATATTTAACTCAAAATGAAAAAAGGAATTCATCCAGAAAACTATCGCCCCGTCGTGTTCAAGGACATGTCCAACGGCGATATGTTCCTCTCGAAGTCCACAGAAGAAGTAAATAATATCCACAACAGACTAAAAAGTGCGTCAAAGGTAGTTGCATATGCCTCTGGCGCACTTTTTTTGGCAATTTATTTGTTAATGCCAAATAAAATGCCTATCTTTGTACCCGCAGAAACTATACATTATTTATAAATAGCAAATGAAAACCATTTATGATTTCTCTGTCAAGGACAGAAAAGGCAAGGACGTATCCCTGAAGGAATACGCCAACGAAGTGTTGCTCATCGTGAATACCGCCATCAAGTGCGGCTTCACCCCTCAGTATGACGAACTGGAGAAACTCTACGAGAAATATCACGCAGAGGGCTTCGAGATTCTCGACTTCCCCTGCAACCAGTTTAACCAGCAGGCTCCTGGCACCGACGAGAGTATCCATGAGTTCTGTAAACTGAATTTTGGCACAGAATTCCCCCGCTTCAAGAAAGTCAAGGTAAACGGCGAGGACGCAGACCCCCTGTTTAAGTTCCTGCAGAATGAGAAAGGCTTCGCCGGCTGGGACATGGAGCACCCCATTGCCCATATTCTCGACGATATGCTGTCGAAGGCCGATCCCGACTACCAGAAGAAGCCCGACATCAAGTGGAACTTCACTAAATTCCTTATCAACAAGAAGGGACAGGTGGTTGCCCGTTTCGAGCCCACGGAGAAAATCGAGAACATCGCAAAGCAGATTGAAGAACTCTTGAAGTAATGGAAAAAACCAAATGCTTGATCATCGGCAGCGGTCCTGCCGGATACACCGCAGCCATCTATGCCAGTCGCGCCAACCTCAACCCCATCGAGTACAGCGGCATGCAGCCCGGCGGCCAACTCACCCAGACCACCGAGGTAGAGAATTTCCCCGGCTATCCGCAGGGTGTCGATGGCAACCAGATGATGATGGACCTGCGCGAACAGGCAGAGCGCTTCGGCACCGACATCCGCGACGGCGAGATCGTGAAGGTGGATTTCTCAAAGGCCCCCTACCTCTGTACGGCAGAGGACGGCACGGAGATTGAGGCCGACACCGTAATCATCGCCACAGGAGCCTCCGCCAAGTACCTCGGTCTCGACGACGAGCGCAAGTACAACGGACAGGGTGTGTCAGCCTGTGCCACCTGCGACGGGTTCTTCTACCGTAAGAAGGCCGTGGCTGTCGTCGGCGGCGGCGACACTGCCTGCGAGGATGCCCTCTATCTGTCGGGACTGGCCAAGAAGGTCTATCTCATCGTGCGTAAGCCCTTCCTCCGTGCCTCGCAGGTGATGCAGCAGCGCGTAAAGGAGGCTGAGAACATTGAAATCCTCTTCGAGCACAACGCCATCGGACTCTTCGGTGAGAACGGTGTGGAAGGTGCCCATCTCGTGAAGCGCAAGGGCGAGCCCGACGAGGAACTGGTGGACATTGCCATCGACGGTTTTTTCCTCGCCATCGGTCACAAGCCCAATACCGACATCTTCAAGGAGTGGCTTGAGACTGACGAGACTGGCTATCTGAAAAAGATCGACGGTACGCCCCGCACGAAGATTCCCGGCGTGTTTGTTGCCGGCGACTGTGCCGACCCCGTCTATCGCCAGGCCATTTCCGCTGCAGGCAGTGGCTGTCAGGCTGCCATCGAGGCAGAACGTTATTTATTGAACAGATAAACTTAAAGGGTACCTACCTTAATTGGTCTATCCGCCTGTTCAGCAAATGTAAATAGTCGGCCTTCATGTTTTCCGGCAGAAATGACTGGCCGATGAGTTCTTCCCATTCGGGGAGATAGCCCTTCATCCGTTCTATCATCTTTTCTGCTATAGCAACAGGAATGCCGCTTTGGGTGAAAGCGGTCATGAAAGTATTGCGGTCGAAGCCGCTCTTAGTGCCACCCACCGTAAAACTCATGGCCATCTCCTCAGTGTCAGCAGGGTCGGCCAACAGCACGGCCAGCAGGTCGTAGGCCGGAGCCAGGTTATACTCTCCGTTTCCGCTGTCTATCAGCGAAAAGTTCTTGCAGTGCATGTCGGAATTGCCAGTCATCCAAGAGAACAGCACCACTTCCCAATATCGCTGTACGTCCAACATGGGTGCCGACGAATACTTCTTGATGGTTTCTGCCAGTTGTTGGTAGGTACCGTAGTATTTATGCTCGGTAAGGCGGTTGGTCAGTTGGCACATATCCAGCATCGATATCTTTATTCCCGACGTTCCGTCGCCTACCCGTAGCCTTTCGCCCTTATGTCCACGATCCATACGGAGGGTCAGATAGCCCAGTTCACCATCGGCCAGTCGGATGAGCGTATGACGGGCGGTGCGGATACGGGCAACTTCTGCCATCTTCATCGTGAGGTCTTCCAATTCTGGCAGGCAGGGATACTTGCTGCTTTGAGGTTTGAAGATATACCTACCCCAGAGGCCTACAATGGTTAATTTGGCAGGCTCGTTCTTCCCCCCTCGGTTCACATCCAGCGACATTTTGGCCTGCACACCGGTTACTGACGTGCTGGTGCGAATCACCTGTCGGGCGAGTTCCGACATGTTTTCCCGCGTATAAGGAAGGACTGGTGCCATTTCAGAGCCGAAAAACTTGCGGGCACAGCCAGGGTGAAAATCTATCTGACCTTCTTCCAATTCCTGATAACAGTACAAGCACTTACTCATGGTCTAATGGTTTTACGCTGATGTTACCAATACAATCCTTACAGCAAGCCATCAAGAGCGACATCCGGTCACGCGGGTCAATCTTCCATGACGACGATGCGATATCCAACAGCCATCCTTCGGGAATAAGTCCATCGAAGACAGGAAACATCATTTCCCTGTCATACTGTTGTTCCGTCAGGGGCATGGTGGGACTTAGTGAGACAGCGTCCGTCCGGACGAGATAAGTCTCGTCATAGACGAAATGGAAGCCTTCCTCATCCTCTGTGAGGACACCACAGTAGGTATCGTTTACATATATTCCCGCCTGCTTCATACAATATCAGTATTTACGGGTCCGAGACATTCGCCAAACAGGGCGAGAACATCATTCACCTTATCCATTCTCAAGGTCTGCTTCCCTTGTTCGAGATCCCTCACGAATCTGAGACCTACGCCGGCTCTCTCGGCCAACTCAACCTGAGAGAGGCCGTTTTTCTTCCGTTTCTGCTTAATATGCTCCGATAAAGTCATAGCAAATTATACCTTAACGGGTGCAAATATACATATTTTTCCTGATAAATATACCAAAACGGGTATAAATTTTAAAACTTTTATAATAATTATACCCGAAACGATATAACACAGCCTTGAATCCGTGTTATGGGAAACCATTCCGACATCGGAAAAACGTACACCAATTCTGGTGGAAAAGCCGCGCATCGACATGACTGCCCATCAGGCCAGATACGAATAATCAGCAACTTGTTAAAGATGCAAATAAGGAAAAAGGCCCGTTTCACAACGGACCTTTTTCTTTGTTAACTTTAAAAAACTAAATTAATCAACCATAAACCTTAACCATTAAAAATCTTTTCTGGTGCAAAAGTAGTACAATAAACACAAACTTAGGTTGAGATATTATTAATATAGGTAGAAAATACGTTATTTGACGATTTTTCTACCTAAATTCACGGAAAATCCACTTATTTTGCCTCAAAAACGCACTTTCTCTTGGTTTTTTATCGCTTTTTCGAGTTTTTTTTCTACTTTTGTCCCAACAAAACGAATCATCATGAACCTTCAGGCGGTTATATTTATCGTGATTTTAACCATCGGAATCGCTGCTTTCTTCTTGGGAAGAGAGTTGCACCGCCGTAATACCAAGGTTAGGCAGCGTCTGCAAATGGGAAAAATCTTCACCAACATCACCCATGAACTGCTCACCCCGCTTACCGTAATCTCTGCATCGGTGGATCATCTGCGCGAAGAAGCCCCTCAGCACACCCACGACTACGACATGATGCAGATGAATATCCAGCGTATGGTGCGCCTGTTACAACAGATACTTGAAACCAGCAAGTCACAGGCGGGAGAACTGAAACTGAAAGTAGCCAATGGTGATGTTATGCAGTATATCCACGACACAGCCCTCTGTTTAGAGCCACTGATGACCAAGAAAAACCTGACCTTTACCGTCAACTGCACGCCCCAGAGCATGATGGGTTGGATTGATACCGACAAATTCGACAAGATTATCTATAACCTGCTCTCCAATGCCGCCAAATACACTGAACAGGGTGAGGTGAGCCTCGATGTACACACCAGCCGGAACTACGACTATATATATATTAAGGTACGCGATACGGGCAGTGGTATCCCCAAAGACAAGATGAAACACCTCTTCGAACGGTTCTACGACGGCGAATACCGTCGTCACAAGACTTTCGGCACAGGTCTGGGTCTGGCACTGACTCGCGACCTGGTCTATCTGCATAACGGTACCATCGAGTGCGAGAGCGAAGAGGGTCAAGGCACCACCTTCACCCTCAGTCTGCCCATCACCAAGGAAGCCTTCAAGCCTGAACAGATCGATGAGGAGCACAAGATAGACTTCAACATCCCTAAAAACGCAATCATCGACTTCAAGCCAGACGTGCCCGATGTCAACAAAGATGCCTTTATGGATGACACGGATGATGAAGATGCCTACAAGATTCTTATCGTCGAGGACAATCTGGAACTGCTCATGCTGATGCAGCACATGTTGAGGTCGCACTACCGCGTGTTTGCAGCCCCCAACGGCAAGGAGGCCCTCGACATCATCCACCAGACAGACCTCGACCTTATCGTTTCCGACGTGATGATGCCGGAGATGGATGGTCTGGAACTGACTCAAGCCATCAAGGAGGACGATAACTACAAGCATCTGCCCATCATCCTGCTCACAGCAAAAACTCAGGAAGAAGATCAGCAAGAGGCCCTCCGTATTGGTGCCGACGAATACCTGACGAAGCCGTTCCGCCTGAGCGACCTCAAACTCCGCATCGATAATATCATCGAGAACCGCAAGCGTGCCCAGCAGGAATTCACCCAGAAGTCAAACGAGGACATTGGGAAAGATGAGGCACCCACCCCCGAACAGGAGTTCCTGAAGAGAGCCATGGCCTGCGTACACGACCATCTGGACGATGCCAGCTATGACCGTGATGCCTTTGCTGCCGACATGGGTGCCAGTCCGTCGACCCTCTACAACAAACTCCGCGCCATCACTGGCATGAATGTCAGTACCTTCATCCGCGACATCCGAATGAAGGAGGCCTACAAACTGGCAGAATCCAATCCCAACCTACGTGTCAACGAGCTCGCCTACCGTGTTGGCTTCCAGGATCCGAAGTACTTCTCCACCTGTTTCAAGAAACAATTTGGCATGCAACCCAAGGAATTCATGGAAGGATTGAAAAGTTAAAAAATAACAAGGCATGACAACTTTTCACTTTTCACTTCTCTCTTCTCACTTCTAATTCGTATCTTTGCATCGGATATTTAATCCCTAAACTTAAACATCATGGCTAAACAAAAAAAATTCATCCTCCAAGAGAGTGAGATCCCAACACAGTGGTACAACATTCAGGCAGACATGCCCAACAAGCCCATGCCACCGATTCACCCTGCTACCAAGCAGCCCTTAGGTGTCGATGACCTGGCTCACATCTTCCCCCGCGAGTGCTGCGTGCAGGAGTTAGACACGGAGCATCGTTGGATTGACATCCCCGAAGATGTGCTCGAAAAGTACAAGTATTACCGTTCTACCCCGCTGGTACGTGCCTACGCCCTCGAAGAGGCCCTCGGCACCCCTGCCCACATCTATTTTAAGAACGAGAGTACGAACCCCTTAGGTTCGCATAAGATCAACTCCGCCCTGCCCCAGTGCTACTATGCCAAGCAGGAAGGTACGACGAACGTCACCACAGAGACCGGTGCCGGCCAGTGGGGCGCAGCCCTCAGTTATGCCGCCAAGATCTACGGCCTCGACTGTGCCGTCTATCAGGTGAAGATCACGATGCAGCAGAAGCCCTACCGCAGCAGTATCATGCGTACCTTCGGAGCCGTCGTCACAGGTTCGCCCTCCATGTCAACCCGTGCCGGTAAGGACATCCTGACCAAGGATCCCACGCACAGCGGTTCACTGGGCACCGCCATCTCTGAGGCTGTTGAGTTGGCCACCACCACCCCGAATTGTAAGTACACCCTCGGCTCGGTGCTGAACCACGTAGGCCTGCACCAGACGATTATCGGTCTGGAGGCAGAGAAGCAGATGGCAATGGCTGGCGAATATCCCGACATCGTGATTGGCTGCTTCGGTGGCGGTTCTAACTTCGGTGGCATCTCCTTCCCCTTCATGCGCCACAATCTGAGCGGCGAGCGTCATACGGAGTTCATTGCTGCTGAGCCCGACAGTTGTCCGAAACTGACTCGCGGACAATTCCGCTACGACTTCGGCGACGAGGCTGGTTATACTCCGCTGTTGCCGATGTACACCTTGGGTCATAACTTCAAGCCCTCTAACATCCACGCCGGTGGTCTGCGCTACCATGGTGCCGGTATGATTATCAGCCAATTGATCAAGGACGGTTACATGCATGGTGTTGACATCCCACAACTCGAAACTTTCGAGGCCGGTATGCTCTTTGCCCGTACCGAGGGTATCATCCCTGCCCCTGAGAGTACCCACGCCATCGCCGCTACCATCCGCGAGGCCCTGAAATGCAAGGAGACAGGCGAGGAGAAAGTCATCCTCTTCAACCTCTCTGGTCACGGACTCATCGACATGCCGTCGTACGAGGCTTACATCAAGGGTGACCTCCAGAACTACACCGTCACCGACGAGATGATTGCAGCCAACCTTGCAGAACTCGACAAGCAATAAGATAAAAATAAAAATCCCCGCCGTTTGGCGGGGATTTTTATGTAATTCCTTTATGCGATATCAATCTGACGAGAAACCTTCACCTTCTCCTCAACGAGTTTCGGGAGTTCGACGGTGAGTACGCCGTGCTCCACCTTAGCCGAAATGGCATCCTTCTTCACGTCGTCCGGCAGGATCAGCGTCTGCTCGAACTTTGAGTACGAGAACTCACGGCGCAGGTAGCGGGTGTTCTTGTCCTCCTCCTTCTTTTCATTCTTGCTCTCCATCTTCACAACCAGGTTGCCCTCGTCGTTGATGTGAACATTAAAATCCTCCTTCTTCATGCCCGGTGCGGCCAATTCTACGGTATAGGCCTTGTCGCTTTCTTTCACATTGATGGCAGGTGCCGTACAGTTCGTCTTCGGCAGAAAGTCTGTATCGAACAAATCGTTAAACACACTGGGAATCCAACTGTTACTTCTCATTACTGGCATCATAATCTTTACCTCCTAATTCTATTTTTAAAATGTTATACATGTTAATCTTTTTAGTGATTACCTTGCGGCTCTCACCAGACTATATGCAAGATAAATGCCAGTGGAATTATATGTGTCAATCTGTCAGAATTGTACGACAGATTGTCAGCGCATCATTCACGGAAGAGATATCCGAAACCACCATAGACCGCTTGCCGTTGGCTTCGCGGAGGTTACAACGACGCACATTTTCTGTCAGGTATTTCAATACCCGTCCGAAGATGTCGCTCTGATAATAAGGGCTATCGGGATTGCTGACGAAGAAAAGGAACATCTTCTGTTGTTTGAGCATGATCTTCTCGATACCAAGACGCTTGCCGAGTACACGGAGCGGTACCACACGGATGAGTTCCTCTGCCACCTCCGGAATCTCGCCGAAGCGGTCTCTCAGACGGTTACGGTAGTCGTCCAAGGCTGCCTCCAGGTCGTTGCGGTTAGCCAGATTGTCAAGTTCGCGGTAGAGGAGCATACGCTCGGAGTCATTAGGCACGTACTGGTCGGGGAAGAGCATCTCGATATCCGACTCCAGGGCGCAATCGTCGACGAAATAAGAGGAAAGAGGAAAGTGGTAAGAGGAAGGAGATTTGTCTGCTGATGAATGACCTTCTTCATTCCGAAGTTCCGCCATCGCCTGGTTGAGGATTTTTTGATACGTCTCGTAGCCGAGGTCGGAGATGAAACCGGACTGTTCTGAGCCCAAGAGATTGCCCGCCCCACGGATATCAAGGTCCTGCATGGCGATATTGATGCCAGAGCCGAGGTCGGAGAAATTCTCCAACGCCTCCAACCTCCGGCGAGACTCAGGATTGAGATCCGCCAACGGTGGCGCCAGCAGATAACAGAACGCCTTGCGGTTACTGCGCCCTACCCTGCCTCGCATCTGGTGCAGGTCGGAGAGTCCGAAGTTCTGGGCCCCGTTGATGATGATGGTGTTGGCATTGGGGATATCGATACCGTTCTCCACAATTGTCGTCGAGAGCAGCACATCGTAGTCATAGTTGGAGAAGTCGAGCACGATCTTTTCCAGTTCCTCGGGCTTCATCTGTCCGTGTCCCACCGCCACACGGGCATCAGGGATATACTTATGGATCATCTCGGCGATATGCGTCAAATCGCTGATACGATTGTTGACGAAATAGACCTGTCCGTTGCGAGACATCTCGAAATTGATGGCATCCATGATGATCTCTGCCCCGAAGGTGTGTATCTCCGTCTGGATGGGATAGCGATTGGGCGGTGGTGTCTGAATGACGCTGAAGTCGCGGGCCCCCACCAACGAGAACTGCAAGGTGCGTGGTATCGGTGTCGCCGACATCGTCAGTGTGTCCACATTCGATTTCATCTGGCGCAGTTTCTCCTTCGTGGATACGCCGAACTTCTGTTCCTCGTCGATAATGAGGAGGCCCAGATCCTTGAACTTCACCGATTTACCGATGAGTTTATGCGTACCGATGATGATATCTATCTTTCCCTCGGCGAGGTCTTTTAACAGAGCAGAGGTCTGTTTGACACTACGGGCCCGTGTCAGATAGTCCACCCTGACGGGCATATCCTTCAACCGACTGGAGAAGGTACGGAAATGCTGATAGGCCAGCACCGTCGTCGGCACAAGCACAGCCACCTGCTTATTATCACACGCTGCCTTGAAGGCCGCCCGCACGGCTACCTCCGTCTTGCCGAAGCCCACATCGCCACACACCAGACGGTCCATCGGACGGGCCATCTCCATATCCGCCTTCACATCCTGCGTCGCCTTCAACTGATCCGGTGTGTCCTCATAGAGGAAACTGGCCTCGAGTTCATGCTGCAAATAACTGTCTGGACTGTACGCAAAACCTTTTTCCTTGCGGCGTTTGGCGTAGAGTTTTATCAGGTCGCGGGCAATATCCTTGATATGCTTCTTGGTGCGCTCTTTCAGTTTCTCCCACTGTCCTGTGCCGAGGGTAGAGAGTCGGGGCGCCTCACCATTGTCCTGCGACTTGTATTTCGACACCTTATATAAAGAGTGTATCGACACGTAGATGCTGTCGCCCTTCTGGTAGAGGATCTTGATCATCTCCTGACACGTCTCCTCACCAGCGGCATTCCTGACAGGCATCCGCACCAGACCGCCGAACTTACCCACGCCGTGATCCACGTGTACCACATAGTCGCCAATCTCAAACTGCTGTATCTCTTTCAGCGTCAGGGCCATCTTGCCACTGCGAGCCTTGTCGCTCTTCAGACTATACTTATGGAAACGGTCAAAGATCTGGTGGTCGGTAAACACGCACACCATCAGGTCGTTGTCGGCAAAGCCCTCGTGTAAGGTCTTGTCTATCGGAGTGAAATGCAAGTTCCCCGCCTTCTCGGCAAAAATCTCACGGAGGCGTTCATTCTGCTTCTGACTGTCAGCACAGATGAAAATCTGATAACCCTGCGAGAGATAGTCCTCAAACGACTTTGCCAACAGGTCGAAGTTCTTGTGGAACAACGGTTGCACGGTGATGTTGAAGCGCAACGAGGCATCCGCCTGTGAAGACGGACGATGTCCGAACTCTATCCGACGGAAACGACAGGCGTCGCTCATCCACTGACTACCCGACAGCAACGGTGCTTCACCTTGCAGATTCTCCTGTTCCAGACGCGCTTGTTCGGAGAAGCCCTCCTGATAGGCACGATCCACGGCATCACGCACATAGAAGAAATCCTTCACCACCAACAGTGTATCCATGGGCAGGAACGAGAGGAATGACACCTTTTCTTCTGCCACCATCGACAACTCAGGTACAATCTCTATGCGGTCACGACGATCCTTCGACAACTGATCCTCCACCTCGAAGGTACGGATGGAGTCGATATCGTCGCCGAAGAAATCGATACGGAAGGGATATTCGCAACTGTAGGAATACACGTCAAGGATGGAGCCGCGCAGGGCAAACTGGCCAGGCTCGTAGACATAATCTACCTCGCGGAAGCCGAACTCACGCAGTGTTTTCTCGATAGCCGACACGGCGATGGTCTGCTCTTTTTCTAATATTAAGGTGCGCGCATCGAGACTCTTCTTCGACACCACGAGTTCCGCCACCGCCTCAGGATACGTCACGCACAATGGGGACTGTCCCCTCTGTGAGGAAGGAGTGTCAGCGACTGGATTACAGGGGGACTGTCCCCATTGTGCGAATCGGGCCAACACCTCAGTTCGCAGAATCTCATTTGCACTATCCCGCTGCGCATACTTAATCGCCCGACGGTAACTGCTGGGAAAGAACAACACATTCCTATCCCCCAGCAACTGCGTCAGGTCGTGGTAGAAATAGCCCGCCTCCTCGGCATCCTGCAAGATAATCAGCAACGGAGCAGAAGCCACTTTTCCACTGAGCGCAGCAAACACCATCGGTGCACTGGAACCCAACAGACCTTCGAGGAAAATCTTCTTCGCCGAGGATTTTCCTATCGCCTGTGCCAGTGCCTTCACCTGCGGCAACCCGGCATAGATGTTCTCCAATTCCTGTATATTCATCAAAGACCTTTACTCCCTTTGAGGGTGCTGGGGCTTTTCCTTGCCGTGTACACTCTTCACCTTCATGCCCAGTTTTCCTGGCAAGACAGCGTTAAGTGTGACGCCCACGAGGGCAGAGAGTGCCAGACCGGAGAAATGGATGGGACCAATGCTCACATTATCGTCGGCACCATATTTGACACCGATGGCAATCACCAGTATCAAGGCAGCGACAAAGACATTTCGCGAAGAGTTGAAGTCCACACTGTCTTCTATCAAATTGCGCACACCAACGGCAGAGATCATACCGTAGAGAATCAGACTCACACCACCAATGGTGGCTGCGGGCATCAAACCGATAAGACTGGCGAACTTAGGACAGAAAGAAAGTAGGATGGCGAAGATGGCAGCCAGACGGATGACGGCAGGGTCAAAGACCTTCGTGAGGTTCAGGACACCGGTATTCTCGCCGTATGTAGTATTGGCAGGAGCGCCGAAGAGCGAAGCCAGCGCCGTGGCCAGACCGTCGCCCATCAGTGTGCGATGCAGACCAGGTGCCTTCAGGAAATCCTTCCCAACAGTCGAGGAGATGGCACACATATCACCGATGTGTTCCATGATGGTGGCAATGGCTATCGGTACGATGGCGATAATCGTAGAGATAAGGAATGTGGAGTCCATATCGTCAAAGACAGCCAACACGGTCTGTTCCCTGCTGAAAGGCAGTCCAATCCATGCGGTCTCATGTAACGGTGTAAAGTCCACCTCACCCAACACGACAGCCAGCGCATAACTGACAATCACACCCAACAGGATGGGAATGATCCTAAAGATGCCCTTGCCATAGACACTGGCAAGGATGACTGTCAGAAGGGCCACAAGGGCCAACGGCCAGTTGGTGGCGCAGTTCTGTATGGCACTGCCTGAGAGTACCAGACCGATGGCAATAATCATAGGACCCGTGACCAGCGGTGGGAAGAATCGCAGGATCTTCTCGATGCCGAACGACTTGATGAGACCAGCCATCACGAAATAGCACAGTCCGGCGCAGAACACGCCAATACAGGCATAGTCCAGAGCCAATGTCTCGCTCATGCCCTGCTCCACACCCAATGATTTCACAGACAAATAGCCTCCTAAGAAGGCAAACGAGGAACCGAGGAAGGCAGGCACCTGCAACTTACTGACAAAGTGGAATACCAATGTGCCGACACCCGCAAACAAGAGGGTTGACGACACGGAGAGACCTGTCAGTACAGGCACCAATACGGTGGCGCCAAACATGGCAAACAAATGTTGGATACCTAAGATAATGTACTTGGGCATGCCCAGTTGTCTGGCATCAGTGATGCCTTCTTTCTCTGTGATGTTCATAATCCGATTAATTTGATTTTGTTGGCAAAGGTACAAAAAAAATAAGATAAAAACAAAAATTATTTGGATATTGCGTAGTTTTTTGTAATTTTGCAGCGTAATAACACAGATTATGCATTCAAGCGACAGCATCGTTATCATCCCAACGTATAACGAAAAGGAGAACATCGAGAAGATTATCCGGGCCGTGTTCGGGCTGGAAAAGACCTTCCATATCCTCGTCATCGATGACGGTTCGCCCGACGGGACAGCCCAGATCGTGAAGGATCTGATGGCCTCCGAATTCGGCGACAGACTCTTTATCCTGGAGCGCAGCGGTAAGTTGGGCCTCGGCACAGCCTATATCATGGGCTTCAAATGGGCACTGGAACACAACTATGACTACATCTTCGAGATGGACGCCGATTTCAGTCACGACCCCAACGACCTGCCACGCCTCTATGCCGCCTGTCACGACGAGGGCTACGACTTGGCCATCGGCTCGCGCTATGTCACTGGCGTCAACGTGGTGAACTGGCCCATCGGACGGGTGCTGATGAGTTATTTCGCCTCGAAGTATGTACGTTTCGTCACAGGTTTCAAAGTTCACGACACCACAGCGGGCTTCAAGTGCTACAAGCGCCGCGTGCTGCAGACCATCGAACTGGATAAGATTCGTTTCAAGGGCTACGGTTTCCAGATTGAGATGAAATACACCGCCTATAAGATCGGTTTTAAGATCAAGGAGGTGAGCGTCATCTTCATCAACCGTCGCGAAGGCACCAGCAAGATGTCGGGTGGCATCTTCGGCGAGGCGTTCTTCGGTGTGATGCGACTGCGCTGGGACGGATGGACGCGGAAGTATCCGAAAATTAGGAATTAGTAATTAGGAATTAGTAATTATGATTACCTTGCTATATAGGGTTTATCAACTAATCATAGGACTGCCGATACTGGTCGTTCTGACCATCATCACGGCATTAGAGGTGGGCATTGGCACGAGTATCGGCAACGGCCACTTCTGGGGCTACTATCCTGGTCACTGGTGGGGCAACCTTATCCTGAAACTGTTCCTCCTGCCCGTCAAGGTGGAGGGGCGCGAGAATCTGGAGAAGAACCAGAGTTACGTGTTTGTGGCCAACCATCAGGGCTCGTTTGATATCTTCCTGATCTACGGACACCTGAACCGTAATTTCAAGTGGATGATGAAACAATCGCTTCGGAAGATCCCCTGTGTGGGCTATGCCTGTGAGAAGTCGCACCAGATCTTCGTGGACAAACGGGGAGCCAGTAAGATCCGTAAGACTTACGAAGATGCCCGTGAGATCCTGAAAGAGGGTTACAGTGTGACGGTATTCCCTGAGGGAGCACGCACCTTTACCGGTCACATGGCCCACTTCAAGAAAGGTGCCTTCGCACTGGCCGACGAACTGCAACTGCCTGTGGTACCGCTGACCATCAACGGCTCGTTTGATGTGCTGCCCCGTATGAAGGGTTTCAACTTCATCAACTGGCACCCGCTCTCCCTCACCATCCACCAGCCCATCTATCCCGTCGGACAGGGCGTGGAGAATATCGAGGCCACCATGCGCCAATCGTTCGACTCCGTGATGTCAGCCCTCAACCCGAAGTACCAAGGACTTGTTGAAAACCCTGACCAATGATTGCACGTGCCCCTTACCTGTTTCTTTTGCTGATCATCATACCCGACCTATATCTTGATCTGCACTACTGGCGTCACCGTTTCGGAGGCTGGACGACCAAGCGTATCCTCTACTGGATGCCGACTATCGGAATGATAGCCTACACCCTTCGTCTGATGTACGAGAAGAACTTCATTCCCGACAATCCCACCATATTATATATATACCTGTTGCTGCTGGGACTCATCGTCATCCCCAAATGGATTTTCATGCTCTGTTCCATCACGGGACTGGGGTTCTGCCGACTGTTCCGCAAAAAGAAAAATTATGGTAATCTCATTGGCCTATGCCTGGTGCCGCTGCTCTGGTTTGTCCTGATCTACGGCTCCACCATCGGGTTCGAGAAACTGGAAGTAAACCAGCAGACCTACACCTCACCAGACCTGCCTGCCGCCTTCGACGGTTACAGGATTGTACTCTTTTCCGATGCACATGTCGGCTCCTACAAGGGGCGTCAGCATATCCTCCAGAATGCCATCGACCACATCAATGCCCAACATCCAGACCTGATTGTCTATACAGGTGACCTCCAAAACACCCAACCACAGGACATCTATGAGCACATGGACCTCCTCTCGTCGTTAAAGGCGAAGGATGGCGTCTATTCCGTGCTCGGCAACCACGACTATGCGATGTATATCGACGCTGACGAGGCCCGGAAAGTGGCGAACAATCGCGAGGTGGTCAGTCTGGAAAAACAGATGGGCTGGACGCTGCTGCGCAATGAGCACCGCATCCTTACAAAGGGCAAAGACCATATCGTCCTTGCCGGTATGGAGAATGACGGCGACGGAAAGAAGTTCCCGCAACTCGGCAATATCAACAAGACTTTGAAGGGTGTCAAGAAGGATGATTTCATCCTGCTGCTCGAACACGATCCTTCTTCCTGGCGACGGAAGATCATCCCTGACGGACGCGCCCAACTGACGCTGAGCGGCCATACCCACAAGATGCAGTTCACGCTTTTCGGCTGGTGCCCGATGTCTGTAACGGGTAAGGAGTTCAACGGTTGGTATTCCGAGGGCTCTCAGTCCCTCTTCGTCACGGCAGGTGTAGGCGGCCTCATCCCCTTCCGCTTCGACGCCCCCGGCGAAATCGTCGTCCTGACCCTAAAAAAGTAATCACAACGGGGGCAGAGCACAATGGTTCCTGACTCGTTATGCATGAAAACCTTGCCTAAAATCTGGGAGAAGATATTATGGGGTCGGAATTTCTTGCCCTGAATCTGAGGGATAATTTCCCGAGGGCGGAATGTTTTGCCCCAGAATTGAGGCATGTTTTCCTGAGGGCGGAATATCTTCACCCAAATCTGGGGCGCATTTCTCTGGGGTCGGAATTATTCGCCCTGGATTCGAGGGATAATTTTCCGAGGTCGGAATATCTTGCCCCGGAACTGGGGCATATTTTTCCGGGGTCGGGATTTCTTCACCCAGAATTGGGACACGATTTCCCGAGGGCGGAATATCTTCTCCGGGATTTGGGGCTGATTTTTAAAAGATCAAAATGACATGCTTTAGATTCGAGACAGACCATCCTAAAGTTTGAAAAACTTGTCCCAAATCCGTGAAAAACCATCTTAAGACTTCAAAAACCAGCCTCAAAACTGGGAGACGTTTATGCATGGGGTGCAAAAACATGCCTCAGAATTGGGGGAAGATTATGCAGGGGTGGCATAAACATGCCTCAGATTTGGGGGAAGGTTTTGCATGGGGTGCAAAAATGTGCCTCAGATTTGGGGGAAGATTTTGCATGGGGTGCAGAAACGTGCCTCAGATTTGGGGGAAGATTTTGCATGGGGTGCAGAAACGTGCCTCAGTTTTGGGGGAGACTTTTGCACGGGGTGCATAAACGTGCCTCAGATTTGGGGCAGACTTTTGCACGGTGTGCAGAAACGTGCCTCAGTTTTGGGGCGGGTTTTTACAGGGTAAAAACGATAAAAATGAAAAAAAGAGGTCTTCAAATGAACTCCAGAACACTCGTAAACACGGAGAGACGGCTCTATTGTGCTGGCTGACACAAAAGAACCGTCCCTCTGTGAGACCCTCTGAGGTAGTGGACTTATTGCTTCACGATGACATCGGTCTTCTTGACGAAGAGATAGTCATGGCCTGTACGCAACTCGTAGTATTCGCCATCGTCGAAGGTATGCTCAAAGTAGGTATCGGCAATAATGGTGCCTTTGTCGACAGAACAGAATACATTGAGTCCGCCAGTGGCATTATTCTCGCAATAGATGGCAATGATATCCTTGGCTACCAACTTAGGACCGGTACCTGCCACCCATGACATCTGTCCCAGATACTTGGTGTAGACCCAACCCTCGACTTCATCGACGGCAACCTTGCTCCATGTCTTTCCCTTCTCGATGAGGATACCGCGCCCCAGTCCGTGGTCCTGCATCCACAGTTTGCCAATAATCTTGCCCTGCATCGAGGGCTCTGAGCGGACATTCAGGTAACCATCGTCGCTGACGGCATAGCAGACAGTGAATATCTGACCATTGTCGGCAACGGCCTTGGCACCCTGTACTTGGTACTTATAGAGGTGGTCGTTGTAGTCTACCGCATAGAGATACTCACGTCCGTTGGACTCGGTTTGCAGTTCCAGATACTGCACCTTGTAGGTAAACGGCAGTTTGCTCAGCACCTTGCCCGTCAACTTATCGAGCATGAAAAGGAACTTCTTCTCACTGGTGAAGCCATAGGAGCAGAACACGAACTGCGAGTCGAGGATGAAAATGTCGTTGCTGGTGAGCCAATCAGTAGACCACACCATCTGGCGGCGCTCAGGATTGTAGCAGTGGAGTTTCGACCCCTTGCCGTTGACACCGCTGGCATAACTGGGACAGGCCATGTTGAAGAACAGATTGTGGGTATCGGGATCCCAGCGCACGTCCTGCACCTCACAGTAATCGTTCTGCGCCACCTCACCCAGATTGACGGTATAGAGGGGGTGTTCGTCCTTGTCGTAGATAACCACGATGAACTTGTAGTCATCATCACTCATAGGCAAACGATACATGGCGAGCCATCCGATGTCGATACGTTCAGAAATGAACTGCTCCAAACCCTTAGCCTCAGGAACACGGGGCAGGTATTCGTTCTGGTTTTCCTTGCGCAGACGGTAGATGGTACCGTTGGGTTTGTTCTTCAACGAAATCATCGTTTTCTGCCAGTTGGCACCATAATTCTTCACAGAGACCAGACGCTGGGCGCTGGCAGTACCAAGCATCATCACTAAAGCCACAAGGCTGAGAATCATTCTTTTCATAATGGTTATGTTTATTTATACAATAGAGACTATATGCGTTTGTTTCACAGATTGGCGGCGAGGAATTTGCGACAAATTTCGACAGGAAGACCACGACGACGGGCATAATCGCAGAGTTGATCTTCACCAATCTTCCCGATAGAGAAATAACGAGCCTTGGGATGGGCAAGCATCAAACCGGAGACACTGGCATGAGGTTTCATGGCACCACTCTCCGTCAGGCGGATGCCAATCTGTTTCATATCCAACAGTTCATCGAGGACGAAGTTCAGGCTGGTATCAGGCAAGGATGGATAGCCTACAGCAGGACGGATGCCCTGAAACTTCTCTATTTGCATCTCCGGGATAGAGAGGTTTTCGTCCTTGGCATAGCCCCAATATTGCTTCCTCACTTCCTCGTGCATCCGCTCGGCAGTAGCCTCAGCCAGACGATCGGCCAAAAGTTGCATCATCATCTTCTGATAGGGGTCTGCGTCGAAATCGGTTTCGAGTCCGTGGGAGACGGAAGTGGCGAAAAGGCCGATTTTAGAGGAAAGAGGAAAGAGGAAAGAGGAAGGAGAAATGTTTTGCGGGGCGATAAAGTCAGAAAGACAGAGACAATCGGAACCGGGCTGTTGCTGACGCAAAAGAGGTATTCTCTTTCCACTTTTCTCTTTCCACTTTCCACTAAACACAACGATATCATCGCCATCTGCGTTGGCATCAAACAATTCAAAAAGCCCAAATGTCTGATAGGTACCGTCGATCTGGCGCAGAGCCTCTTCTGCCTCCTGACGCAGTTTGGCTTTTTCGTCCTCAGGCTTCCCACTCATTCCCCAGGCATGATAGAAATATGCCCAGTTGATATAGGGTGCGACCTCTGATATCTGATAGGTAATCTTCATCGGAAACTGACAGGCTGACCAATATAATCTGCATCCACTGTGCCATCGGCATAGACAGAATGTCCGTTGCAGAGCGTACGCTCTACCTGCCAAGAGAACTCGTGACCTTCCATCGGACTCCATCCGCACTTGCTGAGAATCGTGTCCTTTGTGCACACCCAAGGGCTGTTGGGACGCACCAGTACGATATCTGCCTGATAGCCCTCACGCAAGAAACCACGATTCCTCACCTCGAAAAGACGGGCTGGGTTGTGACACATCAGTTCCACAAGACGCTCCAAAGAAAGCACACCCTTATCTACCAGTTCAAGCATCGTGACGAGTGAGAACTGTATCATCGGCATTCCACTGGCGGCACGTGCACAGCCTCCCTCCTTCTGAGACAATAGATGAGGCGCATGATCTGTACCAATCACAGCAATGCGACCATCATTCAAGGCCTGGCGCAAGGCAGCACGATCTTGTGCAGTCTTGATGGCTGGGTTGCACTTGATACGGGTGCCCAGCGTGGCGTAGGCGCTGTCGGAGAAATAGAGATGACTCACGGTGGCCTCAGCAGTGATTCCCTCACCTGCAATCAGTTCTAACTCTTTGGCGGTGGTGAGATGGGCGATGTGGAGACGGGCCTGATGCTTCTGGGCCAGTTCTACGGCTAGACGCGTACTCTCATAGCAAGCCTCCTCACTGCGGATCTCCGGATGGTGCACCACCTCAGGATCATCGCCATACTTACGCTTCGCCTCTGTCATATTACGGTTGATGATGTCTGTATCCTCACAATGCGCCATAATCGGCAGACGGGCAGAAGAGAAGATACGTTCCAGAGACTCACGACGATCCACGAGCATATTCCCCGTTGAGGAACCCATAAAGAGTTTGATGCCTGGAATACGGTGTGCGTCGAGTTGGTCGAAGCATGCCACATTGTCGTTGGTGGCCCCAAAGAAGAAACTATAATTCACGTGACTCTTCTGTGCTGCCAGCGCGAATTTCTCTTCAAGGGCTTCGAGGGTAGTGGTCTGCGGCACGGTATTGGGCATATCGAAGAAACTCGTCACTCCCCCTGCCGCAGCGGCTCGACTCTCACTGTCGATATCCGCCTTCTCCGTCAGACCAGGTTCACGGAAATGCACATGATCGTCGATGACACCAGGGAGTACAAAACATCCCGAAGCATCGATGACCTCGTCAACAATGTCTTCGGGACTCGTTTCTCCTTCTACAATCTTACTTATCTTAGTGTCTTCGACGACTATTGATCCGTCGAATATCTTGCCTTCATTGACAATCTTTCCCCCCTGAATGACAGTCCTCATTTCTGCGGTACATTGGTCAAGGGCACATGCAGCGAGTCAGGGATAGTTTCTGGCTGGACAGCCTGTTGGGGCGTATCATCCACCAGTCCGTTCTGTCGCACCTGTATCTCGTTGGCTGTCTGATAGTACTCCTTCACGTATGGATCATCCTTGAAGTTCTTCGTAGCCTTGCTCATGATGTCCTCTATCTGCGGTGTCAGCACAGGATAAGGGTAGTTGCTCGTCATAATCATAAAGACACCCGGACCGAGCACATTGTCGAAATTCTCCACGATGAAGTTCGTTACCAACGAGTCTTCGCGCTGGGCGATGGTGGCAGCCTCCACGGAGAGTTGCCTGTCGATGGTCTCTTCATCAATACCGTCGAGCAGCATCTGACTCTGCTTGTGGGAGAGTTCGTTCATCTCGTTGTTCAACTGTGTATGCAGCGTGATGAACTCATACAGTTTGTCGTTCAGGGGTGATCCGCTCACCTTCTGACTGGCGGCATCCAACTTGATCTCTATCTCCCCCTTTTCCACGACGATGGGCAGAATACTCTCGTCGTCCATGAAGAGGTTAGCCATACGAATCGTGTCGAGCAGTCCTGCAAAACGGAACTTGCCATGCACCACGTCGCAGGAATCGATATTCTTCAATTCATTGTCCTTAAAGGCTTTCAGGTATAGTTTACTGCCATCCAGCGATGAAATCGATGATGAGCCCTGAATGTTATAGGACTCAGCACACGAGGTCAGCGCCAAAACAGTTATCAATGCTAATAGAACTCTGCTCATACACATTTGTTTTCGTTTGCAAATGTACGATGTTCTCTTGAAGTACAAAAATAAATTTGCGCATTTTAAAACAAATGCGCAAACTTTTATAGTTTTTTTGAAGATGTATCCGCCTCTTTCTCCAATTCGTGGCCGATTCGGTGCGTGGTGTACAGTTGCAGGATGGCGGCAATCAGAAGCACAACCACCCATTTGTTATACACATATTGTATATAGGTAATGTAACTGAGTCCAAGGAAATTTCCCTGATTGGCGAGCATCAACAAGGCGGCTATCAGGAAAAGCACATCACTCAGCAACATAATCCTGCGAAGACGACGGATGACAAAGTTCTGACCTTCGTAGCGCTGAAGCATCTGCATCGACGCAAAGCAGATGGCACCCACGGCAAAGACGTATGGTGCGAAACGCCATGCCAACAGACTGGCACCAGCCCCAACCACCATCAGCAGTCCGCCAACGAGGTAGATGATGCTCTGCACCTTACTCAGTTGTCTCATTGTTTACAATCGGTTTGGGGGTACGGTCATCATCACTCAACACGTAGATGTCCTCATCGTCGGCTTTCATGAAATACCGTTCACGGGCAATCTTCTCCATCGCCTTCGGATCCTTGTTCAACTGACGTATCTGAGTCTGATCTCGCTCGTAGGCGGCATTGTACTTGTCGATTTCCTCCTCCAACTCGCTGATACGACGCTGGTTCTTGAAGTGATTCCAGACACTGTTCTCATCGAGGAAGCCCACGATAAGCACACCCAACAGACAGACCAGCGTATATTTCAGGGCCTGCGAACGCCACACTTTTAGGGCGAGAACTTTAATATTATCCAATACTTTCATAAATTCGTTTGCAAAGTTACACAATTTCCGAAAAAAATGTGTAACTTTGCACCATAATTTTTCAAAAAACATATGGAATATATCGTTTCGGCACGAAAGTACCGCCCCATCACCTTCGACACGGTTGTCGGACAGGCGGCTCTCACCACCACGCTGAAGAATGCCGTGAAGAGCGGAAAACTGGCACATGCCTATCTCTTCTGCGGTCCTCGTGGTGTGGGAAAGACCACCTGTGCCCGTATCTTCGCCAAGGCCATCAACTGTCAGAACCCCACAGCAGACGGCGAGGCCTGTAATGCGTGTGAGAGCTGTCAGTCGTTCAACGAACAGCGGTCCCTGAACATCTTCGAACTCGATGCTGCCTCGAACAACAGCGTGGAGCATATCAAGACGCTCATGGAACAGACGCGCATCCCACCGCAACTCGGCAAGTATAAGGTCTTCATCATCGACGAGGTACACATGCTCTCCACGTCGGCCTTCAACGCCTTCCTCAAGACGTTGGAGGAGCCGCCTGCACATGTCATCTTCATCCTCGCCACAACAGAGAAGCACAAGATCCTGCCCACCATCCTGAGTCGTTGTCAGATCTACGACTTCGAGCGGATGACGGTTCGTAATACCGTTGACCATCTGAAACATGTGGCAGAGCAAGAAGGCATCGCCTACGAGGAAGAAGCCCTCGCTGTCATTGCAGAGAAGGCCGATGGAGGTATGCGAGATGCCCTGTCGATTTTCGATCAGGCAGCCTCTTTCTGTCAGGGGAACATCACCTACCAGAAAGTCATCGAGGACCTGAACGTGCTCGACTCGGAGAACTACTTCCAGATCATCGACCTCTCTATTAATAATAAGGTGAGCGATATCATGGTGCTGCTCAATTCAATCATCAACAAGGGATTCGACGGCGGACTGATGATCCAGGGTCTTGCTAAACACGTGCGCAACGTGCTGATGGCGAAAGACCCGCAGACACTGCCCCTGCTCGAAGTAAGCGACCAACAGCGCCAGCGCTATCAGGAACAGGCCAAGAAGGCCGAGACGCGTTTCCTCTATCAGACCCTGCGACTGATGAACCAGTGCGACATCAACTACCGCCAGTCTTCGAACAAACGACTGTTGGTAGAACTGACGCTCATCGAAATCGCACAGATTACGCAACCCGATGATGGTGTCAGCGCGGGGCGTCGCCCCAAGAGATTAAAATCCCTGTTTAAGACCCTGATACAGCAGTCTCAGCCCAAGACCGCGGCCCCACAGGTAGCCGTGGCTGAGCCTGCTGCATCAACCCCAGCCCAAGCCCCAAAAGAACAAGGCAATCCTAGCGCCCCTAGCAATCCTAGGAATTCCAGGTCAGCCAGCGGTCCAAGTTCTCCTAGTACTCCTAGCACTCCTACCGCCCCAAAACTTGGTAACATCGGCTTCTCATGGAGCAATCTCCGTGGCAAATCCTCGAAGATGAATATCATCCCTGGCAGCCTCGCCGACAAAGACCAGCAGACCGCAGATAATCAACCCTTCACCCAGGAAGACCTCGAACTACAATGGCTCTCGATGTGCAACCGTATGCCCCAGCAGTTCAGCGGTATCGCTGCCCGCATGAAAAACATGAATCCCGTCATCACGGAGATGCCACAGATAGAGGTAACCGTCGATAACGAACTTGTTCAAAAGGAGATGCAAGACATTTTCAAAAGCATCCTGAAGACCTTGAAGATCTATCTCCACAACGACGGCATCACGCTGACTATCCTTGTCAGCGACAAGCCTGCCAGTCAGAAGATCCTCACCCGTCGCGAACAGTTTGAGGAGATGAGCGAAAAAAATCCTGCCGTAGAAGCACTACGACAGGCATTTGATCTCGAACTGGCCTAAGCCAACTATTCACTATTCACTTATATCAGGTTCATTCCCAGCGCCTTGCACTCCTTGCGCATATCCTCGGGCCAGATGCTGGCCTGAATCTCACCGATATGTCCCTTGTGAAGCAGTACCATACACAGACGACTCTGTCCGATACCACCACCGATTGACAACGGCAACTGGTCGTTCAGCAGTTTCTGGTGGAAATACAGTTTCTCGCGTTCTTCCTTGCCCTCAATCTTCAACTGGCGCAGCAACGATTCCTTATCCACACGGATACCCATCGACGAGAGTTCGAACGAGCGTCCCAGGACGGGATACCAGATCAGAATATCGCCATTCAGACCCATCTTGCCATTCTCTGCCACCGTGCTCCAGTCGTCATAGTCGGGGGCACGTCCGTCGTGCTTCTCGCCATTCGACAGTTTACCGCCTATACCTATCACAAACACAGCTCCGTAGGCCTCGCAGATGGCATCCTCACGCTCCTTCGGTGTCTTGTTGGGATACATCTTCAACAGTTCCTCGGCGTGGATGAAATGAATCTTCTCCGGCAGGAAGGGTTTGATCTGGGGATATGTCTCACAGGTCAGATACTCCGTACGACGGATGGCAGCATAGATACGCTCCACCACATTCTTCAAGAACCCGAGTGTACGGTCCTCACGACGGATCACGGCCTCCCAGTCCCATTGGTCTACATAGAGCGAGTGCAGGTTGTCCAGTTCCTCATCGGCACGGATGGCATTCATGTCGGTATAGATGCCATAGCCCGGCTCTATCCTATACTCTGCCAGCGACAGACGCTTCCATTTGGCCAGCGAGTGCACCACCTCTGCCTGCGCATCACCGAGATCCTTGATGGGGAATGATACGGCACGCTCCACACCGTTCAGGTCGTCGTTGATACCCAGACCCTTCAACACGAACAAGGGGGCTGTCACACGACGGAGCCTCAACTCCGTAGAGAGGTTTTGTTGGAAGAATTCCTTAATCAGTTTGATGCCCTGTTCGGTCTGCTTCATATCAAGCAGCGCCTCATATTTCACGGGCTTGATGACTTGTCCCATAATTCAGTTTATGTTTAATTTGCGCATTTGCGGCGCAAAGGTATCACTTTTATTGCAAATCTGCAAGCAAAACGCCAATTATTTTTGCAAAATGACACTTTCCCTTGATTTCCGCTAACAAATTGCGCACCGACCTTCCTCGTTAACAAATCATAATTCTTATAAACTATTCACTTTTCACTATTCACTTTTCACTTTTTTATTGTACCTTTGCACTTGCTTTTCGCACCCGTAGTTTAAAGGATAGAATAACGGATTCCGGTTCCGTTGGTCACGGTTCGATTCCGTGCGGGTGTACTCCTGAAAGAGATTCCTCTGAACTGAAGGTTATGAAAAAGTATCTATTAATTATCGTATCCCTCCTTGCCTTTATGATTGAGGCCACCGCTCAAGACTTCGCTAAAGGGGTGTTGGCAAAGGTAGACAGTGTCCTTTCGGCACGTTATTATCGTAAGGGCACCATTGACACAGCCTACGTCATACGGCCTTCGACAAAGTGGACAGTCAGGGCGCGGTTGAATGTGTCAGGCGCAAATCTTGAGACCAAGGGAATAGACAACGGCTCCCCTTTCAGGTCAGAGATGGAGGCCGACAAGAAGACAACGCTCAGTGTCGGTGTGACCTATCTCGGCGTCTCTCTCAATCTCGCACTCAACCCCGCCAAACTGATGGGCAAATACAAAGATTATGAACTGAACCTAAACTGCTACGGCAAACGTTTCGGCTTCGACGTCGCCTATCAGGAGGCCAAAAACTTCACGGGCTGGTACGAGCAGGGGAGTATGGAGCGCATCACGCTGCCTGACGGTATGCTGTCGGTGAAGACACTGAACTTAAATGCCTTCTACGTCTTCAACAACCGTCGCTTCTCCTATCCCGCAGCCTTCTCACAGAGTTATATCCAGCGGCGCTCTGCCGGCAGTTTCCTCTTGGCCGCATCGGGTCAAGGACAGAGCGCCAAACTCGACGGGGAGCAAGCGGTAAAACTGAAGATGACTAACATCGGTCTCGGAGCAGGCTACGGCTATAATTTCGTACCCGGGAAGGACTGGCTGTTGCACATCTCTGCGCTACCCACATTCATCGTTTATAGCAACACGTCGATGACGATGGGCGACGACCGTGTACCCCTGCACTACCACTTTCCGGAGGTCATCATCACCGGTCGCGGTGCCGTGGTGCGACAGTGGGGCAACAAGTTCATCGGTTTGTCGTCGGTGTACCATTTCACCAACATCGGTGATGAGGATGATCTCGCTGTACACAACACCAAATGGCGTGTCCGCGCCTTCTTCGGCCTACGACTGTAGACTATTCTCTCAGACGGCATTCACCTTATTATATAATTAATTGGGCGATTATTTGGCGGTCTCGACAAAAAAGTGTAACTTTGCACCCCAGTAATCAACACATTATAACTTTTATGTCAAGCAACAACACCGTCGTGGGATCCAAGATCAAGGGGATCCGCGAGTCAAAGAATCTCTCCATCGAGGAGATTGCAGAGCGTAGTGGTCTGACAGCAGACCAGATTATTTCGATTGAGAATGACCAGAACCTGCCCTCACTGGGGCCGCTGATCAAGATAGCCCGTGCACTCGGTGTGCGACTGGGTACGTTTATGGACGACAATGACGCCTTAGGTCCTGTCATCACCCGTGCCAAGGACCGCGAGGCCGACAGCAGCATCAGTTTCTCGAATGGTGCCACCGATGCCCGCAAGCACATGGAATACCATCCGTTGGCCCAGCAGAAGGCTGGTCGCCACATGGAGCCGTTTATCATCGACATCAATCCTGAGGAGAGTCCCAACTTCCAACTCTCTGCCCATGAGGGCGAGGAGTTCATCTATGTGATGCAGGGCGAGGTGGAGATTGTCTATGGCAAGGAGACCTACAACCTGAAAGAGGGCGATAGCATCTTCTACGACTCCATCGTGAAGCACCACGTGCATGGTGCCCCAGGCAAGAGTGCAAAAATCTTAGCAGTTGTCTATATTCCATTTTAATTAGGAATTAGAAATTAGGAATTAGTAATTATGATTACCTGAGAAGATGGAAACAAAGAACATTAGATTAGACATGGCTGGACGGCCGCTGCCAGACAGAACATATCCTGCTGAGACTGGAAGCGAGGGCTATCATTTGTGGGAACGGACCTTGGGCCAGTGGCTTGAATACTGGGCTGAGACAACACCCGACAAAGAATACATCGTCTATTCAGATAGAGATCTAAGATTCACTTGGAGCAAGTTCAACGAACGTGTGGACAATCTGGCCAAGGGCCTGATTGCCATCGGCGTGAAGCGCGGCTCGAACGTGGGTATCTGGGCTACCAACGTGCCCGACTGGCTCACCTTCCTCTATGCCACCGCCAAGATTGGTGCCGTCTTAGTGACGGTGAACACGAACTACAAGCAGAACGAAGTGGAATATCTCTGCAAGGACTCCGACATGGAAGTGCTCTGCATCACCGACGGCACCTGGGACTGTAACTATGTGGACATGACCTACACGATGCTGCCTGAGTTGAAGACCTGCGAGCGCGGACACCTGAACAGCGAACGGTTCCCTTATATGAAGAACGTAGTGTTCATCGGTATGGAGAAATACCGTGGCATGTACAATACGGCCGAGTTGCTGCTCTTGGGTCAGAATGTGGAAGACGATACGCTCAACGAGATGAAGAGCAAGGTGACTTGCCACGATGTCTGCAACATGCAGTACACCTCAGGTACCACCGGCTTCCCCAAGGGCGTGATGCTCACCCACTACGGCATTGCCAACGACGGCTACTTCACAGGCGAAAACATGGGCTTCACACAGGACGACAAACTCTGCGTCTGTGTGCCCCTATTCCATTGCTTCGGTGTGGTGCTCGCCACGATGAACTGTCTGACGCACGGTTGTACGGAGGTGATGGTGGAGAAGTTCGACCCCCTCGTGGTGCTCGCCTCCATCCATAAGGAAAGGTGTACGGCCGTCTATGGTGTACCCACGATGTTCATCGCCGAACTCAACCACCCGATGTTCTCGATGTTCGACCTGACCTGTCTGCGTACAGGTATCATGGCAGGCTCACTCTGTCCGGTGGAACTGATGAAGCAGGTATCGGAAAAGATGTATATGACCATCACCAGTGTGTATGGACTCACAGAGTCGTCGCCTGGTATGACCCAGACCTGTCTGAACGACACCTTCGAGCAGCGCTGTACGACGGTAGGTCGCGATTTCCCGTTTGTCGACGTGAAGGTGCTCGACCCCGAGACGGGCGAGGAGTGTCCCGTTGGCGTACAGGGCGAGATGTGCTGTAAGGGCTTCAATGTGATGAAGGGCTACTACAAGAACCCCGAGGCCACAGCAGAGGTCATCGACAAGAACGGTTATCTTCACTCAGGCGACCTGGGTGTGAAGGATGAAGAGGGCTTTTACAAGATCACAGGTCGTATCAAGGATATGATCATCCGAGGCGGCGAGAATATCTATCCGCGAGAAATAGAAGAGTTCCTCTATCACATGCCTGGCATCCGCGATGTACAGGTGGCTGCTGTGCCTTCCAAGAAATACGGTGAGGCAGTGGGTGCCTTCATCATCCTCGAAGAGGGTGTGAAGATGGAGCCCGAGGATGTGCAGGAGTTCTGTCGTGGGAAAATTGCCCGTTATAAGATTCCGAAGTACGTGTTCTTCATCGACCAGTTCCCACTGACGGGAAGTGGCAAGATCCAGAAGTTCAAGTTGAAGGAGATGAGTCTGGAACTCTGCAAGCAGCAGGGCATAGAAGTGATTTAATAACATCAACAATATGGATATTACCGAACGGTTCTTAAACTACACCAAGTTCGACACGCAATCGGCTGAGGACAGCGAGAGTGTGCCAAGTACCCCGAAACAACTGATCTTTGCCGAGTACCTGAAGAAAGAACTCGAAAGCGAAGGATTGGAAGACGTGGAACTCGACGAGAAGGGTTATCTCTATGCGACCCTCCCCTCGAATATCAAGGAGAAGGTGCCTACCATCGGCTTCATCTCCCACTACGACACCAGTCCCGATTGCAGCGGAGCCGACATCAAACCACAGATCATCCGCAACTACAATGGTGGTGAGATCCTGCTCTCGGAGGGTATCGTCAGCAGTCCTAAGAAATTCCCTGAACTGTTGCACCACAGAGGCGAGGACTTGATTGTGACGGACGGACACACCTTGTTGGGTGCCGACGACAAGGCCGGTATAGCAGAGATTGTGCAAGCCATGTGCTATTTGCGTGACCATAAGGACATCCGTCACGGAGATATCCGCATCGCCTTCAACCCCGACGAGGAGATCGGTATGGGTGCCCACCACTTCGATGTGGAGAAGTTCGGCTGCGAATGGGCCTACACGATGGATGGCGGTGATGTGGGCGAACTGGAATTCGAGAATTTCAATGCCGCCTCAGCCAAGATCACCATCAAGGGTATCAGTGTGCATCCGGGCTATGCCAAGGGTAAGATGGTGAACGCCAATGCTCTCGCAGCAGAGTTTGCAAAGATGTTACCCGCTGACGAGACACCTGAGACAACGGAAGGTTATCAGGGATTCTACCATCTGCTGGGTATCCAGTCGAATATCGAGGAAGCCAAGATGAGTTACATCATCCGCGACCATGACCGTGATATTTTTGAGGACCGCAAACGCTTTGTCCAGCGCTGTGCCGACAGGATGAATGAGAAATACGGTGAGGGAACCGTCATCTGCGAGGTGAAGGACCAGTACTATAATATGAAGGAGAAGATCGACCCGCAGATGCACGTCATCGACGTGGTGCTGCATGCCATGCAGGCCTGCGAGGTAGCGCCGAAGGTGCGTCCCATCCGAGGCGGCACTGATGGTGCACAACTCTCGTTCAAGGGTCTCCCCTGCCCCAACATCTTCGCTGGCGGCGTGAACTTCCACGGACCGTATGAGTTCGTCTCTATCCAGTCGATGGAGAAGGCCATGCAGGTCATCGTGAAGATATGTGAAATAGTAGCCGACTTTAATAATTAAAAACTTATGGGAGAAGTTCCAGCATTGGTCAATGACCTGGCGTTGATACTCGTTGTAGCAGGTATCGTAACGCTGTTGTTCAAGAAACTCAAGCAGCCACTGGTATTAGGATATGTGGTGGCAGGTTTTCTGGTGAGTCCACACATGCCCTATACAGCATCAGTTGTTGACTCAGAGAATATCCATCTGTGGTCAGACCTCGGTGTGATGTTCCTCTTGTTCTCGCTGGGACTAGACTTCTCATTCAAGAAAATCCTGAAAATGGGTGCCTCGCCCATCATTTCCACGTGTACCATCATCTTCTGCATGTCGATGTTGGGTATGTTTGTGGGCAATCTCTTCGGATGGGCCAGGATGGACTGTATATTCTTGGGCGGCATGCTCGCCATGTCGTCGACGACTATTATCTACAAGGCTTTCGACGACCTAGGACTCCGACAGCAACAGTTTGCCGGACGCGTGATGAGTGTGCTGATACTCGAAGACATCCTTGCCATCGTGATGATGGTGCTGTTGAGTGCTATCGCCAGTGGTAAGGATTTGGGGGGCGGTGAGATGCTGGGCAGCGTCTGGCAGATCGTGTTCTTCCTCGTGCTCTGGCTCGTGGTAGGTATCTTCGCCATACCTATTTTCCTGCGTCGCGTCAGATACCTTATTAATAATGAGGTGCTGCTCATTGTGTCGCTGGGTCTCTGCTGCGCCATGGCGGTATTCTCCACCAAGGTGGGATTCTCGTCGGCTTTCGGTGCCTTCATCATGGGTAGTATCCTGGCAGAGACCATTGAGGCAGACAAGATCATCAAACTGGTGGAGCCGGTGAAGAACCTCTTCGGTGCCATCTTCTTCGTGTCGGTGGGTATGCTCGTCGATCCGAAAATCCTGGTGGAATATGCCCTACCAATCTTCATACTCGTCATGACCATCCTCATTGGACAGGCCATCTTCGGCACCTTCTCCTTCATGTTGGGAGGTGAGAGTCTGAAGTCTGCCATCCGTTGCGGATTCGCGATGGCACAGATTGGTGAGTTCTCATTCATCATCGCCTCGCTGGGTCTCTCGTTAGGCGTCATCGGCGACTTCCTCTATCCCGTAGTGGTGGCCGTATCCGTTATCACCACATTCCTGACACCTTACATGATACGGTTTGCCACACCGGTGTATGCCCATCTGGAGAAGCGGTTACCCAACAAACTCATCCGTTCGATGAACCACCTGTCGATGAATCAGGCCGGTGAACAGGGAAGCAGTCTGTGGAAACAGTTGCTGTCGCAGATGGCGATGAACACCATCGTCTACTCTATCCTGAGCGTGGCTGCCATCCTGCTGATGTTCACCTTCGTGTTACCATTTATACAGAGGTTACTGCCTGGCGACGATCTGCTCATCTATGCCAATATCATCACAGGACTGCTCACAATACTGATCATCTCACCTTTCCTTCGTGCAATGGTGATGAAGAAGAACAAAAGTGAGGAGTGGAAAGCCCTCTGGGCAAAGAGCAACCGTAACCGTCTGCCGCTGATGTTCACCGTCCTCGTGCGTGTCATCATCGCTGTCTGTTTCATCTTCTATATCTGTCACCGTCTGACCCACTTCGCCAATGCACTGATCATCACCATCGGATTCATTTTCGTAGGACTGATCGTGCTGTCGCGCTGGATCAAGAAGAGAAGTATCTCACTAGAACGTCTCTTCATCCTCAACCTGCGCAGTCGTGACATCGAGGCACAGGTACATGGCAAGAAACGTCCGCTCTATGAAGGGAAACTGCTGGACCGCGATATCCACATCGCCGACTTCGAGATACCCACGAATAGCGGTTGGATGGGCCAGACCCTAAAGCAACTGAACTTAGGACAGAAATACGGTGTGCATGTCAGCAGCATCCTACGTGGCGGATGGCGTCTGAACATCCCCGACGGTGACTATGTCATCTTCCCGAACGATATTCTGCAGGTGATTGGTAGCGACGCACAGTTCTCTACCTTCCGTCAGGCTCTGGAGGACAGTCTTATCGGCGAAGATCCCGACCTGGAGAGTCGTGAGATGAAACTGCGCCAGATGATCATCGGCAGTGACAGCCCGTTTATCGGCAAGACCCTCATCGAGAGCAAGATCCGCGACCTGTACAGTTGTATGGTCGTCGGTTTGGAGGAAGGCAAGGAAAGCCTGTCGCCCTTCAGACCCAACCGGAAGTTTGAGGAGGGTGACATCATCTGGGTCGTCGGTGAGGAAGAAAGCCTCAACGAACTCATGAATGTCTGAAGAAGGTTTCTCTTATTGATTAATACCACTGCACGGCGTTGGAATAACTGCTGCGCTTGTCATATTTGAGGGCATCGGTCAGGGTGGCTGCGTTACAGCGGAAAGAGAAGTTGTAACTGGTATAAGGTGCCAGCACCACGGAGCACGACATATTGAAACAGTGCAGGTCGCGTGAGAGCGAGGCTGTGGTCATGGATATCTTATGATTGTCGAAGTCGTAGCCGCTGGAGAAGGAGATATTCCAGCCATCACTAAGACGAATATATCCGCTGAGATTCAAGTTCTGGCTAAAGACATAAGGATAGCGCATGGTCTTGTAGTTGAAGTTCGAGCTACCCTCGCGCATCGAGATACCATAGCCGATGCTGAGTGACCAAGGCAACTTGAATGCCATGTAACCGTCTTCATCGGTCTCAGCCTTCGACTTCTCCTTAGGACCGCGCTTGGCCTTCTCCATATCCTTGTCGATATTGGTCTCCACCTCGTTGTCCCATTCATCATCCTCCTCATCGTTTTTATCCTTGTCTTTGTCCTTGTCTACCTTCTCGCCACGCAAACGCTTGAAGAAGTCCGAGATCTTTTTGTTGTCGATGGTATAGGAGAGGTTCTGCGACAAGCCCTGGAAACGACCGATCTTACCCTGTCCCCAGTAGGTGGTGTGTTCACTGACTCTCGGCGTGGCACCCACACTGTCGGCTTCATAGACATACGAAGCGAAGACGGCATTGAGATTGAACGTGTAACTCTTCGACAGTTTCAGACGCAGACGGGTATTGAGGTCACTCCACGGACGAATCTTCGCCGCCATATTGTAACTCATCGAGAAACCAAGTTCGTCGATCAGGGAGATTTTCTTCAGTGAGTCGTCCTTGTTACGGTATTTCATCTCGAAATTATTGCCGATATCAACACTGATGCTACCTGCCATGCCCTTTTGAGGAGCCGAGACACCTCCGATATTGTAGGGCGAATATTCCACCAACGTCACATTACCTTCAGCATCGGTTTTCTGATAGGTCTTATAATAGCCGTAGCGCGAAGCACTGAAATCGGGGTGATAGGAGAAACCGACTGAGGTCGTGATGACATGGCGGATTATCTTTTCACCGAACAACTTGCGATTAGGAGTCCAGTAACCATAGAGTTTCGTAGAGGCCGACAGACTTAAGTTCCAGTTGTAGACATTGTAGAATCCGCTGATCGTGTCGGTTATTTCCTTCTGGTTGACTTCATCCCACCGTTTTGACTGTTTAATGAACGAGGTCTGGTCAGTGAAAGTGAAGTTGGGCGTAAGGGTCAGATAGCCAAAAGCCGTGAAACTGGCTTGGATGGGAATGGAGTGCCTCATATTGTTCTGCCAGTCCTTCGTGAAACTGGAGTGCAGCAACTTACTCTCCTTGGTCTTGATACGGTTGTTGAGGGTTCCGGTATAACTCATATTGATTTTCTCATACCAGCGTTCCTCACCTGCGGCCTTCTTACGTTTGAAGGGATAGAATCGTGCCACCGAGATACTCAGGTTTGGCAGGGTCATCTCAATGGTCGAGTCACGCATGTTCTGCGCCAGGTCTACCTGTGAACTCAGTGTCAGTCCGATACTGGAGAAGGTGGTGCGCCAACTGACGGAAGAGGTACGTGTCGTCTGCGTCATGGCCTGAGGGTTATACATCGACGAGAGATTGTTTTTCTCAAAACTCTCCGAGGCATAGTTCACACTGGCTGTCAGATTGTTGTAGGGGTTGGCCTTTTGGTCCTGGCTGTGCCGCCACTGGATCTTGAAACTGGTCGTCTTCTGATAGTCAGGCATGTTCTTCTCGCCATTCACGGTATTCTGGAAGTTGGCATAAACCGAGCCGCTATACTTATAGCGTTTCTTGTAGTTCGATGCTGCCGAAAGGCCCCACGAGCCTTTGGTATAGATCTCACCGAGGAGTTTGAGGTCCATCTTGTCACCCAAGGCAAAGTAATAGCCGCCATCACGGAGATAGAAACCACGTGATGTCTCATCGCCATACGTGGGCATGATAAAACCGCTGGAGTAACTCTTCGTAAAGGGGAAGAAGCCATAGGGAATGGCTAATGGCAACGGTACGTCAGCCACTACCAGATAGGCTGGACCGAACACCACATCTTTTCCTGGGCGCACCTTCGCGCGAGACATGGCGATATAGAAATCTGGATGGGGATCGTCGCAGGTGGTGTAGCGTCCATGCTCGAGATACATCTCACCGTTGGCACCACGCTTGGAGTGTTCACTGGTCAAGAAGCCGTCTTCCTGTTGAGTGTAGACATCAGTGATAAAACCTTTCTTGGTTTTGAAGTTGAACATCATCTCCGTCTGCTCATACTGGTCACTGCCCATCTTAAAGACTGGGGTACCTTTGGGTTTCTGCGTGGTACTGTCCATCTTACCTGTGGCATAGACGATATTGCTGTCGAGATTCATGTGGATATTCTCACTGGCCAGATCCATGTTCGTGTATTTCACCGTGGCCTCACCATAGAGGTGGGCTGTGGCATTTGCAGCATCATAGGTCAGAGAATCTTCGGCAGTATACTCTACCGGTGCATCGATACCGTTCTTACGTCGTTTGTTGATACTGTCGCGTGCCAATGAGTCATCGACAGCCTTATTATGCTTGTAGATTGCCAGTTCGAGGGAGTCCATCGTCGTGGTATCACGCTTGATCTTAATGGCCGACTCGGCACCAGGAGGGATAATGGTGTCCTGAGGAACCTCGTCCGTGTCAGCAGTCAATGCCTCCACAGCCTCACTGACAGATGCAGCATCGATGTCGGCTTCCACATTCGCGACTCCGATACTGTCGAGCAGTGCCGGGAGTGTCACAGAATCTGTCGATAGCGAGGGTGATTTTATCTCCGGCAACGACACAACCCTACCCGACTCCACCACCTCCGGAGCCTTCCCAGAACGTAGCGCAGAAGGTGTACACGCCATCATCAGGATGAAGGCGCAGAGTATCGTGAGGATTACCGATTTCTGTTTCACGGATGCAAAGGTACGAATTTTTAGTGAATAGTGAAAAGTGAATAGTGAAAAGTTGCTGAACCTTGTGTTTTTTTCACTATTCACTGTTCACTATTAACTATTCTCTAATCACCGATCACTCAAAGCGTGTTGCCCATCCGAGGAAGCGATTGACACCCTCCTGTCCGAACTTCTCCAGACTCTGGGCTGCCTCCACCACTGTACGCTCCTGCTCAGGATGCGTCTTTGAATAGAACTTATCGGCATAGCAAACCACCTGTTCCTCCAGAGCCTCTGGCTCATAATGGCCGTCTACGGGCAATGGCAACTGTTGACGCTCGATCTGTTCACGGGAGAGACCTGTGCCCGTATGCCGTTCACAGACCATCGCATGGCGCTCCCATCCCTCCTCGCGGAGGATCTGTCCGCCAATAACGCCATGACATATATAAGGCTCTATGCCGAAACACTGGATACTGGGAGCGTTGCAACGGAAGATACCGATGTCGTGCAACATGGCGGCCTCTTCCAGGAACTCCTCGTCAAGCCGTAGTTCCGGATGGGCTTTGGCAATCTTCAGACAACGGTCTGCCACCTGACGGGAGTGTATTAGCAATATCCGTCGGAGTTCGTTCTCCGACGGATAATACTTATCGATAATCTTTTGATAGTCCATTATGCCTCACGTTCAATCCACGCAATCGTGTCACCCTGACGGATCTTCTGTCCAGGCTTTACACTGATATCCACCAACTTACCTCCGAGGGCTGCAGGAATCTCCACAATCTCACCCCACTTGGTCTGAAGGTAACAGAAGATATCACCTTCCTTATACTTCTGACCAATGAACGGTTCGATACAGGCAGCGGGTACACCCTCGCCTCCGAAACTCCAGACGAGTTGTCCATCCAATGGACTTTTCACGGCATCGGCCTTGGCATGCTTCAGGGCGTCGATCTCCTCCTGTGGTATCTTCTTGCCGCCACCAAGTTTGGCATCTTTCGCCTTCTGGAGATCTGCCAAGAACTGTTTCTTGGCCTGACCGCTCTTAAAGGCACGATACTGTTCGGGGTGCATACCCAACTCAAAGAGTTCCTCATCGTCCTGTCCGTAGTCCCAGCCATTCTCGTCCATCTCCTTGCGGAAACCGTCGAGGGCATTCTCCAACAGGGTATGTGGATCGACATCTGTAAACTGACGGTTCTGTTTCTGAGCCAGTTCCACCAGCACCGGATCAATGGTACCGGGAATCTTACCAGACTTGCCGAGGATCATGCCCCACATGGCATCGTCCATCATCACGAAACGACCCTTGCCTTGTTCGATGGTAAGGAGGTTCATCAGGGCGATGTTCTTCACATACTGCGAGAACGGTGTCACCAATGGGGGATAACCCACACGTGGCCAGACATACTCTACCTCGTTGAAGAGTTTCACCAGCATATCATCCATCGTCAGTTCGGCCTCTCCTTTCTGTACACGCAGTTTGTTGATCATCGTCTGGATACCACCAAGGTCAGCCATCATCGACCCCATCATGCCGCCAGGTAGTCCACAACCCAACAGGAGTGATGACATGTGTTTGTTGGCGGGATTGATAAAGTAACCCAACCAGTCGTCAATAAACTCTTGTGTCAGGGTACGTGCCTGCATATAAGCATTCATATTCAGTTCTGCCACCTCGAAGCCTTCGTTCTTCAGCATCGACTGGACACTGATGATATCCGGATGCACCTTACCCCACGACAATGGCTCGATAGCCGTATCGATGATATCAGCACCATTGTTACAAACCTCGAGGATAGAAGCCATCGACAGACCCGGACCGGAATGACCATGATACTGGATGATGATATCAGGATGCTTGGTCTTGATGGCCTTCGTCAGTGCACCCAACATGGCGGGTTGTCCGATACCGGCCATATCCTTCAGACAGATCTCCTCGGCACCGGCAGCAATCACCTCATCGGCAATGGCAGCATAATAGTCAACGGTATGCACAGGTGAGGTGGTGATACAGAGCGTGGCCTGTGGGGTCATGCCTCCCTCCTTGGCCCACTTGATACTGGGAATGATGTTACGCGTATCGTTCAGACCACAGAAGATACGGGTGATATCGACACCCTGGGCATGTTTCACCTTATACATCAAGGCACGCACATCGTCGGGCACGGGATACATACGCAAGGCATTCAGACCACGGTCAAGCATGTGTGTCTTGATACCTACTTCATTGAATGGCTTACAAAAGGCTCTCACAGCAGCATTGGGGTTCTCTCCTGCCATCAGGTTTACCTGCTCGAAAGCACCACCATTGGTTTCCACGCGGGCAAAGCACCCCATGTCGATAATCACTGGTGCAATGCGTTCTAACTGATCCTTACGGGGCTGGAACTTACCCGAACTCTGCCACATGTCTCTGTAGACGAGACTGAACTGAATCTTCTTTTTCATATCGTTGTATTTCGCTATTTTTATATTTACAGTCCACAAAAATAGATAATTTTTTTCAAATTATCGCCTTAAGTGGCTACTTTTTTTGATATTTTGACTATCTTTGTACCCAAATCACCGAAAAAGCGTATGAAACAGACTCTGTTTTCAATGATTCTTGTCGCATTGCTGACAACAGCGTGTTCCTCAGGCAACGCCCCGTCGACACCGGAAATAACTGCCTATAATGAGGAGCAGCCACTCCCTGGCGACTCTACTGTGTACGGACTGGCCTGTGAGGGTTGCACGGACTCCCTACTCGTGTTCCTACCCTTTACCGGCGGTGACCCCGACACCATCGACATTCTCAATGCCCGTGTGCAGCGCCGTGTCTTCGGACGCCCCGAGATTGGCGATATGGTGGCTGTCGTCTTGAGTGCCAATAATAAGTCTGAGGCAGATATCGTGATCAATATCGACCGTTTGAAAGGCGAGTGGTGCTATATGGTCAAGCCTCATCTGCGTCCCCGTGCAGGAACTTCTGCCGATAGCATCGTGACACTACCGCCCGACTTCCCCGACTCCCTGCGAAAGAAATGGTTCCAGCCCCGCGAGTACGGCATAGAGATCCGTCGCGATTATACAGCCCGTCCTATCGGTGTGCAACGTAACAATGCCGATCGTCAGAACGGTCCTGTGGAATATCCGACATTAAAACGTTACCGTGAGTGGCACATCTACAACGGTCACCTCCTACTTTGTGAGGCACGTCGTGACACCCTCGGCAACCAACAGATAACGCATACCGACACCGTCGATATTGTCTTCATGCGTCGTGATACGCTGCTGTTGCGTTTCCGCGACCACGAACAGGGATACTACCGAAAGAATTAAATAATTGGATGCTCCAACAGGCGCTTCTCGGCCAAGTCAGCATACTTGGTACCGGGACGTCCATAGTTGGCGTAAGGATAGATGGAGATGCCCCCACGAGGGGTAAACAATCCAACAACCTCGATGTATTTAGGATCCATCAGACGCACGAGGTCTTTCATGATGGTGTTGACACAATCCTCATGGAAGTCACCGTGGTTACGGAACGAGAACAGGTAGAGTTTCAGGCTTTTCGACTCTACCATCCGCTCACCCGGGATATACAGAATCTTGATCTCCGCAAAGTCGGGCTGACCCGTGATAGGACAGAGTGACGTGAATTCGGGACAGTTGAACTGTACCCAGTAATCGTTGTCAGGATGCTTGTTAACAAATGTCTCCAACACCTCAGGGGCATAGTCCTGACGATATTCGGTCTTCTTACCGAGGGCCTGCAGCCCTTCTTTTTCTCTATTCATAGTTTGGTAATCTTAAAGATATTATAGGTAATGTCACGATCGAACACGTCCTCATTATCGTGAGACTTCGTAAATCTCACCACACGGATGGTAAGGGGCAGTGCCACAATCTCGTAGAGTGTCTTGAGGGTCACCTGAGTGATGACCAGCGAGGGCATCTCCTCCCAGGGAATCACACCGCCGAGGGCGAGGGGGAAGAAGATGATAGAGTCCGTCAGTTCCCCGAAGATCGTACTGAGCACGGCACGGGCGGAGAAGTTCTTGGCAAAACCACCCGAGGCAGAAGGTCTGTGCTGCGTGGACAGTTTCATACGACTCATCACATAGGCATTCATGAACGAGCCACAGATGAAAGCCAGGAATGAGGCTCCTGCAATACGGGGAGCCAGACCGAATATCTGGTGAAAGCCCTCGTCTCCTTGCCAGTAGGGAGCACCGGGAATCCAGTCGGCAATGGCACCGAAGATCACAAAGAGGAAGTTCATGGCGAACCCGATCCAGATGAGCAGACGGGTACGGCCATAGCCCCACACCTCGCACACCACGTCGTTGAGGATATAACTGACAGGGAAGACAATCAGACCTGCCGTCATGTTCGCCGGACCGAAAGATATCTGTTTGGTCTCCAACACATTGGCTGTAATCAGACACACGCAGAACAGGATGCTGTACAACATGAACAGCACGCTGATACGTTGATTCTTATTGGGTTCCATAACTTACAACAAATAAAACAACCAACACATATAGGCCAGGAATCCCAAAATCATCACGATACCCTCACGGCGCGACACGAAATACTTGGTATAGGCGAAGATCCAGAGGATGCCGATGCTGACAAGCATCATCATCAGGTCGATGATGGTGATACCCATGATACGCATCGGACAGATGACGGCAGTGGCACCTAACACCAGAAAGATATTGAACACATTGGAGCCGATGGCATTACCGATGGCCAGCGAAGCCTTGCCTTTGTAGGCAGCCACCACACTCGTAGCCAGTTCGGGCAGCGACGTACCTCCTGCCACGATGGTCAGACCGATCACACTCTGACGTACCCCATAACGGTGGGCCACGTACGTGGCGCCATCAACGAAGATCTCACTGCCATAGATCAGACAGGCCAGTCCCACAAGCATCCAAAGCGTGTTAATGCCCAACATCTTGTAGTTCACAGGCTTTTTTTCTTTCGATTCTCCCAGATACTCCTGACGGGGCTTCAGTTCCCCAGACTTACGGGCCAGCGTAAAACTGTAGGTCATAAAGATAATGAAACCGAAGAGCAGCACGATACCGTCACTGCGACTGATCTCGTTGCCCCAGAGGTGGGCTGACTGCATATCGTCAAAACAGAGGACGAACAATAACATCGAAGCCGCCACAGCAAAAGGAATCTCCTTCTTCACTGTCGACGGACTGACCACTAGCGGAGCCACAAGGGCAGAACAGCCCACAATGAGCATTGTATTGAAAATGTTGGAGCCGATGACATTACCCACAGCCAAGTCTGGCGTCCCCTTCAGGGCCGAGACAAGACTGACGAACAGTTCCGGAGCAGATGTACCTGCTGCCACGATGGTCAGGCCGATGACGATCTCCGGGATGTTCACACTGCGGGCCACTGCTGAAGCGCCCTCTATCAGACGGTCTGCGCCCCACAGCACAAGAGCCGCACCGAGTATTATCAATAGTCCGTTCAGAATCATAAATCCTCTAAATTTAAAAAGTCATCCAATGCACGACGGTCTTTCTTCGTAGGACGTCCCGTACCTCTGGCACGGTCCACGAAACCGCTGATACGGTTCATCTCTAACAGTTCATATTGGTCAGGGGCAGTGACATTCTCGTAGATCTCAGGAAGTAACTTCGCCCCCACCCGCTGCTCGATGGTCTTCAAGATGCGGAAGGAATAGGTGATAGGCGGCTTACGCACATCGACGGTTTCACCCGCCTTGACGGTGCGCGAGGGTTTCACGTTGACGCCCCCAATGGTGACGCGTCCGTTCTTACAGGCATCAGCCGCAATGGAACGTGTCTTAAAGATACGTGCCGCCCACAGCCACTTGTCAATCCTCGCTACCTCCTCCATCACTATTCTCTTTCTTCTTTTCCAGTTTCCTCTTCCCTAGTTTATTATACTGGTTCATCGTGATGTCGATACCTGCGAGCACGAAACTCTTGATGATCTCTACGGCGATGTCGATGGAAGGCTGGAGTTCTTTCAGTTCCTCCTCACCATACTTGCCCAACACCCAGTCCACCTGCATGCCTCGGGGAAAGTCGTTGCCGATACCCATACGCAGACGGGCATAGTTCTGTCCGATGAGTTGCTGGATATGACCCAGTCCGTTGTGACCACCGTTGCTACCTCCCGCCTTCAGACGGAATTCCCCCAGAGGCAGTGCCACCTCGTCGCTGACGACGAGTAGTCGACTCTGGTCGATGTTCTCGTGGTTCAGCCAGTAACGCACGGCATTGCCACTGAGATTCATATAGGTCGAGGGTTTCAGCAGGATCACCTTACGTCCTTTCAACGTGGTTTCTGCCACAAACCCATAGCGTTTGTCTTCAAAAGAAATATTGGACGCCTTCGCAAAAGCGTCCAATACCATAAATCCTGTATTGTGGCGGGTCAGTTCGTACTCGTCGCCGACATTGCCCAAACCTACAATCAAGAACTTGTCCATCAGCAGCCCTGATTAAGCCTGCTCCTCTGACTCTGCAGCAGCGGCAGCAGAACGAGAAGCACGTGTTGCCTTCACGGAGCATACAACCACCTCAGGAGAGGTAGCAATCTCAAGACCCTCGAAACTCAGGGCACCCACCTTGATGGCCTTACCCAACTGGAGGTCGGTCACGTCGATATTGAGTATCTCAGGAATCTGCTTGTAGGGAGCCGTCACATTGATCTTACGGATGGAGAGATTCAACTTACCACCATCGCGTACACCTTGTGCCAGACCATTCAGTTTCACGGGGATACCAATGGTGATGGGCTTTGTCTCGTTCACCTCATAGAAGTCGGCGTGCATCAGCGCGTCGGTAGTGGGATGGAACTGCAATTCCTTGATGACAGCCTTGCGGACGTCACCGTCGATGTCGAGATTCACGACATACACATCAGGTGAATACACAGCCTTGCGGAGTTCTGTGAACGGAGCACAGAAGGCGAAAGCCTCGGGCAGACCATTCTCACCCTTCTTCTCACCATAGATGTTACAGGGAACCATACCTTCCTTACGGAGTTGCTTTGAAGCCTTCTTTCCAGTGGCGGCGCGCTTCTGGCCTTTTACACTAATTTCTTTCATAATTGTGTTACTCTAAAATTAAGTTGTTAATACATCTGCTTAATTCACCATCACACGAGTTTTTTCGATGTGCTTTCGGAAAAAGCGCTGCAAAGGTACAACAAAAAAGTGAAAAGTGAATAGTGAAAAGTGAAAAAGTTTCTTTTTTAACTATTTTTTCTGTCATTTTCTTGCATAATCAAGGAAAAATACCTAATTTTGCATCGTAAATATGAAAGTTAAACCCCAAAAAAGACATCAAGTGAGATGATTAACAGAGAAATTATCCGTACTAAGATTGTTCAGTTAACCTATGCGTACTATCAAAACGGTAACAAGAACATCGATTCGGCAGAGAAGGAGTTATTCTTCAGTCTGTCAAAGGCCTATGACCTTTACAATTACCTGTTGGCCCTCATCGTGGCAGTCACAAAAGAGGCCCGCCGCCGTAACGAGGTGCTCACAGCCCGTGCCCAGAGAGAAGGCACAGAACCACCCTCACAGAAGTTCACACTCAACCGTTTTGCCCTGCAACTGGAAGAGAATAAATCGCTCAACGAGTTTATCGGCACTTTGAAGCACACCTGGGAAGACGACCAGGAGTTTGTGGGAAAACTCTACGAACTCATCGAGAATAGTGAGACCTACAAAGAATACATGGTCAGCCAGGAGGACAACTATGATACCGACCGTGAGTTGTGGCGTAAGATCTACCGTACGCTCATCCAGACCAACACGGACCTGGACGCCATCCTCGAAGAGATCAGCCTCTACTGGAATGACGACAAGGAGATTGTAGACACCTTCGTGCTGAAGACCATCAAACGCTTCAACGAACAGAACGGCACAAAACAGGAACTGTTGCCTGAGTGGGACAGTGATGAGGAACAGGACTTCGCCCGCAAACTGTTCCGTTCGGCCATTCTCAATGCCGACGAGTACCAGCGTTATATGAGCGAGGCCTCACGCAACTGGGATTTCTCCCGTCTCGCCTACATGGATGTGGTCATCATGCAGATTGCCATCGCCGAGATGGTGACCTTCCCCAACATCCCCATTAGTGTAACCATCAACGAGTTCGTCGACCTCGCCAAACTTTACTCCACCCATAAGAGTGGCGGTTATATCAACGGCATGCTCGACGCCATCGCCCGTCACCTGATCGATACTGGCAGACTGGCGAAATACATCGAGCCGAAGCCCGAGAAGCCCGCCAAGGCGCCGAAGGCTCCGAAGGTGATGAAAGCCGTGAAGGTGAAGCCTTCAGGCAGAAAGCGCATTATCAGAAAGAGTGAATAGTGAAGAGTGAATAGTGAGTAATAATATTATAGGATATGACAAACATTGTATTAGTTGCTCAGGCAGCAGGACAAGGAAGCGGTATGAGTATGATCATCATGATGGTGGCCATCTTCGCCATCATGTGGTTTTTCATGATTAAGCCGCAGCAGAAGAAACAGAAAGAGATCCAGAAGTTCCAGAACGAACTGACGGAAGGCACTGAGGTCGTCACTGGTGGCGGCATCCACGGTGTTGTCAAGAGCATCGACCTGGCCAAGAACACTGTCGACATTAAGATTGCACGCGACGTGGTTGTCACCGTGGAAAAGACCTCTGTCTATAAGGACATGAGTAGTACACCTATTCAGAAGTAATAGAATTCTGGCGGTATGCACGACGTATGGAGGGTAGTCAGGGATTTCCTGTTCAGTAAAGCAAACAGGGAATTTCTGCTTTTTTTGTTTTTTCTCGCGCTCTCAGGCGTGTTCTGGCTCTTCATGACCCTCAACGAGACCTACGAGCGTGAGTTCAGCATCCCCGTCACCATTGTCAATGTGCCTAAGAATGTCGTGCTCACCTCTGAGGAGACAGACACCGTGCGTATGACTATCCGCGACAAGGGCACCACCCTGGTCACCTATATGTATGGCGATGTTCTGAAGAACATCCGGGTGAATTTCTCTTCTTACGCCCACAACAACGGCACTGGCAGCATCTCTGCCGGCGAACTGCAGAAGATGGCCTACCAACAACTTGCCAGCGGCTCACGTATCACCGCCATCAAACCCGACAAACTGGAGTACTTCTTCAACTACGGTGCCAAGAAACGCGTCCCCGTCAGGTGGAGTGGTCGTGTCATCCCCGAAGAGCTCTATTTCATCTCTCGCGTCCAATATTGGCCCGATAGTGTCGATGTGTATGCCTCCACGGAGAAACTCGACAGCATCAATATCATCTATACCGAGCCATTGAACTACGCCAACTTCCGTGACACGCTGTTGGTCAATGTCCATCTGGCCAGGAACAAGGGTGTGAAGACCGTACCCGACAGGGTGAAGGTGGGCTTCTTCACAGACGTGCTCACCGACGAGAGCATCGAGGGTGTACCCATTCAGGGTATCAACCTGCCACCGGGCAAAGTGCTCCGCACCTTCCCCTCCAGGGTCACCGTCCATTTCGTCACCGGTGTCAGCCTGTATCGGAATCTGAAGCCCGACGACTTCACCGTCATCGCCGACTATAAGGAGATGAAGGCCAATCCCTCGGAGAAGTGCCGTATCTACCTAAAGAAGGCACCTCCGGGCATCTCCCGTGCCCACCTGAGTACCGATGCGGTAGACTATCTCATCGAAGAAGACCAGTCCGGACTATGAAGATCGGCATCACAGGCGGTATCGGTAGTGGAAAGAGTTTTGTCTGCAAACGGTTAGAGGCTCGGGGTATCCGTGTCTACGACTGCGACAGTGCCGCCAAACGTCTCATCCGCACCTCGGCCGAACTCCAGCAACAGTTGAAGGCGCTGGTAGGTTCGCTCGAAAAGGCCGACCTCGCCAAGTTCCTGTTGGAGTCCGAGCAGAATGCCAAAGCCATCGATGCCATTGTGCACCCCGCCGTGTTTCGCGACTTCGAAGAGAGTGGTCTGCAATGGATGGAGAGTGCCATCCTCTACGAGTCGGGTGCCATCCGCCTGGTCAACAAGGCCATTGTCGTCACCGCTCCTGAAGAGGTACGTATCCAACGAGTCATGCAGCGCGACGGCATCTCACGGGAAAAAGTGCTCGAATGGATGAGCCGTCAACTGCCGCAGGACGAGGTACGTCGCCGTGCCGACTTCGAGATCGTCAACGACGGCACCACAGATATAGACAAACAAATAGAAATAATATATAAAGAAATAATAAATAATAAACAGAAGCAAATGAAAGAAACCATTTTAGCCGTTGCCGGTAAGCCCGGTCTTTACAGACTCATCACAAGAGGAAAGAACAACCTGATTGTCGAGACCCTCGACGCCACGCATCGCCGTATGCCCGTCTTTGCCACCGACAGCATCACCTCCTTAGGCGACATCGCCATGTTTACCGATTCCGACGATGTCCCTCTGATGGATGTCCTCGAGAAGATGAAAGCCCTCGAAACAGGCAAGAAGTGCAGTCTTAACGAGAAGAAAGCCTCCGGCCAGGAGTTACAGGACTATTTCACCAAGGTGTTGCCCGAATGGGATCGTGACCGTGTACAGAACAGCCACATCAAGAAACTCATCACCTGGTACAACATCCTCATCGATAACGGCATCACCGATTTCAAGGATGCTGAGGAGAGTAACAAAGAAGAGGCTTCGGAATAACCGAAGCCTCTTCTTTTTTCTGGCGTTGCTTAGAATCTGCCGGGGCCGCCGAAGCCGCCACCGCCGCCGCCCATCGGCATACCACCGCCGCCCATCGGCATACCGCCTCCGAAGCCGCCGCCACCACGACGATTACCACCGCCGCCGCCCATCGGCATACCGCCCATCGGCATACCCATGCCGCCCATCATGCCACGGCGAGAAGCACGTGTGCCGAAGAAGTTCAGACGATAGCTGGCACGGAACATGATGTAGCTGGTAACAGCGTTGTACTCGTTATCGGTACGGGCCATCTGACTAATGGTCGTGGAGAAGGTGGACTGCTGATGCAGGATGTCGTAGAACTGCACGGAGAGTGTCAGCGGCTTGCCCTTGAGGAAGCTCTGGGAGATCTGACCGTTCCAGATGAGTTCGTTGGTATTCATCGACTGGTCGTCATAACCACGACGGCTGTTCATACTGATATCAGTGGTGATCTGTGTACCCCAAGGCAGATAGATGGTGGAGTTCATACCGTAGGAGTAGGTCCAGGTGTCGAGGTTCGACTGCGGCTGCAACTTATTGCGGGTCTGGTTATAGTTCACCGAACCGTTGAGTTCAACCTCCAGCCAGTCGTTACGGAAACCGAATCCCAGACGACCGCCGATCATGTTCTGGTTGGTGGAGTTCCTCAGGGTCTCCCTGGTCTTAGAATCACCGACATAACCCACACGGTGGTTGAAGTTCTCGTTCAAAGAGATATTATAGGTAAAGTAGCCTAATGAGTCGATGGCTGAGTTCCACATGATGTTACCACCGGCATTCCAGTTACCGTTGATATTCTCAGGACGTGACTCCTGACCACCAATATCAGTATAGGTCACCTTATTGACGATGCTGTTCATCGTGGTCGAGAAGTTCAGATTGGCATTGATCATGCGCTGGTGGTTCATGATGTAGTTGTTGAAGCGCAGGTTGAAACTCTGGGTGAACGAAGGCTTCAAGTCGGGGTTACCAGTGGTCTTGTTCAGAGGGTTGGTATCATCGTTGATGACGAGCAGCTGAGTCATGGAAGGCTGGCTGGTGTTACCACGATACTGGAACTGGAGGCTACCCTGCTGGGTGGGGCGCCAACGGAAGTTGGCTGTCGGGCTCCAGTTGACGACATTGATGGTCGTGTCAACTCTCTGTCCCAGATAGTCCTGCTTGTACTTTGAAGTCTGAGGAATAATCTGCACACCGAAATTGAAGTCGTAGGTGTCGCGGATGAAGCGCAGCATCACCTCACCGGTGTGGATATAGTTCTTATACTCTGAGTACTGACTCTGATCCTTGCTATAATAGGGGTCACCCTTCACAGGATCATAACCTGCATTGACCAGGTCGAAATAGTCGCTCCACTGACGATAGACTGGTGTGATACTACTAAAATCGAAACTCCTGGTAGGATCGGACAGCAGAGGATTCGAGTAGTCGAACGTCTGACGGTCGTTCTCGTTGTAGCGATACTGGAAGGTATAACTGAACTGCAGGAACGTGGCGTAGGCGATCGGCTCGCTATAGGTGGCACGGGCGCTATAGTCCCACGACTTGGTCGGGGTCACATTGTAACGGTTGGACTGATATTCAGTCAGACCGGTGACACCATTGAAGGTTGCCGTTTTACCCTGATAGAGTTTCGTCTGGTTGTTCGACAACTGGTTGTTCTCGTTGTTGCTGTAGTTTCCTGTCAACTGCACGGTGATGTTACGTCCCCTGCCGTTGAGCAGACGGTTGATCTGCAAGGTACCGCCGAGACGCTTGTTCTCGCCATAACCCAGCGACTTGTTGATGGAACCGTTGGTGAGGTAATCATTCAGGGCTTCAATACCGTCTTTACTCAAGATCTCGGCCATAATGGCTGCATCGAGTTGATAGTCGACATAATTATAGGGGTTGGCATTGAAGGTAGCGGAGGTGTTCCAACTACGGCTATCGTTGCTACCGAAACTCCAGTTCGGACGGAAGGCAATGTTCCACAGCGTGTCGGGTGTCCACTCAATACGGCCCTGTACGCTCCAGTTAGTACTCCGTGTATAACTCTGGTTGATGGAGTTCGAAATATTCTTCCTGGTTTCGTCACCAGTGAAGTTATCCGTAAAACGACGTGACCAGGAGTCACCGTCACGGTGGTTCACATTCACGCTGGCCTGGGCAATAATCAACTTCGGCTTCTCATAGTTGATGTTCACCATACCGGTCTTGGCAGCATTCAGGCCACCGCCACCCATACCCATGCCACCACCGAAACGACGGCCACCACCGCCGCCCATACCCTGATCGTTGGTATTGTTGGCATTGAACATACCCATCACACGGTAGTCGTCACGCATATACATACCGAACAGACGGCTCGTATAACGCTTCTCGGTACCATAGCCCAGATCGGCATTGATCATCGTACCACGGTTCATACCGGCACGGATACCGAAGTCGAGCACGGTCTGCTCGTTACCATCGTCGATACCGGTGATACGGGCCAGGTCGCTCTTCTCATCGTAGGCACGTACCTTCTCAATGATAGAGGTAGGCAGATTCTTCAGGGCCGTGTTGGCATCACCGAAATCCTTACCGTCGACCTTGATCTTCGACACCTGCTTACCGTTGATGGTGATGTTTCCGTTTTCGTCAATATCGGCACCTGGCATACGCTTCACCAGCTCCTCCACCACAGAGCCCTCGGGAACACGATAGGCATCGGCATTGAAGATGAGGGTGTCGCCCTTCGACTGCACCTTAGCCAGATGGGCCGTCACGACGGTACCCTTCAGCATGATGGCGTCGGGCTCCAGTTGGACGGTGCCCACTGCCACGTTCTTACCGTCGATGGTAACGGCCTTGGTGTAGGTCTTGAAACCCACAAACGTGATTCTCAGGTTGAAACTACCGTTACGGGGCACCTTGATGGAGAAGGCACCATCGGTGTTTGTTACTGCGTTGGCTACGATCTTCTCACCGCTCAGAATGGTGGCTGTAGCCTGGATGACTGCATCCTTGGTATCCGACTCAATCACCGTTCCGCTGACAGTGCCTTGGGCGAATGCCATCATGGTCGAAACCGACACTAAAACTGAAATAAGAAATCTTTTCATTGATAATATTATTGAAATTTTTGTGTTTTTGACGCATCATAAGGGCAAAAGTTTAATCATTTTAGAAAAAAAAGGGTCAATTCTACAATTATTTATCATTTTGTACACGATTTCGGAATAATTAATATACCTTTGCACACAATTCAAGACTTCAACCAGAGCATGAGTCCACAAAAAGTAATCATAGCCGACAGTTTGGAACAGTCGTTGACGCAAGCCGTCGGCGAGTGCGAACACGACAGGATCTTTCTGTTGGCCGACGAGACCACCCGGCATCTCTGTGTGCCACTGATCACCGGGTTCGACTGTCTCAAGGGGGCACAGACCATCGTGATCGGTGCCACCGACACTCATAAGACCCTGGAATCGCTGGCACATGTCTGGGAGGAACTGGGAAGCAAAGGCGCCACCCGTCACACCTTATTAATAAATATAGGGGGCGGCATGGTGACAGACCTCGGAGGCTTCGCTGCCTCGACCTTCAAACGGGGCATCAACTACATCAACATCCCCACTACCCTGCTCTCGATGGTCGATGCCTCCGTGGGCGGAAAGACGGGCATCAACTTCAACGGACTGAAGAACGAGATCGGCGTCTTCAACAATGCCGCCAGTGTGATCCTCGACACGCAGTTCCTGAAGACACTGGATCAGGAAAACATCCTCTCCGGCTATGCCGAGATGCTGAAGCACGGACTCATCTCCAACGAACAGATGTGGGCGGAACTGCTCAACTACGACGTGGAGGCACCCGACTTCGGACTGTTGCAACGGATGGTAGAAGCATCTGTTGCCGTGAAGCAGCGCATCGTCACGGAAGACCCCACAGAACAGGGCATCCGCAAGGCCTTGAACCTCGGACATACCGCAGGGCACGCCTTCGAGAGTTTCGCCCTGAAGAAGAGCGCCATCGGGGATTTGCCTTCCCCCATCTTACACGGCTATGCCGTGGCCTACGGTCTCATCTGTGAACTCTACCTGAGTGCCGTGAAGACGGGATTCCCCAGCGATAAGATGCACCAGACCGTCGGTTTCATCAAGGAGCACTATGGGAAGATGACCATCACCTGCGATGACTACCCCACCCTCCTGGAACTGATGACACACGACAAGAAGAATGTGGGCAGCACCATCAATTTCACGCTGTTAGGCGGCATCGGAGACATCCGCATCAACCAGACAGCCACGAAAGAAGAGATATACGAGGCTCTCGACTTTTATCGGGAGTGTTAGCCGTTAACCAATCAACTTAAAAAAATCACCTAATCATATTACTAACTAATGGGTGGGGCTGCTCGGGAGAGTAGTCCCACCTTCTTTTTATGGCCTTTTTCGTAAAAAAACAGCGAAGATAAACCGTTTTTCGGAGAAATGTTGTACTTTTGTAGCGTCATTCGCGCAAAGACAAATGAAAAAAGCGTTGAAGTGGATGGGGATAGCGGTCCTGACACCCATCCTGTTGGTTCTTATACTCACCGCACTGCTCTACTTCCCGCCAGTCCAGAACTGGGCGGTACAGAAAGTGGCTGCCATCGCCTCGGAAAAGACCGGTATGGACATCAGTGTGGGGTACGTCCGACTGGAATGGCCACTCAACTTAGGACTTGACAACTTCCGTGCCTTACACCCGAATGACTCCTTACCCTACGTCATAGACACCATTGCCGATGCCAGGCACCTGACCGTCGATGTACAACTGTGGCACCTGTTGAAGAAACAGGTAGTCATCAACCAACTGGCGCTTGAGGAGGCGAAGATCAATACCAACGGTTTCATCAGCGACCTGAGGATCATGGGTAACATCGGTGAACTGTGGCTGCGGTCCAACGGCATCGACCTGGACAAGGAAACGGCAGAGGTGAATGGCGCCAGACTGACCAATGCCCGGCTCGACATCGCCCTGAGCGACACGGCGGCAGTGGACACCACAGAAGAGTCGCTGAAATGGCTCATCAATGCCGACAGTCTCAGTTTCCGACAGACCGACCTCACCCTGCACCTGCCTGGCGACACGGTGGCCATGAAAACCTTCCTGGGACAGGCAGTGGCCAGAGAGGCCCGTATCAACCTCGGAACAGGTATCTACCAGGTGGGCAGTCTCGACGGCAGTGGCTGTAGTTTCGACTATGACCCCCTCCGACTGACAGACATGACCTTGGGCATCGACCAACTCAGTTACACGCCCACAGGCACCTCTCTCTATATCCGAAAGGCAGCCCTGAAAGACCAAAGCACCGGACTGGAGATCACAGACCTCAAGGGCAGTGTGAAGTTTAACGCCGACTTCAGCAACGTACAGATACCAGCCCTCTACGTGAAGACCCCCGACTCGGACATATTCACCGAGGTGGATATGGACCTGAATGCCTTTGGCGACCAGAATCCCGGTAAGATGAAGATGCGCCTGAATGCCCAGATAGGTAAACAGGACATGATCAAATTCATGGGCGACATGCCACAGAGTTTTATACGGAAATACCCGAACCACCCACTGAGTATCAAAGGTTCCATCAACGGCAACATGCAACAGATGGACTTCACGGGACTGGACATCAACCTTCCTACAGCCTTCCATGCCACTGCCAGTGGGACGGCAGGGAACCTGACAGACCCCCAGCGGCTGAAGGCAGACATCCGTCTGAGTGCCAAGACACAGGATCTGGGCTTTGCCGCTACGCTACTGCCCTCGTCTGACTACCGTATCCCCAACGGCATCACCCTCGACGGCACCATCAAGGCCGATGGTACCAAGTACACTGCAGACCTCACGGCCCGTGAAGGTGGCGGTAGCGTGATGATGAAAGGCAGCGCCACCATCCCCCGGGATGCGAAAGGGAATATGGCCACCGACTACATGACCTATGATGCCGACATCAAGATACAGAACCTGAACCTGCACCATTTCATGCCCAAGGACTCGCTCTATACCGTCTCGGCAGATATCAAGGCCAAGGGGTATGGCACGGACTTCCTCTCCAACCGCAGTCACCTGACGGCAGATGCTACCGTCAGTCAGTTACACTACGGACACTGGAACCTGAGTGGACTGACTGCCACCGCCAACCTCCAGAACGGACATGGACAGGCCACGCTGACAGGTCACAACGACTTCTTCGACGGCACCATCGGCATTGATGCCCTGCTCGATACCAAACAACTACAGGCCACCGTCAGTGCCGACCTGGAAAAAGCCGACTTCTACGAGATGCGACTGATGGACAAACCCCTGACCATCGGACTGTGTGGTCATGTAGACATCAGTTCCGACATGAAGGACAGTCACACCGTGACAGGACTGTTAGGGGAACTGTATATTGCCGACGAGAAGAATATCTACCGTCCCGAAGACCTCGGACTGCACCTCAAGACTAGCAGCGACACCACCATCGTCAGAGCCCAGAGTGGCGACCTCGTCGTGAAACTTGATGCCAGCGGAGGTTATGAGAAGGTGCTGCAGCAGTTGTCCGTCCTCGGCGACTCCACGATGGCACAGTTGGAACAGAAGATCATCGACCAGCCTGCCATCACACGGCTGTTGCCCACCATGAAACTCCATGTGGAAAGCAAACGTGACAACCCCCTGGCCAATTTCCTGAAGACCAACAATATCACTTTCAAAGAACTGTTCCTGGACCTCAGCACCTCGCCTGTCACAGGTATCAACGGACAGAGTTACCTCTACTCACTCGTCTACGACAGTACACGGATAGACACCTTCCGTCTGAACCTGACGCAGAAGGGCGAACGCCTGACCTATCAGGGACAGGTACGTAACAACAAGAAGAACCCTCAGTTTGTGTTCAATGCCCTCTTCGACGGACATCTGCATGAGCATGGGGCCCTGGTGGGACTGCGCTATTATGACGACAAGGACCGGATGGGTATCCGTCTGGGGACAACGGCAGAGATGGAGGCAGAAGGTATCCGTTTCAAACTGATGCCCGAACGTCCGACCATCGGCTACAAGGAATTCAATCTGAACAAGGACAACTACATCTTCCTGGCCCGTCCGGAAGGAAAGATGAACGGTATTGGCAGGATACAGGCGAAGATAGACCTCATCTCCGACGATAGGACCGGTGTGAAACTCTATACGGAGAACCAAGACTCGACGATGCTGCAGGACCTGACACTCAGCATCAACCACCTGGATCTGGGTGAACTGACGTCTGTCCTGCCCTATATGCCACGTATCACAGGTTATCTGCATGGCGACTACCATATTCTGCAGGATCGCAACGAACATCTCTCTGTGGCTTCGGATATGGCCGTACAGAACATGACCTACGAAGGCTCACCCATCGGTAATATCAGCACGGAACTGGTGTATCTGATGAAAGAAGATGACACCCACGCTGTGGAAGCCCGTCTGATGCTCGACGACGAGGAGTTCGGACTGTTGAGTGGTACCTATCAGGGCGACGGAAACATCGACGCACGCTTCACCATGACCCGTTTCCCGTTGTCGATTGCCAACGGTTTCGTGCCAGACCAACTGATTGGTCTGGAAGGCTACGGCGAAGGAGAACTGACCATCAAGGGCACCACCACCCGTCCACAGGTGGATGGCGAAATCTATGTGGAAGATGCCTTCCTGGTGAGTCAGCCCTACGGTGTCAGGATGCGTTTCGACAACGACCCCGTGCGTATCGTCGGTTCCCACCTGTTGTTGGAGAACTTCGGACTCTATGCCTATAATGACGAGCCGTTGATCATGATGGGCGATGTGGACTTCTCGAATACAAACCGTATCACCACCAACCTGCAGATGCGTGCTCGTAACCTGTTGCTCATCAACTCGAAGCAAGAAGACAAATCCATTGCCTTCGGTAAGGCCTATGTGAACTTCTTTGCCCGTCTGCAAGGACCGGTGGAACAGTTGAAGATGAGAGGACGCCTAGATGTCCTGGGCTCTACCGACATGACCTATATGCTGCTTGACTCACCACTCTCCACAGACAACAGACTGGACGAACTGGTGAAGTTCACGGATTTCAGCGACACCACACAGGTGGTGGTGACACGTCCCACACCCACCGGTTTCGAGGCTGACCTGACCATCAATATCTCACAGGGTGCTCACATCATCTGCAACCTGAACGTCGACCAGACGAACTACATCGACCTGATGGGCGGAGGCGACCTGCGTATGTTGTATAACTCCGAGGGGATAGACCTGAAAGGACGCTACACGCTCTCGAACGGTGAGATGAAATACTCACTGCCCGTCATCCCCCTGAAGACCTTCACCATCAAGGACGGCAGTTATGTGGAGTTTACGGGTGATCCCATGAATCCACGTCTGAACATCACGGCTACGGAACGTACGAAAGCTACTGTCTCGACTGAGAGTGGTGCCTCCCGTAGTGTGGCCTTCGACTGTGGTGTGATCATCACCAAGACCCTCAACGACATGGGACTGGAGTTCATCATCGAGGCTCCTGAGGACCAGGCTATCAATGGCGAACTGACCACCATGTCGAAGGAGGAACGGGGAAAAATTGCCGTCACCATGTTGACAACGGGTATGTACCTCGCTGACGGCAATACCAGCAGTTTCTCGATGAACTCGGCACTCAGTTCCTTCCTCCAGAGTGAGATCAACAATATTGCAGGCTCTGCCTTCAAGACCCTCGACCTCAGCGTGGGCATCGACAACAGCACCGACGCCTCAGGCTCCATGCATACCGACTACTCGTTCAAGTTTGCCAAGCGTCTGTGGAACAACCGTCTGAAGATCCAGATTGGCGGAAAGGTCTCTTCCGGTAATGACGCTGCCATGGGACAGAACCAGTCGTTCTTCGACAATGTGACCATGGAGTATCGTCTGAACCAGGATGCCACGAAGAACATGAAACTCTTCTACAACCAGAATGTCTACGACTGGTTGGAAGGCTATACCGGAGAATATGGTGCAGGCTTCGTCTGGCGGCGCAAACTGGATAACTTCTGGGATATCTTCCGTTTCTGGAAGAAAGAGCAGCAGCCCACCATCCCCATGCGCCAGCCCACGATGTTCATGCCACGTGACAGCGTCATAACTGACAGTATTAAGGTGAAAAATTGAAAAGGTGAAAAGGTGAAAAAATAAAGAGATGAAAAATTATAGATTACATATCATATTTGCAATGGTGAAAGCGAAAGCCTTTTCACCTCTTCACCTTTTCACCTTTTCACTTTTCCTCGTTTCTTGTTCGATGACGAAGAACATCCCTGAAGACGACCAACTCTTCACGGGTCTGAAGAAGATTGAGTATCTGGACGAACGGAAAGACAGTTTCGAGACCCATCTCGAAAATACGAAGTTGGAGTTGGAGGCAGCCCTTGCCACCGTACCCAACGGCTCACTCTTCGGCAGCAGTTACATCAGCGTCCCCTGGTCCTGGCACCTGTGGGTCTATAACCATTTCTCGAAGAAAGAGAGTAAGTTTGCCAAATGGATGACGAAGTCGTTCGGCAAGCCCCCCGTACTGATGAGTCAGGTGAACCCCACCCTCCGTGCCTCGGTGGCCAAGAGTGTACTGCGCAACAACGGTTATTTCCGTGGGGATGTGGGTTTTGAGATCATCCCACAGAAGAATCCCAAGAAGAGCAAGATCCGCTATGCCGTCAGACTTGACTCCCTCTTCACCCTCGACTCGGTGGCCTATGTTAACTTCCCCGACACCATCCAACAACTCATCGACTCCACCAGTCATGAGAGCCTGATCCAGTCTGGCAGTGCCTTCAGCGTGGGAGCCCTCGACGGAGAGCGCAGTCGTATCAGTACGTTGCTGCGTAACAATGGCTACTACTATTACAACTCGAGTTACGCCTCTTATCTGGCTGACACCCTCGCCGTAGCCGACAAGGCCCAACTCCGTTTCCAACTGGCAGAGGGCGTGCCTGACGAGGCACTCCACAAATGGTATATCGGCCATATCGACGTGGAGTTCCGTAAGACGATGCGCGAACAACTGACGGACTCTCTCACACGGCGCAATTCCACCATTCACTTCAACGGCAAACGTCCGCCCATCCGACCCAACGTCGTCCTGAGGAACCTACGCCTGCGCTCCCGTCAGCCCTACTCCTACGAGAGATACCTGGAGTCTACGAGTAAGATCAACGCCACGGGTGTCTTCAGCACCACCGACTTCCAGTTCACGCCACGTCCAGACACCGATACCCTCGACCTCCGTTTGAACTGTGTGTTCGACAAACCCTACGACTTCTATATCGAGACGAATGTCATCGGACGCACCAGTGGGCGCTATGGTCCTGAGGTGAAGATCGGTTTCACCAAACTCAACGCCTTCCGTGGAGGCGAGAAACTCGACATCAACCTGCACGGAGCCTACGAATGGCAGAAGAGTGGCGGCTCCGACATGAGCAGTTACCAGTATGGTGCCGATGCCTCGATAGAGTTCCCACGTATCGTCGCACCATTCTTCAGCAGTGAACCCAGACGGCGTGACAACAACGGGCGTCCCAGACGCCGACGTTTCTATGCCGCTCCCACCACTTATGCCAAGGTGTCGACAGATGTGGTGCGCCGTCCGCAGTATTACAAGATGCACATCGTGGCCGGTGAGTGGACTTACCGTTGGCAACCTTCTGCCACCAGTCGCCATGAGTTCTCACCCTTGACGGTGAAATACCAATATATGAACAGTCATACCGACCAGTTTGATTCCATCATGGTGGACAACCCCTATCTGATGGCGACGATGGAGGACTATTTCATCCCCAAGATGCGCTATACCTATACCTACACCAGTCCTTCCAACCTGCGCCACCCCATCCGTTGGGAGACTACCATCGAGGAGTCAGGTAATATGGTGTCGCTGTGGGACTTGATGGCCGGTCATTCGTTTAACGAAAAGAACAAGACACTCTTCAAGACGCCCTACTCCCAGTTCGTTCGTCTGGAGACAGACTTTACAAAGACGTGGAACCTGACATCGTCGACTCAGTTAGTGGGTCATCTGAATGCAGGTATCATCTATCCCTATGGCAACAGCAGCGAAGTGCCCTACAGCGAGAGTTTCTATGTGGGTGGTGCCAACAGCGTGAGGGCCTTTGGCGTGCGACAGATAGGTCCCGGTGGCTTCGACGGCAGTCTGACGACCCGTCAGGGCGCCTATCTCATGCAGAATGGCGACATGAAGTTCGTGGCGAACCTCGAATACAGGACCAACCTCTTCGGTAACCTCAACGGTGCCATCTTCCTCGATGCAGGTAATGTGTGGAATCGAAAGAATCCCGACTTTTCCTATAGCAGCGATGAAGACGAAAGCATCAAAACAAGCCTCGACTTTTTCCAGAAACTCTATCAGGACAGCGAGTTCGAATTCAAGAATCTGTTCAATCAGACAGCCCTCGGCACAGGTATCGGCCTGCGCTACGACCTCGGGTTCCTGGTCATCCGCCTGGACTGGGGTATCGCCCTCCACTGTCCTTACGACACCGGCAAGTCGGGCTATTTCAATGTGAACAGTTTCAAGGATGCCCAGACGCTCCACTTCGCCATCGGCTACCCGTTCTAATTGAAAAGGTGAAAGGGTGAAAAGGTGAAAGGGTGAAAAAGTTAAAAAACAACAAGGCGGAGTATTTTTTCACCTCTTCACCTTTTCAATTTTCACCTTTTTTCGTACCTTTGCAGTCAAATTGTAACAATCAAATTTTAGAGCATATGAAACCAACATTATTTCTTTTGGCAGCAGGCATGGGAAGCCGCTACGGAGGTTTGAAACAACTCGACGGTCTGGGCCCCAACGGCGAGACCATCATGGACTACAGTATCTACGACGCCATCCAGGCAGGATTCGGCAAGATCGTATGGGTCATCCGCAAGGACTTCGAAGAGCAGTTCCGCACCCAGATCCTGGCCAAATACGAGGGACATGTTCCCTGTGAACTGTGTTTTCAGGGTCTTGATGCCCTGCCCGAAGGCTTCACCGTACCAGAGGGTCGTCAGAAGCCGTGGGGAACGAACCACGCCGTGCTGATGGGTAAGGACGTCATCAAGGAGCCTTTCTGTGTCATCAACTGCGACGACTTCTACAACCGTGATGCCTTTATGGTGATTGGCAAATACCTCTCAGAACTCCCAGAAGGCGCCAGGAACCAGTATGCGATGGTGGGTTTCCGTGTGGGTAACACCCTCTCTGAAAACGGTACCGTGGCCCGTGGTGTCTGTTCCACCAACGAGAAGAACCATCTGACCACCGTTGTAGAGCGTACCGAGATTGTGCGCTGTGCGGCCGACGGTTCCAATGCCGGTGCAGCCAACGAGCCCATCCGTTATAAGGACGAACAGGGCCAGTGGGTAGTGGTCGACGACAACACCCCTGTCTCCATGAACATGTGGGGCTTCACACCCGACTATTTCGAGTATTCGGAAGCCTACTTCAAGGAGTTTCTCAGCGACCCGAAGAACATGGAGAACCTGAAGGCAGAGTTCTTCATCCCGTTGATGGTGAACAAACTCATCACCGAAGGTACGGCTACTGTCGAGGTGCTCGACACCACCAGCAAGTGGTTTGGTGTGACCTACGCCGCAGACCGTGAATCGACGGTGGCTCGTATCCAGAAACTCGTCGATGAGGGTGTCTATCCCAACAAACTCTTCTAATGAACATCGATATCTTGACGGAGGATCAGTTGGCTGAGTTGAGCCAACTGATCTCTACCTCACAAAATATCGTCATCACCTGTCATCAGAGTCCTGACGGCGATGCCATTGGTTCTTCTTTGGCTTGGGCCTCCTACTTAGGGTCTTTGGGTAAGGAGGCTACCATCATCGTGCCCGACCAGTATCCCGACTTCCTGTTGTGGTTGCCGAATACGGAAAAGATTGTCCGCTACGACAAGCACAAAGAGAAGTGTGACATGCTGTTGAAGATTGCTGACCTCATCTTCTGTCTCGACTACAATACCCCTTCGCGTGTCGACGAGATGCAGCAGGCCCTGCTCGACACCCAGGCCCAGCGGGTGCTGATAGACCATCACCTGAATCCGGATGTGCCGACGGTACTGACCATCTCCCACCCCGAGGTATGCAGCACCAGCGAGATTGTCTTCCGCATCGTCTGGCAGATGGGCGCCTTCGACAACCTGGACAAACACTTCGCCATTCCCGTCTATTGCGGCATGATGACCGACACGGGTGGTTTCACCTTTGCCTCTACACGCCCTGAGATCTTCTACATCATCTCCCTGTTGCTCACCAAGCATATCAACAAGGACAAGATCTACCGTAACGTCTACCATAACTACAGCGAGAACCGTCTGCGGCTGATGGGCTATGTCCTGTACGAGAAACTGGTCTATCTCCAGGAGTACAACGCTGCCTACTACGCCCTGACGAAAGAGGAACTTCGGGGCTTCCGTTTCAGCAAGGGCGATGCCGAGGGATTGGTAAACATCCCCCAGCAGATCAAAGGTCTGCGCCTCTCTATCTCCCTGCGCGAGGATACGGAGAAAGAACGGCTTGTCTGGGTCAGTCTGCGTTCTGTCGACGATTTCCCCTGCAATGAGATGGCCGAACAGTTCTTCAATGGCGGAGGACATCTGAATGCCTCAGGCGGACGTCTGAACTGTACCATCGACGAAGCCATCGAGACTGTCAAGCGTGCCATCATCGCCTTCGCCGAAAAGTTGAAAGGGTGAAAAGGTGAAAAGATGAATAGTTAAAAAACAACAAGGCGGAGCATTTTTTCACCTCTTAACCTTTTCAATTTTCACCTTTTTTCGTATCTTTGCACCCGATATGAAGAAGATTCTTTTATTCATGATAGCAGCCATCGTGGTTTTTGCCAGTTGCAATGACTACGAGACCTATGGCGACCAGAAGGAGAAAGAGCGCAATGCCATCAACAAGTTCATTGCTGATTCCAGCATTACGGTCATCTCCGAGGATGTATTCAATCAGAATGGCTACAAGACGGATTTGTCACGTAACGAGTTCGTCAGACTCGACAAGAGCGGTGTCTATATGCAGATTGTCCGTCAGGGCTGCGGCACCAAGTTGCAGAATGGTGAAACGGCCAATTTAGTATGCCGTTGCGAGGAGTACGACATTATGAACGACACCACGGGTGTGGTTACCAATCTCTCCTATACGGCTGCCTGTCCGGACATCATGCGTGTCACTTGTACCAGTGGCACCTTCACAGCATCCTTCACCAAGTCCATCGCCTACAACATGTATTATTGTTACAGCAGTGCAGCCGTCCCTGCGGGTTGGCTCGTTCCGCTGACCTATGTCAACGTGGGGGTGCCTCAGAGTGATGATGATGAGATTGCGAAGGTACGTCTGATTGTACCACATAGTCAGGGTCATACGATAGCGACTCAGAAAGTGGCGCCCTACTATTATGAACTCACGTTCCAACGAGAAGCATAACGATTTTTTATAGAAATACAATACCCTTATGACACTCATCAAATCTATTTCAGGCATCCGCGGAACCATCGGCGGACGCACGGGTGATACCCTCAACCCATTAGACATTGTCAAGTTCACCACCGCCTACGCCACCTTCATCTCCAGAAAGACCGGCAAGCCCGGGAAGATCGTCGTGGGCCGTGACGGCCGCATCTCTGGCGAGATGGTCAAGAATGTGGTCTGTGGCACCCTGATGGGCATGGGCTTCGATGTCATCAACATCGGCTATGCCACTACCCCTACCACCGAACTGGCCGTCCGCATGGCAGGCGCCGACGGTGGCATCATCATCACCGCCTCCCATAATCCCCGTCAGTGGAATGCCCTCAAACTGCTCAACAACGAAGGTGAGTTCCTGACCGCTGCCGACGGTGCCGAAGTGCTCGACATCGCTGCCCGGGAGGATTTCGACTATGCCGATGTCGACCATCTGGGCAAATATACGGAAGACGACACCTTCAACCAGCGTCATATCGACTCTGTGCTTCAGTTGAAGTTGGCAGATGTCGAGTCCATTAAAAAGCGTAAGTTCCGTGTCTGTGTCGATACCATCAACTCCGTGGGTGGCATCATCCTTCCCGAACTGTTTAAGGCCATCGGTGTCGATTACGAGATTCTCAATGCCGACTGCACAGGCGACTTCGCCCATAACCCCGAGCCTCTGGAGAAGAACCTGCAGGGCATCATGGACCGCATGAAACATGGCGGTTTCGACCTTGGCATCGTCGTGGATCCCGACGTAGACCGTCTGGCCTTCATCTGTGAGGACGGCACCATGTTCGGCGAGGAATACACACTGGTGTCTGTCGCCGACTATATCCTCTCGCACACCCCTGGCAATACCGTCTCTAACCTCAGTTCGACAAGAGCCCTGCGCGATGTCACCGAGAAGCATGGCGGTAAGTACACTGCTGCTGCCGTAGGCGAGGTGAATGTCACCACGAAGATGAAAGAGGTGAATGCCGTGATTGGCGGTGAGGGCAATGGCGGTGTCATCTATCCCGAGAGTCACTATGGCCGCGACGCCCTCGTGGGTATTGTGCTCTTCCTGTCGAGTCTTGCCCAGAAAGGCTGTACCGCCAGCGAACTGCGCCAGACCTTCCCCGACTATCAGATTGCCAAGAACCGCATCGACCTCACGCCTGAGACCGATGTCGACGCCATCCTCGTCAAGGTGAAGGAGATGTTTGCCAAGGACAATTCTGCCGTTGTCAACGATATCGACGGTGTGAAGATCGACTTCCCCGACCGTTGGGTACACCTCCGCAAATCGAACACCGAGCCCATCATCCGTGTCTACAGCGAGGCCCAGACGATGGCGCAGGCCGACGAACTCGGAAAGAAACTCATGCAGGTCGTCTACGACATGCAATAACATAAAAGAAACGGGGTTCACTTCACAACGGGAACCCCGTTTCTTTTCAATTGCTTTTACTTTCAATGCCATAATCTTACTTTTTAATGGTTAATAAATTGGTTAATTGTTTAATAAGTTAATAAATTGTTTAAATTTTTCTCTTGTCTCGGTTTCGACTCATTTTCGGGCTCCAGTTAGGTAAAAACACCTGCGCGCCTTGGAAATTTTCCGCCCTGGGCAGGCCGCAAAAAAATCATCTCACTTTCGACAATGCAAAGGTACTCATAAAAACGTCCAGTTCCAAATTTTTGTCTTCAAACTTCGTGTTAATTTTTGTAAACGAATGATGGCTGCATTTTCCCATGTCGTCGAAGCGTCTTTTTTCCGATTATCATGCCTGGAAAATAAACAAGCGTTCTGGAAATGAATCCAGAACGCTTGTTTATTGTTTTACAGAAGCGGGTTACTATACTCGTACGCCGCATGTAGTTTGGGGGATATTGTCCTCTTGCATATTCTCTGCGGAATTTGCGTTTGCACTGGTGGTGAACACGAATGAGAAAACTACTGCTGCAACTGTGCTCATGAGCATCTTCTTCAAGAAAAATTTCAGATTCTTTCCCAACTTGTGTGGACAAACGCCCCATCTTTGGACAAATCGCGGAAACAGGCCAAAAAGTTGTCCAAAAAATTGGAAGGTATTGTTTTTTTTACTATATTTGCAGCGTAATTTCAACCGAATTCAAACATTATTGGAATAAACAAAAACAGGTCTCTACAACAATATGAGACGATTATAATAATAGTATGAAAAAGAAGTTTTTGCTTGGTGTCGTCTTTGCCCTTTCGGGCGCGATGACCATTTATGCCCAAATTCAGACAAATGCGGGCGTGCAGTATCTACAGTGTATGCAAAAGGATATGTCGACGGATTTTTATGATCTGTCGAACACCTATTTCTTTGCAGACTCGCTTGTGAGCTTTGATACGGCGAAGGGTGAGGGACTGGTGCAGTGGAAGCGTTATCGTATGTCGCCTCGCCAGGCGTTTAACCTCAATGGCTACTGGCCTGTGCGCATGCAGATGCTCGACTTCCCAGATGCTGCCTACGAGAATGATCCAGAACTGAAGATCAAGATAGAGTGGGTGAGCCCCAGGACGGCGAGGATCAGGATGCTGACAACACCCGTCGAGCCGAAGAATACCGACCAAGAGGATGTGATGTTCTGCGAGGCATTCAAGGCGAATCACAGGGACAGACCCCATGATCTTCGCTCCGCTACTGTCACAGGGGTCAGTCCCCATGATTCACGGGAGGCCATTACATATTCATCGCCTTACGGCAGCATCGAGATTCAGAAATACCCTTGGAGGATTGTGATTAAAGATGCCAAGGGGAAAATCTTGACACAGACGCGTCATATCATCGATAACGATTCGACGCAGGTGAAACTCCTGCCGTTCTCGTTCATCAAACGTGGCTCCGACAACTCGCGTAGTATCAACCCTGTGCTGACGCTGGCTCCGGGCGAAAGAATATATGGCTGTGGTGAGTCGTTCACCTCATTAAATAAGGTGGGACAGAAGGTACACCTCAGTGTGACAGACCCCCAAGGCCCTGAGACGGATGGTCAGTACAAGCCCGTACCTTTCTTCTTCTCGAACCGCGGCTATGGCATCTTTATGCACACCTCAGCCCCTGTGACTTGTGACTTTGGTGCCTCATATATTGGTGCAGACAGACTCTTTATGGCAGATGAACAGATGGACTTCTTCGTCTTCTTTGGTGAACCGAAGGATATCCTCTATGAATACACCGAGATTACGGGCAAGTCGCCGATGCTCCCCCTCTGGAGTTTCGGTACGTGGATGAGCCGCATCACCTATTTCTCGCAAGAGGAGGGACTTGAGATTGCCCGTCAGTTGCGTGCACACAAGATTCCCTCTGACGTGATTCACTTCGATACAGGCTGGTTCGGTGTCGATTGGCAGTGCGACTATCAGTTTGCCAAGGATCGTTTTGAGGATCCTATGAAGATGCTGAAACAACTCTCGAAGGATGGATTTCACACCTGTCTGTGGCAGTTGCCTTACTTCACACCGAAGAACCGTTTCTTCCCTGAGATCATCGAGAAGGAACTGCATGTGGTGAATGCTACTGGTGGCATGCCTGTAGAAGACGCTATCCTTGACTTCTCGAATCCCGAGACCGTCAACTGGTATCAGGAGAAGATCGAGGGCCTGATGAAGCAAGGAGTATCGACTATCAAGTGCGACTTTGGCGAGGCGGCTCCTTATAATGGCTTCTACCATAGTGGCAAGGGAGGACTCTACGAGCATAACCTTTATCCCCTGCGTTATAACAAGGCGCTTTGGGAGGTGGTGGAGCGTAATCATCCTGGCGAGGGCATTATCTGGGCGCGTTCGGCATGGGCGGGCTCTCAGCGTTACGCCCTGCACTGGGGTGGCGATGCTGCCACTAATAATATAGGTATGCTGGGCGATTTGCGTGGTGGCTTGTCGTTCGGACTCAGTGGCTTCTCTTTCTGGAGTCACGACATGGGTGGTTTTGTGACGGCTTCGCCTGAAGATATCTACCGTCGCTGGCTGCCCTTTGGCTTTCTCTCCAGTCACACCAGGGCTCATGGTGCGCCTCCTACGGAGCCTTGGCTCATCTCGGAGAGTTTCACCGATGCCTTCCGTGAGTGTGCTGAGATGAAGTATAAGTTGATGCCTTATGTCTATGCCCAGGCCAAGGATTGTTCTGAACGCGGACTGCCGATGGTGCGTGCCTTACTGGTGGAGTTCCCGCACGATCAGGGCGCCTGGTATGTCGAGGATGAATATATGTTCGGTTCTCAGATGCTCGTAGCCCCATTACTGGAGAGTGGCAACAGCCGTGAGGTCTATCTGCCGAAGGGTATGTGGATTGATTATCAGAGTGGTAAAGTATACAATAGTGGCTATCAGACCATCGAGGCTGGTAAAATACCTGCCATCATCCTTGTGCGTGACGGTAGCCTTATCCCCCATGCCCCGTTAGCCCAGCGCACCGACCAGATCAACTGGAACAAGATAGAGTGGAAGTCCTACAAGGCCGATGCCACCAAATGTACAGGCCTGCTCTTCAAGCCCGGTGACACGAAGATTCAGAACATCGAGCAGTAATTCCTACACAACGTACATAGGGTATCACGGGGCCTGGCCCTAGTGATAGCCTAGAAAAGAAAGAAACGTTCTGGGTTCACTTCAGTTTTTTATTTATTCCATAAGAGCGTTCTTTTCGAGCGTCCAGTCTTTGCGTTTGGACAGTTCGTTGTCTTTGCCCTTGAACATCTTGGCGGCCTCTTTGTCGCCCTTCAACTGCCAGTTGAGCCACGCGAGAGCCACCACAGAGAACTCACCGCCATGAGGCTGGCGATAGGTGCCTCCGTGACCTACGGGGAAGTTGGCAGCGCAGGCGGCCACATGGTCGATACGATGGAAATCGTCCATACCATTGCCATAGGCGATGTCTGTCTCACCACCGAGAAGGTACATGACAGGCGTATGGATCTCCTTCAGTTTCGACTTCGGGGGCATAGGCATACCACCCACGGCGCTACCGGCATTATCGGCGCTGAAAAGACCGCTGTTACAGATCATCAGGGCCTTGATACGGGGGTCGGCACAGTTAAAGAGGGTCTGCAGACCACCACACGACATGCCTGCCACACAGATGTTCTTCACATCAATCTTATTATAATAAGGTGACTTAGAGTCGGCATTCTGCGCGATGATCCAGTCCATCGACTCTATCTGTTGTTCTGTGGTGGACATCGGACCACGATAGGGCTGATCGTCCATCGGAATGAAACCTGTAGCCAGCACGATATAACCGTAAGAGGCTATCTCGTTGAGGAAGTTCACATGTTCCCAAGGGGAGTTGGTGCAGGCACCATTACCCCACACCAAGACAGGCAGGGGGTTGTTCTTACCAAATTTAGAGAGATCCTGGGGAACAAAGATGGTGTGAGCCGCCAAGGAAGGATCATCTTGCATGATGGCCTTGTAGGGGCCTGTTCCACCGTCTTCGAGAATACGGGAAGCGGCATTCGCCAGTGTCAGCGACATAACGGCTGCAACCAGACAGAGCATTCGTTTTGCTTTCATAATCTTGATAGTTTTTATGAGTTAATATGGTTTTATGCCGCAAAGATACAAAAAAGGTGAGAATTGAAAAGGTGAAAAGGTGAAAAAATGCTACGCCTTGTTGTTTTTTAACTTTTTCACCTTTTCACCCTTTCACCTTTATACCAGTTGACGGGCACGATCTAACGCGATATTGATATGCGAACAGATATTGTCTTCGCCGAGCATCGTGTCGAAACCAGCTTTATGGAGCACAGCCTGAACGGTAGGATTCACACCCGAGAGCACCACCTGGATACCCTCCTGCTGTGACATCAGACAGAGGTTCGTCAGGTTGTGGATACCTGTAGAATCAACAAACGGCACTTTTCGCATCCGGATGATACGTACCTTCGGTCGTTGGTGGCGCAAGGCACCCATGATCTCCTCAAACTTGTTACCTGCTCCGAAGAAATAGGGGCCGTTGATCTCATAGACCTCCACACCCTCAGGAATCGTCAGGTGCTCGAGGTTACCCATCTGGAAGTCGCTGTCTTCCTCGGCAGGATCGATCTCGTCGCTGATGACCTTGACATCGGTGGTCTCTGCCATCCGGCGCATGAAGAGCAGACAAGCACAGATGAGTCCCACCTCGATGGCGATGGTGAGGTCGAAGATGACCGTCAGCAGGAACGTCACCCAGAGTACGATGATATCGCTCTTGGGATTCTTCATGATGGAGGTGAAGGAACGCCAGCCACTCATATTATAACTCACGATGACCAGTACACCGGCCAGACAAGCCATGGGGATATACTGCGCCAACGGCATGAGGAAGAGGAAGATCAGCAACAGCACGGCCGCATGGATGATACCAGCCACAGGAGTACGTCCGCCATTGTTGATATTCGTCATCGTACGGGCGATGGCGCCTGTGGCAGGGATACCGCCAAAGATGGGCGAAGCCAGATTGGCAAAGCCCTGTGCGATGAGTTCCGTGTTCGAATGGTGGCGATCACCGATCACACCATCGGCCACGGTAGCAGAGAGCAACGACTCGATGGCACCGAGGATGGCGATGGTGATGGCTGGCGACACAAGGCCCTTGACAACCTTCCATGTCAGTTCAGGCACCTGGGCCCCCGGCAACTGACTCGAGATTGAGAAACGGTCGCCGATGGTCTCTACGGAGGTGACACCCATATAGTGTTTCAGCAACAGGGCGGCAATGGTCATCACGATGATGGCAATCAAACTGCCAGGCAGTTTCCCCACCGCACTGCGACGGGAAATCTTCGGCCAGAGGGCGATGACAGCCACTGACCCCACTCCTACCCCGGCACTCCACCAGTCGATGGTGGAAAAAGACCCGATATAGGCAATCCATTTCTCGATGAAGTCGGAAGGCACCTGCGTCATCGTCAGTCCCAACAGGTCTTTGATCTGTGTGGTGAAGATGGTCAGGGCAATACCCGAGGTAAAGCCCACGACAATCGGATAGGGAATGTACTTGATGATGGTGCCCAGGTGCAGGATACCAAACAGGATGAGGAACACACCTGCCATCAGGGTGGCGATGGTCAGACCCTCGAAGCCATACTGTTGGATGATACCATATATGATGATAATGAAAGCACCCGTCGGTCCACCGATCTGGACCTTCGATCCACCGAAGAGTGAAACCATCAGTCCGGCCACGATGGCAGTGATGATACCCTTCTCGGGCGTAACGCCTGAGGCAATACCAAAGGCAATGGCCAGCGGGAGAGCGACAATACCAACAATGATACCCGCCAGCAAATCGGTCGTAAACTGTTTCCGACTATAATTCTTCAACGTGGAAAACAGTTTCGGCTTAAACTCTAAAGTCGTCATAGTCTGTTAATTATCTTGAAAACGCTTGCAAAAGTAAGAAAAAAGTTAAAAACCGCAAAAAGAATGAACAAGTTAATGGAAAATACCCTAAATTTGTTGCCGAAAATCAATTTGAGAGAATAGACAGTTCACATTTTTAATCATTTAAATGAAAACATTATGAAAAAAATTATGTTCGCAGTGATGGCTATGTTCGCCATCGGTTTCACATCTTGTGGTAACAAGGCTCAGGCTCCCGCCGAGGCTGCCGCTGAAGAAGTTGTGTTCGACGCTGAAGAAGAGGCTTCTGCCAGCATCAGTGCTCTGACAGAACAGATCGAGGCTCAGGATGCCAACAAGTTCCAGGAGGTGCTCGCCACCGTACAGGAGAAGATCAAGGAGATCATCGGCTCCAATCCTGAGATTGCCAAGGAGTATGTTGCCAAGGTTCAGGACTTCCTGAAGGAGAATGCCGAGAAGATCAAGGCTTTCGCTGGTGAGAACGCTGCTGTTCAGACTGCTCTTGCTGCTATTACCGCTGCTCCTGCCGACGCTGTGGTCAATGGTCTGATGGAGGCTATAGAGGGTGCCAAGGATGCTGCCGGTGATGCCGTAGACGCTGCCCAGGACGCTGCTGCCGACGCTGTAGAGGCTGGCAAGCAGGCTGTCGAGGACAAGGCCAACGAAGTAAAGGATGCTGCCAAGGGTGCTGCCAACGATGCTGTTGACAAGGCTGCCGACGGCGCTAAGAAAGCACTGGGAATCTAATCAGCATGAAGAGATTTTTTGTCATCATCACGGCATTCATGGCGACGCTCGCCGTGAATGCCGTTGATGATAATACGGTAGAGGTCGTGTTTAACGGCTCGGAGGCCACTGTCACGGTAGCCGACAATATCAGCAGTTATATCACCGACCAGAGCGAGGGCGCACACGTCAAACTCATCCAGAGCAACGCTGTCAACGACAAGGTTGGCGAGATCACCTACAACCTATCCGGCGTTTCCGCCGACGGTGAGTTCTATCTCGAAGGCGGTTACAAGACCACCATCGAACTCGCCGGACTGTCGCTGACCAACCTCAGCGGACCGGCTCTTAACATCCAGAACGGTAAGCGTGTGGCCATCAGTGCCAAGAAAGGTACGGAGAACACCCTGACTGACGGACAGGAATATACCGACGACCTGAACGGCTGTATCCACTGCAAGGGACACACGGAGTTTCAGGGCAAGGGTTCACTCACCGTCGCAGGCAGTTACAAGCATGCCATCTACAGCAAAGAATATATTGAGGTAAAGAACCTGAACCTGACCATCGTCAGTGCCAAGAAGGACGGCATCCACTGTAAGGAGTATTTCCTGATGAAGAGCGGTACACTGAATATCATCACGGCAGACGACGACGGTATCCAGGTGGAGCTCAAGGGCGACACCCCCACAGCAACCACTGCCGATCATGACGACGAGAATACCGGTAACTTCTATATGGAAGACGGTGTACTCTCCATCCTCCAGTGTGGCGGTAAGGTCATCAAAGCCGACGGTAGTGTCAACTTCACCGGTGGCTCACAGGACTTCGACAAGGATGCCGTCATGGAATATGCCGCTACGGGTATCAGCAGTATCAAGGTCGAAGGACTCGGTGCCAAGGCCATCTACGACCTGAACGGCCGACAGTTGCCCGCTGGTAAGTCACTCAGCAGAGGTCTTTACATCATCAGAAACGGAAAGGAAGTCAAGAAGGCCGTCATCCGATAAATGATCAAGCCGTCACTATTCCTTGCCCTCTTCTGCTGCATCACGGCTTCGGCCCAGTCTAAACTCGATAGTATTGCGCAGATCCTGAAGGATGCACCCGTTCAGGAAAAGGTGTATCTGCACCTCGACAACACATCCTACTACAAGGGCGACACCATCTGGTACAAGTCGTACGTGGTGCGTGCCGACAGCCTGACCTACAGCGACATGAGCCGCATACTCTATGTGGAACTCGTGTCGCCTGACGGTCTGGTGGTGAAGCGCGAGAACATCATCGTATCGCCTGATGGCTATAGCGACGGTAACTTCGTGCTGATGGACTCCCTCTATTCCGGCTATTATGAGATACGCGCCTATACCCGATGGATGCTGAACTTCCGGGTGACGGAACATCCTTACGGGCGCAAGGATCGTGAATATTTCTACAACAGTGATATGGCACGCGACTTTTTCCGACAGTTCGGTACGGTGTGGAGTCGTGTGTTTCCTGTCTATGAACGTCCCGACTCCTTAGGCGACTACAGCCAGAAATATATCGTCAGTCGTCCGAAGACCCGTATCGAGAAGGAAGAGAAGGAACGACTGGAGGTACACTTCTACCCCGAGGGCGGACACCTGATTGCCGACACCCGTTGTGCCGTGGCCTTTGAGGTACTAGACGAGGAAGGCCAGCATATCGACATCGATGGTGTGGTGGAAGTGAGTGACAAGTCTGGAACCATTCGTATCCGTCCGGAACATCAGGGCAGAGGACTGTTCTACCTGACCGTTCCCAACGGTGAACGGGCCGAGGCCTCGTTTACCTATCACGGGAAGAACTACACCTTCGACCTGCCCAAGGTCGAGCGTGCCGGCTGTGCCGTACATTTCGAAACCAACAAAAAAAACACCACTGCTGACATCACCCTACGGGGACTCCCCGACAACCAGTCATACGGTCTGGCCATCCTCTGCCGAGGAGTGCTCCGTTCCTTTCAGACCATCAACGGCAGCGGAAAGATTCCTCTCGACACTTCCCAACTGCCTACAGGCGTCAACGACCTGTTGGTCTTCGATGAGGAAGGTCGTCTGTTGGCAGACCGTCTGTTCTTCGTCAACCACCACGACTACGACCTGAACCCCATCACCGTCAGCGGCATGCAAAGTCAGTATGAGCCCTTCGACTCCATTCGTCTTGACTTCCAGGCACCGCCGGAGACACGGCTTATCTCCATCTCCGTCCGTGACGGCGCCAACGAAGACCTGACCTACGACACAGGGAATATCGTCACCGATCTGTTGCTCTCCAGTGAACTGAAGGGTTTCATCGCCTACCCCGACTATTACTTTGAGTCGGACGACCAAGAGCACCGTCGTGCCCTCGACCTGTTGATGATGGTTCAGGGCTGGCGACGCTATGACTATCAGGAGATCACCAGCGGCACACCCCTGCGCTACCAACCCGAACAGACAATAACCGTAGAAGGCGGCGTCTACCCCACTCCCAACATCATCGAGGTCAAACCGGGTGAGGTACACTACTGGCCCGTGGGTATCTTCAATTACGATCCAGATCTCGCAGATGCCAATACCAACAGTAACACGGAAATAGAACAAGGAGAGGAAAGGGTACAGGGCATGAACCGCTATCAGGCCACCACGCCCGACGGTCTCGTGGCACAGACACAGAACGGCACCATCGAGGTGGAACAGGTGGGCACGGCTGTCTATGTGCAGGACACCAGCAGTCCACAGACTATCGACGACCCCGAATTCGGCGTCGACCACAAGGGACTGAAGAGACAGGTGACTGTCGTCGGAGAACTGGTCTTCGAGGACGACATCGCCACCATAGAGATGCAGACCGACGATTCCGGACAGTTCTCCTTCAGCGTCCCACCCTACTACGGCAGGGCTATCCTCTTCCTCAGGGCCCACCGTACCAACCTCAGCGAGAAGCAGCAACAGAAACGCCAGTACAAAGGCATGCTCGACGAGACCGTCTTGCCCGACTACTACGTCAAGAGAGACCTTTTCTTCCCCGTCTTCGCAGAGAAATATGACTTCTATCAGTGCCACGTGCCGGAATGGGCCGAAGGCACTGACTTCGACGACTACACCCTACCCGACACGGCCCGTCTCTCAAAGATGGACCAGACATTGAAAGACATTCAGGTGAAAGGTCGCAAACACCGTGGGCGCCATGCCATCGACTACTCCAAGCCCGCCTATGTCTTCGACACCTACGATCTCTACAATATCGTCACAGACAGAGGACTCTCCTTCGGATACTACGACGCCAGACAATTCCCCGTACAGGTGAGCATGGCTCTTTTAGGCAACTACAACAGCGACCGTCGTATGCAGGTGCAGGCACGCCTCAACGATCAGGAGTACCGACCCTACATCTTCTACCGCAACTACGATCCAGGACCTACCGCCCCCTCGCCCGACAGAGACTCCGAATGGGTTGTGGCAGCACCATTCAAGAGCGACATGTGGGTCTTCGACAACTCGAAACTGAACCGCCAGTGGGAGATGCGCCTGTTCACCGACTTCGAACTGCGCAATGAGGACAAGCACATCGAGATGCAGAGTACCGTGGCTGACGTCATCCTCGACTATGTACTGATGCCCGACGATACCAAGCGCTATACCTACAAGGACCGCCGTATCATCCTCGACGGGATGTACGAGCCGGATGATTTCTACCATCCTGACTACAGCCAGCGGCCCCTGTCTGCCGACTTGCAGGACCACCGGCGCACACTCTACTGGAACCCGAATGCCCGTCTGGACGAGGAGGGCCGTTTTACCGCCCGTTTCTTCAACAACGGTAAACCCACCCGTATCAAGGTCACCACAGCGGGCATCATCAAATAATCTTATTCTGCGTAATCAGAGAGGTTTGTGACAGGAGGAGTCTCGTTGGACTTGCTGTCATCGGCATAGGCACGCATGTTCATCAGGATGTCGAAGTTGTCATCTTTCACGAAGAAGATGTTAGCGACACGCCACCGACCATCCTCCACCTGCATCAGCCAACGCATGGGGATGCCTTTGATGGTGACGGCATCCTTCACCAGGAATCGCACCTCGGCCGTGCTGTCTGGTTGCAGATTCACCTGAATGTCGTTGGCACTGACATACCCTTCATAACAGTCGTAGGTCCAGGGATCCAAAGGACCCTCATCGCCGAAGTCGAAGAATCCGCCACACTCACACTCACGGTCGATGGCCGCCACTTCCTCCCGAACACGTTGCCACTCCTTGCTACCGAAAAGATCGTCGACAGAGGGTTTATTCTCGTCGTAGTGTTCCCGTAGCCCATTCCAATAGTCATAGACGGCATTCACTTGTTTCTCGACAGCCTCGACGGTGTACAGTGTGTCAGATACCTCATTGACGACAGTGCTGTCGGCATCCGAAGCCGCACTGTCTGGACGAACGTTGCTCTCCTTCGTCTTGTTACCACATGATGTCATTGCCATGACGGCAAACATCACAAACACTATTTTTTTCATAGATAATCTTTTTTCGACCGCAAAAGTAACAAAAATATGCGAGAAAAACAAGAAGTATGGAAAAAGAATCTCACAGAAAGCACATAAAAAGAAAAAAGACCGAAAATCTCTCGATTCTCAGCCTTTTCTTAAATGTCGGGATTACTGCACTTTATTACCCTTCAAAATTTTTCTTTACGATTGGTCTTTTATACGCTTGAAAATCAATCCGAAATCCTTATAATACAGGGGATTCTAGAACGGAATTACACATTTTTTCGGTCTTAAAAAAATGTAACAGAAGAGAAGATTTGGGAATTGGAATTCGTTCATGTTGTGCAAGTTTTCTAAATTTGCACAACCGATTTATTAGTCCATTAACAAAAAAAACTATTCGATATGGCATCAGTAAAAGCATTTATCAGAGTATCTTCGAGCAAGAAAAAGATCGAAAAAGAAGTGGCCGTTCGCTTCAGGGTGAGCGATGGACGGAAAATACAGTTGTTCTACAAGTCAGACATTCTTGTTGATCCTGCAGTTTGGGATGCAAAAAGAGAATGTATTAAAGCCAAGGTTTTGTTTAAGACTATTGATAGAGTCTTATTCGATGAATCAATCAGGAGAATGAAGACCACACTTGAAACTGCATATCAAGAAGCAGAAAACAAGGACACATTGACAAGCGAAAGTTTTGAGCTGCTAGTTGATATGAAATTGCATCCCGAAAACTACAAAGCGGAAATGGGAACAAGAGACCGTGATTTCTTTAATCAGTTTGAGTATTTCCTTGAGGTGAAGAATTACCCGGAAAGTGACAATAAAAACTATGTCACAATGATTAGAATGTTGAAACGCTTCCAACTCTACAAGACAATTACGAATGGCGCAGAATGGAAATTTGACTTTGACACAATTAATGTTGAGACCATACGCGAGATTGAGGATTTTATCCGCAACGAGTATAAGATAGTAAAACATAAGGTCTATAAAGTTATATACCAAGAGATACCTGAAGGAAGGACACCCCAGCTCAGAGGAGAGAATACTATAGCCAAGCTCATGAAACGTTTCCGCACATTCATTAAATGGGCAATGAAGGAGCAGCTTATCAGTTCTGACCCGTATGCAGGTTATGAGCAGAAATCTCCTGTCTATGGTACACCTTATTATATAACTATTGAAGAGCGGACCAAGATATACGAAACGGACTTGCACGATGCCTGGGAGAAATTGCCAGACGATAAAAAAACAAGCATCAAGGAATCTTCAATTCCTCAATTGGAAAAGCAACGTGATATCTTTATATTCCAGTGTATGATAGGATGTCGTGTGGGAGATCTTATTCATTTCACCAAAAGTAACCTTATAAATGGGAAGATCAGCTACATTCCACATAAGACAAGTCATGACCGCCTGGATTCCATAGAGGTTCCTCTAAATGAAACAGCGAAGAGTATATTGAAGCGATATGAAGCCAAGAATCCAACTGACCAGAGATTGCTCCCGTTCATATCTGCACAGAAATACAATGACTCCATTAAAAATATCTTCCTTTTGTGTGGCATAACTCGAATTGTAACAGTATGGAACTCGACGACAGGGAAAGAGGAACAACATCCCCTAAACGAACTTGCAAGTAGCCACCTTGCACGAAGGACATTTATTGGGAATCTCTATAAAAAGGTACAAGATCCAAATTTGATAGGAAAACTCTCTGGTCACAAAGAAGGATCCAAGGCATTTTTGAGGTATCGCGCTATCGACGATGAGTTGAAGCAAAACTTAGTGAACATGCTTGAATAGGATGGTTGTATTATGTTACACACACTATTCCGATCGTCACGGAAGACAATTTGTATAATTGGGTAAAACCTTGTAACTTTGCAACTACAGTTTAATAAGTAATTGTAGTTATGATAGAAAGAGATTCAGCAATTCAAGACATTCTTGAAAAAAGAGGTGGTACATTACTTCTTATCAGTGCAGATGATTTGAAGAAAACCATCAAAGAAACGGTAAATGAAGCCAGGCGCATACTAGAGTCTGAAGTCGTAAACGGGAAAGGTGAATTCCTGCTAACTTCAAACGAAGTTTTGGACAGACTGTCTATCAGCAGAAAGACTCTTTACAATTGGGAGCATAAAAACTATCTGCTTCCTAT
>CACZVE010000004.1 GCA_902784565.1 uncultured Prevotellaceae bacterium
GCATACTCCTCGTTCTTACGCTTGTCGCGATTGGTATAGACCTTCTCCAAGGCACTGATATAGTCAGCCTTGGCACGGGCATATTCCGTAGCAGTGAAACCAAAGTCGTGGGCACGCTTTCCCTCACGGGCCACAGCCTGCAAGGTTTCGATGTCCTTACCTTCCTTAGCCACGCCAACCAGCATGAGGGCATCCTTGGTACGGGCCAACTGCAGGAAGTTGCCATCCTGAGCCTGAGCCTGGATGAAAGGACAATCGGGCTGCTGCTGAATCTCAGAGAAACGGGCATTGAACATAGCACAAACCATGTCGTTCAGGTAGTCCTGCACAAGATAAGCAGCCGTCTTTTTCAATTCTGTTGGGATGGGGTCACGCTTCATCGAAAGCATGAGGATGGAGTACTGCTGCTCCTTGTCCTTCTCAGATACGTAGATGGCCTTCTCATTGTCGGGAACAGGCTCGTCGATGACTTTTGCTGCATCTGCAGGCACCACGATGTCGCCGAACATCTTTTTGATCAGGTTCTCGGTATAGTCCACATCGATGTCACCCACGATGATGATACCCTGGTTGTCGGGACGATACCATTTCTTATAATAGGCGATGAGTTCCTCGGGCTTGAAGTTGTCCACGATCTCCATCTTACCGATAGGCATACGGTAGCCGTACTTTGAACCCTGGAACAGTGTCGGCAGGGCACGCTCGATCATGCGCTGAGTGGGCGAGTTCCTCATACGGTACTCGTTGTGGATCACGTCGCGTTCTTTCTCAATCTCTGCCGGCTCGGCGGTGATACCACTCGACCAGTCTCTCAGCACGAGGACACAGGAATCGAGGGCACTCTGGCGCTCTGTGCTCACATCAGCGATGTAATACACCGTACGGTCAATCGAGGTGTAGGCATTCAGACTACGTCCGAACTGCACACCGATGGTCTGCAAATACTCCAGCATCTTTCCATTGGGGAAGTGCTCAGAGCCGTTGAAAGCCATGTGCTCAAGGAAGTGAGCCAGACCCTGCTGCGAGTCGTCCTCCTGGATGGAACCCACGCGCTGGGCGATGTAGAAGTTAGCCTTCTTCTCTGGCGTGTTGTTGTGACGCAGATAATAAGTCAGTCCATTGTCGAGTTTACCGATACGGACATCCTTGTCGACGGGAATCTCCGGCATCTGCATCTGTTGCTGTGCCGATGCGAATCCTACTGTGAGCAGTGCGACTGCTACGAAAAGTTTTCTAAGTTTCATAATTTCATCAATTAGTTGATTTAACCTTTCGGCTGCAAAGATACGGACTTTTTTCCTAACGATATGCAAAACGTATGTTATCTTTAGGTTAAACTTCCACACGTGTACCATAATTAATAATTAGAAAGGTGACTCAAGCCTTATTCAGTTCCTTGTCAACCAGTAATAAAGAAAATAATCGTAGATATAGTAATTCCCATTATGGTTTGTGATGATATCTTTTTCTTGAAGGGCAGACAAACATCTTTGTACTGCACTAGCTGATGAAAGATGGTATTTCTTGATGAACTCTCCGCTCGTTGGCTGAACATTCTTGCCAGCGTGGGCCAATGCTATGAGCAATGCTTTTTGTTTGGCAGATAGTCTTGCCAGTAAATCCTGGTAGGTGTCGTCTTTTTCTTCTATAGCATAGTTGATAGCCACATCCACATCTTTTATACTACAAGGATTATCCTGTTCAGCCATAGCAAATAGTTCATTGCATATCTTTTGTATGTACCATGTAGTACCTTCAAACTTCTCATATATATAGTTGATGGCTTCTGCTTCTATCATCATCCCGCCTTGTTCAAAATGATTTCTGATAAAAGAAGTATATGAATCAAGTGGAATCGGTTTCAAGGATAATGATGAAGCACTTTGATAAAATGGTCTGGCTGGCGATGAGAACATCTCGCCCATCATATGACGCTTTGATCCTGAAAAGATGAACCTCGCATTATTACAATCTTGAATATAGGTCCGTAATAAGGCTTCTACATTCTGCTCTGGATAATCCATGATGGTTTGGAACTCATCGATAGCAACAATGCAAGGCTTGTCTGCAGAACCCAGATATTGGAAAATCTCATCAAGAGACACCTTTGGCGATTGTATATCCCCTATCTGAAGATTCCAACTCGGTTGCCCTAAAGCATCAAGTGTGATACCTGTTCGCAGTGACCCTGCAATCTGTATAAAACGTTCCCAGGCTTTTCGCTCTTTCGATTTCAGAACGGAAAGGATCACCCTTCCCAATTCATAAATCAATTCGGACAATGACTTGGTGGCATAGATATCCACAAGAAACAGATAATAGTCTTTTTGCAGTTCCTGTTGGGCAAAACAATGACGGATAAGTCCTGTCTTACCCATTCTTCTTGGTGACATCAAGGCTACGTGATTGCCATTCACCAACAGCGATGTCAAGCGTTTGGTCTCTTCCACTCTGTCGCAGAAGTACTCAGGTCCGTTATAACCATAGGTTAGAAATGGATTCTTCATTATCTTACTATTATTTTAATTCACCTTTCGGGTGCAAATATACGAAGAATTTTCAAATTATACAAATTTGCGTAACGCATTTTTGTATAATTGTACAAAATCGTATATAAAAAAATTCCCTTGGGTCGAACAATGCTACTTTTGCCATAATCCCATATCCCAGAAAGAAGCCGCCAGACATGATTACCCATGCATGGCGGCTGATATTATATTGAGAGAGTTTGGGGAATCTTATTCTGCAGCGAGCAGACGGTCATCGAGCGGCTCCATTACCAGCATACTACTCGTCAGATACATATTGTCCTGCGTCTCGTTCATCCGGTAGGTCTTCACTGTTGTCAGACTGGGAGCCTTCGAGCGATAGAGTGTCACCTCCTGGGGCAGGTCGTACTGTTGTTTCTCTGCATTCCAGTGACTCACCTCCACGTTGTAGCCGTTCTTATAATATTTATAGGTGAGACGACTGTTCTTTACCCAGTCCTTCTTGGCCTCGTCCCAACTCAGCATCTCCTTGCTAGTCAGACGACCCTGCTCGTCGTACTCATAGCAGTATTCCATCTTCTGCTCCATCTGCTGGTTGTCGTTACGCTCGTAGACTTCAATCTTGTTTACTTTGCCATCCTCGATGTCGCCGTTATACATATAGTTCACGTCGTTGCTGTTGATAGCGTTGAAGTACATTGCAAGTACTGTTGCTGCGGTGATAATTGATTCCATAACTCTTATTTTTTTTAATTGTTCAACATTAATTTTTCTAAGTTCTTTTGTCCTTTAGACGCTGCAAAGGTAGAATAAACTACAAAAACTTTAAGTTATTTGTATGTTATCTTTAGGTTAAATGTGATTTCGGCGTTAATAAACCATAAAAAGCAGCCCTCTCCATGCAGTCTTTTGGTTCCTTGTGACACTATATAAATGAAAAGAATTAAATTTGCAACATAATATAATAAGGTATGAAATCAATTAGAATCATTCTTTCTTTAGTTTGTAGCATGACGCTGATGGCAGCATGCTCCAATAGTGATGTTGACGATTGGAATAAAGATGTAAGTGATGCTGACGATTGGAGTAAAGATATGTCGGTGAAAGCAGAGAGCGGGGTTACCCGTACAGCCTTTGGTACTGACGACATTCCTGTCAGACTGGTAGATATCACCGAACTGCCAGAATGGATGCAGAAGGGCGTACAGGGTTGGAGTGAAAGAGATGCCACACTCGGAAGATACAAGATTTTCCAAGGAAAACTCAAGGGTGAGACCATCTATTACTTCGACGACATACTGAGTTCATGCATCGGATGCCTCTACTATCATGACGACGGCAGACAGATTGAGTATGACGAATGGGAGAAACAGGATGACATCATCTATCTAGATGCCACCGACTGGACGTGCATCTATTCAGCAGCACCTTTACTGAAGGGCCTGACGGGCATCCTCCACTATGATGCGAACCGTGAAAACAGAAACGACTACATGGAAAGCGGACAAAAACGCTATTATATATGGGGATATCTGAACACTGACGATCTGAAGAAATATGATGGAAAGCACGTCGTCCTGTCAGGTTTCATGTATGGAAACATTACTCAGGTCATAAAAGACTGTCCCCCAGAGGTCACCTGCTATGGAATAGAAGCCACCTACATCAATAACTACTCAGAATAGAGCAGGCGAGGACAGGCTGACATACGATGGAGGCTACAGAACTGATAAGCAGGTGCAAGGCAGACGATAATCATGCCTTGCACCTGCTTTACCAGCAATACAAGCCAAAACTCCTGAGTATCTGTAAACAATATGCAAGGGAGGATGATGTAGCGGAAGACCTGTTACAAGATTCCTTTGTCATCATCCTAACTTCACTCGACAGACTTGAGGATCCAGAAAAACTTGAGTCGTGGATGGCATCGATAGTCAGAAGCGTTGGCTATCACTATCGTCTTCGTGCAGATAAGGAACAGGCTACTCTCCAACAATTAGTCCAAGAGAAACCTGAGACCACTGAGACTCATCTTACCCCGGACTACGAACAATTGCAAGCACTTGTAGCCCAACTGCCACAGGGCTATCAGCAGGTGTTCCGACTCTCCGTATTCGAGGGTCTCTCACATCAGGAGATTAGTGAATTGTTAGGCATTGCGCCTCACTCATCTTCCTCACAACTCTCCCACGCTAAGAAGATGTTGCGTCACCTTATCAAACAATTGTGGGTACTCATCTTGTTGCTGATTGCCATACCAACTGCCATCTGGCAGTTCCTGAACAAGGAGAATCCAGACATATTGGTACCAACAGCTCAGCAAACGGCGACAAAAAAGAGTACGTTAACAAAAACCAGTTCGCACCTTACGGACAAAGAGTCCATACTGGACAGACATAAAGACCGCACGGCACGAACAAAACAACATTCAATACTATCTATCCATACGACGGATACTAAACCATATTATCCTATAAAGGAAATTATCGACACTCTAACAGAGATGGCCCAAGCCGTTGAGACGGAAGAGGAAAAAGAGTTAAAGTCAGACACCCTCATCTATCAGCAGATCCCCCTGCCCTCGTCTGACGATACAGAGTTTATCATAACCACCAAGAACAAGGAATCATTATGGAACATCAGCCTGTCCTATAATAATCAGTTGGGTAGACATGATGACTATCAGGCCGCTGCCACCATCGACAAAGGCAGTTTCAATGCCACAAGCAATATCTTCATCACCACCCAATTCAACAACTGGATAGACTATAATAATTATCTGAATGATGCTCCGACTGTAGTGTATGATGCTGAGACTCGCTCTATTATGAACATTGCAACGCTGAATTCCTCTGTCAATGGAGGAGAGATAAAGGCTCGTTATGAGCACAAACTACCTATTACACTTCAGATTCTGCTGAGTCGCCTACTCTCAAAACGGCTATCTGTAGAGACTGGTCTCAGTTACACCCAACTCAACTCTACCTGTACGAGCGGAAGCCCCCAAGCATTTATTCAAGAACAGCAACGGCTTCGCTATCTCGGCATTCCGTTGCGGTTAGGGTGGCAATGGTATAGTAAGGCTCACCTCAGCCTTTACTCATCAGCGGGTATCATGCTGGAATGGCCGATCCATAATCGTGTCAACACCCTTCATCAAGCCAACGGCATCAATACTTTCCAGAAAAAAACTACTCTTGATGTGCCCATCCAATGGTCTTCCACCTTTGGACTCGGCCTGCAATACGACTTCACGCCTCATCTTGGATTCTACATTGAACCCAGCCTGCAATATTTCTTCGATGATGGCAGCGATATCCAGTCGTATCGTACAGAGCACCCGCTTCAGATCACTTTACCCCTTGGTGTCCGCGTTCATTGGTAAAACTTTGTTATATAATCACGGGGATAGTTCTTCTTTTTTGATTTCAGGAAACGTCTCCATTGTTTATTTCTAACATAGTTTGTTTTAGAATTACATCCCCCACTTCTGGTCCCTCCTTCCTAGAGGTTGGAAAAGGCTGTGCCATTACTGGTTAATACCATTTCCACAATTCAAAAACCCGCCTAAAAACTGGGAGAAGTTTATGCACACCGTGCAAAATCTTCCCCCAGATTTGAGGCAAGGTTTTCAAACTCTGGAATGGTCTGTTCACAATCACACTCCCTGTTTTGGTGAAACTTTGTTAATTATTTCCGTTTTCATGCAAGGTTTTCAAGTTCTAAGTATTATATAGGTAGAATAATTCGAAAATAATGCGTAACTTTGCCCCTCGTAAAGAGAACACAGACGAATCGAACTAAAAGAGATGACGCTAAAAGAGTTATTATCGCAGAACGATCGCTTTGCGGCGAATAGCGGATGCGTATTGAAGGAGATACGCGAAGGTTATGCCCGTGCGGAGTTGGTGGTGACGCCAGAGCACCTGAATGCAGGTGGTGTGTGTCAGGGCGGCGCCTACTTCACACTGGCTGATATTGCGTTGGCTGCTGTGATGAACAGTCACGCAGGACTGACCTTCGGCATTGAGAACAATATCATGTTCCTGCACAGCGCCAAGGCTGGCGACACGCTGATAGCAGAGGCAACGGAAGTGTATAACCACCATAAGATACCCTACGTGGATGTGCGCATCACCAATCAGGAGGGCGAACTCTGTTGTGTGGTGACGGGACTGGCCTACAGGAAAGAGGCCAAACTGCCCATCGAAGGACTGATGTAAGAAATGAAAAGTGAAATAGTGAAAAAGTTATTGTTGATAGTTGCCTGTATGATGGCAGTCATACAGCATGTTGGAGCCCAGGAGTATTTTTCCTCCGCTTCTGATTATGCCCGTATGGTGTGGTTTATGACGACGTACAACTCCGTTTTGACCAACTGAAGCAGAGAGTTGTTGTCCTCTCTCCCGTGGGAAGTGTTTTTTGCCTGCCTGAGCAAGATTACATCGACTGGTTTGAGATGGATGGTCACAGATATGTGCATGATCCGGAGGATAGCACACGATTTGCGTCTCTGCTTTGTGATGGAAGCGCCAATGGCATTCGTCTTTATCATAGTGTATGGAAGGTTTATAGTGGTGAAAACTATTTTGGAGAGAAGAAATCTCAAAAGGTACTCAGTACCAACGAGCATTATACGCTGATCACGCCTGACGGAGAGAAGTATCATGTGAAGCGCGCCTCAGATGTGATGAAACTCTTTCCAGAACAGAAAAAGCAGATCAAGCAGTTTGCAAAGCAGAATCATCTTTCCTTCTCAAAGAGTGAGCGGGAGAGAAGCCTTTCGAAAGTGATTGGGAGCGTGAAGGGCTCACCAGTCCCCGAATCCGCAACGGTCCCCACATTCGCAACAAAAGTAGCAGGAAGCAGTCAGGTTCTTTCAACAACCTCTGCAACACTCATTGACGATAAGATGCTCATGGCGGGTATTCCCGTTCTTGATAGCGATACATTGTCCATGGCGGGGTCGGATAAGACCAAAGTCTATGTGGTGCCTGGCGTGAAAAAAGCAAGGGCAAGTATCTCCGATGATCAGGAACTTGACGAGATCGTCGTCGTTGGTGGACGCCAGTCGGCGGTGAACAGCATAACGATGGGTTCCGAGAAGTTCAAGCCTCAGATACTGAAGAACATCCCATCAGCCTTCGGCGAGTCGGATATCATGAAGATCGTGCTCACCCTGCCTGGTGTCACTACTGTTGGCGAGGCTTCAAGCGGCTATAATGTGCGAGGCGGCGCTACAGACCAGAACCTGATACTTTTCAATGGCGGTACAGTATATAATCCTTCACATCTGTTCGGACTGTTCACGTCGTTCAACTCCGATGCGGTTGAGGATGTGGAACTGTTCAAATCAAGTATTCCTGTCGAATATGGAGGCAGGATAAGCAGCGTCTTGAAAGTGACCTCGAAGGAGGCAAATATGCAGAAACTAACTGGTTCGGCAAGTATTGGTGCGCTGACCAGTAAGGCAAATCTTGAGATACCTGTCGTAAAGAATCATGTGTCGCTGCTATTGAATGGTCGTACAACATATAGCGACTGGATTCTGAAGAAATTACCAGAGGACAGTGGTTACAAAAACGGTTCTGCCAGTTTCTATGATTTTGGGGGCGTACTGACATGGAGAATCAATAATATGCATCGTCTCAAGGTGTTTGGCTATTGGAGTAAGGATAAGTTCTCGTTCAGTTCACAGGATAATTATGGCTATCAGAACCGTAACATCTCTGCTGAGTGGCGTTCTATCCTGAATGAAAAGACGACAGCAACGTTTTCTGCCGGACTCGACCACTACGATTATTTCAATGAGGACTGGGCTACTGCTTCCATGGCAGCCCGACTGAGTTTCGGCATTGACCAGATATGGGGTAAACTGCATATCCGTCAGCGTCTGTCAGAAAAGGAATCTCTCTCTTATGGTCTCTCCGTACAGCATTACAATGTGCAGGGTGGTAAGTATGAACCCATCGGTAAGGAATCATGCATAAAGACAGATCAGTTACAGAAAGAAAAGGCATTGGAGAGTGCAGCATATTTTGACTATGAGCGTTCGCTTACAGAGAAGTTGACAGTTTCTGCCGGTTTGCGTTATTCTATGTTCAACGCACTTGGTCCTCGCGACGTGAATATTTATGCTGACGGTGAGCTTCCTGCAGAAGGAACATTATTGGAGACACGTCATGAGACTGGTATCATCAAGACCTATCATGCACCTGAGATACGCCTGTCGGCTCGTTATGCCCTCAAAGAAAACCTTTCTTTGAAGGCAGGTTTCAACACAATGCGCCAGTATATCCATAAGGTGTCGAATACCTCCATCATGTCGCCTACGGATATCTGGAAACTCTCCGACTATAATATCAAGCCCCAGAATGGCTGGCAGGTGGCTGCTGGTATCTACCATGAGACTGCCGGCAAGAAGTACGAGTTCTCTGCGGAGGTCTATTACAAGCATATTAGCGACTATCTCAATTACCGCAGTTCGGCGGTCCTGTTGATGAACCATCACCTTGAAACCGACGTAATCTCGACTAAGGGACAAGCATACGGCGTTGAACTTCAGGCGAAGAAACCTATAGGCAGGTTGAATGGATGGGTGAGTTATACCTTCGCGCGCTCCATGCTCCGTCAGGATGACAAGCGGGTGGCAGTGCCTCTGAACGATGGCGACTGGTACCCCTCCGAATATGACAGACCGCATGAGGTGAAGGCAGTGCTCAATTTTAAGTTTACCGAGAGATACAGCCTTTCCAGCAACTTCAACTATGCCACAGGTCGTCCAACGACACTGCCTGCCGGAAAATACTACGACTCGTATAATCAGAAATACATGCCATACTATACAGGTCGTAACACTTACCGTATCCCAGACTATATGCGTTTAGACCTCGCGTTTAATATAGAGCCGACTCATAAGTTGACATCTTTCCTTCACACGTCGTTCTCCATAGGTGTATATAATGCTCTGGCACGCAAAAATGCCTATAATGTCTATTATGTCACCGAGGGTGAGGATATAAAGGGATATAAACTCTCTGTGTTTGGCACTGCCATTCCTTATGTCTCACTTAATATACGATTCAACTAAGATATGATGAAACTGACAAAAACGATATATTTTGTGCTATGTCTCATGGTAGGCATTTCACTGTCGGGCTGTATTGAAGAATTTGAAGCAGACATTCCTGACGAGGACTCCAACTTACTTGTTGTTGAAGGCTCGATATGTGCTAACAGAATCAATAAGTTTACGCTGTCACATACACAGGGGGTCAATTCTTCCTATGAACCTAACATGGTATGGGGAGCAAGAGTCTCTATATACGGAACCGACGGCTCAGAGTTCGTGGCGAATCAAGAAAATGGATGTTACACTTGCAGGATTGGTGACCTCAAACCCGACACAGAGTATTATCTGCATATCGAGTATGACGGTGAGGTCTATGAATCTGAACCTCAGAAGCCTCTGCGTACCGAGGCTATCGCAGACGTAAGTGGGACGCAGGACACACCGGAAAGCGGTATCGATGTGCTCATCACTCCCGACATGCCTTTTGATCCTGATCAGACGAATTACTATTCATGGACATACGATGAGACATGGGAAGTACATTCCGACTATTCGACACACATGTATTTCGACACAGAAACAATGAAGCGTGTCTATAAGAACAACCTGTTTCCTGAGGTTGGATGGAAAGATGCAACAGGCTCGACGATCATGGTTGGCGCCAGCACCAATTACGATGGTCAACGCATCCAGAGACTCAAACTGTACGACATAGATCGTAGCAATGAGCGTGTCTATTACATGTATAGCGGTATCGTATATCAACGTGCCATCACGAAGGCAGAGTACGAGTATGAACTCGCACGGCGTCAGGCAGGTTCAGAGATGGGAGGACTGTTCACGCCACAACCGTCTGCCCTGCCTACCAACATCCATTGTCTCACGTCAAACAAACGTGTGATCGGTTTCGTAGGATGCTCGTTGAATACGAGTGAATACCGGTTCTTCCTCAATGCCAAAGATTTCTCTATATACTATCCTCAGCGAGATGATGCCCGCGAATGGTTCGAAAACTTAAGCGATGAAGATTGTTGCCGGATGGTGGAGAAAGGCATGTACCTGTGCGAATGGGATGAAATCTATGATCATGGGGCTCTCATAGTGAAGACGGCATGGGCATACGATTTCCAACTCGATGTCAGGTTCAAAGGAGCGTATATTGAAAAACCCGATTTTTGGCCACAAGAAGAAGATGATGATGAAAGCAATAAAGATGAATAGCAGAATAATGTCACTGATAGCCGCAATGGTGCTTGCCTTGAGTACCTATGCCGCGAGTATTGAAACAGACCGCACCTGGTATCTTGCCGGTGAAGCGATGAAAGTCAGTGTAACAGCCGACAACACCCTGATAGCCTACGCAGAACTGTGCGACACTTATGGTCTGGCGGCTGGTGTCGTGGTAAGTCTTCAAGAGGGGGCGGGAACTAGCATTATCGAACTGCCTTCCAACCTCCATAGCGGGTATTATGTATTGTCAGTCTATACTCGCCACAACATTAAAGTGTCTCAACAACTTGTCGCTGTCGTCAATCCCCTTCGCAAGAGCGAGGACGACGATATCGAATGGGTCAGAATCACACATCCCGACTCACTGAGCTATCCGCAGACTGGTGAAGAGACGAGTTTTTCCACTTTGGTGAAGGATACCGATGTACGCGAGACGGAAGGCCATATCATCAAGGCCCGTATAAAAAACGCCTATGATGGCCATACCTTCAAGAGCAGCCAGATAATCCCTTCCTTAGCCATCATAGGGAAGCAGATACATTATTTTGAGGGGAAAATGGAGAATGACTCCACTGCCGTCTTCTACACTTACGGCATTCATGGCAAGCAACCGTTAGTGCTCTCTGCTATATCATCCACAGGCGTGAGTCTGCCTATCGAGATGATCAGTCCTTTTGTCACCTTGCTCCCCAAACGGCTCCCACATCTCTTGTTCCATTACCAGCGCAGCGAGGTGGAAGCACGCTCCTTGGACATGCAACGGCACCAGATTGCCATTGCACCTGCCAAGCATGAAATAAAACTAGGTGATTATTCTGATGACACGGCAGAAGAAGTCGTACCATTAGACTATGACGAAACAGTGCTTGGCACCAAACCTTATCTTTCCTATAATCTTGACGAGTACCGTCAGTTTCACACCATCCGTGAGGTGCTAATCGAATATGTGAGTTGCGTCAGTCACAGAAAGGTCAATGGCGTATCACAAATGTTTGTCCGTAAAGAACAAGACCCCTACAATACGACTCTTCCAACACTGGTGCTGATTGACGGCATGCCTGTCTTAGATGCAGAACGGCTGTTGAACTACGATGCCCGTCGTATTCACTATATCAACATCTACGGTGATCAATACACATTTGGTAATGGCTTATATAATGGCATACTGTCGTTTGTGACACGATCTGGGCGACTCACTAACTATCCCATCGAGAGCAACATGCAGTATCTGGTGTATGAGTTCCCTAATTGATATGCATACCAGCAGATATAAATATGTGTCGATAGTGAGTGCCATAGCGGTATTGCTGCTGTTGGGACTCTATATGTGGATGACTTATCGTTCGGTGACAAAGGACATTACCGAACGGGCTGAAAACCAACTATCGTGGGCGATGTTCTATGAGAGTTATCAGCGTGCGGACATCGTGACCATGGGTGACACCCTGAGTCTGCCAAAGGCTCGTGGCAACCTCTCATTAGCCTCATCGGTGGAAGGTATGAACGATGTGCTGAGTCGTACGTATCATTCTGAGATCTCGCTCGACACAGTGGCACTGTTTGTCGACTCACTATTGAGTGTGGCCCGTATCAATCGCGACGTGACCATCCAGGAGGTGAATACCGAAGGGAAGGTGTTGCGCCAGAACAATGACCGCAATACATCGTGGTCGTTGTTGACGAAGCCCGTCAGCATCCGGCGCGACCAGTCGAAGGCCATCCGTATCGCCCTCAACAACCCCTACCCCGAACTAGGCCGACGACTCAGTCCACTCTTCCTCATCAGTGCCATCATCCTCGGCTTCTTCGCCATCATCATCATCCAACTGCTACGTTTCATCACCGAACAGGAACAGATGACGGAACTGCGCAACGACTTCTCGTATGCGATGGTACACGACATGAAGTCGCCACTGTCGAGCATCATCATGGGTGCCCACTTCCTTCATAGCGGCAAGGTGGACGACAAGCCCCAGATCAAGGAGAAATACTACAGCATCATCGAGGACGAGGCCGAGCACCTATTGGCACTCGTGAACAAACTGCTGACTATCTCGAAACTGGAGAACAAGAAACTAATCCTGAACAAGTGGGACATCTATATCGAGCCTATCATCAACGACCTAGTGGAGAAAGCCAAGGCGAAGGCGACGAAACCCATTGAGATCACCACCCACTTAGAGGTAAAGAATGTGCTGGCAGACGAGCAGTATATGACGGAAGCCATCGCCAACCTCATCGACAACGCCATCAAGTATTCGAAGGACGAGATTAAGATAGAAATCAAGACCTTCGATACCGATAAGAATGTCTTATTAAAGGTACGTGACAACGGTATCGGTATGACGAAGGAAGAACAGCAGGTGATCTTCGACAAGTTCGGGCGAGCCGCCATCCACGAGAAGAACCGCAAGGGCGGCGTCTCGGGCTTTGGTCTCGGACTGAACTACGTGGATCAGGTGATGCAGGCCCACGGCGGCAAGGTGACCGTCAGCAGCGAGAAAGACAAATTCTCAGAGTTCACTCTCTATATCCCCAAAGTAACCCATTAAACCCATTTTCCCCATGATCAAATTACTCTTAGTGGAAGACGACGCATCCCTCGCTTATATCGAGAAGACAGGCCTCGAAGACATTATCGGAGGCTACGAAGTGACTACTGCTGCCAACGGCAAGGAAGGCGTGAAGGCGTGGGAGGAGACACACCCAGATGTGATTATCTCCGACATCGATATGCCAGTGATGAACGGCTTCGAAATGGTGGAACGTATCCGTGAGACTGACGGTAACGTCATCATCATCTTCACCTCGGCCCTCACCTCCCCCAACGATGTGAAGGCAGGCTACCGTCTCGGCATCAACAACTACGTGAAGAAGCCCTTTGTGCCAGAAGAACTCGATGCGCATATCCAGGCGTTGATGAAGATGCGGGGCGGGGCAAAGACACAGAAAGAGACCAGTCACTACAAACTGGGCAAATACACCCTCGACGCAGAGCACGCCACCCTGCGCAACGATGATACGGGAGTCTCGCAGACCATCACCCAGCGCGAAGCCCAGATACTGGCAATACTTGCCGATAACAAGAATAATGTCGTGCGCCGCGAGGCCATCCTGAGTCGTTTTTGGAATACAGAAGATGACTACTTCGCCTCACGAAGTCTCGATGTTTTTGTGAATAAACTTAGGAAACTGCTTGCCGATGAGTCAAAGATAACACTGAAAACCGTTCGGGGTATCGGACTGCAATTGATTGTTGAAAGTTAATCGATGGGTTTATAGGGTTCCATGATACTAATGGCGAAATAACCTCCTGCCACTATCAATACACAGGCCACGAAGAAACACCACCAAGGGAGTGTCATGCCAATAATGGTAAGCATGACTAACCAGTAGAATGTATCACCGATGATGATGGGGATGATGCTGCGGCTATACTCATAGACCCAGCCCCCTATCATGGCACCCATCATGTTAGGAATTATCAGAAGGGGATTGCTGAAGATGGCGGTAAGCAACGCCATGATAACTCCAAAGGCTGTAATCACTATCTGCGGACGATGTTTCCACTCTAGGATCTCACGCAAAACGCCACCAAAAAGAACGAGGTCGGCTGTAGCCTCGATAACCACAAACAAAAGGAACGTCGTTATAGGATTCTCCTTCAAGAGACGCCATGAGTCGCGCACGGTCTCATTCTCAGCAGTTGTCAGTGTGCCGTCAGGATCTGCCAACGGGTTATACAGAAAACAATAGAGCAAAGCCATACCTCCCATCGCGACGCATAGCCATGCTACCACCTGCCAGCGTTTCTCCTTTGGTATGCGTCCGACACTATAACTGGCATATCCCAAACGGATAAAAACCATATGAAGCGCAAAACAACACAAGCCAACCAAGAGTATCGCTACAGCACCAGCAGAGGATAACAGACTCTTTGATTCTGTCGTGCCAGGTGCATTGTTACTATAACCATCGATGAAGCCTGATGCGAAACCTACAAAGGCCCCACCTATAAATGCAACACCAAGCACAATGCCTAATGCCAAAAGGAGATACATCATTGCTTTCTTCATCTTTCCCTTCTCTTTTCGGGTGCAAAGGTACGGAGAAAAAATGAATGTTTCTATAAAAAGTACGTTATCTTTACGTTAAATCCTGCTATTCTCAATTTATTTTCGTAACTTTGCACCCAAATTAGGAACAGATCATGAAGAAACTGTATATAGAGACCTATGGCTGTCAAATGAATGTGGCAGACTCGGAAGTAGTGGCATCTGTGATGCAGATGGCAGGCTACGAGACGACTGACACCTTGGAAGAGGCAGATGCCATATTCCTGAACACCTGTAGTGTAAGGGATAATGCGGAACAGAAGATCTATCACCGCTTGGAGGCTCTTGCTGCCCTTCGTCGCAAGCGTCCGTTGATTATCGGCGTGTTGGGTTGCATGGCGGAGCGGGCACAACAGGATCTGTTGGATAACCATCATGCCGACCTTGTGGCAGGACCTGACGCCTACCTTTCATTGCCGGACTTGATTGCACAGGCTGAGATGGGACACAAGGCTATGAACATCGAACTCTCCACAACCGAGACTTACAAGGATGTGGTACCGCAGCATATCGGCTTAGGTCATAAGATTGGTGGTTTCGTGAGTATTATGCGCGGTTGCAACAATTTCTGTCACTACTGCATCGTGCCCTATACCAGAGGACGGGAGCGCAGTCGCGATGTGGAGAGTATCCTAAGAGAAGTGCGCGACCTGCGAGACAAGGGCTATAAAGAAGTGACTCTCCTAGGACAGAATGTGAATTCCTATCACCTAGAAAGCCTAGGAGCCCTCGAATCTCTAGGATTTCCTGGTTTACTGCGCCGAGTGGCCGAAGAGGTCCCTGATATGCGAGTGCGCTTCACCACTAGTCATCCGAAGGACATGAGTGACGAGACGCTGAAAGTGATAGCCGAGATGCCAAACGTCTGCAAGCACATCCACCTGCCAGTACAAAGCGGCAGCGACAGGATCCTGAAACTGATGAACCGCAAATACACCCGTGAGTGGTATCTGGACCGTGTCGCCGCCATCCGTCGGATCATCCCTGACTGCGGATTGTCCACCGATATCTTCGTGGGCTATCACTCGGAAACGGAGGAAGACCACCAACTCTCCCTCTCATTGATGCGAGAGGTGGGCTACGACTCCGCCTTCATGTTTAAGTATTCGGAACGCCCAGGCACCTATGCCTCTAAGCATCTGCCAGACGATGTGCCAGAAGAAGAGAAGATCCGACGCCTCAACGAACTTATCGCCTTACAGACAGACATCTCTGCCCAACAGAACAAGAAGGACGAAGGCAAGGAGTTCGATGTGCTTGTAGAAGGATTTTCTAAGCGAAGCCGTGAACAACTCTGCGGACGGACGGAACAGAACAAGATGGTGGTGTTCGACAAGGCCGGACATCATATCGGCGAGACGGTACGTGTGAAGATAACAGGTTCCACTAGTGCAACTTTATTGGGAGAAGCATTATGAAAGAGTTTTTGAACGTACTCAGGCGGTTTGTGCCACCGTATAAGAAATACCTCGTGGCATCAGTGTTCTTCAATATCCTCTCCGTGATATTGAACATTTTCTCCTTTGCCGCCCTCATTCCTATCCTACAAATTATCTTCAAGACGGGCGACGGTGAAACCGCCACACAAATGATGGCATGGGACTGGACCAATATGCAGGAAGTGCTGATGAACAACATGAACTGCTATGTGAACGGGATGATTGCTGATTGGGGTGCCACAACGACACTGCTCGTCATCGGACTCTTCCTCGCTGTGACAACTTTCCTTAAGACAGGAGCTTATTTCCTCTCCTCAGCCACCATCGTACCCATCCGTACTGGTGTGGTGCGTGATATCCGTAACCAACTCTATCAGAAGATTACTTCTCTCCCCCTCGGCTTTTTCTCTGAGGAGCGTAAGGGTGACATCATTGCACGCATGAGCGGTGATGTGCAAGAGATAGAAAACTCCATCATGTCGAGTCTGGAGATGATCTTCAAGAATCCCATCCTGATTATCGGCTATTTCGCCATACTGCTGTTTATCTCATGGCAACTGACACTGTTTACGTTGATTATCGTTCCTGTCATGGGATGGTTCATGGGTTGGGTAGGTCGTAAGTTGAAAGCGCAGTCCATCAAGGCACAGGGTTTGTGGAGCGACACGATGAGTCAGGTGGAGGAGACCCTTGGCGGCCTGCGTATCGTCAAGGCTTTCAATGCCGAAGAAAAGATGAACAAACGCTTCAACAACATCAACTCCGCCTACCGTAACGACATCATGCGCGTAAACATCCGTCAGTCGATGGCACACCCGATGAGTGAGTTCCTAGGTACGGTGATGATTGTCATCGTACTGTGGTTCGGAGGTGTATTAGTGCTGAAAAACCAGACCCTCTCAGGCCCTATCTTCATCTACTATATGGTCATGCTCTACTCTATCATCAACCCACTGAAAGATTTCTCGAAAGCAGGCTACAATATTCCGAAAGGACTGGCCTCGATGGAACGTGTAGACAAGATTCTGATGGCAGAGAACACCATCAAGGAGCCTGCACATCCAAAGCGACTGCCGAGTTTTGAGCACCAGATTGAATTCAGGAATGTATCGTTCCGCTACGGTGAACAGTGGGTACTGAAGGATGTCAACCTCACCATCCCCAAAGGCAAGACCATTGCCCTCGTGGGACAGAGTGGCAGTGGTAAGTCGACACTCGTCGATCTCATCCCCCGCTACTACGATGTACAGGAGGGCGAGGTACTCATCGATGGCATCGACGTGAAAGATCTCGGCATCCACGACCTGCGGAAACTCATCGGCAACGTGAATCAGGAAGCTATCCTCTTCAATGACTCCTTTAGGAACAATATCTCCTTCGGTGTGGATAACGCCACTCTGGATGAGATCGAGGAAGCGGCCCGTATTGCCAACGCCTACGACTTCATTATGGCCTCCGAGGCAGAGTTTGATACGAATATCGGCGACAGAGGCGGCAGACTCAGTGGCGGACAGCGTCAGCGTGTCTCTATCGCCCGTGCGATCCTGAAGAACCCACCGATTCTGATTCTCGATGAAGCCACCTCGGCCCTCGACACGGAGAGTGAGCGACTGGTACAGGATGCCCTCGAACGTCTGATGAAGACCCGTACGACAGTTGCCATCGCCCACCGTCTCTCAACCATCAAGAATGCCGACGAGATCTGCGTTCTCCATGAAGGACGCATCGTAGAACGTGGCACCCACGAGGAACTGCTTGCCTTCGACGGCTATTACAAGAAACTCCATGAGATGCAGAGTTAAGTTTCTGACAGCGACCTACCTGTGGACGGTATTGGTGTTCATCGTCGCGAAGGTTTGTTTCATGCTTTTCTGTCAGGAGGGGCATGACTTTTCCTTTGGCGACATGTGGCAGGTCATCAGTCACGGACTGAGTCTTGATCTCTCCACAGCCCTCTACTTTCTCATCGTACCGTTCTTAGTGGTAATGGTGAGTGTATGGTGGAATGGCAAGATCCTTTCGAAGATCCTGCTGGTCTATTTCATCATCATCGCCTTTGCCTTTGCCCTCGCCTTTGTGGCAGACACGAGTCTCTACCCCTTCTGGGGCTTCAAACTCGATGCCTCCTGTCTGCAATACCTCGACACGCCAACTGAGGCGATGGCCAGTGTAACGACATCGTATCTGATACTGCGCCTGTTGGCAGTCTTCCTGACAACGGCCCTTATCGTCTTTGGTTATATAAAGGCTCTACAGCATCACTCGGAGACTCTTCAGAAACGGACGATACTGCCGTCTGTCTTGCAAAAGGCATCAGAGACGGTATTTTACCTGATCTGTATTCCCCTCATCGTCATCGGCATCCGTGGGGGACTTGATGAGTCGACGACAAATATCGGACAGGTGTATTTCTCGCAGAACCAGTTCCTGAACCATTCAGCCGTCAACCCTGTATTCAGTTTCCTTGCCTCCTTCGAGAAGAGTGCCAGCAATAACACTATCTATAACTATATGGATGATCAGACGTGTGAACAAATCATCAACAGCCTGTATCATACGGAGAGTATTGACTGCGACACGCTTTTGAATACCCAGACACCTAACATTATCCTCATCCTCTTGGAAGGCTGCGGAGGGGAATTCACAGAAATCGGAGACAGAAAGGATGTGACACCCAACCTGAACAGACTCGCCAATGAAGGTATTTACTTCACCAACTGCTACGGTAACTCCTGGCGCACGGATCGTGGTACCGTCTGCACTTGGAGTGGATACCCGTCGTTCCCTTCCATGTCAGTAATGAAGATACCCTCTAAGTCGCGTACCATGCCCAACATCGCCAAGACACTCAGAGAGGAGCGTGGTTACAATACCTTCTATCTTTACGGCGGCGACATCAACTTCACTAATATGCGGAGTTATCTCATCTCTGGCGGTTTCGAGCAGTTGATGTGGAAAGAGGACTATACCTCAGAAGAACAGAAAACAGCCCAATGGGGGGTGTGCGATGAGATCACCTTCAAGAGTCTTTTCGATATCAGTCAGAGTCAGAGGTCGCCATTCATCATCGGATTCTCCACGTTGAGCAGTCATGCACCTTGGGATGTTCCCATCAAGCAGTTTGACGACGAGATACTGAATGCCATGTATTATCTCGACCAATGCCTGGGCGACTTTATCCAGCGTTTCCGTCAAACGAAGGTATGGGACAACACACTCGTCATCCTGTTGCCTGATCATGGTATTCCCTATAAGGATATCGACGAACGCCACCCACTGATGAACCATATTCCGATGATTTGGATTGGAGGTGCCGTCAAAGAGGCTCGTCGAATAGAACAAGTATGTAATCAGACAGACCTTCCTGCCACGTTGTTGGGACAACTGGGTTTGAATCACGATGATTTCACCTTCAGCCGTGATGTCTTGAGCAAGAGTTATACACAGCCGTTTGCCATCAATACCTACACAGAGGGATTCTCTGTTAACGACAGTGCCGGTTATGTGAACTACGACCTCATAGGCGACCGTATCTGCGTCAGACAAGGTGAACACATCGACGAACTGTTACAGCGAGGCAGGGCCATACTCCAAGCGGCCTCAAAGGATCTCGATAAAAGATAAGAAGTGAAGAGCGATGAAGTGGTGGATGAATAAACCTTGGGCACCTATTGTTGCAACGGCATGGAACCTGCTGCTGGTATATCTCGTCTATCAGATAGCACGCTGCGAATACTATTTCGAGAATGCCAGTTACCTGAGTTATACGTCTGACGTCTTCAGAGGCGGCCTGCTCTTCGACACCTCAGCCATCATCTATACCAATGCACTCTATATCTTGTTGATGCTGCTTCCTTTCCGGCAAAATGGCTATCAACAGTTCTGCAAATGGCTATACCTTATTATAAATGGTATTGCTTTGGCTATGAATCTCGCCGACTCCGTCTATTTCCAATACACAATGCGTCGCACCACGACAACGGTATTCAGCGAATTCTCCAACGAAGGGAATCTTGGCAGCATCATCGGAACCGAGTTTATCCACCATTGGTATCTCGTGCTATTGTTTGTGGGTATCATGTGGCTCCTTTGGCGACTTTATGCCATGCCAAAGAAACAGCATCCGCTCAATATGGCGAGTCTGATTCTTATTGTGCCGCTTTGCATTGCTGGTATACGAGGTGGTTTCACCACTGCTGTTCGCCCCATCACCATCTCGAATGCCAATCAATACGCACAACGACCTACAGATGCGGCATTGGTATTGAATACACCTTTTTCCATGATTCGCACCATCGGAAAGAATGTTTTCGTCGTACCTCATTATTTCGAGAGTGAAGCAGAGATGGAGGCTATCTACACGCCTGTTCACAATTCTCTCTCACCTCACCTCTCATCTCTCACCTCTAAGAATGTCGTCGTTCTGATTGTCGAAAGTTTCGGAAGGGAATATATCGGGGCACTGAATAAAGACCTCGAAGGCGGACGATATAAGGGTTACACCCCGTTTACCGATTCTCTCATCAGCAAGAGCATCACCTTCCGATACAGTTTCTGCAATGGCAGAAAGAGTATCGACGGTATGCCGAGCATCCTGTCAAGCATACCGATGTTCGTGGAACCATTCTTCCTTACCCCAGCCTCGATGAATGACTATACAGGACTCGCTGGCATCCTGGCGACGGAAGGCTATGAGACCGCCTTCTTCCACGGGGCGCAGAACGGATCAATGGGATTCCAGGCTTTTGCCCAGAAGACTGGTTTTCAGAAATACTACGGACGGACTGAATATGAAGCAGCACACGGCACCAATGATTTCGACGGCACCTGGGCCATCTGGGATGAACCGTTCATGCAGTATTATGCCGAAGAGATGTCAAAGATGAAACAACCCTTCATGACAGCCCTCTTCACCGCTTCCAGTCACCATCCCTTTGTGATTCCGGAGAAATACACGAAAGACTTCCCTGAGGGTAGTCTGCCCATTCATAAATGCATCCGCTATACGGATATGGCAATCGGCAAGTTCTTTGAGACTGTCCAGAAACAGCCTTGGTTTGAGAATACCATCTTCGTGATGACCAGCGACCACACCAACCAGAGTAACCATGCTGAATACCAGACGGACTTAGGCGGTTTCTGTTCACCTATTATCATCTATGACCCCTCTGTCAGTGGGGGGATGCAGGACAAGATAGCCCAGCAAATCGATATCCTCCCAACAGTCTTAGGACTCCTAGGATATCCTAAGAAATATCTAGGCTTCGGCATTGATGTGCTGAACACACCTGCAGAAGACACCTGGGCCGTCAACTATCTTAACGGCATCTACCAATACGTCAAATACGGTTACGTTCTTCAATTCGACGGCACCAACACCAAAGCCATCTACAGCCTTGATGACCGTCTGATGAAAAACAATCTGAAGGGAAAGATTGAGGTACAGTCTCAGATGGAACTTGAACTAAAAGCCATCATCCAACAATACATGGAACGCATGAGTCAGAACCGTCTCATGCCTTAATCAGAACTTGTACCAAGGCTTCTTCGGCGGTGCAGGTTTGTTGTCCGGATGATCTTTTGCAATTACTTTTCCGTCGATCACCTCGAAACGCTCATTAAACTCCGCACGCGTACGCTTCCACCTGTCATGGCTCCACAACCAGAACTCAGGAGCGCGCCTGATACTCTTCTCCAACATCCCGAAATAGATATCCGTCAACTCATAGTCCTTCAACTTCTGAGGTTCACGTGTGACCAACTTGAATTCCGCTTCATAATAGCCCCGGCGAACACGCTGGATATCAAGATACATCACGGCATGATCCATCTTGCGCACGATGCGCTCTGTTCCCGTCAGCACAGGTGTGTCATGATGAAGGAAGTCCACCCAATGATGGATATTCACCCAATGAGGCTTCTGGTCAGAGATATATCCAATGATGATTGGTCGGTTCTCCCGCTTGTGTTTCACCACCTCACGGAGCGTATCCTGCATGGCGATACTGTTGGCACCCATCCTTTTGCGTATTTGAAGGAAGAGTTTATCAAACTCCTTGTTCTCTAAGGGGTGGTATACCTGTCCGCACCAGGCATTCGGATTGAGCCACAGTGGAATGGACGACACCCATTCCCAATTGCAGTAATGTCCGAGATACAGAGCAACAGACTGTCCACTTCCCATAATCTCATCAACAAGTTCCGCATTCTTGAACACGATGCGCTTTTTCATCTCCTCCTGACTGATGGTCATCAGTTTCACCGTCTCCACCAGATAGTCACAGAAGAAATGATAGAACCCACGTTCGATTCTCCGCAGTTCTTCTTCCGACTTCTCAGGGAATGATTCCTTAAGATTCTTCCGCACGACATCCCTGCGATACCCCACCAACTTATAGAGCAACCAGAACAATAGGTCGGATATCACGTAGTGTATCCTCATCGGCAACAGAGAGAACACATACCAAACGGCTAAGATGATATAGTACAGTATCTTCATTGTATCTATCCCCGATAGTCCTTATATGGTTTCTCCAAATCCAGGTAATGGAAATTATGCTGCCGCTGATGATCCCCGTCAGGAATCGTCATATAATCGCCATACTTATTTGAGAGATAGGTATCGTATTGTTCAACACCAAGGACTTTTATTCCCTCAAACTCGTATGGTGTAGGCGTACCAAGAACAGACTTTGGCATCACTCCCTTCGAGCCATCGTCATAATCGGCAACAAGATCACATTCATCGAAGTTGTATGTTGTCAGGATCTTGCGTATCTTCGCCTGAACCCCATGCAACGAATACAAACGACGACAGAGTAACGGAATCCAACTGCTAGGTCCATGTCCATGTCTATAGGGATCACGGAAAAGCAGATACAGCACCCGTTTGTAATACTCGTACCTACCGAAATGCCATTTCTGTGCCAACCATCCCTTCGGCGCACCATCAATAGGGAACACGTCGAGGTAGATGCCGCCAAGATATTTCAGGTGCATGCGTTCTATGAGTGTGGTACTGCCATCCTGAATCTTGGCAAAGGGCAGAGGATAGACATCATCGTTCTCTGCACAAACCATCTCAAAGGGCTCTGGCAACCATTCACGGCAATGCGCAATCAACTTATCATAGTCAGGACGTGGCATAGCGATATCCAAGTCATCATCCCAGGGTATGAACCCTTGATGTCGCACGGCACCAATCATCGTTCCCGCCCAGATATAATAACGCATTCCATGCTCCCGACAAGCACTGTCAAGAGCCTCAAGAATGGGAAGAATCCTCAATTGGAGTGGACGTATATCGTATGTTGGCATTCCTTTTTTGCTGCAAAGATAGCAAAAATAAAATAAATTATGTAACTTTGCACCCATAAATATGCAAAGAAGATGAATAAAAGGAAGATTTACTATCTGTTGCACAACGGAAAGAACAGCAATTTGAAGTTCTTTATCAAAGGTTATCTTCGTGAATACACGCCAAAGTTTTTTTCACAGATAAGGCTGGAAAGTGAGTTGCGTAAGATAGAGAAGCGATCTGACAGAGACTATATCCATCAGCGCGCAGACTACTATTGCAAACTGACAAAAGACTTCATCTATGACAAGGCCACATGGGAAGAGAAGGCAGTAGAAATAGGTCATCAGCCCATGACACCCCAGAAGGTGTATTATTTCGATGCCATGGAAATCGCCCGTTACTTTGACCAAAGCCTGAAATGGATACTGAAGTCGGGCGATATCACCAACCTGTTTCCTGTACCCTATGTCGTCAAGAGTCGTCCCCTTGGTGACGATAACCAATGCTCCACCATACTAAAACTGGAAAAGGTACGTCATTTCCTTTTCGTAGACGACAAGAAGCCTTGGCGTGAAAAGAAGAATATGACCATCTTCCGAGGCGACTTAGGTCCACGCAAGGAAAACCGTGACATCTTCATGGCAAAGTTTGCCGACGGTCAGAGCCATCTGGTTGATGCAGCATCCACCAATCGTCCTGAGGCTCATCCGGAATGGCAGAAAGGGAAGATGACCATTGGTGAACATCTCGACTATAAGTTTATCATGTCGTTGGAAGGTAATGACGTCGCCTCAAACTTGAAATGGGTGATGTCTTCGAACTGTATTGCCGTTAGTCCGCGCCACACCTGCGAGACGTGGTTCATGGAAGGTACACTCAAGCCAAATTACCACTATATAGAGGTAAAAGACGACTTCTCTGACCTCGAAGAACGCCTACAGTATTACATAGACCATCCGGAGGAGGCAGAAGCCATCATCCAACATGCCCATGAGTATGTCGATCAGTTCAGGGATGAAGAACGGGAAAGACTCATATCACTCTTGGTGTTGAAGAAGTATTTCGAGATAACGAACGGCCGGTATAAGAAAGTATGATTTTCGCCCGCGATAAGAGTCAGATGTGCAACAACCTGTTGCAGTATGCCCATGTCTATGCCTGGGGCAGGGAGCATGGAAGGAAAGTCATCTCCATGCGTTTCAGTTACAAGTATCAATACTTTCACATCTGTCATACGAATCTGACAGGTTTCGGATGGTATCTGTTGGCGAAATACCTGGCAGCACTGAAGTTGTTACCAACGGCCAGTTTCAAGCATAGCGACTGCAACCGTGAGGCTCTGGAACAAAAGATGCTACGACACAAGCATATCGTGGTGAGCGGATGGAATGTGCGCTTCTATGACCTCTTTATCAAATACCGCCAAGAGATTTGCGACCTGTTCCAGATAGACCCGCAGTACACTGAGCCCGTACGCCAGAAGATGAAGGACTATCAGGGCATCCGTCTGGGTGTGCATATCCGTCGAGGCGACTATGCTGAATGGAACGACGGCATCTATTGTTACGACGATGATACTTATGCCCGTCATATCAACCGCTTTGCTGTCATGCACGAGGGTAAGGAGGTACACGTCTATCTTTCCACCAACGATCCAGAGGTTACTGAGGATCATTATCAACAACTTTGTCCTCAAGTCCACGTTCATCATCTCCAAGGCTCAGCACCAGAGGATCTTTTTATGCTCTCAGAGTGCGACTATCTGATTGGTCCTCCCAGTACTTTCTCACTTGTGGCTGCCATGTATAAGGACATCCCTTTATACCGTATGGATACCCCCAATACCGAAGCAATGACACCAGAAGCCTTCCACCTTTTCGACTACTGGTTTCGCAGGATTATTTAGAGATTTGGCAACAGAGGTTATTAGGTCTAAAAATTGCTACTATTAATAGTAACAATTGCGGAAATTAATAGTAGCAAGATTTTGGTTGATATCCAATGACCTGAAAAACTAACTCTGGAAGGTTCTCCAAACGATAAGGTTTTGCCGCCATTTCTTCCAGTTTTTGCATCACAATGGGGTTAATTCCTCGATATCCTTCTGTGGTATATATCACAAACGGGGTCTTCAAACCAGCCTGATGCGATGTCGGATTATTATCGTTAGCGTGAGAGCAATAGTCATCTGCCGACTCATAGAAATCCACACCATGATCTGAGAAATAAATACCTACTGCATTCTTCCCCTTCAAAGTAGAGAACAGACTGTCCACCACATAGTCATTGTATAAGGTGGCATTATCGTAGGTAGCATAGTCTTTCCGCTGATGCGCCTTGCGGTTGGCGTACTGGTCTTCTGTGAAATGATTGTATGATGTCGGGTATCTCTGTTCATAATCCACATGCTGTCCCATCAGATGAACAAACACTGCCAGGGGCTTTCTCGCAGAGGATTGGATATAGGAAGGCACACACGAGAAAAGGATCTCGTCAGGCTTTGCACCCTGTTCTCCATCCTCTGGTGTAGTGGTGTACTGAACGGTATCACACAAAGCCGCAAAGGCAGCGGAGATATTGTCGTACCATCCCGTCTGTGCCTGATTGGAGAACCACGCTGTTTGATAGCCAGAGGCTGCAAGGGCTTCAGGTAATGTGAGACATTCAAACCATTCCCTATCTGAGGTTTCGTGGCTAAAGGTGGTCATAAAGAACTTAAACGACTCCGCAGTATGCGTGGCAGGGGCTACAGGATCACTAAAGACGATAAGGTTACCATTGTCACGCTGTTGTTGCAGATGCGGATTAGTAAGTTTGTCATATCCATAAAGCGAACTATGACTCCTTGAAAAACTCTCGCCAATGATAATCATAACCACATCAGGATGACTTTCACTGGTAGCAATCATCTCTGGGTGTTGCAGATAGTCGGCAAGGTTCTTCTGTTCCGTTCTCACTATTCCTTCTATCCTCCCTGGCAGGGTGTAAAAAGAATAACCCAATCCGCCACAGCATAATAAGGTAAAGATGCACAACCATTTCATGGACTTCTTCGTGAGTGGGAACTGACGATTGGAAAGCCACAGGAAAGCAACAAAGACCAACAATACAGCAACTATAAAAAGTACGATGGTCAAAGGAGTGATGTAAGTATGAAAGAACTCATTCGCCTCCGCATTGTTCGTGCCAGTAACCAAGGCTATCATGCCCTTATCCACTGGCGTCCCAAAACAATACCAGCAAAAAGTCAACAGACAGGTATAAAGTGAGATGACAAAACCGAATAATGGCTGAAGCACTTTTCTCAGGTGTATCAATGACGACAGATAGAGAACCACCCAGAAGGCCAGAGCCATCATGTAGTTCGCCCCAAGGATCAACAGACTCTTCAGGGGATTGCCATCTATCAACAGATAGAACAACACATCGACAATGGCCATAAATAGTGCTGCCGACAACACAAAGGCGACATCCTTACCCTTTATTCTCTCCATAACGATAACGTCATTTTGCACCAAGCCAAGGTGTAGAGATAGACATCGATGTACAGTGTATTATTCAGGAAGTTGTGCACAGAAACTGGCACAAAGGCATCGACAGGCACAATGCCAAAGAAGACAAACAAGGCCCAAAACAGCACCTTGTCAAATAGCGTATGTTCTGCCTGCAGCCAGTACCAAAGCATATAGCCTGCCAACGCTATCAGATAGGTATGGGTCTCTGAGGAATCACCAAACAAGATGATCCAACCCATGAGGACTCCCAAGGTTATGGCACGGAACTTAAAGTCTGACCATCGACGGTACTGCCAGAAGAACAACACCACGACAACGCCAATGGTAATCAGTTGCACAATCCGATAATAATCCAACACATAACGTAGTGGGTAAGCATAGAGCAACGATGTATAATAAACAATGCTCTGGTGCTGGCTGAGCATATTCCACCAGTTTTCATAACAAGGCAACAATCCCCCAAAGCCTGTCTTCAAGGCCGGCAACATGAGCAGGAGTACGCCAAGCAAGGCGGCATAGCAAAGATTGCGGAATGGTTTCTGATAACAGAACAGAAGTAGCAGTTCCACGACACCATAAACCTTTGTCGTCGTTGAGATCATAATGAGCAATATGGCCCAGAAGGTCTTTCCACGTTCCAACAGCGTAAAGGCAAAGAGAAAACAGTAGGCCACCACGATATTGAACTGGAAAGAAAAAATACTCTGTTCAAGTATCAAAAGCAGAAAGAGGAATATTTTCAGTTTATAGGCATCATACTGTTTGGGCAGGGTAAACACCGACAAAGCAAATAACGAATAATTGCCGAGGTTCCACATAAAAGGTCCTAACCATTTAGGGAGGAAGGCTATGGGGGCAAATAGAACGGAAAATACAGGCGTATAGAGAAAAAAGCGTCCGTGAGCATCGACAAAATCTTGCGTATAAGGGTTGATGCCATGCCAGAAATCCATTGTGGAGTCTGCATACACCAAGTAATTGGCATATCTCAGGCGGAAGGTTTCCAGAGCGGTTGCCACAATCGCCACCACCAATCCTAAAAGAAACGCAGAGATCTTAGGGTTTTGGCATATCGGATTACGACTTCCCTTCATCCCGTTTGCCGTTATATGAATTGATGAAATATCCTGGGCGCCCCTTGACTTCGTTGAAGATTCTCCCGATATACTCGCCTAAGATGCCAAGACTCAGCAACTGGACACCACCAAGGAACAAAACCGTCACCATGATGGTAGGATAGCCTTGTACTGGATCGCCATAAAGGTTGGTGACTATAATAATATAAATAAGGTATAGGAAAGCAACCAGGGATACGATTAATCCCAAGACAGAAGCCAGTCTCAACGGCGCAATGGAATAAGACATGATGCCGTTTAATGCAAGATTAAGAAGTGACATCATGCTCCATTTACTATTCCCCTCCTGACGCTCTTGTTGTTGATAATAGATGCCTTTCTTGTGGAATCCAATCCAGGAATACATGCCTTTAGTGTTCCGTTCACTCTCACGCATCTGTTTCAGGGCTTCCACACAAGAGCGATCCAACAAACGAAAATCACCCGTATCCTTCTGGATGGGTACTCTGGTCAACGACTGCAACAACTTATAATACCAGTGTGAGGACTTCCGCTTCAACCATGACTCTTTACTTCCCTGACGCATGGCATAAACATCATCATAGCCTTCCTCCCAATATTTGAGCATCTCTGGGATGACACTCACAGGATGCTGCATGTCAGCATCCATGATGATCAAAGCATCACCTGTGGCATAGTCGAATCCAGCCATCATCGCAATCTCCTTGCCGTAGTTACGGGAGAGGTCAAGATAACTATAGTGCGCATCTGACTCATGCAGACGAATCATCTGCTGGAGCGTATTGTCCGTACTCCCATCATTGACCAACAAGAACTCCCAATCATAATCGGGGTTTTCCTCAATCACCTGACTCATACACTGTGTGATAAGCGTGAATGATGCCTCCTCATTATAGGCAGGCAGAAGGATGGTAACTTTCTTTTTCATCGGCTATTGACAAATTCGTTGAAGGTGATAAATTCGTTCTCTTGCTTTCTAAGCATCTTGATAAGACGATCCAGACGCTGCATCATCTCTCGTCCACTGTGGTTCTTGATGATGAAAGGTATCTTAAACTCAGGATGTTCTTTCAGGTCAAAGAACTCCCATGGATGGAAATAGGTCACGAAATAACCATCATGCTTCAGGGTGCGACGTACCAGCCTGTGATATAGACTCTCTGGGAGATTGTGTAACGCCAGCCAGAAGAGAGGAAAACGAAACCATGGGGTCACAGAGGCAGGAATCTGCATGACACCACTCTTCATGAACCATGTGCGCGGTTCGTTAAGATGCATATATCTACCTGGAACAAAAGCAGGATTGAGTGATGAATTATAACGATAGCCTGCCTTTTCTATCTCCTCATCGCTCACAGAAAACATTCGGGGTTGGCGATAGCCATAGACCGTTATACCTGTCACTCGCTCCACGATCTGTTTCGATACGACAAAGTCAGTGGCTTTGGGTTGTGAGTGGTCGACACCATGACAGGCCACTTCATGTCCCTCACGCATGATGCGTTGCATCACCTCTGGGGCATTCTCCGCGAAATTACCAGTACAGAAGAAAGTGGCTCTTACATCGTTTTGTTTCAATACGTCGAGGATGCGGTTGGTGCCTTCAATGCTCACCATCATAGCCTCCTCCAAAGAGATATCGACCCCATGTTCACGAGGCACATCAAACTCTTCGGTATCGAAACTCAACAGTATCATATCAGATTCTGAGGCATTGATGCTGTTGCTTTCTGGAAATCCTCTGGCGTGTCGAGTTCGTAAGAGAAGAGGTCTGTGGTATCCACCACCTTGAAAGTGTGTCCCTGGGGAATCAAGCGCTCGAAGGCCCGCTCATAGAAGATATCGATCAGTCCCTCGTCGAGAATCATCTGACGCAGTTCCTGATAGATGGCCTCAGTATAGGCAGAAGTCATCTTCTCAATACCCACTGACTCACCGATGGCATCTTCCACACGACAGGTCTTGCTGATTTCCGTGATATTGAAGTCTGCATCCACTACAATCTTCATCTCCTCCTCGCCTAACTCATGACGCTGCATAGCAAGGGCAGAACACTCCTGACGGGCAACACGGCGCACGGCCTCAGGATCACAAAGGATGTCGCTGTCCATTAGAAGGACCTCCTGGCCATGCAATTGCTGCATCGCCAGCCAGAGAGAGAAGATGTTGTTATTGTGCTCGTAGTCGGGATTATCGATATAGGATATCCTGGAAATCCTGGGATCGCCGAGGTTATCCAGAAAATCACGTATCATGTTGGCGCGATAGCCTGTGACCACGAGGAATTCGCTGATACCTGACGACATCATTGCTTCCACCGTACGCTGAAGCAGGGTCTTGCCCCCCACTTCCAACAGGCACTTCGGCTTTGTATCCGTCAACGGCCTCAGTCGCTTAGCCATCCCTGCGGCTAATATCACTCCGATCATCCCAAAACCTTCAATATGGTGTCCACAACGGTCTGTGTCTGTTCCTTGCGACCAAGCGTGATACGCAGGCAGGACTCCAAGCCCTTGTCTGTCATGAACTTGATCTTGTAGTTCTGGTCAGCCAGAGCCTTCTGTAAAGCCTCCTTGATCTCTATAGGATACTTGATGAGGATGAAGTTGGCCACCGACTTATAAACTTTGAATCCAGGTTTGTCACCCAGTTCCTTCTTGAAGAGTTGACGTCCCCAATCCATATCATCAGCCACCTTACGATAGTGTTCATCACTCTCAAGGGCAGCCAAGGCCACAGCCTCTGAGAAACGGTTATAGCCCAAGTATTTGTTGATGTAACTGATGAAGTGGGTATGTCCCTGTCCGATGAATCCGAATCCACAACGCAGGCCAGGCAGTCCGTAGAACTTAGACAGGGTACGAGAAATAATCAGGTTACGATATTTGTTCACCAATGGAGCGATATAATCTGTGTCACTGGTAATGAAACTGGCGTATGCCTCATCGACGAGTACCATTGTGTCGTCTGGGATATTCTCCATAATACGACCGATCTCTTCGCTTGTCAGACTATTTCCCGTTGGGTTGTTTGGCGATGCCAGCAACAGCATACGCGGATGGATGCGGTTAGTATACTCGATTACTTCATCCACATTGTATGCAAAGGTGTCGTCCTTTTCGTAGAGAGGATACATCTCAAAAGTGCCGTAACACTCGCTAGCCACCTTATTATAATACCACCACGAAAACTCCGGAATGAGGATCTTCTTGTTGTCGCCCTTCATCAGATAATAATGAATGGCATTCTTCAGGATGTCCTCACCACCGTATGCCAACAGTACCTGCTCCTCAGGTACACCATAAATCTCACTAAGCCTTACACTAATTACACTTTTCTTACCCTGATCATAGATGCGGGTATAGAAGCACAGCGTCTTCGGGTCAAAGTTCTTGATGGCTTCCACCACCTTGTCACTCGGTTCAAAATTAAACTCGTTTCTATCGAGGAAATTCATTTTCTGTTCCATATTTTTACACTATTTGGGTGCAAAGGTACTAATTTATTGAGAATTAAGGGGTAAGAATTAAGAAATTTTGTATCTTTGCACCCAAAAAGAAGAGAATAATGGACAAAAAGGAGACACTTGGCGAACTCATCCGCTTCGGTATTGTGGGCACGACGGCGGCAGCCATCCATTATGGTGTCTACTGGGTGCTGCAGCACTGGATGAACGTCAACGTGGCCTACACGATAGGTTATATTGTCAGTTTCCTAGTGAATTATTATCTCTCTGCCCGCTTCACTTTCAAAGAAAAGACATCCACGAAAAATGGCCTGGGCTTCGGTCTCGCCCATCTGACGAACTACCTGTTGCACATCGTGCTGTTCAACTTCTTCCTCTGGATAGGCCTGAGCCGTGAGATAGCACCATTGGCTGTATTGGCCATCGCTGTTCCTACGAACTTCGTACTCGTCAGATTCGTATTCAAACACTTCAAGAGCAAATGAACGACAAACTCATCATAGGCTACGATGCCAAGCGGATAGTACGCAACGGAACGGGACTTGGCAGTTACGGACGGACACTCGTCAACGACATCGCTGCCGACGATTCCATAAAGTTGCGGCTTTATGCCCCCGATGAGGGTCGGGATGACCTGCGCAACCAAATTGCAAACCGTCAGAACATTTCCTTCTGCTACCCGTCTCATTCCGTTATGCCCTTCTACAAGGCAGCATGGCGGACAAAAGGGATTGTGCAGGATTTGCGTCGCGATGGGGTACAATTATTCCACGGACTCTCAGGAGAACTACCCATCGGCATTCGTAAGAGCGGTATCAAGAGCATCGTCACTATCCACGACCTGATCTTCCTGCGCCATCCGGAGTTTTACAACTGGGTGGATACGAAGATTTACGCCTGGAAGTTCCGCCAGACCATCCGTGAGGCAGACCATATCATTGCCGTCAGCGAATGCACGAAACGTGACATCATCGAACTCGGACAGGTGGACGAAAGCCGTATCTCCGTCATCTACCAGAGTTGCGCCCCCAGATTTAATGTTTCATCCTCGCAAAACGAGGAGAAAAAAACTTCTCGTTATATCCTCAGCGTGGGCAGCATCGAGGCTCGGAAGAATATCCTCCTGACAGTGAAAGCCCTACCCTATCTGCCCAAAGACGTCAGCCTCGTCATTGTGGGGCGTCATACGAAATACACAGATCAAGTCAATGATTACATCAAGGCAAACTGTCTGGAACACCGTGTCCGCATCCTTCACGGTGTGAGCGACGAGGAGTTGCCAGCCCTTTATGCGGGAGCCGAGGCATTCGTCTATCCATCCGTCTACGAAGGCTTCGGTATTCCCATCATCGAAGCCATCAGTTGCGGTCTGCCCGTAGTGGCCTGCACCGGTTCCTGCTTGGAAGAGGCTGGAGGTCCCGACTCACTCTATGTAACCCCTGATGATGCCGAAGGTATGGCAAATGCCATCCGCCAAAGTCTGCATGGAGCCGAGGGCCGAGACCAGCGCATCCGCCGCAGCCGTGAATACATCCGCCGCTTCGAGGGTCGCGATGTCGCCTCACAAGTCATCGACCTGTACCACTCGCTCATATACTCATTATAGTTTTTCCTCGATTTCCTTAATCGTGGGAATAGTTCCTTATCTGTATCACCTTTCACTTTGTCTAGTCACCAGAACCTTCCCTTTGATTCTGCTGTTCCAAGAAATTCGCAGAATTCATCCAATGATTTCTGAATAACTTCTTTTGGAATCAATTGACGATGGTACTCTGCAACCATTGTAGGACTCATGCTCCGGCTCATAGCATATTCCACTATGCTATGGTCGGCTGAAGGGCAGAGTAAAATTCCGATGCTTGGATTTTCATTGCTACGCTTTACATCGCGGTCTAATGCTTCTAAATAGAAATTCAGTTGTCCCAAATATTCTGGTTTGAAATGTTTGGCTTTTAACTCAATAGCGACCAGACATTGTAAGCCCCGATGATAGAACAATAAATCAATTTTGAACAAGGAACCACCTACTTGCAAAGGATATTCACTATCAACAAACAGGAAGTCCTTTCCCAATTCAAGGACAAACTGTTTAAGATGTTCCAATATTCCCTTCTGTAATTGCTTTTCTGAATGCTTTTGCGGCAGATTGAGGAAATCTACGAAAGCCCTGTCTTTAAATTGTGCAACGGACTGGGGATAGACCGCTTTCAGACCGGCTGAGAAGTTTTTCTTGTCACCCATCATAGAGCCATAAGTATCATTATGGATACAACGTTGAAGTTCCTTATATTTTAAGTGTTCCCTGTTGGCATACAAGATATAAAAGATTTGTCGCTCAACATCTTTACAACGATTCAAAATCTCTACATGATTAGAAAACGTTGTCAGTGTAAGGAATGGCGGCATTTGTGCAGAATCCGTCTGCACTAATTCCGCATTCAATTGTGCAGACGGCTTCTGCACAATTGTTTGAAGTTTCAAGGAGTCTGTTTTTATGCGAAACGCTTCAGAAGAATATGCCTCGTAAAACATCACCATATTATAAATGTTTCTTCTGCTATATCCCTTCAAAGAAGGATCCTTTGTCCGAAGATATTCTGATAGTTGCGTAACGACTTTGCTCCCCCACTCGTTGTTTTTTAGTCGATGAGAAACTACTTGTCCCACTCGCCAACTCATCATCAGCGATTCCTCATTAACACCTTGCAATGCCTTCGACCTATGGAATGTTATAATACCACGTATCTCTTCGAACTGTTGTTCTCTTTTTTCTATTTCGTTGTTCATATCTTATTTTGTTCCAAAGTTACAAATTAAATTTCACATCATCCATTAGACCTCATACATCTAACATCTTTCAGCCATATTTCGTTTGCAAAGATACGCCTTTTTTATTAATATCGTATGCAAAAACAGAAAATGTTACATCTTAATTTGATTATTATTTGTTATTCTAATATCTTTTTCGTACCTTTGCACACGAAACATCAAGAGCAGTCACTCATAAGAGTGGACTCGCCAACCGAGCATTAGGAGCCACGGTGGTCAGTACGATGTGGAAGATTAGTATTCACTTCAAAAACATCCTAATTTATGGAAGAAATCAGTAGTAACAACAAAGACTACCAGACACATGTCTATTATCTTAAGTTTGCGCTCCAATTTGCAGACTATCAAGTCGACGAATTAGTCGACTCTTTCAATCACGAAGTCAATAACAAAGGCTGGGTAGGAATGCGTGCCTATCATGACCGTGCTCTTATCGACGAATTTATACGTCGTGGCATTGATGTTTCGTGTGTACATAATGGTCACTCGACTTGGTTCAATCACCACGTCAGATACAATATTTTCGAGAACAAACTCGAAACGATTGACTAAAGTTTCACTCTATCATTAACAACTCCGCCTTTGCAGTCTGCTCTTTGCAAAGGCGGAATGTTTTTAGATTCTCTTTTCTTCTTGTTCAGGACTAAAGATAGTGGCTGCTTTATGGTCTTGCAGCCAGATATGGTTGAGGGTAAAGGAAATCGACTCTAGTGTGCTGACTCTTCGCTTGGGTGTTAATTCGCATTCCCATACTGTAATACAATGCCATCCCATTTCTGCTAACTTACTTTGCTCTTTCTTGTCACGTTCCTTGTTCCTGCGTATTTTTGCTATCCAAAAATCACGATTCAAATTTGGTAATCTACAGCATTGTGAACTCTCCATTTTGTCGATTTCTACAAGGTGTCCATGCCAGAAGCATCCGTTTACAAAGATACATGTTCTGTATTTCCTTAGAACAAGGTCTGGATGACCAGGCAACCGTTTATGATTTAATCTATATCTGAATCCTCTCATCCAAAGCCCTTTACGCACAATCATCTCTGGCCTTGTGTCTTTTGACTTGACAAATGCCATGTTATTCTGTTGATTTGTAGGATTGATCTTATTCATTTCCTATCTCCCTGAAAAAGTAAAATCGGGCTTATCTTCTATCCATTTTTTCAAAGGAACTTTTGCTGTATCTGCGTATTTCAAACAGATGTTTAGCCAGTTCTCATATAGATTTCCTCCTTTTAGTAATTGCGGATTATAATCTTCAATCAACATATTTAATTCTTTTGTCGGATACGTCAACTGGGAACGGATTTCTTCTGCGAATTTGACAATCCTTGCAAAGACTTGAGCTGCTTGTGGATTAATCGCTTCTCCATTGACATGAGTTATTTTCCCACCTGCAGAATAGAAATCACGGATATTGGGAACGATAACTTGATTGTATGAACAAAGCCATAAGGTTGTCTGATTGTATTTGGTTTGACTCTGTTTGGGACTTAAAGCTTCTGGAAATAATATCATGCACTTTGCTTGCAAATCTTTTTTTTCGTCATCACTTAAACTATTCCAAAGCCTGATGTTAAATGATTGGGAAGAATCAACATTTTCTGAGGTTATCCACCAAGGCATTTCTAACTTATGTTCCATAATAGCTTTGTCTCGATAGTAACGCCTAACCTGTTCGATGGCATTGCCTGATGTTCTTAATGATTCATAAGTTGTTCTCATTTTGGCAAAAATTGTCTCTTGTTGGGTCAACTCCATATTAATTAGGTATCGAGGAGAATGAGTAACAGCAATTTCGCTTAAACAATCTTGATACGGCCGCAATTTGAATTCTGGCGGGTTGCCTCCTAATTTGCCAAATAGCATATAGATATTTTCAACAGTTGCATTTCGAGTTGATTCAACAATACTACTTCCTATAGATGTCCATTTGTCATCTTTAGTTGATTTTACCTCTACACCACAATAATTGGTTGCCATGATATCTGGGAAACTATGTCCTGAGACCAAAGTAATATCCTCTGGCCTAAAAGGTGTCATCGGAGCTACTTCCTTAAGCAGATCTCTTGTTACTTCTTCAAGTCTTGATGGTGATAAACCTTTATATAGACTTGGATTATTATGAGAGCGTTTGTTAAATTCTTTTTCTGACAATGCCATAAATTCTGCAAACGCTTTGCTTACAGAGTGTATATCACGTTTATGTATGGCAACTAAGTTCTCGTCTCTATTACTCATCTCCAAAGTATTTAGGCCATAATTCTTGTAATCTCATAGCAATATGATAAGCTAAAACAGGGGGTACGGCATTGCCGATAATCTTGTAGGCTCCAGAAGAACTGACGTGATAGCCATTACCATATGCCTTCTTGATTACAAAATGATAATCTGGAGGGAATGTTTGTATCAGCGCACACTCTCTTGGCGTTAATCTCCTTTCTTTCAAACCAGCCTTTAGTTCCTCAACGTGCTTACCGCCATGTTCAGCAGAGAGACGTCGAAACTCAATATTTCCATGATGCTCAGAACGGATGGTTGGCCCCAGCCCGTCAAGTTTTATCTCTACTTGTCCTTGGCTACCATTGGAAAGAAATTTCGCTTTTGAGTAAACCCTTTGTGACTCATCAAGTGATTCTTCTGGTTCATCAAGGTCTTTCAAAACATCATATGTCGTAACCATAGGAAGTAGTCTTTCGTCCTTAATAGATCCTGCGTGTGTTGGTTTAGGATACGGATTATAATCATCTGGCACAATATCAGATTCCAATGCCTTAAGTGCCTCAGTTTTCAATGCATCTCGTCTAATCCCAATAAAGATAACACGTTCTCTTGATTCTGGTACCCCATAGTTACCCGCATGAAGAACTTGCGGAGACAACACTATATAGCCGTTCCCGTCTGCACTGGCAAAGTCCTGTTGGATAATATTCTTTACGTCTCCCAAATTAACAAGTCCTTTCACATTTTCTGCAATGAATACCTTCGGGTGTACAATATCAATCACTTGCTTCATCCAGAAATATAGTTTACCTCTGCTTTCTTCCGTTGGCTTGTTGTCTGCACGGTTCTTTCCCCAATCATCCTTATGTGAGTAAAATCCTTGTCGCTTACCTGCTACGCTAAAGTCTTGACACGGGAAGCCACCCGTTACGATATCGATGTCTTTAGGAAATATGTCAGCACCTTGCTGATGCATCTTTACTAATTCTACTATGCTTGCGTTATGATAGATATTCTCGCTATAGCCAAAACGACTCATATATACAGTCCAAGCCTTTTCTGCCTCAGGTAGTATGTCATTTGCAAAGACTGTTTGGAACTGTGTCTTCTTTAAAAACACCCAATTATCATCATCCATCTGATGGTCAATGTAAGGACTATTTTCTGCAAATGATTTCTTGTTTGCACAAAATTGACCCTCAAATCCTAAATCCATGCCACCACATCCAGAGAACAAAGAGAGTAGTCTGAGCTTTTTGTCTTTATGCAATGGCTCATCTTCAAAGGGAATAGGTATTACCGATTCTTCAACTTTGTCTATTTGATCATCTACACTAAAAGATTTTAGTCCTTTGTCGCTATACAGAGTCTCGCTCATATCGTTTTTTGACACGAAAAGCCCCTTACACCTTTGAAGGAAAGCGCAAGGGGCTGTCGTGCCCAAAAGAAGCGACTGGAAACGCTGCAAGAAAAGCATAACTAGTCCCTCACGCAATTCCGTGCGAGTCCATTACGTCTTTTCTGCTTCTTGCGTCAGTTAGATTTCCAGTTCTCTTTTTTCAGAAGCGAAATGATGCTCGTCAGTATGGTTTAGTCAGTTTCTCTTTACTGTCTTCTTATTCTTTTGTTCTGACAAGCACCCAAAAGTCAGATTGATTATACCATGTTGATAACTACAAACAAAAAACGTGGATGCTTAACTTCCGCCCGTTTGCTATTCGAGGTCTTAGGAAACCTATGGTGGTAAACAGACAGAGTAAACACCCACGCTGGAGAATATAGTACACCCATAAAGTGTGCTAGTGAGGACATGGTTAGCCCTCGCAGCACACTACGGAGAGTATATATTACACCCCGTGGAGTTACATCTGCATTTGCCTTGACCACCATTCAAAAGTTCCTAAGTTTCGAACAGCCAAAAACAAAGCGTCAGTAACGCCTTTCAATATGTAGTGCTCCACCTATCGGCTCCATCCTCCTCAAAGGACATCACGGCCATCTGGCAGATAGCAGGTGCAAATTTACAAAAAGAATCCGAAATAATAAAAGAAATATAGGAAAAACTACTTGTATTTGTTGCTTTTTGGGAATTCAATAGGAGATATAAAGCAATTTGTGGTTTAATCATCGTACAAGACAGCTGTACCAGCGGTACAAGGCTTCTGTACTGCCAGTACAGAGCCTTTATACTGGCTGTACAAAGCACCTGTACCCCCCAGTGTAAACCATCCCGAGGCCGGAATTATATGCCCTGAATCTGGGACAAAGCATTTTATAGTTTGAAAAACTTGCCTTAAAACTGGGAGAAGATATTCCGAGGTCGGAATGTTTTGCCCTAGAATTGAGGCATGTTTTCCTGTGGTCGGTATTTCTTCACCCAAAAACTGGGTCAGACTTTTCCGGGGTCGGAATATCTTGCCTCAGATCTGAGGGATATTATCCCGAGGTCGGCTTTTCTTGCCTTAGATTCAAGGCATATTTCTCCGGGGTCGGGTTTTCTTCACCCAGAATCGGGACACGTTTTACCGAGGTCGGAATACCTTCTCCCAGTTTTGGGGCTGAGTTTTATAGGTTCAAAATGACATGTCCCAAATCCATGACAGACCATCCAAAAACTTGAAAAACCAGCCTCGAATCCGGGACAGACCTATGCACATAGGGCAGAAATCTGCCTCAGATCCGGGAGACATTAATGCACGGGGTGCAGAAACATGCCTCAGATTCAGGGCAGATTTATGCACGGGGGGTAGAAACATGCCTCAGATTCAGGGCAGATTTATGCACGGGGGGTAGAAACATGCCTCAGATTCAGGGGATAATTATGCACTGGGGGCAGAAACCCGCCTCAGATTCAGGGCATATCTATGCACGGTGTGCAGAAACGTGTCTCAGATTCAAGGCATACTTATGCACGGTGTGCAGAAACGTGCCCCAGATTTCAGGCAGATGAATGGAATTCCAAAATGGTCTGTCTGGAACCTGAGGCAATATAATGCAGGTATGGAAAGTTAGAATTTCCAGCGGATTTGGAGGTCGAGATCGGACTGGGAGGAATGGTTGATTTGCTGATAACTGCTGCCAATGGTGGAGCGGTCAAAATAGTTGGTGATGCCTAACTTTGCCGTTAGCATCAGATGGGAACCGATATTGACCCTTGCCATAAACCAGTAACGGATACCCTCACCACTAAACTGGGTGATAGAATAAGAATAGAGCGGTCCGAGTTCATATAGATAAACACGACTGTCGTAACTATCTGTATGAAACCAGCCCAGACCACCATTCAGACGCAGCCAATGATAGGTGAATCCTAATGTCTCACTGACCATCAGCCCCTTCTCATGCTCCTTGAAAGAAGTAAAGCCAAAATCAATCTGCGTTCTGCTGCTCCATACAGAACTATACTCCGCACTGACCCTGCCCCGATGCTCCGTCCTCGTAACCAATGCTGTCTTGTCGTCGTTGTCTTTTTGTCGGATACGGAGCCGGTAGCGTCCTCCGAAGGTCCAACGCTTTTTGATATAAGACACTTGCAGCAACTGGTCCCATGAGTGAGATGACTGCGAGATCTGATACTTGGCCCAAGGGAAATAGGCATAGTCCGTATAAGCCATCAGTTTCCACGACGGCGAGGGTTGCCAGGTGGCACCAATATAGATACCACTCTCGTTCTGGACATTCCCCCCGTCACTGTAACTGTTGGCATAGAGCGAGGTGTAGCGGTAGGAGTAAAAGCGGTAGAGTGCCATCAGACTCCACTCGCTGCCGAGTTGCAGACTCAGACTGTTGATGGTGGCCAAAGCCCCGTCTCGGTTGAGGGCTGTCTCGCCATTCACAGAGAAACGGTGATGTACATAGCCATAGTCGGCACTCATGTTCATGAAGTCATAGCCCTGTGCATAGTGCTGACGGTAGAGAGTAGCGGTATTGGGTTTCAGTTCACGATTCAGGTGCGTGCCAACCAGATTGAATCCCGCATGATAGCCATTGGCCTGGTAGCGGACATTTCCACCGAAGGTCGTATTCTTCAGGTTGTTCTTCTTCTCCATCTCCGTCTCCGTACGGTGATATCCTGTGGTGAGGATGGTGGCTGCCGTACCGTCCTTATTGAGTGTCGCATCCATCGCACGATAGGAGATAAAACCTGTCGCCGTCAGTCCTTTGGTGATATTCACCGTAGCCGCAGCCCCTTGCAGATAACCATCTGACGAACGGGAGGAATGGGCACGGAGGGTACTCGTCGGACGACCCATGTTTTGTAACATCGATACCTTGCCAAGACCGAAACTGTTGTTAAGAATCAGTCCCATTCCCATCGACACACGGTAGTTGCCTAATATCAGCGTTTCGATCCGACGCCACCGGTTCAATTGCAGATAGACGGAATAATAGTCGTAGCCCATCCGGTTCTTGCCTCCGAAGAATGGTTCTCCCGCATCCTGCGACCCCACGATACCAGCCTTCAACTGGTCACCATACGTCGTCTGGTATTTCAGCCAATGTCTGTACGGATAACCCTGATAGGCTCCTGCATCCCCCTTCCGTTCATAGAAAGGAATACGCCCTGTTGCCATCAGTTCGTGATGAAAGTAATTGGCCTTTCCGGATGATTCCTGAATATCCGGATTATCCAGAACTATCACAAAATAGGTAAGCAACCTCCGCCTACTATCATCGAGCGAACGGATCATCCTTAACTCCGCCAACGATTTCATCGGTCCGTAACGATAGAGAAACTCTACCATCTCCTCTACCTGCTGCGCCGAAAGAAAAGGCAACTGCTCCAACTGTTCCCGCGTCGCCCGATTGATATCCAGCGGATGCTGTTCCAGTTCACAGAGCAGGTCATAGGTGTCTTCCCATGCCGCACTGCCTGCATCCTCTGCCGTCATCACTTCATGAAAATACTGCTCCCACGGGTGCACCGTCTGAGCACTGATCCCCATACAAAGAACCAGTACTCCACAGAAAAAGAACTTTTTCATTTTTTAGTTCTCTTGACCGTGTGCTTGAATTTTATTGCCATTAGATTCAACTCTATGGAGGATTCTGTTTCTAGTGTATCAGCCTCATCCACGATAAGATCAGACAACAACTCCCCTGTACGTTGAATAAGCCCTTTCTGTTTCTGACTATCCGTCTCTTTATGAATGGCTTCAATATTGCGGGCTATTTCCTTTGCCTTAGCAAAGGTCTCTATGATGGAAAATGTCGTTTCTCTAGCCTTTTTACTTTTCAGAATAGTTGCTATCATATATAAACCCCGCTCGGTGAAGGCTCTCGGTTCCACTGGTGATTTGTCAAGATTTCCTAAGCGGTCGAAATTTTCGACCACATACTGTTTTTCAGATGGTTGCAAACGAAAGCAATATTTTTCAGGAAACTTTTCATCATTATTTTTTACCGCCTCATTTACTCTTTTGGTTTCTACGCCATATACATAGGCGACATCTCTGTCCAACATTACTTTTTGATTTCTCAAAACAATCAGTCTCTTTTCAATCTCCTGAGGAGTAATTGCATGATTATCTTCCATAATATTCGCTTTATGTTTAACATTTTGTTAATGACGATGCAAAGGTAGTACATTATTTTGAAATTAATGCAAAAAGTAGGACTTTTTTTCTGCCTATTCAAAAAAACTATGTACTTTTGCACCCAAAATGATGTACTATTCATTCCGTATATTCATTGTGAGGCTGATAGCGATACTTATCACTGTTCACTATTCACTATTCACTGCATTCGCTCAGGAAGAGCGAATGACTGCCGAGCAGGTGCTCGCAGAAATGGACTCCCCCTCGTTCGTGCCGACGGTAAAGGTAGGAAAGGTACTCCACGAGGGCGATAGTATCCAGTATATGGAGATGAACAATGTCTATGTCTACCCCCAACTCACATTCAAGAACAAGAAACAGGCACAGGCTTATATGCGACTCGTCACCAATGTAAAGAAAGTACTGCCCATAGCAAAGGAAGCCAAGCAACTGCTCTACGAGACCACCGAGATCCTGGAAACCATCCCTACCAAGGAGGCCAAGGAAGAACACATGAAGAAGGTGGAGAGTGAGATCTTCAAGACCTACAAACCCAGAATGAAGAAACTCACTTATTCGCAAGGCAAGTTGCTTATCAAACTGATAGACCGTGAATGCCACTCCTCTTCCTACGAGATGATCCAGGCCTTCATGGGTCCCTTCCGTGCAGGATTCTGGCAGGTCTTCGCCTGGTCGTTTGGTGCCAGTCTGAAGAAAGGCTACGATGCTGAAGGCGTAGACCGCCTCACTGAGCGCGTCGTCCTCATGGTCGAATCCGGCCAGATCTAATATTATTGTTCGGAGAAAAGCACCTGGATGACGGTCTGACCGACGGCCTGAAGGGTGTTCTTGTCGATATGCGCCATATCGTCGTTGACAGTATGCCAGGTAGGGCCGAAACTGCTCTGCTCGCAGAAGGGATAATAGGGGATAATATCGATGCAGGGGATCTTGGCAACGGTGTTCACCGGGAGATGGTCGTCGGTGATGCCAATACCCTCTTTCACTGGGAAGAAAGAACTATAACCCACCACAGAAGCAGCGCGCCATACTTTGTCGACAATGCTGCCGGCATAATGCTTCGACATCACCTCCTGATGGAACTGTGCGCCCTGTCCGCCCACCATGTCGAGTAGGATGCCATAACGGGCGGTATATCCCTGTTTGTGGGGATTCGCCGACCAGTACTGTGCGCCCAAGGCAAAAGTGTTGCCGGGGTCGATGCCCGTTTCCCATTGGGGATAGCCATAGTCCTCAGCATCGAAGCAGATGAAATCAATGCCAATGGTCAGGGAGTCAGGAAGCAGACGGGCGATCTCCAACATCACAGCGACACCAGAGGCACCATCGTTGGCAGCCATCACGGGTTTACGCCAGTTGGCCTCATCGGAATCGTTGTCAGCCCAGGGACGTGAATCCCAGTGGGCACAGAGCAGAATGCGTGAGGTAAGTTCCGGCTTATAACTGGCGATGATATTCGTGCTACGGAGCGGCATCCCGTCGTAGCCTTGCAGGACGGTTTTCTGCGGGATGACTGTCATACCGTACGACTGGAACTTCTGGATAATCCACTGTTCACAATCGTCGTGCGCCTTGCTGTTCATCGTACGGGGCCCGAAGTCACACTGTTGCTGACAGAACAGATAGGCACTGTCGGCACTGAACGCAGGACCTACAGGCTGCATCGTCACGCTGTTATCGTTAGCCTGCTTGCGGAGACCGCAGGATGATAAGAGGAAAGAGGAAAGAGGAAAGAGGAAAGAGAAGGCGATTGTGAGGACTAATCGCCCTCCCACCCTAAACAGACTATTTATTATTCTTTTACCTTTCATCATATTTATAACATTTCTCATTCCACTTTTCTCTTTCCACTAATTATTTCTTCTGCACCAGGGCCATGACGCGGAGGAAGTTGCCGCCCCAGATTTTCTGGATGTCGCGCTCGCTGTAACGTCGAGACAGGAGTTGGCGGGTGAAATTGATCAGTTCGGAAGAGTCGGCCAAACCACGTATGCCACCATCACCATCGAAGTCTGTTCCCAGTCCCACATGGTCGATACCCATAATCTTGATGGCATGTTCCAGATGTGCAATCGCATCCATGATAGTCGCCTCACCGTCTTTCTTCAGGAAACCTGGATAGAGTGTGGTCTGTGCCACACCACCCTTGGCAGCCAGGGCCCGCATCTGATCATCCGTCAGGTTACGGGGATGATCGCAGAGTGCCCGACAACTGCTATGACTGCATACAATCGGCATACTACTGATCTCCAGGGCATCGTAAAAACTCTTCTCTGCCGCATGACTCAGGTCCACCATGATACCCAGACGGTTCATCTCACGGATCACCTGTTCCCCGAAACGACTCACACCACCATGCGTGTTACAGCCCTTGGCAGAGTCGCAGATTTCATTGTCGCCATTGTGGCAGAGCGTCATATAGACCACCCCGCGCTGGGCGAAGTGCTGCAGATTCTGCAACTGTCCGTTGAGGGCCAGTCCGTTCTCGATACCCAACATGATTGACTTCCGTCCATGGCGTTTATCCTCATAGAGGTCACCCGGTGTACGGGCAATACTGATGTATTTGCGATTCGCCTCGACGATCTCCTCGATCTTGTCGAAGATCAGGTCGGCATATTCCAGTGGCCCGGGCACATCGAAGTCGACGAGTGAAGAGAACGTCTCCCCAATCTTCGGCTGGGGCAGGTAGGCCACCATAATCGTAGCATCCTGACGTCCCTCGTTCATCTTATGCAGATCGACGAGGATCTTCGAGTCGCGATGGTCGAAGTGAATACCCTGTGGGAAGAACATCGGCGTGTCACAATGGGTGTCGAGGGTCAGTACCCTGTCATGTAGTTCGTTGGCCCTGCGGAAAGCCTTTGCCTCATCCACCAGCCAACGGAACAAGGGCATACCCTCCTCGAAACACTCCGGATGCCACTGCACACCGATGATAGACTTGAACTCACTGCTCTCCATCGCCTCGATGATACCATCAGAAGACTTCGCCACCACGCGGAACTTTTCGCCCGGATCCTTCACGGCCTGATGGTGGAAGGAATTTACGAAGATCTTCTCCTCACCGTAGAGTTTGTAGAGCATGGAGTCCTCAACAATCTTCACGCTGTGCGTCTGTTCGGCACGGTCTGCCTCCTGCGAGTGTTTGATGCTCGCCTGGATACTGATATCCTGTGCCACCTTACCGCCCAGGGCGATGGCGAGTGTCTGGATGCCTCGGCAAATACCCAAGATAGGTATCTGACGGTTGTAGGCCAGACGGGTAATCATGAGTTCGGGTAAGTCGCGCTTCTGGTTGATGCCACGCAGACGGGGTGAGGGCTCATCGCCTCCAAAGAGGGGGTTGATGTCGCCGCCACCGCTCAGGATGAGTGCATCGATACGGTCAAGCGTGTTCACCAGTGTATTCGCATCCTCGACAGGGGGGATAATCATCGGCACACCTCCGGCAGCCACTACCGACTGGTAATAGCCCTGACTCAGTTTACAGGTGATATCCTCGAAATTTCCCGTGATACCGATGACGGGCTGATACTCCGCCTCGGGATAGCGCGAATAGACATTGTCGAGATACGACTGCAGTTCAAACTTACCCATACCCGTATTACTTTTCGTCCAGGTTGACAGGAATCTCGCGCTTGATGCTCTGTTCCAGCGAGATCAGGGTCTCGGTAGCAACAACACCGGGGATGCCCTGCAACTTACCGTTCAACAGTTCCATCAGTTGCTCGTTGTCACGGGCATAGAGTTTCACCATCATCGTGTATGGTCCCGTGGTGAAGTGACACTCCACCACCTCGGGGATATGCTGCAGACGCTCCACCACATCCTTATACATCGAGCCTTTCTCCAGGTTGATACCCACATAGGTACAGGTGCTGTAGCCCAGACTCTTCGGATTGACGTCGAAGCCACTGCCTGTGATGACATCGGCCTCGATGAGGTGCTGCACACGCTGGTGGATGGCGGCACGCGAGACGTTGCACTCTGCTGCCACATCCTTAAACGGGATACGGGCATTCTTCGAGAGAATGCTCAATATCTTCCTGTCAAGATGATCTATTTTCTCCATGCTTAATTCTTATTTTACGATTCCAACGAGTTCTACGTCGAAGATCAAGGCACTGTACGGCTTGATGGTACCCGAGTCACGGTTGCCGTATGCCAGGTTGTAGGGGATGTAGAGTTGCCACTTGGAACCCACAGGCATCATCGTCAGAGCCTCCGTCCAACCCTTGATCACCTGATCGGGACGGAACTCCATCGGTTTGTCACCATGTTTGTTGGATGCGTCGAACACGGTACCGTCCACCAGACGACCCTCGTAGTGAACCTGCACCTTGTCGGTCTTCTTGGGAACCTCACCCTCACCCTTTACAAGCACCTTGTACTGCAGGCCGCTATGCAGGGTGACCACACCTTCCTTCTTGGCATTCTCAGCGAGGAACTCCTCACCGGCACGACGGTTCGGGCCATAGAGTTTCTCTTCCTTGGCAGCCTGGTCAGCCCGCTGCTTCTCACCGAAGAAGGCTTCCGCAGTCGTCTGTGTAAAGTAGGTTGTATCCTTCTGCAGGGCATCCATGAAACCACGATACACCAGGTCAGAGATGATCGAGTCAGGCGAGTCGGTAAAGTCCTTCACCATACTCGGCAACATACGGTCGCGCACCTGATTGGCAATCTCCATACCAGCCACATAGGCCTTCATCTTCGGGTCTGTACCCGACATGACAACCTCCTTAAAGCCTTTGATGAAGTCGGCCATATAGGTGGTGTCAACACCCTGTTGTCCTACCAGGAACGGTATCAGTCCGTTGGTAACGGTCATACCAGCCGCATAACTCACAGAGTCGCTGCTGGTGACCAATTTCACTGCCTCTACCACAGGCGTCTCCGTCTGTTTCTTGTCCTTCTTCTTCGAAGCGGCACTGGCAGGATACAAAGAAGCACCCGCCACAAGGGCGAGTGCCAGTATCATTATTTTCTTCATTACTTCTTAGGATTAACCTCGAGGAGTTCAATCTTGAAAATCAACATGGAGAAGGGCTTGATGATACCCTGCTCACGCTCACCGTAGGCAAGTTCCTGAGGAATGTAAACCTCCCAGATTGAACCGGCAGGCATGTGAACCATGGCGTCAGTCCAACCCTTGATGGTCTGGTTACAGCGCAGACTGATAGGCTCACCACGCTTGTAAGAACTGTCGAAGACAGAGTCGTTCAGCAGACGGCCCTCATAGTGTACCTTCACCAGTGAGGTGTCAGCGGGGATGGCACCAGTGCCTTCCTTGATGACCTTGTACTGCACACCGCTCTCCAGCGTCTTCACACCGTCCTTCTTGGCATTGGCAGCGAGGAACTTCTCACCAGCCTCCTTGTTCGAGCCGTAAGTCTTCTCCATCTCTTTGGCCTTGATAGTCTGCATCAGTGTCTGAGCCACCTGCTGGGCAGAGTCAACAGTCATCAGACCGCCCTTGCCAGTAGTACCGGCAATGAAACCTGCCATGAAGTTCTTCATGGAGATGGTCTTGGTGGAATCGTCACCGAACACCTCGTGGTTGATACCCTTGATCATACGGGTAGAGATCTGCTGACCGATCTGGATACCTGCATAGTAGGCAGCCTTCTTCTTGCTGTCGCCAGCGTTGGCACCCTCTGTCAGACCCTTGATGAAGTCTGCCATATAGGCTGTGTCAACACCCAGACTACCAACGAGGTATTCCTTCAGACCCTGAGTCTGTGCCAGACCAATGGCATAACTCATCGTATCCACGTCACTCTTCAGGCTGGCCTTCGGAGCAGAATTGCCGCATCCGGTAAATGCTGCGGCTGCAATAGCCATAACGGCTACAAACATTAATTTTTTCATTGCTTTTCTGTTTTTTTTATTTAAACTACTTGTATTAACTCGACATCGAAAATCAGGGCTGCAAACGGGGGGATGGAACTGCCGGCACCACCCTCACCGTAACCCAGACGGTAGGGGATGAAGAAACGGTACTTGGCACCCTCCTGCATCAACTGCAGACCTTCCGTCCAACCGGCAATCACCTGTTGCAGGGGGAAGGTGGCGGGCTCACCACGCTGGATGCTGCTGTCGAACACGGTACCGTCGATGAGGAATCCCTCATAGTGGCACATCACCGTGTCCTTGGCTGTCGGCTTCTTACCGTTGCCTTCCTTCAGCACCTGATACTGCAGACCGCTGGGCAGGGTGATCACCCCGTCCTTCTTGGCATTCTCAGCCAGATATTTCTCGCCAGCCTCCTTGTGGGCCTTGCCCTTCTCGGCACGCTCAGCAGACAGTTTCTGCTCCTGTTTCTGAAAATAGTCCTGTACGATGGTCTGGGCCTCACGGTGCGACACCTTCAGTTCGTTGCCTTCCAACACATCTTTGATGGCAGCGGCGAAATCCTCGGCACTGATGTCCTGAGCACCCATCTGAGCCAACTGCTGTCCGATACCCAGACCCAAAGCGTAACTTAACTTATCCATTCTATTTCTCTATTATAAATAATGTGTAACTTCTGAAATCGGCTGCAAAGGTAATACTTTTTAGCCACAGATTACACAGATTAACACAGATTAATACAAAAAAGTCGTGAAATAATGTAAATTCTGTGGCACTTTTTGTAAATTTGCAGCAGTTTTAAAACATTTTGCTTATGAAGAAGAAGATTGTTGTATTGACAGGTGCAGGCATGTCGGTGGAGAGCGGACTGAAGACGTTCCGCGATGCTGACGGCCTCTGGGAGAACTATCCCGTACAGAAAGTAGCCACCCACGAAGGCTGGGAGGCTGACCCCACGCTCGTAACCAACTTCTACAACATGCTCCGCAAGAAATGCTGGGGTGTGAAGCCCAACGAGGGCCATCGCCTGGTGGCAAAACTCGAGGAGCAGTACGATGTCACCGTGGTCACGCAGAATGTCGACAATCTCCATGAGATGGCTGGTTCCTCGAAGGTCATCCACCTGCACGGCGAACTGATGAAGGTGTGCTCCAGCCGTAACGTCGATGATCCGCGTTACCAGATTACGCTCACCCCTGAGAACTGCGAGGTAGAGCCTGGCACGAAGGCCGGCGACGGCTCGCTGCTCCGTCCTTTCATCGTGTTCTTTGGCGAGGCAGTGCCTATGATTGAGACTGCTATCGAGGAAGTAGAGGAAGCCGACATCCTCATCATCATCGGCACCTCCCTCGTGGTCTATCCTGCTGCCGGTCTGCTCCATTATGCCCGTCCCGGCATCCCCGTCTATCTGATAGACCCCAACCCGGTCAGTGCCGGAGGCCGCGTGCAACAGATCCAGAAAGGGGCCTCCGAGGGCATGAAGGAACTCTCTCAGATCCTGATGAAATAACAAATCCCGCCGATGGGCGGGATTTGTTATTTAGGCTCGGTCTTGGCGGATGAGTTCGAGGAGTTTGTCGACGGCCTCGGCCTCGGGGATATTCTTTTCTACACACTCTTTGGCGCGATAGAGAGAGATCTTACCACGTCCCGCACCGACATAGCCATAGTCGGCATCAGCCATCTCACCGGGACCGTTGACGATACAACCCATGATACCGATCTTCAGGCCTACAAGATCCTTCGTAGCGGCTTTGATCTTGGCGATGGTTTCTTGGAGGTTGTAGAGCGTGCGCCCACAACCTGGGCAGGAGATGTATTCGGTCTTGGTGAATTTGATGCGAGCGGCTTGGAGAATGCTGTCGGATAAATCTTGAAGAGAGGAAAGAGGAAAGTGGAAAGTGGAAGGAGAAATGTTCTGCGGCTGAGAGTATTCTCTTTCCTCTTTCCTCTTTCCTCTTTCCACTATAATCAGTTTCGTGGCTTTCTTATCGATAAGCAGAGCACCGACAGCCATCGCAGCCTTCAGTTGCAGGGTTTCCCAGTCGGGTGCATCGAGGGTCAGGGTGATAGTATCATCCTTGATAGAGGCCTCAGCCTCAGCACGGAGAGCGACACATTCATCTATCATATCCACGAGTTTGCGGGCCACGGGAATCTCGCACTCAGGCTCTTCTGAAAGTGACACACGGATGGTATCGCCGATTCCTTCTGTTAACAAGGCACCGATACCCACGGCACTCTTGATACGTCCGTCCTCGCCTTCGCCAGCCTCAGTGACACCGAGGTGCAGGGGATAGTGCATATCTTCCTTGTCCATCGTCTTTACCAACAGACGGACAGTGGTCACCATCACAACGGTATTCGAGGCTTTGATGGAGATGACGACATCGTTGAAGTGCTCACGTTTAAAAATACGCAGGAACTCCATACAACTCTCTACGATTCCCTCGGGGGTATCGCCATAGCGCGACATGATACGGTCTGAGAGTGAACCGTGGTTCACGCCGATGCGCACAGCGGTATGGTGTTCCTTACAGATGTTCAGAAACGGCACGAGTTGTCGCTCAATCTTCTGCAACTCGGCGGCATATTCCTCGTCGGTATATTCCAAGTGCTTAAAGGTACGTCCCGGATCGACATAATTACCCGGATTGATGCGCACCTTCTCACAATAGAGGGCTGCGACATCGGCGGTATGGGCGGTGAAATGCACGTCAGCCACAAGGGGCGTCTGATAGCCATCAGCCTTCAGACGGGCAGAGATATTCTTCATGTTCTCCGCCTCACGGGTGCCCTGGGTGGTAAAACGCACCAGTTCACCTCCTGCATCGATGATACGTTTGGCCTGTGCCACACAACCCTCCGTGTCGTTGGTATCTACCGTTGCCATCGACTGGATGCGGATGGGATTGGAACCGCCTATGCCGATATTCCCGACACGCGCCTCTGAACTAATTCGTCTTATACTCATATTTAATCTGTGCTAATTCCTCGTTGGCCTTTTCAATCTTGATCTTCAGACTGCCCTTGTAGACAGCCAGGCGCTGTGCCAGGGAAGGATCACTGAGTGCCATCATCTCAACTGCGAGGATGGCGGCATTCTGTGCCCCGTTGACACCAACGGTAGCCACAGGGATACCCGGGGGCATCTGGACGATGGAAAGGAGGGCATCGAGACCATCGAGCATACCCTTGATAGGCACACCAATAACGGGTAACGTGGTGGAGGCGGCAATGACGCCCGGCAGGGCTGCTGCCATACCGGCACCTGCAATAATCACCTTCACCCCACGCTCCTGAGCGGTACGGGCAAACTCCTCCACAGCCTCCGGCGTACGGTGGGCAGAAAGGGCATTCACTTCAAAAGGTACCTGCATCTCATCGAGCAACTTGCAGGCTTTCTCCATAACGGGCAGGTCGCTCGTGCTGCCCATGATGATACTTACTAACGGATTCATATACTATAAAAAGACTATTCCAATAATTGCACAGACAATACCCACCAGGAAACCAGCCACCACCTGTAGCAGCGTGTGCTGACGGAGGATCATACGACTGGTACCGAGGATGCCTGCCACGACAAAGACAAGACAGTGCCACCAGACGGGATTGAAGCCAAACACCTCGGCAAAGACGAATAAGGCTCCTGCGACACCACCGATGGCTGCCATGTGGGCAGAGATCTTCCACCACACATTGATCAGGGCACAGACAATCTGGATGAACAGCGCCGCTGTCACGATGTTGCTCATGAAATGGGGAATATGCAGATAGTCCATCCAGTAGGCACAGGCGAAATAACAGAGGATACTGATGACGTAAGGCACCATACGACGTTCCTTGTTACCCAACTGGATCAGTGTCCACCCCTGATAACGGCGGTAGAGGTGAATCAGCACCGTAGGTAACAGGACAGTGAACAGATAGACCATCGTGAGCACCTGAAACTTATAGGGCCACGGCATCTGACGCAGATAACTCAGCGTGAACAGGGCTATCAGTCCCAGGATGGGCAGATAGAACGGTGTGAACACCAGGCTCACCACCCTCGCTGCCAATATGATGGTCTTATCCCTTTTAATCATCCTTCACTATTCACTCTTCATTTACGCATCCGCGCAATGGGGATTCCTAACTGTTCACGATACTTAGCCACTGTGCGACGAGCTATCGGGAAGCCCTTCTTGGCGAGTTCCTCCTTGATGGCATCATCACTCAACGGCTTTTGCCTATCTTCTGCCTCCACAATATCGCGCAGGGCAGCCTTGATCTGACGGGTAGAGAGTTCCTCACCACTCTCCGTCACATAACTGTCGCTGAAGAAATGACGCAGGGGGAAGGTGCCCCATCGGGTCTGGGCATACTTCGAGTTGCTGACACGCGAGATGGTGCTCAGGTCAAGACCCGTCTTCTCTGCCACATCCTTCAGGATCATGGGGCGTAACGAAGCCTCGTCGCCATCGAGGAAGAACTGATGCTGCAGGGTGATGATGGCCTGCATGGTAATGGTCAACGTATGCCGACGCATCTTGATGGCCTCGATGAAACCCTGTGCGGCATCGACCTTCTTCTTGATATAGAGCAGGGCCTCTTTGGTCTGACGACTCAGTTGGTCCTTATTGTCCTGATATTCCTTCATCGAGTCGACAAACGACTGCGAGACTTTCAGTTCCGGCACCTCGCCGTTGTTGAGGGTGAAGGTGACGGTTCCGTCGTCCTGCGTGTCGATGATGAAGTCAGGAGTAATCTGTTGGATACTGCGCCCCACTGTCTCACCCATCGAGGCTCCTGGACGGGGATTCAGTTTACGGAGTTCCTTGAACAGCGCCTCTGCCTGAACATCCGTCAGTGAGAGGGCTGCCTGTATCTTGTCCCAGTGCTTCTTGGTGAAGGCTTCGAAATAGTCGGCAATGACCTGACGCATCAGGGTCTTCACCTTTGAGTCGTCGCGACGGTCTATCTGTATGAGCAGACACTCCTGCAACGAACGGGCTCCGATGCCCGCAGGATCAAAGTCCTGTAACACCTTCAGCACTTGTTCTATCTCCTCATGGGTAGCGTCGATATTATGATAGATGGCAAGTTCGTCGCTGATGACATCCGAGGGTTTTCTTAAGAGTCCGTCATCATCTAATGAGCCGATAAGGTACTCCATGATATCCCGTTGACGGTCGGTCAGTTCCGTCTCGCCTACTTGTCTCATCAACTGGTCATAGAACGACTCGCTCTCGCCATAGACCATCTCCTCGCGATCCTCCGTCACATTGCTGCCTCCATGATAGACGGGCAAATCTTCGTCATCCCGCCCGATACCGGCAAGGGCCTCATCCAAGGCAGACTGCCGTTCCTCGCGCTCGGTACTGGCAGAGAAATCATCGGAGAGTTCCGGATCATCCGAGTAATCCGGATATTCCGGAGCATCCGGGATGTCATAGCCAGTCTCTGCCTCTAAGGCGGGATTGTCGTTCATCTCCGTATTGATACGGTCCACCAGTTGGGTGATAGGCAGTTCCACGAGTGTGGCCTGCAACAACTGCTGGTGGGAGATGGTCTGTGCCAGTTTCTGCCCCTGCGTCAGTTTCTGTTCCTGTATCTGACTCTGCGCCATTATTTAAAATATTCCTTCAACTGTGCCGCATACGAGGCCAGTTCCTCGGTATTGGCATTGCCGAAACGTCGCCACACCTCCGTACACGGCAGGAGCAGCGGACTGAACGTCACATCCTTCCGGTTCAGGTAAGGATCACAATGTTGGAACACGTCCATCGCGTCGACCACCCCCAACGGAGTCACTTTAATGAGTCGTGCCAGTTCCTGAATCTCCGGGGTCTCAATGACCATCGTGGCGGGTGTCAGACGGAAATAGAGGTCGAGGATGAGGATGAGCATCACGGGAGTCATACTACCCTTGCCGGCAATCGGACGGAAGTCGCGCTCAAAAGTCTCGTTCACTTCCACACCCTCAAAGAAGGCATTCGCCGTGCCATAGCCCCGCATCTCACGCCACAATTTAACGGCCCGAGAGAGTTTCCGGGGGTTGTTGCCGTAGGTCTCCCAGATATGTTCGATGCGTGGGGTCTCCAAGTTGGCAATCTGACACATACGCGCAAAAAGGACGTTAGGCGCGATGTGCAGTTCCAGACTCAGATTCACCATCTTCCGACTGTACATCGGTTTGATGCCCACCGGCTTCTGCAGGTATATCTGCATCAGTAGGAGCCAGTAATCATCCGACCATTTTATGTTCTTAGACATTCTATGATTGTTTAGTAGTCCTTATCGCACCACTTGCGTAAACTCGGGCTTGGCATCAGCCTCCTTACCCATCGTCACGTAGATGGTAGAGGTCTGCGCACCGCCACCGCCGAAGCCCTGGCTCTTCACCTTGAACTCGTAGTCGATGCTGTCGTCTGTCGTACGCTTGCCACAAGTCTCAGGGGTACCGAGGGGGAACTGGTAACTGGAACAGGCTGCTTCGAAGATAGCCTTCTCGGCATCCGTCACGGGTTTCTGCTCGGAATAGGCAGACAGGGGCTTGACAGAGCCTTTCTTATAGCCATTCTCCTTCAGGAACCTGTCGAGTTCCTTCGCTGCTGCAGCCACCCTTGCCTGACGCACACCATAACCAGCCTGGATCTTGGCCTTGGGGAGTGCCTTCACAAGGGCATCGGACGAGGTGTTCAGACCACCACTGCCGAAAGTGCAGAAAGGTACAACCTTCTTGCCAGCGAAGTCCTGTTCCTTGAGGAGTGAGGTAACAGGCGAGGCATAGGTGCCGCCCCAGATGGGATAGCCCAGGAAGATAACGTCGTAATCGGCAATCTTCGCCTTGAGAGGCTTAATCTTAGGCAGCGTACCACTCTGATTCTCCTTTTGTACACGCTGCATCGTCTCCTGGAAGTTACCGGAATAAGGCTCTTCGGGGAGGATAGCCTCTATATCGGCACCGAGTTGTTTCTGTAACTCCTCTGCCACAGCCTTGGTCGTACCAGACTCAGAGAAATAAAGCACCAGACTCTTTTTCTGTGCAAAACTTGTCATTGATACCATCATTGCAATGAATAATAAAATCTTTTTCATAATTCTGTTGATTTGTTATATTCTTGTTTCTATTTGTCTACATCAGCCTTAGCGCTGAAGGCCAGCGCATACGTCCGCATCTGCTTCACCATCGCCAAGAGTCCGTTGCTACGGGTGGGCGATAGGTGCTCCTTCAGTCCTATCTCGTCAATGAAATAGAGGTCTGCATCGAGTATCTCCTGCGGCGTATGGTCACTGAGTACACGGATCAACAGACTCACGATACCTTTCACGATCAGCGCATCGCTCTCCGCCCGGAAGTGAATCAGGGGGACTGTCCCTGTGATAGCAGCACCGCGAAGATCATGGGGACTGTCCCCCTGATTCACTAACTCCGCCACTAACCAAACCCGGCTCTGGCATCCATCAATCAGGTTCTGCTCCGTCTTGTATTGATCCTCCAACGGCTCCTGCTCGTTGCCTAAGTCTATCAACAACTGATACTTGTCCATCCAGTCATCAAGACCTGCGAACTCCTCTATAATCTCGTCTTGTATTTCGTTGATTGTCATTGTTCTTCCAATTTAAAAAGTTTGTCACTGGGGCGGACCTTGTCGGGAACGGCAATGGAGACACGGGTGCCTTGTTGGGCAACCTGTACCGGGCCGTTGTCATCGTGGATCTCATCGGCAGTGACGTAGATAACACCCGTGGTAGGACCCGTAATCAACATCTTATCACCCACCTTGAAGGTGGTAGCCTCCACAGTGAACTCCGCCACACCGAGTTTGGAGTAATACTTCGTACCCTTCCCCACATAGACCTTATGTTCCGTGGCGTTGGAGCCGTAGTTCTTGTTCCACTCACCCATGAGCTGGCCCTGGTAGTAACCATCCCAGAAGCCACGGTTGAAGACAGTGGCGAGACGACGATCCCACTCGTCCTTCTTCTCTTCGGTGAAAGTGTCGTCGAGCACAGCCTGTATCGCCTCCTTATAGCACTTCACAACGGTATAGACATACTCCGGCCCTCTGGCACGTCCCTCAATCTTAAAGACCCGTACTCCAGCGTTCATCATCTTGTCGATGAAACGGACGGTCTTCAAATCCTTGGGCGACATGATGTATTTGTTGTCGATGGCAAGTTGGTAACCCGTCTCGTTATCGGTAGCGGTATAGGAGCGACGACAAATCTGGATGCATTCCCCACGATTCGCAGAACGGTTGGCGGCATGAAGCGACATATAACACTTGCCGCTAATGGCCATGCAGAGTGCACCGTGACAGAACATCTCGATACGTACCTGCTCACCCGAAGGACCGCAGATATGCTTTGCCTCCACCTGACGGTAGATATCAGCCACCTGATCCATATTCAACTCACGGGCCAACACCACCACATCGGCAAACTGGGCATAGAAGCGCAAGGCTTCGATGTTCGAGATGTTCAGTTGCGTAGAGAGATGCACCTCCTGTCCCACCCGATTACAATAGGTCATCACGGCGACATCAGAAGCGATGACAGCAGAGATACCAGCCTCATGGGCCGCATCGATGATCTGGTGCATCAAAGGGATATCCTCACCGTAGATGATGGTGTTGACGGTGAGGTAACTCTTGATACCGTGCTCATCGCACTGACGGGCAATGTCGCGCAGGTCATCGATGGTGAACGTCGAGGCAGAATGCGCCCGCATGTTCAATTTCTCGATACCGAAATAGATACTGTCAGCCCCAGCCTGAATGGCTGCTGCCAACGACTCGCGCGAACCCACCGGCGCCATGATTTCAAAGTCCTGTATCTTCATTTCGGTTGCAAAGATATAAAAAAAGCCACAGATTATCACAGATAATCACAGATTTTTATTACTTTTGCCCCCAATATGAAACGAATTGTCTATTTGATGACCCTTCTGGTACTGTTGACGGGCTGCGCCAAAAAGAAAGAATCCCGTTACGCCACCAGTCATACAGAGTCGCAACACTTCACCCAAGAAGTGCTGAACCGCATGACCCCCGTCAAAGACCAGGGCGACAGTGAGACGTGTTGGATTTACGCCATGCTCGCCGCTATCGAGACGGAACATCTGGCGTGGGGCGACTCCGTGAATCTCTCGCCTTATTTTATTGAGAAGATGATGGAACAAGAGCCCGATGCACCCGAGAACAAACGGGGCGAGGCTGCTACTCTGCTCCGTCTGATGGAGAAATACGGTATCTGCGGCTACGACGCCATGCGGACCATAGACACACCCGCCCCACGGTTTGTGTTTATGTTGGGAGCAGAGTATACACCTCAGGAGTTTGCCCGTAGCGTCTGCGCACCCGGGGAGTATCTGCAACTGATGTGCGACGACAACAAACCTTATTATGCGGAGATGGAACTGGAAACACCCGACAACTGGTTGCACGACCGCTACCTGAATATCCCCATGGACTCGTTGCTTGCCAAGACCGAGCGCGCCGTACGCCAACATCACGGGGTGTGCTGGTGTGACGAAGGTCACGGAATGGCCATCGTAGGTATTGCCCATGACAATCAAGGGAAACAATATTTCATCATGAAGAACTCTTGGGGCACCGAAGGCCCAAACAAGGGTCTGGAATATGTGCCTTTCGATTATTTCAAAAAGCACACGGTTTCTGTCGTGATGACAAAAAAAGCCTACGGCAGACCGTAGGCTCACTATTCACTTTTCACTATTCACTTATTTAGTTTCCAAGTGACACCGTCCTTGGTATCCTTCACTTCAAAACCGGCTGCAGCCAGTTCATCGCGGATCTTATCACTGGTAGCCCAGTCCTTGTCAGCCTTGGCCTTGGCACGGAGTTCCAACACCATATCAACCACCTTGCCGAAAGCCTCCTCACGAGCATTGTTGCCACCCCCAAACGTTGCGGCGGATTTGCTATCCGGCGCTAATCCGAGGATATCCTCAGCAAAAAGATGCATGGTCTCGGAGAGTTCCTTCAGACAGTCGGCACAGATGGTTGCCTTATGATCCACCAGTTTATTGATGACGGTGCAGGCCTCAAAGAGGTTACTGATGACCTGAGGTGTGGCGAAGTCGTCGTTCATCGCATCGTAACACTTCTGACGAAGAGCCTTCACTACCTTCTCTGTCTCTGCATCGCACTTGTCCGACACCTGAACACGCTCCAAGTCACTGATGGCGTTCATCAGTTTCTCCAGTCCTTTCTCTGCTGCCACAAGGGCCTCATTCGAGAAGTCCACCGTACCACGATAGTGCGCACTCAGGACAAAGAAACGGATGGTCATGGGCGAATAGGCCTTTTCCAACAACGGGTGATTTCCCGTAAAGAACTGCTCCAGCGTGATGAAGTTGTTGTACGACTTACCCATCTTCTGACCGTTGATGGTCAACATGTTGTTGTGCATCCAGTACTTCACGGCGGGGTGTCCCATCGAGGCCTGAGCCTGGGCAATCTCACACTCGTGGTGGGGGAACACCAGATCCATACCGCCGCCATGGATATCAAACTCCTCGCCTAAGTACTTACGTCCCATTGCCGTACACTCACAGTGCCAGCCAGGGAAGCCATCGCTCCAAGGTGAAGGCCAACGCATGATATGTTCAGGCTGGGCCTTCTTCCACAGGGCGAAGTCAGCCTGATTGCGCTTCTCGCCTACCCCGTCGAGGTTTTCGCGAGAGGCATCCTTGATATTCTCAAGGCTTCTGCCAGACAGGATACCGTATTGATATTTCTTATTATACGCCTCAATGTCGAAATAGACAGAGCCGTTACTCTCATAGGCAAAGCCATTGTCGAGGATCTGCTGCACCAGTTGCTGCTGTTCAATGATGTGTCCTGTGGCATGCGGTTCAATGGAGGGACGCAACACCCCCAGCGCATCCATTGCCTGATGATAGCGGTTGGTGTAGTACTGGGCTATCTCCATCGGCTCCAACTGTTCCAGACGGGCCTTCTTGGCAATCTTGTCCTCACCCTCGTCGGCATCATGCTCCAGATGCCCCACATCGGTGATGTTACGCACATACCTTACCTTATAGCCTAAGTGTTTCAGATAACGGAACACCAGGTCGAAGGTGATTGCAGGACGAGCATGACCCAGATGGGGATCACCATAGACGGTAGGACCACAGACATACATGCCCACATTGGGCGCATGCAACGGCTCGAAGCGTTCCTTCTGCCGCGTCAACGTATTGTAAATAACCAGTTTTGATTCCATATTCTCAATGATTTAGGCGACAAAGGTACAAATAAATAGGCGAAATGCAAAACATTTCGCCATTTATTTTATTTAATCAGACAATTCCGTCACAGTCTGATGTACATAGGAATCTTACCTCCGCGCTTATTGGGTATGAAGGGTTCCAGAGACCACTCCACCTTGGCTTCAGGACAGCCATGCTGAGCAAGGAACTGTTTCAAGTGCTTGCTAAGACCGCCCAACACCTCCTCCGGGTGGGAATCGGCACTACACAGGCCTCGCAGTTGAATCGTATCGTCGGCAGTCTGTACAAACTGGTATTTTATCAGATGAGGCCAGACCTCTGATTCCGTGACCAGTCCGGCAACACTAAAGGTCTTACCACAAATGGTGTAGTTATCAAACATGCGCCCATTGATTTCCAGGCACGGCAGATTACAGTCATCGACAGGCTTACGATTGATACGGACAACATCAGAGACATAATAGCGGATGATGGGCTGCACATAGTTCGACAAGTCGGTGATGAGCAGACCTGCGGACCACTTGTCAGTCTCGCCCATAGGATTCATATCCTTATCTACAGGCTCCACGATAACCCAGTCTTCATTGATGTGCAGATGAGAACTGCCACGCGTCATAGCCACCTCGCCACCCTCTGTCATGCAGTAGTTGTTGAGTATTGGGCAATGGAAGGCCTCTCTCATCACTTGATAATCCTTCTCCGTCAGCATTTCAGCAGAGGCGCAGACCATCTTGACATCGAGTTTCAAGTTGCCATTCATCTGCTCTACAGCCAAGGGAACAAGCATGGAGGGGTAGCCGGTAAGCGTGGTTGGCTGGAACTCATTGAGCTGTTCGACAAGGTGATTGATACTATCCAGACATGACAGTCCTATCAGATTGTGAGCCACCTCTGGGAAGGCTGCCTTCGTCCTGAGGAAGGCATTGTAGCTGGAAGCGCCATGGGCCAAATGGATGACTGAGGCGTGGTGATGACGCTTCAGCGACAGCACCTCCATCGGGATACCACCCATCAGGCGCTGGGCCATCATCTGACCATGAATCTTATTGTGATAGTCATCGCGCACCATAGGCAACGGGTTTCCTGTAGATCCCGAAGTCCTCAACGCTGAATACTGACCCAATAAGAGGCTCGTATCTTCGACGGGACGCTCCACATATTTCAGAACGTCCTGCATGTGGATATTGCGATCTGTCACATAGTCGTCGTAGTTCTCCAACATGTCTTTCTTATAAACGATGGGCAGGTCAGTAAGTGTGAAGTTCTCCGGCAGGTTGGCATAGTGTCTGGCCAGCCAGGGAGAATGTTCTCGGACGTATGCCACCAACTCATGGAGGCGCTGCTGCTGTAGTTTCAACCTTTCTGCAGATGACAGTTTATCACCTTCTGCCACGAGGCGCTGAGCCTCACTCATTTCTATCGTTTTCATTTGTTCTACCTTTTCATTATTTACTTTTCAAAGAATCCAAATCCACCGATAGTGGTGAGCATACGCTCCACATAGTCCCACGAGGTGGGCGAGAAAGAAGAATCAAGGCGGAGAAGCACCTGGGTGGTGTAGTCATTGTTACGTGTGACATCAGTCACCCTCTGTCCGTGGGCAGCATCGGCATAGGCCAACAGCGAAGCCAACTGACTGGCCTTCTGCGGATCGTCCTTGGCACGGTTCATCGCCTCATTGAACGCTTCCAGTTCCACGAAACGGACACCCTCGCCCACGGCAGACAAACCATTCAGGACATCACCGAGGAACTGAACGTGGTTGTTGTAGGGATGGAACACGGTACACTCCTTCGGGGTGGTGGCCAGACGTACAATGGCGCGACTCACTTCGTTGATGGGCGAGAACTCCACCTTACTGGCAGCCATGGCGTAAGTACAACAGCCAAGCATGTTAAAGACACGGATGCGACCCATGAACGAGTTGGTAGAGAAGTTGGCCTGGAACTCACCGTCAGTAGAACGTGCTGCCAGATTTCCCACACGCATGATCTTCGCATCGAGTCCGTGGAGGGCGATTGCCTCAAGGATCAGTCGTTCAGCCATGAACTTCGAGTAGATATACTTGTTGTTCAGATATTGACCCAAGTAGAGTGTCTGTTCACTAAAGACCTCGTCCTTCGGTTCTCCTGTCCAGATACCACGGGTACTGGCGGTAGAGATATGAATGAGACGGGCTCCCGTCTTGATACAGTACTCCACGCAACGCTGGGCTCCACCAATGTTCACATCCTCAATCTCAGTACCTTCGGAGAAGTGCTTCACGATGGCGGCACAGTTGAAGACGGTATCAACCTCCAAATTTCCAGCGAAGTCGCTGGTGACGTCGCCCAGAATGATTTGGATACGCTCGCCAAAGAGTTCCTTGAATGATCTGTCAAAGTAGTAATAGAGCAATGTACGCAGACGGTTCTCTGCTTTCTCCGCCGTCTTGCCACGTACCAGACAATAAATCTTTTCTGCTTCAGAGTCAATGAGTTCGCGCAGAATATGGATGCCTAAGTAACCGGTGGCACCCGTCAGCAGGACATTGCCAAGACGACTATGCTGACCACTCAGGAAATTCTTGAGCGTGTTACGCTGCAAGAGATTGTTGATGGCGGTATAGTCGAAGTCGCTCACCTCGTCGTGGCTGTCTTCTACCACCTCGCCTGTGACAAAGCGTGCCAACTGTCGTGGTGTGGGATTGTCGAAGACATCACGGTAGGCCACATGCAGGCCGGCCTTCTCTGCCTGGACCACAATCTGCATGACAGCCAGCGACGTGCCGCCAAGTTCGAAGAAACTATCAGTGGCTCCCACCTTGTCCATCTTCAGGATGCCCGCAAAGATGTCACAGAGGATCTGCTCAGTATCATTAGCCGGAGCAACATACTCTCCGCCGCCAGCCAAGTCGGGGTTAGGCAATGCCTTAACATCAGTCTTGCCGTTTGGCGTCATTGGCATCTCCTTCAACTGGAGGTAGGCCGTGGGCACCATATATTGCGTCAGGCTCTTGGAGATCTCAGACTTCAGGTCCTCAGCAGCGATCTCACGGTCAGCGGTATAGTAGGCACATAGATGCTCACGGTCGTTGATCTTACGGATCAGGATGACCACCTTCTTCATGCCCTCAACCTTCAACATCACATTCTCAATCTCACCGAGTTCGATACGCAGGCCACGGAGTTTGATCTGATGGTCAGTACGTCCAAGGATAACCACATTGCCATCGGGTAACCACTTGGCGTAGTCGCCTGATTTATAAATGCGCTCACCCTTATAGTCCACAAATCTCTCACGAGTCATCTCGTCGAGGTTATTGTAACCACGAGCCACACCACGACCACCAATGTAAAGTTCGCCAACAACACCAACAGGCAGTTCGTTACCGTCGCTGTCAACAATGAACTCCTTGACATTCAGCTGCGGCTTACCCACAGTGACCATCTCGGCAGTAGTCAACTCGGCATTATTCGAGGCCACGGTAATTTCCGTTGGGCCGTAGCAGTTGAAAATGCGGGCCTTCGTAGCCTCACGCATCTGGGCAAGCAATGCATCGCTGAACTTCTCACCGCCGGCACGACAGATGGCGAGGTTGGCGATAGCCTTACAGAAGTCAGGACTGGTGAGCCAGGCTCCCCAACGGGATGGTGTACCGCTGACCATATTGATATGCTGACTCGTGATGAGTTGTGCCAAATCCAATGGGTTATTGGCCTGCTCCTCAGTGGCGAGAATCAAGGTCTTACCATTGAAATATGCCATACCGATATCTTGCAGGGCTGCATCGAACGAGATGGTGGTGACGCTGAGAATGCGCTTGGCATCCGTCAGCACAGCGTTGGCAAACACATTGGCTGGATGGCCATAGAGGTAATTACAGATACCTTCGTGGCGCAGCATCACGCCCTTCGGACGACCCGTTGAGCCGCTGGTATAGATAAGATAGGCGAGGTCGTCGGGGGTGATGCTTGCTGTTGTGGCACAGCAGCCTACAGAACCAGTCAACATAGACTCTACATCAATGGCCTTGTCTGCAGGTACGGAGTCGAGGCGGTCGGCGGTAGTGATGATGTATTTCGCTTCACTGTCCTCCAAGATGAGTTTGATGCGGTCGGCAGGATACTCAGGATCACAGGGAATATAGGCGGCTCCAGCCTTCAGCACACCGAAGAGTGAGAGGATCAGACGGCTTGTGCGGGGCAGTAACAGCGCTACCCGATCCCGCTCCTGAACACCACGCTGACGCAAGGCATTGGCAATGCGGTTGGTCTGTTCGTCCATCTGCTTGTAAGTGAATGTGCCGTCGCAAGCCACCAAAGCCTCATGGTCGGGCTGTGTCTCGGCAAAATGACCAATACATTCATGGAAGAGTTTGAACGGTGCTTCGCCTGTCGCCGTCTGGCGCAAACCAGCCAGTTCTGTTTCCTGAGCCTTGCTGACGATGGAGACCTTGCGTACCTTCGCATCAGCCGAAGACATCATCCGTTCAGCCACTGTCACGATACTGCCTGCCATGCCTTCCATTAACTGACGACTGTAGAGAGCATCATTATAGTAAAGCACAACGGCAGGTTTTCCGTCACTGTACTCAATGTGGACAGCCAACTTAAATTTAGCACTGTCATTGTTCAGCGCCTCTCTCGACTTCAGTCCTGGGATATCGGCTTTTCCGATAACACCGATCTGGTATTCGAAGACTATATGTGGCTGATAACCATAATCAGCAGCGATACGGGCAAACGGATATTTCTCATGTTCGATGACACCCTTGAACACATCGGCACTGGCCTTGACGAACTCTGCAACCGTCGTGTCAGCCACTGTGATACCCAATGGAAGGGTATTGACAAACATACCCACCGTACCTGCCGTACGTACATCACTACGACCACTGCTGATGGTAGAGAGATAGACGTTACGATTGTTGACATAGCGCGATACGGTGTAGAAAGTAGCAGCAAGCATCACGGAGGCAGGGGTCACACCCTGTTGCTTGGCAAAGCTATCGACTGCATCCAGATTGAAGGAGTTTACCACCGTTTGCATCAAGCCGTTAGCTTCTTGTCCCTTGATATCAGCGGAAATCTCACTGGCACTCTCATACTCTGCCAACATCTGGGCAAAATAAGTCTTATTAGCCTCGAAACCCTCAGAAGCCTCGAATCGTTTCTCATCTTCCGCGAACTTCGCATAACTGAGCGTCTCTGCCTCCAACTTCTCACCACGCAGGGCTTCTCCCATCTGGATGGTGAAGGTATTCATCGAGTCACCATCCATCACGAGGTGGTGGAAATCAGCCAAGAGGTAGACCTCATCCTCAATTGTGATAATGACCAGACGATAAAGAGGGCCACTCGACAGACGGAAGGGCTGCAGGAACTGTTGCTTATACTCCTCAAATTCTGAAGGTGTCATGGTCAACTGTTCGATAACAGCTGTCTGATCCTCGTTAGGAACCTGCATCACACCGTCTTCAGTCATATCGAAATGGGTAGACAGGGCTGGATGGACGCTGATAAACTCCGACAAGACTTTTTCCAAGAGTTCAGCACTTACCACATTCTTATCAAACCGATACAAAGAAGGCATGCTGTAAGTGACGTTCAACGGATTCTTGACGCATTCGAAATAGACACCTGTCTGGGCAAAGGTAAGTGGCGAGGCCTTCAAGCCTTCATCTTCAGCAACCTTTTCGCTGTTCACTTCTCCCTTATCACTTCCATTCATCCATTGATCGAGGATGACATTCTCTATGGTCTCGATAGAAGCGCCACCAGTAAGTTGGTTCGACTTAATCTCAATGCCAAAACGCTTGTAAAGTTGTACGGAGAGTTTGATGCTGAGAATAGAGGTCAGACCAGCATAGATAAGAGGTGAGGTGACACCGAACTCTTTGTTACCTATCACACCAGCGGCCATTTCCAACAGTTCCTGCTCCAGCACATTCAATGGGCGGTTACCACTCTCTTCCACTTCCATCTTCTTGAACTCTGGCTTTGGCAAGGCACGCTTGTTCACCTTCTGGTTCTGATTCAGAGGGATGACATCTATCTGCATCGTCACAGCAGGCACCATATAGGGAGGCTTCTGCTCCATAATGAAGTTGTTGAGTGCCTCAATGTTGATCTGCTCATCGCTGACGATATAGGCTGCGATGAACTTTCCACCACTTTCAGCGTCAAAGGCCTGTACAGTGGCATCCTTTATGCCAGGGAACTCACGGATCACAGCCTCCACCTCTTTCAATTCAACGCGGAAACCACGAATCTTCACCTGTCCGTCGCGACGCCCCACAAACTGGATATTGCCATCAGGCAAATAGCGCACGATGTCGCCAGTACGATAAACAGGAGCATATTTCTTCTCACGTGTGAACGGATTGGTAATAAACACTTCTGCTGTCTTCTCAGGACGGTTCAGATAGCCACGAGCGACCTGAGGACCTGCTGCCCACAGTTCACCAATGGCTCCTATGGGTAGACGATGGCCTTGCAAGTCAGTAATATAGAGTCTCACGTTATCCATCGCTTTGCCAATGGGGATATCCACCAGTTTCTCATGTATTGGGAAGATAGTGATGATGATGGTGGTCTCCGTGGGACCATAGCCATTGTGTAACTGATAGGTGGTCGGTGGATTGAGGCTGGCCAGCTTCTCACCAGCACAACTGAGATGTAGCAGCGAATGGTTCTCGATACTGCTAGCAAACTGGTAGCCCACCTGTGTTGTCATAAACGCGTGTGTGATCTGATTAGTCTCGAAATACTCATTGAGCGCGATGAGATCGAGGCGCAGTTCTTCTGGAATAATGTGTACGGTAGCACCAGCCGTCAACGGGGGATAGATGCCCTCCTGATGGACGTCAAAACCATAACTGGCGTATTCGGCCACATGGTGTTCCGGCTTCAGGTCATAATACTTCCAATACCAGTTACAGTAGCAGACAAGATTAGCATGCGTCAGTTGACAACCCTTGGGCACACCTGTAGAACCACTGGTATATAGCAGAATGAAACGACTCTCTGGCTTAGGCTCTTCTGGTAATGTCTCTGATATGGGCAACTGCTTCAGATCCTTTGTCAGCAATACATCGCCCTGATATTCGTCCACGAGGTCGCGCAATGCCTCATCAGCAATGAGCAACTTCGCACCAGAATCTTTCACCATGAAGTTCAAACGCTCTTTCGGATAGGTGGGATCAAGTGGCTGATAGGTACAACCTGCCTTCAACACACCAAATGAAGCGATGACCATCCACTCACTGCGAGGGATGATGATGGAAACTGCATCCTCCAATCCTAAACCCTTCGAGGCGATGTAACCTGCAATACGATCGCTTATCTCATCCACCTCTTTATAAGTATAGCGTTTGTCCTTGAACACCACAGCCTCAGCATCTGGTGTAGCCTTCGCCTGACGACGGAACAGCGAGACGACGGTCTGCGTGTCATCGTAGTCCACATCAGTCTCATTGAAACTATCGAGTTGCTGTAACTGATCAGCATTGAGCAATTCAATATCCGACAGACGCTCTACCGTCAGCATCGAGCGAAGCACATTGGCATAACACTGCATCATCTGGCTGATGAGCGCATCGGAGTACATATTCTTCTGATACTCCACATGGAGCGACGGGCCATCGGCTGTATTGAAGATCTGAACGTCGAGTGGACTGCCCGTTGCATTCTTCTCCAAGGGAATGGCACGGTAAGGCTGGCCACAGACGGTGCCCAGTGCCAGATAGTCGCCTTGGTAGACAAAGAGCACGTCACTATTGATACCTAAGTTGGTTGCCACCTCTGCAAACGAGTAGATGTCATTGTTCATCGCACCAAGCAATTGCTGCTTCACGTCGTAAAGGAAGTCTTTGATACGTGTATCGGCAGTCCAACGACTATACACTGGCAGTGTCTTCACCATCATGTCAATGGTACGGGCTGTGCGCAGACTGTTACGACCATTGTAGATGGTAGTAAAGAGCGCAGCCTCCTGATTGGTATAGGCTCCCATCAGCTTAGCGAATGCTGCAATCGCGAGGATATTGGCAGTGACACCCTGACGACGGCAGAATACATTGATGGCTTCATTGGTGATACCAAGCGCCAGATCCTGACTACCGAAGGTCACGGTCTTCACACCAAGCACATCAGGAATAGGTTTGTTCTCAATGTCTAAGCCACCGAAGTTCTCCTCGTACCATGCCTTTGCCTCTGTATAGGCTTCTGTCTGGCGCAAGGCAGCCTCTTCCTGGGCGACGTGCCAACCAGTCCACTGCTCTGGGGCAATGGTCTCTCCTGCATAGGCACGATCGACATCAGCCATGAAGATACGCATAGAGGTGCCATCATATATAATATGGTGGAAATCTGAAAACAGATACAAACCACCCTCCGTACGAATGATGCGAATACGGAACAACTGGTCTTTCTGCAGGTTGAAGGGCTGAATAAGCTGGGGTTTTAAGGCATCCAACTCAGCCTCGCTCATCTGTTCGATGGTCTGCTGATAGGCAGCATCTGAAGGCACCATCACAGGATTACCCTCAGCGTCTTCCTTGATACGGGTCTTGATAAAGGCATGAGCACTGACCACCTGTTCGATAGCCTGGGCCAACTTCTGCTCGTCGATCTCTGCACCAATCTTCAACAGGATGGGATTGTTATAAGCAGCCTCTCCCTGACGGGCCATACTCTCGGCATAGATACCCATCTGAGTCTGTGAGAGGGCGACAGGGAATTCTGGTGCTGCGATCTCACCACCCACC
>CACZVE010000005.1 GCA_902784565.1 uncultured Prevotellaceae bacterium
AGACATCGTGACGGGCAGAGGTCAAACCATTCGAACCCATACCGCCGTTGTAACGCTTCTCATAGGTGGCCTGACCAGTGCTGGAAAGACCTACGATGATATCACCAGGACGGATGTTTGCATTGTCGATGACATCACTACGGCGCATACGACAAGTAACGGTGGAATCGACGATGATTGTCCTGACGAGATCTCCTACGTCTGCCGTTTCGCCACCGGTAGGCCAGATGCCAATCCCCATCTCACGGAGTTCGGCGAGGAGTTCGTCGGTGCCGTTGATGATGGCGGAGATGACTTCACCAGGAATGAGCATCTTGTTGCGTCCGATGGTACTCGATACCAGGATATTATCCACGGCACCCACACAGAGCAAATCGTCGGTATTCATCACGATGGCATCCTGGGCGATGCCTTTCCATACAGAGAGGTCGCCAGTCTCCTTCCAGTACATATAGGCGAGGGCCGACTTCGTGCCGGCGCCGTCGGCATGCATGATGTTGCAATACTCGGGATCTCCACCGAGGATGTCGGGGATAATCTTACAGAAGGCCTGTGGGAAGATACCCTTGTCGATGTTTTTGATTGCGGCGTGTACGTCTTCCTTGGCAGCACTCACGCCTCTCATCATATATCTGTTGTCCATAACTATTCACTTTTCACTATTCACTTCTCCTTGCCGTTCCAGAACTCCCAGGAGGCGAAGGCCTGGAGGAGGAGCATTTCAAGACCGTTCTTTACCTCGGCACCGCGTTCCAAACCCTTGCGCATGAAAAGCGTCTGATCCGGGTTGTAGATGAGGTCGTAGAGGATGGTGTGGTTGTCCATGGCCTCGTAAGGCAGGTCGGGACACTCATCACTGTGGGGATACATGCCCAACGGCGTACAGTTGACGATGACATTGTATTCCTTTATGACCTCGGGGGTGATCTTCTGGTACTGGATGGTGTCGGGACGTTCATAACGACTGACGAACACCGTTTCCAGTCCTAATGACTTAAGACCGAAATTGATGGCCTTCGAGGCACCGCCTGTACCGAGGATGAGGGCTTTCTTGTGCCATTTCTTGTCCAACATGGGTTCGATACTCTGCGTGAAACCGATGACATCGCTGTTGAAGCCCTTGAGGATGGTCTTGTTGCCCTCGTGGGTGACACGGATGACATTCACGGCACCGATGGAACGTGCCTCAGGACTGATGCTGTCGAGGAACGGAATCACCTTCTCCTTGTAGGGGATGGTGACGTTGAGTCCCCGGAGTTCGGGGTTCTTGGCAATCACTTCCGGCAGTTCGTCGATGGTCGGAATCTCGAAATTCACATACTTGGCATTGATTCCCTCATCAGCAAACCTCTGGTTGAAGTAACTGATGGAGAAGGAGTGCCCGAGCGGGTAGCCTATCAGTCCGTATTTGTCCATATTGTCGTTATTTATTTAGTTGCAAAATACATCGTGCAGATGCCGAAGGTGAGGCGTTGGAAAGTGGCCTCGCGGAATCCGGCTTTCTTCAGGATGTCCGTCATCTGTTCTCCCTGTGGGAAGGCCTCGATGGTCTTCGTCAGATACGAGTAGGCACTGGTGTCCTTACTGATGAGTCGTCCGTAGACGGGCAGGACGGTGTGCGCATAGACGTGGAAGAGTTGTCTCATCGGTGTACTGACGGGTGAGGTCAGTTCCACGATGCTCAGGTGTCCTCCGGACTTCAGCACACGACACATCTCACGGAGTCCCTTGTCGAGGTCGGAGAAGTTGCGAATACCGAAGGCGGCTGTCACTGCGTCGAAGGTGTCATCGGTGTAGGAGAGCGACAGACAGTCTTCCTTCTCGAAAGAGATGATGTCCTGCAGTCCTTTGGCCTGTACCTTCTGTCGGCCAATCTCCATCATACCCTCGCTGATGTCGGCGCCTGTCAGGTGTTGTGGTTTCAACATCTCGGCAGCAAGGATGGCGAAGTCGCCGGTGCCTGTGGCGATGTCAAGGAGCGTCTGGGGCTTGTAGGGCTCCAGTTGTCGGATGGCCTTTCGCCGCCAGCCTTTGTCGATGTCCCAGGAGAGACGGTGGTTTAGTTTGTCGTAGGTGGGGGCGATGTTGTCGAACATCCGTTCCACCTGAGCGGCCTTTTCGCCAGCGCCATAGGGCTTGATAGTCTCTTGCTGGTACATCTTTATGAGGATTACCTAGATTTCAGCCAGGCAGTTACGTTCTGCTCGATGCGGGCGGCGATGTCGCCTTCTTCAGTGGCTTTGTCGAAGCGCTCACCAACGATATGCTCATAGAGTTCGATGTAACGCTCTGAAACGCTCTCGGCGTATTCGTCGGTAATTTCCGGCATCACCTGTCCGGGTTCGTTCATGAAGTTATGTTCGATAAGCCACTGACGCACGAACTCCTTCGAGAGTTGGCGCTGGGGCTCGCCCTTGGCAAATTTCTCCTCGTAGCCGTCGGCATAGAAGTAACGGGAGGAGTCGGGGGTGTGGATCTCGTCGATGAGGTACACCTTTCCGTCGCGCTTACCGAACTCGTATTTCGTATCCACGAGGATCAGACCGCGCTTGGCGGCAATCTCCTGTCCGCGCTTGAAGATACGACGGGTGTAGTCCTCCATGATCTCGTAGTCTTCCTTTGACACCAGTCCTTGGGCGATGATCTCTTCCTTCGAGATGTTCATATCGTGCCCCTCGTCGGCTTTTGTCGTCGGCGTGATGATGGGCTCGGGGAAGCGCTGGTTCTCTTTCATGCCGTCGGGCAGTTTTACGCCGCAGAGTTCGCGACATCCGTTCTTGTACTCACGCCAAGCAGAGCCGGTGAGGATGCTACGGATGATCATCTCCACACGGAAACCTTCGCACTTCAGTCCGACGGTGACCATCGGATCGGGTGTAGCGAGTTTCCAATTCGGACAGATGTCGGTGGTGGCATCCAGGAATTTCGCGGCAATCTGGTTCAGCACTTGTCCCTTGAAGGGGATGCCTTTCGGCAATACCACGTCGAATGCCGAGATACGGTCGGTGGCTACCATCACCATCAGATCGTCGTTGATGTTATACACGTCACGGACCTTGCCGTGATACACGCTTTTCTGTCCATCGAAGTGGAAATCAGTCTTTGTTAATGCTTTCATTGCTATTTTTGTCTTTATCGAATTGTTCGTATGCGTTGACGATTCGTGTCACGAGTTTGTGACGGACGATGTCACGGCGGTCGAGGGTGACGATGCCGATTCCCTCCACATTATTTAATATATGCAGTGCCTCGATGAGTCCGCTCTTCTGCGAGTGGGGCAGGTCTATCTGCGTCATGTCGCCGGTGATGATCATCTTCGTGTTCCAACCCATACGGGTGAGGAACATCCGGATCTGTGCCGGTGTGGTGTTCTGCGCCTCGTCGAGAATGACCACTGCATCGCTGAGTGTCCGTCCTCGCATGAAGGCGAGGGGGGCTATCTGGATGATGTGCTTCTCCATCATGTCCTGCAACTTCACCTGCGGCAACATATCCTCCAGGGCATCATAGAGCGGTTGGAGGTAGGGATCGATCTTGTCCTTCATGTCACCGGGCAGGAATCCGAGTTTCTCGCCTGCCTCCACGGCCGGACGTGAGAGAATGATCTTTTTGGCCGTCTTCTCCTTCAGGGCTTTCACTGCCAGGGCGATACTCAGGTAGGTCTTTCCCGTACCGGCAGGTCCTACGGCAAACACCATGTCGTTCTGCTCGTAAGCCTCAATCAGACGGTGCTGATTCTCCGTGCGGGCCTTGATGGGCCGACCCGACATCGAGTAACATACCACATCGGCAGGCACGAAGTCGTTGGTGCGCCGTCCTTTCACGATATCGAGGATATCCTCTTCGCCGATGGAGTTGAAACGGAGGATGTGGGTGCGCATCTTCTCCACACTGTTTTCAAAGGCTGCCATCTGTTCTTCGTCGCCCAGCACACGGATCACATTGTCGCGTGCCATCACCCTTAGTTTGGGGTAGAGCGAACGGAGCATCTGCAGATGTCCGTTACCAACGCCGTAGAACATGACGGGGTCAATATCCTCTAAAACGATATGCTTCTCTATCAACTTGTAAACAAATTACTATTTTGCGTGCAAAATTACAAAAAAAGCCACAGATTACACAGAATTCGGGGAAAAATTTGCTATCTTTGCACCGCAAATGAAGAAATTACCGATTAAACTGACAAAAAAGACATACCAGACGGGTTTCATGGTGGTAGTACTGATACTGGCCTGTATCCGTTGGGCTTTCCCGTCGATAGCGGAAAGTGCCCAGTCTTTGTTGGATTTCGAAGAGGAGGTTGCCACCTCCTATACCGGCATACCCCATAAGATCCGTTCCGTGGCCAACTATCAGACGTGTTTTCCCGATACCAATGCCATCCAACTGGTGGCTGCCCAACGGTGGGGCGTGAGTCCAGTACGCGACAGGGAGGATGCAGAGTCCAGGAAAAGAGAACTGGTATATGTGGGTTCCAATCCTTACTATCATGTCGATAAACTCTATTCAAGTATCCCGTATCTTGTGCCGCATGCCGCCACTCTCCTGCAGGACATCGGACAGGCGTTCTACGACAGCCTGTATGTAAAGGGACTGCCTCTGCACCGTATCATTGTTACCAGTGTGTTGCGCTCGCAGGAAGATGTCGCGAAACTGCGTCGGCGGAATGGCAATGCCACCGAGAACTCCTGTCATTTGTATGGTACCACCTTCGACATCTGTTACAACCGTTATGAGACGGTGGAAGATCCTGAGGGACCGGCACGGCGGGCCGTTCGCAACGACACCCTGAAATGGGTGCTATCAGAAGTACTTCGTGATATGCGCGAACAGGGTAGGGTGTTCATCAAATACGAAGTGAAACAGGGTTGCTTCCACATGACGGTGAGATAAAAGAAAAAGGCCTGCCCTTTGGCAAGCCTTGTAAGTGGTGTTGAGCGGAATACGGGAATCGAACCCGCCTCCCAGGCTTGGGAAGCCCGTGCACTACCGATGTGCTAATTCCGCGAATCCTGAATCCCAATCTTTTTACCTAATGAGCCGATACCCGGACTCGAACCGGGGACCTACGCATTACGAATGCGTTGCTCTACCAACTGAGCCATATCGGCAACCCGTTTTATAAAAATATTGTGCTATAAATCGTACACCCGCAGGGGCTCGAACCCTGGACACCCTGATTAAGAGTCAGGTGCTCTACCAACTGAGCTACGGGTGCATCCACCATTTTCAAAAAGAAAGGAGGTCCGCTTGCCTCCTCTTTTGTACACCCGCAGGGGCTCGAACCCTGGACACCCTGATTAAGAGTCAGGTGCTCTACCAACTGAGCTACGGGTGCATCCTTTTTCTTTAGCGGGTGCTTTTCTCCATTCCACCAAATATTTTTCGAGATTTCTTTCGAAAAAATGTAATTTCAGTGGAAAAGGACGGAGAAACGGGCTTTTTTACCCTCAGACACGGGTGGCATGGAAGCCCTCGATGTTCTCGTAACGCCTTTTCATCATCCGGTTGTAGATGTTGCGCAACCATAGGTTACTGGTCACGATGAAGCCCAATCCCAATACACACATAAAGATATAAGTGGCCGTCAGACCGACTGTCAGGTAGCCCAGGCCGAGGATGATGGCAGGTGCAAACATAATACCGAACTCGATACCGATTTGTACACCGTTCTCGTAGTTGCCCTTGCCGGTCACCTTCAACTGCAACGGCAGCGTCTGTTTGTTGTAAACGGCTAACTGGAAGATGATGAAGTGCATGCAGCCTCCCACGAGGAACATATAGGCAAAGAGCATCAACAGGGTGAACTTACCTGTAAATACTGCTGGTAACAGGATGACGAAGGGTACCACCAGGATACAACAGTAGAACCAGAACTTCGCCTTGAGCAGAGCCAGGATGTTTTCCCGCTGTGTCATCAACAGGTCGATGTAGTTGCCTTCTTGTCCCATAATCTTGATGAGCGACGTCATGCTGTAGAGGGCAAAGCAATACAATAGCCAGAAGTTCTTCATGATCGGACTATCGTAGATACTGGTATAGGCGATGAGGGAGGAGAAGAGGGCCACCATCACCAAACTGAGGATACAGCGCGATTTCATGGTCCGGTTACGGATGTTCGACTTCAGTTCGATCTTCAGGTATTCGCCTACGAGTCCGAAGCGGTTGAAGAACGTAAACTGTGACACTTTCTTCAGTGCCTTCTCCGTCTTCTTGGAAATCTCCTCATAGACATACTTGAACTGGAAATGGCGGTTTACGAAGAACACACCGACTATCAACAACATCACGAGTGGTAACATCCACCAGGCTGTGCCGGCGGTCTGTAAGGCATCGGCGATCTTCTCAATACCCTTGCTGACAGGTCTGATGAACAGCAGTGGGGCGAATGGCAGGGCATAGAATGCCACGGCGGCAATAAACCAGAGCGGACTCCTGTTGATGAGTGTTCGGAAGAACAAATAGATCTGACTGTTCAGAATGATGAGCAACAGCGAGATAACCAGTACGTAGATGGTAGCCCAGAATCCTCCTGAGAAGAACAGGATGATGGAGTAGGGGATGAACATGCCCAGCCACAGAAAGTTATAACCGCTGAAATGCGAGGATACCAGGAAACACTCAATGACAGAGTAGCGTGAGATGGGCATCAGAATATAAGGCTTTGCCATCATGGCAGGGGTATTCTGGAAGATGAAGCGCAACAGGAAGTCGATGGGCAGGATGATCAGCATCGCGGCAATCATGGTTCCCGGCTCACCGTCGGCGGCATAGCCGATGATGGCACCATACATAATCAAATAGATGACAAACATGGCCGCCAGGAAATAGATCAGTACCTTGGCCCATTTGTTCTGTTCGAAGACAGGACTGCGTTTCTCGCTGAGTTTGATGTTATGGCGTAATAACTTAAATAACTGAATCTTGTTCATTTTTATCTGAGGTCTATGATTTCCGCCTGTGGGAAGTCTTTCTGATTAAACTGGAACAGTCCGTCGCTGAGGTTGGTGGTTTTCAGACCACTGATAAGCAACACGCTCCATTTGCCGTTCTGTAACATCTTCACATGCGTGGGACGGTAGGAGTTCTGGTCCACGATGATATACATCTCCTGAATCTTCCGTTTCTTATCTGTAGCCTTCAGGTGAACCTCGTACGAGTTGTTCACCTTCTTCGATGAGAGTTTGAAACCTTTCTTATAGATATTGATAAAGTTGTAAGGGTTAATGGCTTGTAACTCAGACTCTGACGGATTACTGACGTTTACCTCGTCGTTCTGTTTCATATAGGTCCATTGCGTCTTGCCATCAAACCAGATCGTAGCCATTGGCGTGGTCGCATGAAACTTCTTGCCTTTGATGGAGATACTGCCCGAGGTGTTGCCAAACTGCTTGCTGCGCATCTCAAAGTAAGCCTGTACACCACTGGGGTTACTCACCGTAGCGGCAGCCTTGTCAAGGATCTTCTTGGCACTCTCGGCATAAGCCCCGCCGGCCATCATCATTCCTAATATAAAAACGAATATCTTCTTCATAACTCTCAACTATTACTACTTCAAACTTGCCAACAGGTTGTTCAAACTATTCTCGTCCTGAATCAATACCTCACGGGGTTTTGAGCCCATGGCGACACCAACCAGTCCAGCCTTCTCCAACTGATCCATCAGTCGACCGGCACGGTTGTAACCGATGGCGAACTTACGTTGGATGAGAGAGGTCGAGCCGCTCTGTTCACGGACAATCAGACGGGCCGCATCCTCGAACAACGGATCCAGATGCTGCATATCCACATCCTTACCGCTGCCATCACCCATATCGGCTTCAGGCATGTCAGGTTCTGGCAGTTCAAACGGCATACCGTAACTCTGCTGGTCGGCGATGAAGGTGTTGATGCGTTCTACCTCGGGTGTATCGACGAAGGCACACTGCACACGTACAGGTTCTGCGCCGTTCAGGAAGAGCATATCACCACGTCCGATCAACTGCTGGGCGCCTGTACGGTCCAGGATGGTCTTGGAGTCGATACCGGCACTCACCTTAAAGGCGATACGGGCGGGGAAGTTAGCCTTGATGTTACCCGTAATAATCGTCGTTGTAGGACGCTGGGTGGCAATCACCATGTGGATACCTACGGCACGAGCCAACTGGGCGATACGGGCGATAGGCAGTTCTATCTCCTTGCCAGCGGTCATGATCAGGTCACCGAACTCATCGATGATCACAACGATATACGGCATAAAACCATGTCCACCGCGTGGCGGAATCTTGCGCTCAATAAATTTCTTGTTGTACTCCTTGATGTTACGGGCACCCACCTCCTTCAACAGGTCGTAGCGGGTATCCATCAGTTTACAGAGTGAATTCAGCGTACGTACCACTTTCGTCACATCGGTGATGATGGGATCTGCTTCCTCGTCGGGAATCTTCGCCAGGAAATGGTTGATCAGCGGGTTATAGATCGAGAACTCCACCTTCTTCGGGTCTACGAGCACGATCTTCAGTTCTGCCGGATGCTTCTTATATAATAAAGAGGTGACGATGGCATTCAGTCCGACCGATTTACCCTGACCCGTGGCACCGGCCACGAGCAGGTGGGGCGCCTTGGCCAGATCGAACATAAACACCTCGTTGGTGATGGTCTTACCCACAGCACAGGGCAGTTCCATCTGACTCTCCTGGAACTTCTTTGAGTTCAGGATCGATTCCATCGACACAATCGACGGCTTGGCATTCGGTACCTCAATTCCCACCGTACCCTTGCCAGGCATCGGTGCGATGATGCGGATACCCAGTGCAGAGAGGCTCAGGGCGATGTCATCTTCCAGTGAACGGATCTTGGTGATACGCACACCTGGTGCCAGCGTAATCTCATACAGCGTGATGGTTGGACCTACCGTCGCCTTGATACTCGAAATCTCCACGCCAAAGGTACGCAACACGTCCACGATACGGTTCTTGTTGGCCGTCTGCTCCGCCATGTCGATATAGGGCTTACCGTCGTTATCGTATTTCTTCAAAAGGTCGAGGGTGGGGTACTTGTAGTTCTCCAAGTCGCGCTTGGGGTCATAGGGCTCCAGATTCTTGTAATTATCGTCGACAAGGGTTTTGTCGTCGGCCGTCTCTACGTCGCCCTTAGCCACTTCCACCTCGAGGTCGATGTCTTTTCCGGCATCTCCGGATAATCCAGATATTCCGGGTTTTCCAGATGTCCCGGTTTCTCCGGTATTTCCTGTATCTCCAGCACTCTCGAAGCCTTTGTCATGCACCTTGGGACCATCTTCCGTGAACTCCACCACTTGCTCTGCGGGGTCATCGAATACGAGTGGGGTGTCCTCGCCTTGTATCTGGCTTTCGTATGAGTCAACCTTCTCTTCGGGATTGTTGTTCGTAATCTTAAATGGTATCTTCTCGAACAGTTTCGAGGGGTTCAAGATCCGGCGTAGGATATACACCGTTTCGGCACTGATCCAGGTGAGGAAAGCCAGTGCTATCAGGGCCAACAGAATGGTGAGGCCGGGGGCACCCGCCAGATTCTCAATCCACTGACAGACATAGATGCCGTGGTCGCCGCCGGGATTGTAGCAGGCATCCTCAAACAGGGGCGAGAGGAACTTGGCGAAAGTCACGGAAGCCCAGATCATGATGATCATCATCGACAAGAACCATTTCAACAGGTTCACGCGATAGGCCTTGATTAGGTGTACGCCCAACAGAATCAGGAACAGGGGAATCAGGAATGAAGGCAGTCCGAAGCAACACTTGATGAAATAATGGGATAGGTAGGCACCAAACTTACCGCAGGTATTGGCAAACACCACCTCGGGATTCATCAGTTCACCCTCGCGGGCCGACTCTATCATCGTCTGGTCTGCCGCACCCGTCGAGAGATACGAGATAAAGGCGATCAGCATATAGATGGCCAGGGCAATGATGATGAAGCCAACGAATATCCACAGAATCTCGTTAGAGAATATATTCTTTATCCCCAGTGCTTCGCTGAAACTAGAGGGCTGACTGGAACGCTTTTCTTTCTTCTTTTTTGCCATAATCAAACAACATTTCCGAATTTTCGTGCAAAAGTAACTGAAAAATCCCACATTTCATCATCTTTTACCGATTTTTTTGTAATTTTGCACCTTGATAATGAAAAAGATCATCTATAACCGGTTTGCAAAAGACTGGATGGCGGAACTTCCAAAGGTCACATATGACAAAAAGATATTTGTCATCGTGGCACCTGAGCAGACGGAAAAAGCCGTCGACTACCTGCTATCTATGCCTATTCTCGGTGTTGACACCGAGACCAGACCGTCGTTTTCCAAGAAACAACAGTTCAAGTGTTCGCTCCTGCAAGTGGCCACACACCATAACTGTTTCCTCTTCCGTTTGAACTATACAGGCATGACACCTGCCATCATTCGACTGTTGGAAGATACGAGCGTACCTAAGGTAGGACTCTCCTGGCACGACGACATTGCATCCCTCAAACGACTCTGCCCTTTTGAACCGGGTTGGTTCATCGATATTCAGGACCACATGCGGGAGATCGGCATTGAGGACCTGAGTCTGCAGAAACTCTACGCCAATCTCTTCAATGAGCGTATCAGTAAGACGGAACGCCTCTCCAACTGGGAGCGTGACGTGCTGACGCCCAAGCAACAACAGTATGCTGCCATCGATGCCTGGGCATGTATCCAACTCTATGAGGAACTGTTGCGCCTGGAGGAAACCGGTGACTATGAACTGCATGCATTGGAGATGGAACTAGAAATCGAAGAAGACTTTAGGATATATGAAGAACTTGCAACTCAAAAGGAACAAAGAGGATAGTCTCCTGCGCTTCCATCCGTGGGTGTTCTCTGGAGCCATCCAAAAAGCCGACGATGACCTTTTTGAAGGCGAAGTGGTCAGGGTGGTCAGTAGCGATGGCACCTTCATGGCTGTGGGCCACTATCAGGCCGGTTCCATTGCCGTCCGCATCCTGTCGTTTCACGATGTGGCGATCGACGACCGGTTCTGGTATGCTCGTCTGGAGTCTGCCCTCAAGATGCGTATCGCCATCGGCATGGCCGACAATCCGCAGAACAACACCTATCGTCTGGTACATGGCGAGGGCGACCTGTTGCCGGGACTCATCATTGATGTCTATGGCAAGACTGCCGTCATGCAGGCGCATAGCATCGGCATGCACCTGAGTCGCGTCCAGATTGCTGAACAATTGGCCAAGGTGATGGGCTCCCGCATCGAGAACATCTATTATAAGAGTGAGACCACGTTGCCCTTTATGGATCATATGGAGAACGGTTTTCTCTATGGCGGCTCGCAGGAGAACACGGCAATAGAGAACGGTCTGATGTTCTATGTCGACTGGTTGCACGGCCAGAAGACGGGTTTCTTCGTGGATCAGCGCGAGAACCGTTCGCTGCTGGAGAAATATGCCCGAGGCAAACGGGTACTGAATATGTTCTGTTATACAGGCGGTTTCTCGTTCTATGCCATGCGGGGTGGAGCCACACTGGTCCATTCCGTCGATAGTAGTGCCAAGGCCATTGAACTTACCAACCGCAATGTGCAGTTGAACTTCCCCGGCGACCCTCGTCACCAAGCTTTCTGCGAAGATGCCTTCAAGTTCCTTGATTCCATTGATGACTACGACTTGATCATCTTAGACCCTCCGGCTTTCGCCAAGCATCGTGGTGCCTTGCACAACGCCTTGAAGGGTTATACCCGTCTCAACAATAAGGCCTTCCAGAAGATCAAGCCTGGCGGCATCCTTTTCACGTTCAGTTGTTCACAGGTGGTTACGAAGGATCATTTCCGCAATGCTGTCTTTACGGCGGCGGCCCAGGCCGGTCGTAAGGTACGCATCCTGCACCAACTGCACCAGCCTGCCGACCATCCCATCAATATCTATCATCCCGAGGGCGAATACCTCAAAGGCCTTGTCCTGTATGTTGAATAAAGTAGCCGATTTCATCGCGAAGCATTCGCTGCTTTCTCCCGCTGGTCTCCATCTCGTGGCCGTCAGTGGGGGTGCCGACAGTGTGGCCTTGTTGCTTATTCTGAAGCAACTGGACTATCATATCGAGGCCGTTCACTGTAATTTTCACCTGCGTGACGAGGAGTCTGACCGTGATGAGATTTTCGTGAAAAAACTCTGTAGTGAACATAATATTCCACTTCATCTAATTCACTTTGATACAGTCGAATATGCATCAGCTCATCAAGTAAGTATTGAGATGGCTGCCCGCCAACTGCGCTACCAGTATTTCGAGCAGTTACGACAGGATATCGGGGCAGAGACCATCTGCGTTGCCCATCACCGTGATGATGCCGTTGAAACCCTCTTGATGAACCTGATGCGTGGAGCCGGCATCCATGGTCTCACCGGCATCCATCCCAAGAACGGCTTTGTGGTACGTCCCTTGCTGGGTGTCAGTCGTCGGGACATTGAAGACTACCTTCGTGAACGTGGACAGACCTATGTCATCGATTCCACCAATCTCCAGCCCAATGTGCTCCGCAACAAAATCCGTCTACAACTCCTGCCGCTCTTCGAAGACATTTATCCCGGTTCCACCGAGAATATCGCTCGTTCTGCGTATTACCTCTCTGAAGCTGAAAGAGTCTACAATGCCTATTTCCAAGGTAATCAACTCCCCTCATCCTGGGAGGAAGGGTGCCCGCAGGGCGGAGTGGAGAAGAAAAATTCTGTCCTCACATCTCCATCGCCCCTCTGCACCCTCCACGAAACCCTTTCCCCCCTTGGCTTCAACCGCGATCAAATCGAACAAATCCTTGCCTGTCTGTCAGGCGAGTCGGGTAGGGTGTTCACCTCCCTCACCCATACCCTGGTCATCGACCGCCAGTCGCTCATCGTTGAGCCCATTCGCGAACCGATGAAACCGTTGGTTATTCCAGAACCAGGCACGTATCGTCTCGATGAAACCACCAAAATCCACGTGGAAGGATCAAAAATAGACACCAGTATCAGTCGCGATCCGCATGTCGCCACCCTCGATGCATCCAAGGTACGTTTCCCGCTGACTCTCCGTACGGTGCAGGAGGGCGACCGTTTCCAACCTTTCGGCATGAATGGTCAGAAACTGGTCAGTGACTTCCTCACCGACCAGAAACGGAACATCCTTCAGAAGCGCAGTCAACTGGTGCTCGCCGATGCCTCCGGCACCATCGTCTGGCTCGTCGGCCTCCGTGTGGCACAACCCTTCTGCATCACTGAATCTACCACCTCTGTGTTGAAAATAAATTATAATAAGGAATAAACAATGGAAAAGAAAGTGACACTTGACCCACATGGGGAGATGCTGATGGAACAGTTCCGCGAACTGTTACCCACGCTGAATCAGTTGGCCAAGGAGGCCAACGACCAGTTACTACGTGCGATACGCGAACAGGGCATCTATGTGACAGGCATCGAATGCAGGGTGAAGGCCGAGCACTCGCTGGCCGGAAAACTGGAAGTGAAAGGTACGAAGTATAAGTCTATTGAGGATGTGACCGACCTGGTGGGACTGCGCGTGATCACTTTCTATACCGACGAGGTAGACAAGGTGGCTGTCATTGCCAAACGTATCTTCGACATCGACTGGCAGGAAAGTGTCGACAAACGAAAGCACCAACTTGACCGTTTTGGTTACAACTCCCTCCACTACATCTGTCGGCTGAAATCAGGCAGTCCCCGTTTCGAATTGCAGATGCGCACGGCCCTGCAACATGTATGGTCGACCATCGAGCACGATATCGGCTACAAGGGCGAGATCAAGTTGCCCAATGAGTACAAGCGTCAGTTCAGCCGTCTCGCAGGCATGTTGGAACTGGTTGACGACGAGTTCAGCCGTCTCCGTACCACTATCACCGACTACCGGCGACAGATACAATCGTTGGTAAAGAGCGGACAACTCGACGATGTGCCGCTGTCGGGTGACTCGTTCCGTAGTTTTCTCGAACTACATCCATTCGACCGCCTGAACAAGCGTATTGCCGCCGTCAATCAGGCCGAGATTTACCCTGTCTCAATGATGCCATACCTGCCGTTGCTTGAGTCTTTTGGACTGGAGACGCTCGGTGACGTACATCGTTTCATGGAGAACAACAGCGAAGAAGCCTACCAACTGGCCGTCTCGCAACTGGCTGTCACAGACCTCGACATCCTCTCGTCGAGTACCGCCCTGCAGCACCTCTGCTTGGTGCATGTCCTGAAGAACGATGGTGGACGCAAGGGTTTGAAGTTTGTCTACGACACCATCAATGGCGAGAACGATGCCAACGAGATGCTCGCAGAGATGATGCTGGATCAGGCCAAGACCTTGTCATTCATGCAAGACAAAAAGGACGGTTCATCGTCCGGTGGCGGTGAAACCAAATAGTAATGATCAGAAAAAAGCCGAGAGTTTGTGGACTCTCGGCTTTTGCTTTATGAATGACTATTGATTATAAGTTCTGAGGACGGGGACCGCGCTGACCGCCACCGAAACCGCCACGGCCACCGCGCTGACGACGGTTCTTCTGATCCTCCTGATACTGTTTGAACTGCTCGGGAGTCATGATCTTCTCCAATTCGGCATCATACTCCTTCTGAGCCTCCTCGCGCTTTTTGCGAGCCTCTTCCATCTGTGCGCGCTGCTCCTCGGTGAGTTCAGGCATCTGACCACCCTGACCGAAGCCACCACCAGGACCTCCCTGGCCCATGCCGCCACCACGACGACCGCCGCCAAAGCCACCGAAGCCGCCCATCAGACGATCGTTATACTTCTTGTTGAGTTCGAGCAACTGCTTGGCCTGATCGGCATTCAGTTTGTACTGTTCAACGGTGCGGTCGGTACGCATCTGAATCATCTGCTCGGGGTCGAACTGACCACCACCGAAACCACCCTGTGCGAAGGCTGCTGCACTCATCATAAAGGCTGCTGCCAATGTCATCAAAAACTTTTTCATTTTCTTTTGGTTTTAAATGTTATACTTGATTGTGAAATTAAATGTCCAACTGACACTTTGACCTTGAAAAATGGAAAGGGTTTAATCCTGAAATGATAAAATATGTTATCAAAGCGCACTTGTCTTAGACAAAAATTAAACTTCTTACCTAAAAAAAGGTCAAAAAGACAGAAAACAGGATTCATAGACCCTATAGATTAAGATTAATGGATTTATCTCACCGTATTCACTCATTTCTGATCATGCTCTGTCTAAGCGTGGTCACTGTTTATGCTCAACAGGATAACGTTTCAGGACGCGTCATTGACAATGAGACCAAAGAGGCGATGGTGCGTGCCACCCTGCAACTCTATCGACTGGGACGCGTGCAGAACGGCAAACAGGACACCACATTCGTGAAGGGCTCATTTACCGACGAAGAGGGCCATTTCACCATCACCGGCGTAAGTGCGGGCCAGTATCTGCTGAAGTTCACATTCCTGGGTTACAAGGAACAAAAAAGGGATATCACCAAGGCTAGGGGCCGGCAGTTGCAGTTGGGCGACATCACGATGGAGGCCGACGCCATACAATTGAATGAGGCGGTGGTGACGGCTAATGTGCCGAAGATGATCGTAAAGGACGACACCTTAATATATAACGCGGACGCGTTCCGCGTGCCTGAGGGGTCGGTCATTGAGGCCTTGGTGGAGGCACTGCCTGGCGCCAAGATCGACGACGACGGTAAGATCAGCATCAACGGAAAGGAAGTGAGGAGGTTCAAGATGGACGGACGTGACTTCATGACGGGCAACAATGACGCTGTGATGAAGAATCTTCCCTCGTATGTGATTGACAAGGTGAAGGCCTACGACGAACAGAGCGACCAGTCGAGATTGACGGGTATCGACGACGGCAACGACGACTTCGTGCTAGAGTTCACCACCAAACGGAGTGCCCGCAACGGTCTGCAGATGAATCCAGACCTGGGTATCGGTACTGACAAACGCTACGGTGTTCGACTGACGGCCATGAAACCCTTTGGTGCCATGCGCTACACGCTGATGGCCAATGCCAACAACGTGAACGACCGAAATTTCTCAGGACGTGGCGGACGAGGACGAGGCAACAACCAAGGCCAGCGTGAAACGAAGACGAGCGCCCTTGATGTGAGTTATGAGAACGACAAGAACCTGAAGTTGAGCGGACGCGTGACATGGACGCATGGCGATACCGACAACTGGAACCGCACAGGTTCGGAGAACTTCGTGAACACCCGAGGCGGTGCCTTCTCGAACAGCATCAGCCAGAGTTATTCACGCAACAATAGTTGGACGGGTAACATGAACCTGCAATGGACTATCGATTCGGTAACCACACTCTCATTCCGTCCGGACGTAAGTTTCTCGACCAACGACAGCCGCAGTGAATCGACCAATGCGTCGTTTAACGTGGATCCCTTCGAATACGTCACCGATCCCCTAAGCGCCGAAAGCAGACAGAGGATGGACGACATGAATCTGATTGTGAACGGCCGCGAGAACAAATCGATGAGTTACGGCAGCAATACGAACATCAATTCACAGGTGCAATTGTACCGCCGCTTCGGTAGAAACGGACGTAACATGACTATCAATGGCCGGTTCAACTACCGCGACGGCAGCAACAAGAACGCTAGTCTGTCGAGGGTGATACTATATCAACAGGCAGACCGCTTCGGTAATGACTCGACCTACCAGACCAACCGATACACCCTGTCGCCATCAGACAACTGGGGCTACCAGATTGGATTCAGTTATACTGAACCGCTCTATATCTTCAAGCCCAAACCACAGCCCGAAGACACTACGCAGACCAACCGTTTCGGATTCGGTAACTTCGGTGGTGGTAGAGGCGGCAACAGAGGCGGCGGAGGCCGTGCCGGAAGAGTGGGGCAGCAGGGTATCTTCCTGCAGGTGAACTACCGCTATAACTACAGTTACCAAAAGAGCGACCCTTCAACCTACGACTTCCCAGAGTTGTCGAACGAAGCCTTTTTGGACGTGCTGCGTGACTACCGTGACTTCACCCGATTATTTGGTTATCTCGACAATCCTTACGAGAGTTATCTCTCCGACGACTTGAGCCGCTATTCGGAACGCACGGAGTACAACCATAACATCGACCTGCAACTGCGCGTGGTAAGGGAGAAATACAACATGAACGTGGGTGTACAGATGCAGCCGCAGAAGTCGCACTACATCCAACAGTATTTAGGCATCCCCATCGACACCACGAGGACGGTGACCAATATCTCGCCGACACTGAATTTGCGCTATCGCTTCAATCAGCAGACCAACCTGCAGGTACAGTATCGGGGAAACAGTCAACAGCCGAACATCACACAGTTGCTCGATATCTACGATGACACCAACCCGCTGAATATCTCGATGGGTAATCCAGGACTGAAGCCTTCGTTTACGAGTAACCTGAGTGTAAATTTCCAGAAGCAGCGCCAGACGAAACTGGTGGAAGACAGTCTGGGATTCATGGTGCCAAAGGCACAGCGCCACTGGAGTTTCAGTACGAATGGAAGTTTCCAGGTAACCAAGAACTCGATAGGCAACGTTGTGACCTATAACGAGACGACGGGCGGACGCATAAGTAGACCAGAGAACATCAATGGTAACTGGTCGACGAATGCTGGCATCACCTTCAATATGGGACTCGACACGCTGAACCGCTGGGACATCAGCGGCTCCATCAACGGAAGTTACAACCACCGTGTGGGCTATGTGAACCTGAACCGTACGGCCATTCCTGACCGCAACGTGACACACACCTATAATGTCAACCCATCGGTATCGCTCAGTTATCGTAACAGATGGCTCAGTTTCTCACTCAACGGACGTACCACCTGGGCTCGTACGGAGAACGAACTTCAGGCGTCGAATAACCTGAGCACCTGGAACTTCCAATATGGTGGTAATACGAATATCACCTTCCCATGGGGCACCAGTCTGGTCACTGACTTCCACGTGTATAGTAAACGCGGTTATAGCGATGAAACGCTGAACACCGATGAAATGATATGGAATGCCCAACTGTCGCACAGTTTCCTGCGTGGCAAGAAACTGACCGTGATGCTGCAGTGGTATGACATCCTGCATGAACAGACCAACTTCACACGTACGGTGAATGCCAACGGCTGGACAGACCGCGAGGTGAATGCCATCACGTCGTATGCTATGATACATGTGAGTTATCGCCTGAACTTATTCGGTGGCAATAACAATAACCAACGCCAAAGGCCTGAGGGATTCGGCAGAGGCGGACGTGGTGGCCGGGGCGGCGGTATGCCCGGAGGCGGATTCCCAGGTGGGGGAATGCCTGGTGGTGGCATGCCTGGCGGTGGAATGCCCGGTGGAGGCGGCTTCGGCGGTGGAGGCGGCCCGATGTAAAGGTGTTATTTCCCGGATTGATCGGAAGAATGCTTCTTGTGAGTGTTCTTCCGTTTTTGATTGTTCTTGCTGCCGTTACCCTTGCTATGCCAGCGTCCGTGACGACGGGTGTCGTTGCGTTTCTTCTCACGCTTGACATAGACAGGGGCTTCGCCCATTCCATCGGGGAGGGGCGTCTTTTCCACTTCCTTGCCTAAGAAATGCTCTATCTGTTGGAAACGGTAAATGTCTGTGTCGCTGATGAAGGTGATGGCCTGTCCGTCGCGGTCGGCACGGGCGGTACGACCAATACGGTGGACATAGTCTTCGGCATCGTGTGGTACGTCGTAGTTGATGACGATACGGATATCATCAATGTCGATGCCGCGGGCTACGATATCGGTAGCCACAAGGACATCGGTCATGCTAGCCTTGAAACGGTACATCACCTCGTCGCGCTCCTGTTGACTGAGGTCACTGTGCATCTGGTCGCAGTTGATGTGCATCTGCTTCAACTGACGGGTCACCTCCTTGACCTTCTCCTTCTTGCCGGAGAAGATGATGACACGCTGCAGGTCACCGGCCTTGAAGAGGTGTTTGATGATTTTAAGTTTCTGAGGCTCATAACAGACATAGGCACTCTGACGGATTTTTTCTGCCGGCCTGGAAACAGCAATCTTGATCTCTACAGGGTCGTGGAGCAACGTTACGGCCAGTTCACGGATCTTCGGCGGCATGGTGGCAGAGAACATCACGCGCTGGCACGACTTCGGCAGTTGCTGCACAATCTTCATAATATCGTCGATAAAGCCCATGTCGAGCATGCGGTCGGCCTCGTCGAGGACGAAGAAGGAACAACGGCTCAGATCGAGGTTGCCCACTTTCAGATGACTCAGCAGACGACCCGGCGTGGCGATGAGCACATCGGCACCGAGGCGCATACCACGCAGTTCCTGATCATAGCGATTCCCATCATTGCCGCCATAGACGGCCACCGATGACACGTCGTCAAGATAATAACCGAAGCCCTGCATGGCCTGATCGATCTGCTGGGCGAGTTCGCGGGTGGGTGACATCACGATGCAGTTGATTGCATCGCGGGGATAGTCACCGTCGTCAAGCATGGAGAGAATGGGCAACAAGTAAGCTGCAGTCTTGCCGGTACCCGTCTGTGCCACACCTAAAACATCGTATCCATCGAGGATTTCGGGTATGCAACGTTCCTGGATAGGGGTCATTTCATCGAAGCGCATATCATAGAGCGCATCGAGGATATTATCATTGAGGTATGTCTCTTCAAACTTCATTAGTTCGGTGCTTGTCGATAACAGAAATAAGCGATGATAAAGAACAGAATGTTGGGAATCCATACGGCAAGCATCGGCGGAGCATCGGCCTGTATGGCAAATGTGGCACTGACGGTCTGCAAAAGAATATATGTGAAGGAGAGGGCCAGTCCGATACCAAGATAAAGACCCATACCGCCTTTGCGCTTACGACTAGAGAGCGACACGCCGATGATGGTCAGAATGAAAGAGGCGAAAGAGGTTGCGATACGCTTATGATACTCTACCTCGTACTGGACGACATTGCCGGAGCCTCGTTCTATCTGTTTACTGATATACTGGCGGAGTTCAGGCGAGGTGAGCGTCTCCTGCTGACCAGTAGAGAAGACCAGATCCATCGGTTCCATCAGGATCATCGTATCGAGTTGGGCGCCTGACTTGATCTCCTCGCGAAGGCCTTTTAACGTACGTATCTTATAGTTCGAAGCCTTCCAGTGGTTACGCGACTCACTGATGGAGTCGTAGCGGATGGTGGAGGCCGTCATGTGACTGATGAGTTTCTTGTTCTCAAACTTATCGAGCGAGAAGCCGTAGCCAGTCTTAGAACGGTCGTCATACTGTTGCATATAGGCGATGACGCCGGGACCTACCATCAACTGCACATTCGCGGCAGAGAGGGTTCTCTTCTTATCCTTATATTTTGCCTCAAAATCCATCTTTACAATGTTACCTTTTGGGATGATATAGGCGCCCAATCCGTAGTTGACAATGGCAATGATGGCAGCCGAGATGAGGTATGGGCGCAACAGACGCTTGAAACTGACGCCCGCCGCCAACATGGCGATGATCTCGCTGTTTCCGGCCAACTTAGACGTGAAGAAAATGACGGCTATAAAGACGAACAGGGGAGAGAAGAGATTGGCGAAATAGGGGACGAAGTTAGCGTAGTAGTCGAAGACGATGGCCTTGACTGGGGCATTGTAGGTCGCAAACTTTGAGAGGTTCTCATTGACATCGAAGACGATGGAGATAGAGATAATCAGGACGATGGAATAGATATATGTTCCGATAAATTTGGCGATGATATATCTGTCGAGACGCTGCAGATAGCGGAAGGGATTGAGATAGCGCAGACAACGGAGCCATCCCAGCCATTTCCTGATGAAACGGCAGAAAACCGTCCATTTCCGACTGATGGCACGTTGACGGCGATAACGTTTGTAATGGTCGCGCAGTTTACTGAAGTCTTTCTCTCTCTGCATCATACTCTTTGTCCCAATTGATCGATAATACTGCGTTTCCACTGTACGAAGTCACCCTGACAGATATGTTGACGGGCATCCGTGACCAGACGGAGGTAGAAGGCTAGGTTATGGATACTGGCAATCTGCATGGCCAGCAGTTCCTGTGCCTTGAACAGATGATGCAGGTAGGCCTTGGAGTGGATATGGTCTATCTCACAACCGTCAGGATCGATAGGAGAGAAATCGTCCTCCCATTTCTTGTTACGCATGTTCATCGTACCCTGATAGGTGAAGAGCATGGCGTTACGCCCGTTCCGGGTGGGCATCACACAGTCGAACATATCGACACCGCGTTCGATGGATTCGAGGATATTCTGCGGTGTACCGACTCCCATCAGGTAACGGGGACGGTCTTTGGGCAGGATCTCATTGACGACCTCAATCATCTCGTACATTACCTCGGTTGGTTCGCCGACGGCCAGACCGCCAATAGAAGCGCCGCCGCCATCATTGAGCTGACCGAGAGTGTCGACGACATGTTTGGCGGCATCCTGACGGAGGTCTTTATAGGTACATCCCTGTACGATAGGGAAAAGAGTCTGACGGTAGCCATAGAGGGGCTCTGTCTCGTTGAAACGTTTGACACACCGGTTGAGCCAGTGTTGTGTTAGTTTCAGGCTCTTAGCGGCATATTGATAATCGCTCTGTCCTGGAGGACACTCGTCAAAGGCCATCATAATATCGGCGCCTATGATACGTTGTGTGTCAATCACGTTCTCCGGCGTGAAGAAATGCTTGGACCCGTCGATATGACTCCTGAACTCACAGCCTTCCTCGCTGAGTTTGCGGATACCTGTCAGTGAAAAGACCTGAAAACCACCGGAATCAGTCAGGATGGGTCTGTCCCAAGTGTTGAATTGGTGTAATCCGCCTGCTTTTCTCAAGATTTCCAAGCCAGGACGCAGATAGAGATGATAGGTGTTGCCCAGAATGATCTGGGCCTTCACCTGCTCTCTCAGTTCGGAGAAATGCACAGCCTTAACACTGCCTACTGTGCCGACAGGCATGAAAATAGGCGTCTGAATGGGGCCGTGGTCGGTCGTAATCAGTCCGGCACGGGCATTACTAGCGGGGTCTGTATGCTGTACTTCGAATGTCATTTCTTCTCTTTCTCGTCTTCTTGTGGAATCTCCAACGTGAGTGGGTTCTTGACGATTTCATCGGTCAGTGCAAAGGCCCAGACATCCTGCACATTCTCCACATAGTGGAAGTTCACACCTTTCAGATAGACATCAGGAATTTCGTTGATATCCTTCTCGTTCTCACGACACATCACGATATCTGTGATACCTGCACGCTTGGCGGCCAGAATCTTTTCCTTGATGCCGCCTACGGGCAGAACCTTGCCTCGTAAAGTGATTTCGCCGGTCATGGCTGTGTTCTTACGCACCTTACGCTGGGTGAGGGCAGAGGCAATACTCGTGGCAATGGTGATGCCGGCCGAAGGACCATCCTTGGGGGTGGCTCCCTCGGGTACGTGGATATGGATGTTCCAATAGTCAAAAATACGGTAGTCGATGTTCAGCGTTTCGGCATGGGCCTTCACATATTCGAGGGCTAAGATGGCCGATTCCTTCATCACATCGCCGAGGTTACCTGTCAACGTGAGTTTCGAGCCCTTACCTTTCGAGAGTGAGGTCTCGATGAAAAGTATTTCGCCACCGACACTGGTCCACGCCAGACCGGTGACGACACCGGCATAGTCGTTGCCTTGATAGATATCGCGATAGAATGGCGGTTTTCCCAAAAGATCCTCCAACTCCTGTGGGGTAATCTTCTTCTTGGTGTCATCGCCGTCCAACTGCATGTTGTAGGCAATCTTACGAAGGGCCTTGTTGATTTGCTTTTCCAGTTGACGGACACCGCTCTCACGAGTGTACTGTTCGATGATCTTCTCTATGGAAGCCTTATTGAACGAGGGCTTGAGGGCGGGACGGTCCAGACCGGTATTCTTCAGCTCACGGGGAATCAAGTGACGCTTCGCGATTTCTATCTTTTCCTCTGTGATATAGCCACTTACCTCAATAACCTCCATACGGTCGAGTAGGGGACGGGGGATGGTACTCAGGTTGTTGGCCGTGGCAATAAATAACACCTTGGAGAGGTCGTAGTCCACATCGAGGTAGTTGTCATGGAAGGCGTTGTTCTGTTCGGGGTCAAGCACTTCCAACAGGGCTGATGCAGGATCGCCATTGTGCGTATTCTGGGTCACTTTGTCGATTTCATCGAGGATAAACACTGGGTTACTGGAACCTGCTCTCTGGATGCTCTTAATGACGCGTCCGGGCATGGCACCGACGTAGGTACGACGATGGCCACGTATCTCCGCCTCGTCGTGAAGACCTCCCAACGACATACGGACATACTTGCGTTTCATGGCCTCGGCAATACTCTTGCCAAGAGAGGTCTTTCCGACACCCGGGGGACCGTACAGACAGAGGATGGGCGACTTCAGATCACCACGCAGGGACAGGACGGCCATGTATTCCAGGATACGTTCCTTGACCTTCTCCATGCCATAGTGGTCCTGGTCGAGTATTTTTTGCGCACGGTGCAAATCTAGATCGTCGGCAGTATATTCGCCCCAGGGAAGGTTGACCATCGTCTGGAGATAATTCAGTTGTACGTTGAAATCAGGACTTTGGGGGTTGAGGTTGTCAAGTTTGTCGCATTCCTTACGGAAGGTCTTGGCTATTTCCTCCGACCATTTCTTATCCTTTGCCTTCTGGAGCAGTTCCTGTTTCTCCGGCGAACCTTCACCATTGCCGATCTCGGCTTGCAGATTCTTGATCTGCTGCTGGAGGAAGTAGTTGCGCTGCTGTTCGTCGATGTCCTCACGGGTCTTGTTACGGATATCTGCTTTCAGATGCTGGAGGTTAATCTCACGGTTGATAATCTTCATCACCTTGAAAAGACGTTCTTTGACGGTCTCTGTTTCCAAGAGTGCCATCTTCTCCTTGACATTGAAAGGCATATTGGAGCAGATGAAGTTAAGAGCCATGACATGGTTACTGATATTCTTCACAGCAAAGGTTGCCTCGTCGGGTAGGTCGTCGCTGACATTGATGTAGTCTTCTACCATATTACGCAGGTCTTCCATCGCAGTCCTGAACTCACGGTCGCGCTTCTCGGGCTCAATCTCAGGCACTGGTTCTACAATGCCTTCCAAATATGGCGTGGAAGCAACGATGTCTTGTAGATGCATGCGCCCCATTGCCTGAACGATAGCCGTCACATTACCATTGGGCAACGTCAGCAGTTTCATGATCTTCGCATAGACGCCAAATTCGTAGAGGTCCTCTTTCAGGGGGATGTCTGTTTCAGGATCCAACTGACACACCACACCGATGACAAGTCCTTTCTTTTCTGCCTTCTGAACAAGATTCTTACTGGAATCACGTCCGATGAGGATAGGGGAGAGGACACCAGGGAAAAGTACAAGGTTGCGTACTGCTAATATGGGTACTGTGGGGGGCGTTTCTACATTGATTAAATCTTGAAATTCTCCGCTAATATCTGCAATCATCTGAAATGCTGAGTTCTTATTCTGATTACTCATCTCGTTATTATTCTTCTTTCTTCGTTTTCTTTATTACCTAATTCGGCTGCAAAGGTACTAAATATAATTGAGAATTGAGAATTCTTTTTCTTAAAATTTGGTATTTCATTCAAATTACACTACCTTTGTCGCTGAAAATGGCAAAAGGTTATTTTGAGTTCAAACAGTTCATTGTTCATCAGGAACACTGTGCCATGAAAGTTGGTACTGACGGGACATTACTTGGCGCATGGGCATCTGCGCCAACGGGAACTTGTCGTGTCCTGGATATTGGCACTGGTACGGGACTGATTGCCTTGATGATGGCTCAACGTTATCCGGAGGCGCAAGTGACGGGTATTGATATTGACAGAGAAGCTGTTTCGCAAGCCCAGGAAAATGCAGAGGCTTCTCCTTTTTTAAATCGGGTACATATTACTCAGGCTGATGTAATTGACTTTTCGGTTGAGCCATTTGACGCAATTGCCTGTAATCCACCGTATTTTGTGGATTCGCTAACTAGTCCGAATCCATTCCGGACACTGGCACGGCATGTGGGTTCCCTGACTTATCATGTACTTATGCAATCCGTCAAAAGACTTCTGACGGATGAAGGCTTGTTTTCGATAGTCATACCGGTTGATTATCGTTCGCAGTTGTTGTCGGATGCAGCTTTGTCAGATTTGGTGTTGTCAAGAGAATGTGCCGTCAAAACCACACCAGAAAAAGCGCCGAAGCGTTGTTTGATGGAGTTTCGGAAACAGCCTGTCACATACGTCGACTCTACCATCGAGACACTTGAGAGTCATCCTGGACAAAGAAGCGACTGGTATCATAATCTGACAAAAGAATTCTATCTGAAATAAATTTTTTCCTTATATATGAACGTAACGATCCTACAAACAGATATTCAATGGGGACATCCTGAAGAGAATATCAGACAGGCAGAGGAAATGCTATTATCTCATGCAGGAAGTGATCTGTATGTCCTTCCAGAAATGTGGAGTACGGGTTTTGCTACAGAACCACAAGAACTGGCAGAAAACGAGCATGACAGCATTTCCTTGGCATGGATGAAACGGACGGCCCAGCAACAGAACTGTGCCATCTGTGGAAGTCTTGCCATCCGCACCGACGATGGAATCTATCGTAATCGCCAATATTTCGTGAATGGAAGAAATGGGGACGCGCAATATTATGATAAACACCATCTATTTTCTTATGGCGGAGAGAACCGTTATTACCAGGCAGGAGAGACGCATACGATTGTGACGTATGAAGGTTTCCGTATCCTTCTCTTAACCTGCTATGACCTAAGGTTTCCCGTATGGAGCCGCTACGCAGATCATCTTCAGTTCGATCTCATCGTATGTGTGGCCAACTGGCCGGAAACGCGCCAGAATGCTTTCCATATTCTGACACGTGCACGTGCCATTGAAAATATGTCATATCTGCTGGCTGTCAATCGTGTCGGCGATGATGAGTATTCTCATTATCGTGGTTGTAGTAGTATTTTGAGTCCCATCGGTAAAACGTTGGCACAATGTAAACCGAACGTGCCGCAGACCGTTTCATTTTCGTTGAATTTGGAATCACTCAGACAGAAACGCACCAAATTCAAAGTATTGGAAGATCGGGATATATGGTAGATATTTTAAGATTTAGTTTTTAGAGAGGAATCGCGATTATGATAAATAATAGAAAACGGAATACTTCCCTATTTGGGGAAATCTGATACAAATTTCATTTCTTTCAGAATACGGCTCTGACGTTTGTACATATAGTCGGAAGGATTCTTACTTGAGAATTTTCGTGGATTGGGCAATGTGGCTGCAATGAGTGCACATTGTTCGCGACTCAGACTCTTGGCATCAGTCTGGAAATGTTCTTCTGCTACAGCATCTACACCATAAATACCATCACCCATCTCAATACTGTTGAGATAAACCTCCATGATACGCTGTTTGGACCATAATAATTCTATCAACGTTGTAAAATAGACTTCAAAGCCCTTACGAATCCAGGAACGTCCTGGCCATAGGAAGACATTCTTGGCCGTTTGTTGCGAAATCGTAGAGGCACCCAGTTTCTGCTTTTCCGGATGTTCTCGGTTCCGTTTGGCAGCATGTTCGATGGCCTTGTAGTCAAAGCCGTGATGTTTCAGGAAGTTGGCATCTTCGCTGGCCATGACCGCCACCGGCATGGAAGGACTGATATCGTCTATAGATACCCAATGGTGAGAGAGTTTCAATTCTTTGCCTTCACTGACCTGTTGTGCACAACGGATAAACATGAGTGGCGTGAACCAGACAGGTATAAAACGATATGCTACCACCGCCAGAATGGTGGATGCAAAGAAAATGGCAATAAACCAGCGTATAATTTTTCGGACGGTTTTCATAGTTGAAAATTAGTAATGGGCATCCGCAAAAAAAGCGAAAAACCCATTACTAATTTATAAGGTATTATTACTGTGCCTCTTGTTCTGCAGCCTGGATCATGGCCTGTGAAGCATACATGTAAACCTCTACACGACGATTCTGTGCCTTGCCGGCAGCGGTAGAGTTGTCTGCCACAGGATTAGACTCACCATAACCTGTGGTACTGCGAATCTGTGATGCAGGAACACCAAGTGACTTCAGATATTTTGTTACAGACTCGGCGCGCTTCTGAGAAAGGTCGAGGTTCTTCTGGGCACTCTGCTCAGCAGTAGAGTTCTTCCAGCCAGCATTATCAGTATAACCCTGAACGGCTACATCACAGTCGGAATTGCTCTTCAAGACACCAGCAAACTGTGAGAGTGATGTCTTGGCAGTAGAACTCAATGTAGCACTACCAGTGGTAAACAGAATACCAGAGTCGAAAGTTACCTTCACGGCATCCAGACCATTGGCATCCTTAACACCCTCAACCTGAGCGTTCTTGACGGCTTCAGCCTCTTTCTTGGCTTTATCCATCTTGTGACCGATAATGGCACCGGCACCAGCACCGACAGCACCACCGATGGCTGCACCGACAGCCGTGTTACCTGCAATATGACCGATAATTGCACCCAGAGCAGCACCGCCACCAGCACCGATGGCAGTTCCTTTTGCTGTGTTACTCATTGTACATCCTGCCAAAGTGATTGCTGCGCAAAGAGCTACAGCGATTGTCTTTAAACTTTTCATAATTCTCTTTTTTTTAATGTTAAACACAATGAATTGATTATTATATGGTGCAAAGATACGAATTTATTCATAATTCATAGCGTATAATTCATATTTTTTATGTAATTTTGCACGCAAATTGTATTTTTGAGGAAAAAAACATGGCAAAAGAACTAAAAGAATTGACGAAAAGAGCTGATAATTACAGTCAGTGGTTCAATGATCTCGTAGTAAAGGCAGACCTTGCCGAACAGAGTGCTGTACGCGGATGTATGGTCATCAAGCCCTATGGCTATGCCATCTGGGAGAAGATGCAGCATCAATTGGATAAGATGTTCAAGGAAACAGGTGCACAGAATGCCTATTTCCCCCTACTGATTCCAAAGTCATTTTTAAGTCGCGAAGCAGAGCATGTGGAAGGTTTCGCCAAAGAATGTGCAGTCGTCACGCATTATCGTCTTCGTGCCAAGGAGGACAAAAGCGGTGTAGAAGTCGATCCCGCAGCCAAACTGGAGGAAGAATTGATTGTACGTCCAACTTCCGAAACGATTATATGGAATACCTATAAGAACTGGATTCATTCCTGGCGTGATCTGCCCCTGATGTGCAATCAGTGGTGTAATGTGATGCGTTGGGAGATGCGTACCCGTCCGTTCCTGCGCACTTCGGAATTCTTATGGCAGGAAGGTCATACGGCTCATGCCACCCGTGAGGAGGCCGAAGAGGAAGCCCAGAAGATGTTGAAGGTGTATGCCAAGTTTGCAGAAGAATGGATGGCTGTACCTGTGGTACAGGGCGTGAAGAGTGAAACCGAGCGTTTTGCCGGTGCCCTCGACACCTACACCATCGAGGCCATGATGCAGGACGGTAAGGCCCTGCAGTCCGGAACGTCCCATTTCCTCGGACAGAATTTCGCCAAGGCCTTTGAAGTCACCTATCTGAATAAGGACAACAAGCCCGAATATGTCTGGGCTACATCATGGGGTGTCTCTACCCGACTCATTGGTGCGCTGATCATGACCCACTCCGACGACAATGGTCTGGTACTTCCTCCGAAGTTGGCACCACTGCAGGTGGTCATCATCCCCATCGCCACCAAACCCGAGCAGATGGAACAAGTAAATAATGAGGTGCAGCCCATCATTGACCAACTGCGTCAGAAGGGCATCACCGTGAAGTTCGACGATGCCGACAACAAACGTCCGGGCTTTAAGTTTGCCGACTATGAGTTGAAGGGCGTACCTGTACGATTAGTGCTTGGTGCCAGAGACTTGGAGAACGGTACCATTGAGGTGATGCGTCGTGACACATTAGAGAAGGAGACACGTCCCATAGAAGGTATCGTAGCGTATGTAGAGCAGTTGTTGGAGGATATCCAGAAAAACATCTTCGAGAAGGCCAGAGCCTACCGTGATGCCCACATCTACGAATGTGATAACTATGAGGAGTTCAAGGAACGTGTCAAGGACGGCGGTTTCTTCCTCTGTCACTGGGACGGCACTGCCGAGACCGAGGCGCAGATCAAGGAAGAGACACAGGCCACGATCCGTTGCGTGCCTTTCGGTGTGGAGCAGACACCTGGTGTCGATATGGTAAGCGGAAAACCATCAAAGGCAAGAGTCATCATTGCCAGAAGTTACTAAAAAAAGAAAAGGAAACTTTCCCAAGTTCCCTTTCCGAAACCAAGCCTACTTAATATTTTTCGGCTGGTTCAGAAAATTGGATGTCTCACGACATCCGATTTTCTTTTAATAACCTTAATAATCTAATACCATGAAAAACACGTCGCAAAGATACGAATTATTTAACTACGTTCGTAGGATTAGCGGACGTCGCCCCATGGTTTTAATCTTTTTTTAGAATACCACGCTCCCAATTTAGAATTGTTTGCACATCTAATGCCTTTATTCGTTTGACATCTGCATCCTTGAAAGGCGGTTCCTGAAGTATTTGACTCCATTGTGTGGTATAGAACGACGTCACAGATTGGAGCATAGACTCATTGGTACCATAGGTCCGGACAAAACAGATGATTGGGTTACCACTTTCAATGGAATCCAATGGACTGACTAATAAAAGGGTAACTGTCTGTGCGTCACTCACCTTTACACGCAGACTGTCATCTGTCAACGCCGTCATCTCACTCTCCCCCCCTATCCTATTCGTCACGGCCGCTTTCATGCCAGATGCCATAAAGTCTATCATGTCTAAGCGGTTGTTTTCTGAAAGCACAGGGAGAAGAGAATCAGGCATCACGCGGAACATGTCGGACACAGTCTTCTTTTGTGCGTGGCACAAGACAGCCATCCCGCAAAGCAGTATGCCAGTCAACAGCGTCCGATGCACAATCGTCCCCAAAATCATAACATCATCACTCCTTATTGTTGCGGAGGTCATGGACACGTACAGCCTTACCCTCGCTCTGTGGCAGAGAGCCCTTCTTGACCAGTTTCACCTGAGGCGTCAGGAGGATCTCGTCCTTCAAGGCACGCTGTATATCCTTGGTCATCTTTTGAATCTCGGGATAGATATCAGTCTCCAGACCATCAATCTCCACCTCAACGGTCATGACATCATTATCGTCAATGGTCTCCAAGGTAATGAGATAGTTGCTGCCAAGACCAGGATACTGCACAAGGATCTTCTCCACCTGCATCGGGAATACGTTCACGCCCTTGATGATGAACATATCGTCAGTACGTCCCTTGATACGGTCGATACGACGGTGGGTTCGTCCGCACTTACAAGGTTCGGCAATGATACGGGTCAGGTCGCGCGTGCGATACCTTAATATAGGCATCATGTTACGGTCGAGCGTTGTGAGTACCATCTCTCCCATCTCACCGTCGGGTAAAGGTTCCAGTGTATCGGGATCGACAATCTCCACAATATAGTTGTCCTCCCAGAGGTGCATACCTTCCTGATACTTACACTCAAAGGCCACACCGGGACCGTTCATCTCGGTCATACCAAATGAGTTGTATGCCTTCACACCCAACATCCGCTCAATACGGCGACGTTGTTCCTCGGTATGAGGTTCGGCACCGATACAGAGGGTACGGAGTTTGGTGGTGGCAGGGTCTACCCCCTCCTCCTTGAATACCTCAGCCAGACGGATGGCATACGAGGGAATGGCATGGAGGGCGGTAGTACCGAAGTCCTTAATGAACTTGATCTGACGTTTGGAGTTACCGGCAGCGGCAGGAACCGTCATGGCACCAAGCCACTCTGCACCATACTGGAAGCCCAGACCACCGGTGAACATGCCGTAACCGCTGGAATTCTGGAACACATCACTCTTACGACAGCCTACCATATAAAGGTTACGGGCAATCATATTGGCCCATGAGCAGATGTCGTGCTCAGAATAAACGACGACACAGGGATTACCTGTGGTTCCACTCGTGGAGTGGATACGGACGGCATCGTCCAGATTGCCGCCAACCAGTCCGTAGGGATAGTTGTCGCGCAGATCCTGTTTCGTCGTAAAGGGGATCTTACGAAGATCTGCAAGCGAGTTGATGGAATCGGCAGTGATGCCTAATTCTCCAAGGCGCTTCTTGTAGAAAGGAGACTTCAAGGCAATGTTGATGCTCTCCTTGAGTTTCTTAACCTGCAACTGCTCCAGTTGCTCTCTTGGCATGGTCTCTAATTCCGGTTGCCAGTACTCACCATCGGGTTTGATGGTAGCCATGATTTTTTCGTCAGTCATATCCTTTGTTTGTTTATTTGATTATTTCTTAGCCAATTGCATCATCATGACAGCAGCCAGTCCTGCCGTTTCTGTACGGAGACGGCTCTCTCCCAGATGAACACTCTGATAGCCTTTTTCTATACATTCTTTCACCTCTTCAATACTAAAGTCACCTTCAGGACCTATCATCACCGTTACATCCTCGTCATCCGGGTTTTTCTGTAATTCATCAAAGAGATAGGTACGTGGAATCTCATCATAACAATGGGCAATATACTTTTTCCCTTTTCTCGGCTGTTCTATAAAACGTTTAAGAGCCTCCATTTCATGGAGTATAGGTTTCCAAGCCTTGTGACTCTGTTTCATGGCCGCAATAACGATTTTCTCGAGACGGGTCGTCTTCAACAGTCTTCTCTCAGAGAATTGACAGTTGATATATGATATTTCATCAATGCCTATTTCTGTGGCTTTCTCTGTCATCCACTCAATACGGTCCATTATCTTTGTCGGGGCGACGGCAAGATGCTTGTGTCCTTTCCACTGAGGCTCCTGGGGCATGCATTCCAGGATCTGATAATAGCAGTGGTGTGTGGCTGCAATAGTCACCTCGGCTCGATAGTAATGACCGATGCCATCCATCAGAAACATCTCGTCACCACCTTTCAACCGGAGGACGCGCATGGCATGCATGGCTTCGTCAGGCGGCAGTTCCGTCTGGTTTTGAGCATCTGGCACGTAAAAGAATCTCATTTCTTTCATATCATCTTCTACTTCTGGTCAGGTTTGAATACAAGGGCAAACGTCACACCAACCACAATGGCAAAGGTGGCAAAGATAAACCAACAGGTGGTCCAGTCGCCCTGAAGGAATCCGTCTTGCCAGGAACAGTAGTGGTTGACGATCTCACCGGCCACCAAGGTTCCCACAGTGGCCCCTACCCCATTGGTCATCATCATGAACAGACCTTGGGCAGAAGCCTTGACGGAAGCATCGCACTCCTGATCGACAAAGATACCACCGGAGACATTGAAGAAGTCGAAGGCGACACCGTAGACGATACAGGAAAGGATAAAGAATATCACCCCTGGCATGGTAGGATTACCGATGCCAAAGAATCCGAAACGAAACACCCAGGCAAAGAGAGACATCAGCATGACAATCTTGATGCCATAGCGTTTCAGGAAGAATGGAATCATCAGAATACACAGCGCCTCACTGATCTGACTGATAGAAGTGAGCAATGTGGCATTGTTTGCAGCAAAGGAGGATGCGACAACAGGATCGGCACTGCCTTTGAAACTGGTGATGAACGGTCCGGCATAACCGTTGGTGACTTGCAGACACATGCCTAACAGGGCAGAGAAAATGAAGAACATGGCCATCTTCCGCGTCTTGAAGAGTTTGAAGGCATTCAGGCCGAAACTCTCTGCCAAAGACACTTTCTGGTCTTTCTTCGTCAGTTTGCACTGTGGCAATGTGAAGCAATAGAGGAAGAGTACGACGCTCAGTAAACCAGAGACAAAGAACTGCATGTAGGTATACTGGAACTTATGGGGATTCTCGGCAAATGTCAACGTAAAGGTGATGCCATCCCACGAAGAACTCTCTACAAGCCATACGGCGCAGTTGACGAACCACATGGTCATGATGAAACCAACGGTTCCCAACACACGGATTGGCGGGAAATCCTTCACCGTGTCGTAACCATTGTTTTTCAGAATGGTAAAGGCCGTCGTATTTGCCAAGGCTATGGTTGGCATATAGAAAGCCACACTCAGGGTATAAAAGAGAATGAAGATCGACTTCTCGGTCAGTTCCTGTCCGACACCGGCTTCTTTGCCCAACCACCAGCAGCCAAACATAAAGGTGCCAGCCATGAGATGACAGAGACCTAACAGTCGTTGGGGTTGGATATATCTGTCTGCCACGATACCCATCAGCGTAGGCATAAAGAGACTGACGATACCTTGAATGGCATAGAACCAGGCTATCTTATCGCCGAGGCCGGCAGCCCCCAGATAATTACCCATGCATGTCAGGTATGCACCCCATACTGCGAACTCCAAGAAGTTCATCAGTGCCAGACGGATCTTCAGATTCATAATTCTATGGTTTTAATTGGTTCATATTCATTCTTTTTCTTATAGACCGGGTTTGACTCCAAATTGATGACGTTGCAGCCTCCTCACAGAGTCAGGAATGATCTTCATGGAGTCGACCTTCTGGGTCTCTGATGCTGACGATACAGATTTGTCGGATTTTTGCTTATGGAAACGGATCAGTTGTATATCCGTCAAGAACAGCAGTTTGAGATCTGTATTTTTCTCATTACCTTCTCCGAGATAGAAATACCCCATCAGTTCTTTTACTTTCAGGTCACAGGCGTCTATCCTCAACTTCGTATCTCCGCTGGCAGAGAAATGGGTCACCTTCGAGACGATGCTGTCATTCTCATATTTCAGTGCCAGATAGACCAGTGCTTCCTTGATGCCTCCCTGATACAGGAAATCACTCATGAACGACAACATATAACTGTCGCCTTTATGATAGGAGGTGTCTGCCTTTTGAGTGAACTGGATACGATTATAAGGCGCATACGGAATCAGCATGAGGCTACGGTTCCCTTCCCATACATTGGCGGTGTCGCCCGTCAAACTCTGTGTCGTGTAGCGTTCCACCTCTCCTTCCGAGGTACCAAGGTCAAGCGCCTCCTCACTCAGGCGATCCTGAACGTTATGACAGATATCCACGAATTTGTCTGCACGCGTATAATAATAGACAAGCGAAGAGTCGAACTCCGCCCTGGTCACACGATGCTTCTTCAGAACCGCATTAAAAAACAGGTCACGCCGATAGTCTTCTGTGCCGATTTTCTGTTCAGAGACAGAGGCCATACCCTGTGAGACGTAATAGTCGTAAAGGATATCCTCCATGTCACCCGGTTGGATATAATTGCTTGGCACCCCAGGCTTACAGGCTGACAACAGTGACAGTCCTATACCTATATATATTATATATATGCGCTTCTGCCACCTCATACTTCCTTTTTTTCTACTCGTTTCAGTGATATCTCACTGATCTCTTTCCTGAAGAACAACAGCAGCAGGACGACGCCTACGCTGATGCTGGCATCCGCAAAGTTGAATACAGGACTGAAGAAAATAAAATGATCGCCTCCGACCAACGGCATCCAGTCGGGCCAGTCTGTCTCAATCAGTGGGAAATAGAACATGTCCACCACCTTTCCCATCAGGAAGGGGGCATAGCCGGTTCCGAAAGGCACGAAATATGAGGTATAGAATTCCGACGAGCCTGCAAAGCAAAGTCCATAGAACATACAGTCGATCAGGTTGCCTATGGCCCCTGCCAGAATCATCGACAGACATAGCACATAACTCGTACGTGCATGTTTCTTCACCTGTAACCAGATATAATAGGCAAGGATGGCAATCGCTACCACACGGAAGAGTGAGAGAATAATCTTACTGCCAATCTGCATGCCGAAGGCCATGCCCATGTTCTCAATATAGTTGATGTAGAACCAACTGGTGATACGGATGGACTCATGCAGGCACATGGAAGTCTTCACCCAAATCTTGATAACTTGGTCAATCAACAGAATAACAGTCACCAAAATGACTGCCAGTCTGCCATCTGTGAAGACCTTCCGTGACAGGCTCACTTACTTCTCTTTCTTTTGATTCATCTTCGACTGGACGCTCAGAGTGGCATGAGGTACAGCGCGAAGACGTTCCTTCGGAATCAGTTCACCCGTGATACGGTCAATACCGTAGGTTTTATTTTCAATACGGACAAGTGCAGCCTTCAGTCCCTGAATGAATTTCTGCTGTCGGGCAGCCATACTGATGATCTCCTCTTTCGACTGGGTGGTACTCCCCTCCTCCAGTGCCTTATAGGTAGGTGAGGTGTCGTCCACATCGTTGGAGTCCTCATTCATCAGAACGCGCATCATCTGGTCGTAGTCGCGCTTGGCCAAGGCCATTTTCTCATTGATGATCTGACGGAACTCTTCCAGTTCCTCGTCAGAATAACGTGTCTTTTCTGCCATAATCGTAATGTTATTGATAGTTATACTTTTTCTACTTTGATGTTCAGTTTGAAGTCGTCGAAGTCTGTCTCCTGACCGTCATTCGGTTGTACAGTGATCTTGTCTGCCAAGACCTGCGTCTTGATATAGTCAGCGAAACTGGCAAGACTCTTCTCCACCTCTTTATTCGGAGCGATGCTGACAGTGATGCGGTCTGTGATCTCCAAGCCGCTCTCCTTACGGATGTTCTGAATACGGTTGATGAGTTCACGAGCCATACCTTCATTCTTCAGTTCATCGGTCAGTTCCACTTCAAGGGCGACAGTCAGATTGCCTTCATTCGCCACGAGCCAGCCGGGGATGTCCTCGGAGATGATCTCCACGTCAACGGCTTCTACTGTCAACTGCTGTCCCTCGACCTCGATGCCGATGGTACCTTGTTGCTCCAGTGCTGCAATCTGCTCCTGTGAGAGTTGATCCATGGCTGCAGCCACACCCTTCATCAGTTTACCGAACTTCTTACCCATCGTACGGAAGTTGCACTTCACCTTCTTCACGAGTACGCCAGCACCCTCCACGAAACGCAGTTCCTTGACGTTCACCTCGTTCATGATGAGGTCCTTCACAGCCTCGATGTGTTTCTTCTGTTCCTCGTCGACGGCGGGAATCATGATGGCCTGCAGTGGCTGACGCACCTTGATGTTCACCTTACGGCGCAGGGCAAGTACCATCGAGGTAATCTTCTGGGCCATCTGCATACGGGCCTCCAGATCCTTGTCGATCTGACTCTCATCTGCCACAGGGAACTTGTCGAGGTGTACAGAGTCGAGCGCACCGCCTAAGTCCTTATACAACTGGTCGGCATAGAACGGTGCAAACGGCGCCAACAGTTTGGCGACGGTCATCAGACAGGTATAAAGCGTCTGATAGGCCGACAGTTTATCGGCACCCATCTCCTTACCCCAGAAACGTTTGCGGTTCAGACGGACGAACCAGTTGGACAGGTCGTCATTGACAAAGGCATCAATGAGTCGACCGGCACGGGTCGGGTCGTAGTTCTCGAGTTCTGCCTCCACACCCTTGATGAGCGTGTTCAGGCAGGAGAGGATCCATCGGTCAATCTCCGGTCTTTCCGAAATCTCCGGTGTTCCCGGATAGTCCGGTGTCCAGCCGTCGACATTGGCATATAGCGCAAAGAAACTATACGTGTTATACAAGGTGCCGAAGAACTTACGGCGTACCTCGTCCACACCCTCCGGGTCAAACTTCAGGTTGTCCCAGGGCTCTGAGTTGGTCATCATATACAGGCGCACGGCATCACTACCGTACTTGCCGATCATATCGAACGGGTTCACCACGTTACCCACATGCTTCGACATCTTGTTGCCTTTCGCATCAAGCACGAGACCGGAAGAGATCACATTCTTGAAGGCCACGGAGTCGAAGATCATTGTGGCGATGGCATGCAGCGTGAAGAACCATCCACGGGTCTGGTCCACCCCCTCGTTGATAAAGTCGCAAGGGAAGGCAGTCCCCTTGTCAATCAGGTCCTTATTCTCGAACGGATAGTGGATCTGTGCGTACGGCATCGAACCGGAGTCAAACCAAACGTCAATCAGGTCGGTCTCACGCTTCATGGGCTTCCCGCTCTCACTGACCAATACGATATGGTCTACGTATGGACGATGGAGGTCGATCTTATCGTAGTTCTCCTTGCTCATATCGCCAGGCACGAAACCATTATCCTTCAGCGGATTGCTCTTCATGAAACCAGCCTTCACAGCCTTCTCAATCTCGTTGTAGAGTTCCTCTACTGAACCGATACAGATTTCCTTACCGTCCTCGTCGCGCCAGATAGGCAACGGGGTACCCCAGAAACGACTACGCGACAGGTTCCAGTCGTTCAGGTTCTCCAACCAGTTGCCAAAGCGTCCTGTACCAGTACTCTCCGGCTGCCAGTTGATGGTCTTGTTCAATTCGAACATCCGGTCTTTCTTGGCCGTGCTCTTGATAAACCATGAGTCGAGCGGATAGTAAAGCACCGGTTTGTCCGTACGCCAACAGTGGGGATAGTTGTGTACGTGTTTCTCGATACGGAAAGCCTTGTTCTGGGCCTTCAGATCCATACAGATGGAGATATCGAGTGTCTCGTCCTTATCCGTCAGTGTGTCGTCGTAGGCATTCTTCACGTAGCGGCCTGCGAACTTATTCCACTCGTCGACGTTCACGTACTTCTTCACGAAGTCGGGGTCGAGGTCCTCTATGACAAAGTACTTGCCCTGCAGATCCACCACCGGACGCTCTGCACCCTTCTTGTCAATCAGCACAATCGGACAGATACCGGCCTTCTTGGCGACGAAGGCATCATCGGCACCGAAGTTCGGTGCGATATGCACGATACCTGTACCATCCTCAGTCGTCACATAGTCACCGGGAATCACCTTGAAGGCATCACCCATCGGTTTGATGGCGGGCATCAACTGCTCGTATTCCATGCCGACGAGATCCGGACCCTTGTAACGGCCTACGATACGATAGGGGATGAACTTCTCACCCTTATTATATTCAGGCATCTCACCGCCGTCGGTGATCTGACCTTCCGGAGCCAGATAGGCATTCAGACGGGCCTCGGCCATCACCACGGTGATCTTCTCGGCGGTATAGGGGTTATAGGTCTGCACGGCCACATAGTCGATCTTCGGACCGACGCAGAGGGCTGAGTTGGCAGCGAGTGTCCAAGGCGTTGTCGTCCAGGCGAGGAAGTAGGGTGTCCCCCACTCTGCCATCTCGGGCTCTGGGTTCTTGATCTTAAACTGTGCCGTACAAGTGGTGTCCTTGACATCCCTGTAACAGCCGGGCTGGTTCAACTCGTGCGAACTCAGTCCTGTTCCTGCTGCGGGAGAATACGGCTGGATGGTATAGCCCTTGTAGAGCAGTCCCTTGTTGTAGAACTGCTTCAGCAACCACCACAGCGTCTCGATGTATTTGTTATCATAGGTGATATACGGATTGTCGAGGTCTACAAAGTAGCCCATCTTCTCGGTGAGGTCACGCCATTCCTGGGTGAACATCATCACGTTCTCACGACACTTCTTGTTGTAGTCCTCCGTCGAGATGTATTTCTCGCTCTCCTTGTTGTCGATGTCTGCCTTGGTGATGCCGAGTTCTTTCTCCACGCCCAGTTCCACAGGCAGACCGTGGGTATCCCAACCGGCCTTACGCTTCACCTGATAGCCCTTCATCGTCTTATAGCGGTTGAAGGTGTCCTTGATGGTACGTGCCAACACATGGTGGATACCCGGATGACCGTTGGCAGAGGGAGGTCCCTCATAGAAGACAAACTGCGGACAGCCTTCCCGTTCCTCTATCGAGCGCCAGAAGATGTTGTTCTCCTGCCACATCTTCAGGATATCATCATTCACCTGGGTCAGATTCAACCCATTATGTTCTGCAAATTTCTTGGTCATATATTTCTCTTGATTACTACCTTTTCTTATTTAGCGTGCAAAGGTAGTAAAATTATCCGAGCCGACAAAGGAAATAAGCAATTTTAAGATTTTCAATTTGATTTCCTCTCAAAAAAATCGTTTTATCAAAAAAAAAGTGTATCTTTGCAGCCTAGTGGCAATTTATGAATATTCAATAACTAATAAATATTATTGTATGGTATTAATGATTATTCAACTCCTTATTGTTTTAGGAGCGTTGTGGGTGGGTTCACGCTACGGTTCACTTGCCCTTGGAGCGATTTCCGGCATCGGTCTCGCCATTCTCGTGTTCGGTTTTGGTTTACAGCCTGGTACGCCTCCGACGGATGTGATTTATATCATCATCGCAGCCGTCACCTGTGCCGGTATCATGCAGGCCTCTGGTGGTATGGACTGGCTCATCCAGATTGCGGAGAAGTTGCTGCGCAAGCATCCGGATCGCATCACTTTCCTGGCACCGATAACCACTTTCTTCTTGACGGTTTTGGTTGGAACGGGTCACGTCGTATATACCTTAATGCCAATCATTTGCGATATCGCATTAAAGAAGGGCATCCGTCCTGAGCGCCCCTGTGGTGTGGCCTCTATCGCCTCTCAGGTCGGTATCACCTGCTCCCCTATCGCTGCTGCCGTGGTGGCCTTCGTTTCCATCTCAAATGCCAACAACTTTGACATTACCATACCGCGTGTGCTGATGATTTCCATTCCGGCCTGTCTGTGTGGTCTCATGGCTGCCGCTGCTGCTTCTTACCGTCGTGGTCTCGACCTCGACAAGGATCCTGAGTTCCAGAAGAAGATTGCCGACCCTGTGCAGCGTGATTACATCTATGGCTCTGGTGCCACAACCCTCGACAAGGAGATTCCGCAGTCGGCCAAGAATGCCGTCTTTATCTTCCTCGGTGCACTGGCTGTCATCGTGCTGTTTGCTGCCCTGCCCGACCTGCTCCCCTCCTATCCTACCATCAAAGTAGTGAAGGGTGCTGGCGACGCCATGATTGTCGGCGGAACAAAGGTCTCTGCCTCTGCACTCGCTAAAGCCGGTGTGGTTGCCACTGGTTTAACAGAAAAGGGTACAATTGTTCTGAAGATGAACCTCGTCATCCAGATTGTGATGATCTCTGCTGCTGCCCTGATGATTATCTTCTGTAAGGCTCAGCCTAAGAAGGCCGTTGCAGGCCCTGTCTGGCAGTCTGGTATGGTGGCTGTGGTAGCCATCTACGGTATTGCCTGGCTGGCCGACACCTATTTCTCAAACTACATGGACGAGATGCAGTCGATGCTGACTGGCATCGTAGCCCAGTATCCCTGGAGCATCGCCCTCGTGTTCTTTATGGTTTCTGTGCTCATCAACTCTCAGGGCGCTGTGGTGGTGGCCATGTTGCCGTTGGCCTATAAGTTAGGCATCCCTGGTCCTGTGCTGCTGGGTGTGCTGCCTTCCGTCTATGGCTACTTCTTCATCCCCAACTACCCCTCGGATATCGCCACGGTGAACTTCGACCGCTCCGGTACGACGGTCATCGGTAAGTACCTGTTGAACCACTCGTTCATGATGCCGGGTCTCATCTGTGTGTTCACTTCTACGATAGTGGCATATCTGCTGAGCACCATTTTCTTCTAAACACGTTCATACGGTTAAAGAACTAAATAAATGCCTGTCATAGAACTGCACGACCTTAACCACCCTGGTGCGGCAGTCTTCAGTCGTCTGACTGAAAGTCAACTGCGCTCCAGGGTTGATCCTGAGAAGGGCATCTTCATTGCTGAGAGTCCCAAGGTCATCCGTGTAGCACTCCAGGCAGGCTATGTACCCACGGCTCTTCTCTGTGAGAAGAAGCACATCAACGGGGATGCCGCCGACATCATTTCTCAATGCGGCGACATCCCCGTATTCACAGGCGAGCGTCAGTTGTTGGCCGGTCTGACGGGCTATACCCTCACCCGTGGCGTCCTTTGTGCCATGCGTCGTCCCATCCCCAAGAGTGTCAGTGAGATCTGTGAGGGATCCCATCGTATTGTGGTCATCGACGGCGTCGTCGATACCACCAATATCGGCGCTATCTTCCGTAGTGCCGCAGCCTTGGGCATTGATGCGGTCCTGTTGACGCGCAACTCCTGCGATCCCCTCAACCGTCGCGCCATCCGTGTGTCTATGGGTTCTGTCTTCCTGGTGCCTTGGACGTGGCTCGACGATCCCCTTACCAGTCTCCATGATTTCGGCTTCCGTACGGCGGCCATGGCGCTCACATCCAAGAGTATTCCCCTTGATGCACTTGTCCTGAAGACCATCAGTCGACTGGCCATCATCATGGGCACAGAAGGTGACGGTCTTCCACAGGAAACGATTTCCGCAGCCGATTATGTGGTACGCATCCCTATGTCGCACGATGTCGATTCCCTCAATGTGGCTGCTGCCGCCGCTGTGGCATTCTGGGAACTCCGTCAATTGAAATGACAAAAAACGCCCTTTTTTCAAGGCGAAATAGTTAAATAATATTAATGTCAAGGCATTCGTCTATAAAAAACGGGATTTCGTCGATATGGCCTTAAAAAAAATTTGGCGGTTTCAGATATTCGCCGTATATTTGCAACGTCAAAAGGTTAATAGATTGTTTTATTGTTTGGGGTTCGCAGTGATTGCGAGCCCTAAATGATTTTTTTGGTTTAGAAATAGGTCTCGACAGCGAAACGGAACTGATCGATGAATATCTGCTTGAAGGCATAAAGGTTGTTTTGCTCATAGAAGATAAGCATCGCCTTCTTATAGTCGATAGAATCAACAGAGCGGAAACTCAACGGGCAGTATCCATTGGCTATCAAGATGGCATTGCTGGTGATACGGGCTGTGCGCTTGTTGCCATCAGAAAAAGCCTGAATATACGACAGGAGCACAAGTGTGAGCAGAGCCTTTTCAAAGACGTTCTCCTTATGGTTTATCAAGTCGCAAGTATCTTGCAAAGCCTCTCGGATCTGGAATTCATTATCCAGCGGATGATAGTTGGTACCCGTAATACCCACACGACGATGACGGATGCCTTTGTCAACCGATAATTCCTTAGTAAGCAACTGATGAATATCCTCAATGTGGCTGATCGTCAGGTTTTGCAGATAATCAGGATTGTCAAGGATAAAACGCAAGGCATCCTTGTGGTTGAGTAGCATCACTGCCTCTTCCTTAGTCTTGCCATCGGCAGTCTTACTCTCACGAAGCAGACGCTCTGTTTCCAACAGCGAATAGGTGTTGCCCTCAATCTGCGATGATTTCCAACTGAGGTCAATACCCAGCCGTTCCATCTCCTTACGGTATTCGTTTTCTGTCATCTCGCTAATGTGCTGACGGAACTCAGCCTGAAGTTCTTGCAATAGCGCAGATTCTTCGTCTGTGAAAAGTGTAACAGTAGGTAGTTGCTGACGAATGAGATCGAAATTGAAACATGTCTGTACCTGTCGTTCGTCAATATCCTGCGCAAAATAGGTGTCCAAATTGAGCGGCATCATGATAAAGGCTTGGTCGGAAAGACGGTAGCGGGTAGCCCGGGCCTTACCCTCAGCCACAATATCGCCTTTCTGAATGCCTGCTGCTATCAGCCTTTTCATGGTGGCATCGCTACCTTCGAAGGATGTTCCCTTGACTATTTCATCGCGCGAAGACCGTGGATGATAATGCAGATACTGTAGTACTTCTCTTGAAATATCCATAACAAAAAACGTTAATCGGTGCAAATATAGCGAATATTTCTGGATTATCGGCTCATTATGAACTTAAAAAAGCCTAAATTTGCCTTTTTTTGAGCCGATCACGTTACACACGGTTCCTGTTCCCCGTGTGTAATGAGCCGATCACGTTACACACGGTTCCTGTAACATCTATTCATTTAAGATAGCAATAACGTTGTCCAGGATTTGTCTGGCGACCTCTGCACCGCCTTCATACCAGGCATATTGTTTAAAGTCGTCGGTATGCGTGCCATGAGGAACAATATACTTCTTCACATTGGGATTCGATGGATTTGGGATGGCAGCGCCCGTCCAGGGATCGTCCTCACCATAGACGAAGATCAGTTTCTTTTCGGTAGTTTCCAGATTCTTCAGCAAGTTCACCTCAAGTTCAATGGCTTTGGAATTTCTTTTTTCCTCCATGATATCCTTAACGGGCTATCGCTGGGGCCTGGCCCAAATGATAGGTTTACTGGTCGGTGTCACCATACCAATTTGTATTCTTAATCCTCTGCCTGGAATCTTGGGGAAGATAATGCCCCCCGTGCATAAGTGTACCTTGAATCTGGGTCATGTCTCTGCACACTATGCATAAGTGTGCCTTGGTTTTGAGGCGGGTCTCTGCCCTCTGTGCATAAATGTGCCTCGAATCGGAGTCTGGTTTCCATCCCCCGTGCATAAATCAGCCCTGAATTTGAGTTAAATCTCTGCACCCTGGGCATAAGTCTGCCTTGAATCTGAGGCGGGTCTCTGCCCTCCGAGCATAAATATCTCCTAAATTTGAGTCAGATCTCTGCATCCCGGGCATAGACTCCCCCTGAATCTGAGGCAGGTTTCTGCCCCCTGTGCATAGGTGCGTCCCGGATTCGGGGTAAGTTTTTCAATCGCATCGACGACCTCCCTTCATTTTAGAACGCACAAGCCTGGACGGCGACCGTTCCCACCACAGTGGAGATGATGGTTGCTAGAACCTGGAGAACCTTCACTTCCCCGAATGAAGCCCTCCCCTCATATTGGAGTCCCCCTTATAAGGGGACGGAAATATGGAGGGGGTGAGGGGCTTCAGAAGGGCCCGCCCGGGACACTTTTCAGATACGCTCCACCTGCTTGACGCCGCGGACGGTACGAAGTTTCTTGATGAGGGCTTCCAGACGGGTATTGTCGTTGATCATCACCACGAGGGTGCCACTGAACAGACCGTCGTGCGAGTCGATATTGATGCTGCGCAGCACGAGTTTCTCGTCCTTGGATATGACACTCGTGAGATTATTCACGATACCGATATCATCATTGCCGATGATGCGGAGGGTGATGCTGTACTGCGACGACCCTTTCCCACTCCACTTCGCCTTGACGATGCGGTAACCGAAACGACGGCGCAGTTCGGGGGCGTTAGGACAGTCCATGCGGTGGATCTTGATGCCACCGCTGATGGTGACGAAGCCAAACACGGGATCGCCATAGATGGGCGAACAGCACTTGGCGAGTTGGTAGTCCAGGCCTTTCAGGTTGCGGTCGATCACCAACACATCGTCGTTGATGGCCTGGTTCAGGCCGGCAATCTTCGACTCGTCGAGTTCGAACTCCGAGGCACTGCGGGCCACATTGTCGCCTGTCACCGTCTTTTCACTCTCGCGCAGTTCCAGGAACTTGTCGATGACGGCATTGGTGTCGAGCACACCTTCGGCTATCTGCTTGTAGAAGTCGCTGACCTCCTTGAAGCCCATCTTCTTGATGACATGGAACATGATGCCTTCTTCCATCTCAATCTTGCGGTTCTTGAACTTCCTGGCAAGCATCTCCTTGGCAAACAGTCCCTCCTTTACCTGTGTCTCCTTCAGTGCCAGACGGATCTTTGACTTGGCACGCGAGGTCTTCACGATGTTCAACCACTCCTGACGGGGTTTCTGATTCGCAGAGGTCAGGATCTCCACCTGGTCGCCGCTCTTCAGTTCGTAGCGGATGGGCACCACACGGCCATTGATGCGTCCTCCTGTACACTGGTTGCCGATCTTCGAGTGGATATGGTAGGCGAAATCGAGCACGGTGGCTCCGGCAGGGAACTTATAGAGGTCGCCCTTCGGGGTGAAGACAAACACCTCGTCCTCATAAAGGTCCATCTTAAACTGGTCCATGGCCTCCATGCCCTCCGAGTGTTCCAGCATATTCCGGATTCCTGTCAACCACTCGTCGAGACCCGTCTCGCCCTTCACGCCCTTATAGCGCCAGTGGGCTGCCACACCGCGCTCGGCAATCTCGTCCATCCGTTCCGTGCGGATCTGCACCTCCACCCATTTCTGTTCCGGACCGAGCACAGTGATATGCAGACTCTCGTAGCCATTGCTCTTCGGCACACTGAGCCAGTCGCGCAGACGCTTGGGGTTGGGCTGGTACATGTCCGTCACAATCGAATAGGCCTGCCAGCACTGCATCTTCTCCTGTTCTATCGGGCAGTCGATGATGATGCGGATGGCAAAGAGGTCGTACACGCCCTCGAAGGGACATTTCTGTTTCTTCATCTTCTGCCAGATGGAGTGTATCGACTTCGTGCGTCCCTTGATATGACACTTGATACCAGCCGCCTGTACCTTCTCCTCGACAGGCTTAATGAAACGCTCGATATAGGCATCACGGGCAGCCTTCGTGGCACTGAGTTTCTCGCGGATATGGTAGTAGGCATCGTGCTCCATGTATTTCAGCGAGAGGTCTTCCAGTTCCCGCTTCAGATTGTAGAGTCCGAGTTTATGGGCCAAGGGGGCATAGAGATAGGCTGCTTCCTGCGACACCTCCAGTCGGGCTTCCTCATTATCGGTATCACGGATCTGTCGCATGAGGTTCACACGGTTGGCAATCATAATCAGGATGACGCGCATATCCTCCGCAAACGACAACAGGAGGTTACGAAAATTCTCGCTCTCTACGGAAGGGTTTTTCTCGTAGAGTTGTCGGATACGTTCCAGTCCGTGCAGGATACGGGCCACAGACGCTCCTTTCGTCTGTTCAACTTCTTCCAGGGTGATGTTTCCAGCCTCTATCTCCGGAATCAGAAGCACCGCCTCTGTGGCGTCACCTTTCAGACCGATTTCCTCTGACAGGATCTCGGCTGTCTGTGCCGCCATTTTTCGCTTTTCCTCGTATGTAAATGTGAACTTTTCAGCCATTGTGTCGATATTTTCGTGCAAAAGTACAAAAAAATCTGTGATAATCTGTGTAATCTGTGGCTTTTTTCGTATCTTTGCACCAAATATTAACTAAATACCACAGTTATGTTATCACAGCAAGACTTAAAGCAAATTGCTCAGAAGGGTATTTCCCAGGAGCAGATTGAGAATCAACTGAATGAGTTTAAGACGGGCTTTCCCTTCCTGAAATTGGAGGCTGCCGCAGGTATCGGCAATGGTATCATTGCCCCCGATGCTGCTGCCCGCAAACAGTATGAGGACACGTGGAATCAGTACAAGGCCGCAGGCAAACGTGTCGTGAAGTTCGTGCCGGCCTCTGGTGCCGCCAGTCGTATGTTCAAGAACATGTTCGCCTTCGTCGATGCCGACTACGACGTGCCGACCACGGACTTCGAGAAGAAGTACTTCGACTCCATCGAGAAGTTCGCCTTCTATGAGGCACTGGATGCCGTCTGTCAGAAGAACGAGGGCAAGGGCGTCATGGCGCTCATTGCCGAAGGTAAGTACAAGGCCGTAGCCGCCAATATGTTGAAGGCCGAGGGTCTGAACTACGGACAACTGCCAAAGGGTCTGTTGCTTTTCCACAAGTATCCTGAGGGTGCCCGTACCCCGATGGAGGAACATTTGGTAGAAGGTGCGCTCTATGCCGCCTCGAATGGTGAGGCACACGTGCACTTCACCGTCTCGCATGAACACATGGCATTCTTCAAGGCCAAGGTAGCCGAGAAGGCTGACTCCTTCGCCAAGAAATATGGCATCAAATATGACATCACTTTCTCGGAGCAGAAGCCCTCGACGGATACCGTTGCCGCCAATCCCGACAATACGCCGTTCCGCAACGACGATGGTTCCCTACTCTTCCGTCCGGGTGGTCACGGAGCCCTTATCGAGAACCTTAACGAGATTGAGGCCGATGTTATCTTCATCAAGAATATCGACAACGTGGTGCCCGACCGTCTGAAACCCGAGACCGTGGAGTGGAAACAGGTCATCGCCGGCGTGCTCGTCACACTGCAGAAGAAAGCCTTTGAATACCTAAAGGTGCTCGATGCTGGAGCCAACGACGCACAACTCGCAGAGATCGCTGACTTCGTGAGCAAGAACCTCTGCATAGAAGCTAAGAATAACAAGGTCAATGCCGACTATCTGCGTCGCAAACTGAACCGCCCGATGCGTGTCTGTGGCGTGGTGAAGAATGTGGGCGAGCCTGGTGGCGGCCCGTTCCTCACCTATAATCAGGATGGCACCGTATCACTCCAGATTCTGGAGAGCAGTCAGATCGACACCAACAACGAGGCCTACATGAAGATGTTCACACAAGGCACGCACTTCAACCCGGTTGATCTGGTCTGTGCCGTCAAGGACTATAAGGGCCAGCCCTTCAATCTCCCTGAGTTCGTCGACAAGACCACAGGTTTTATCTCTTCTAAATCGAAAGCTGGTAAAGAGCTGAAAGCTTTAGAGTTACCAGGTTTGTGGAATGGCGCTATGAGCAACTGGAGCACCGTCTTCGTAGAAGTACCCCTCGGCACCTTCAATCCCGTCAAGACGGTCAACGATCTGCTCCGCGACCAGCACCAGTAAAGACTGTCATAAAATCAATAAGCAATAAAGAAGAGCGAGGCCCTAAGACCTCGCTCTTCTTTATGATTTGAATGAATGTTTAATCTTCTTCAATTTCTTCCTCGTCATCCCAACCTACTTGAATGTAATCGTCGAGATTGAATTCGAAAGGATAGGTATTGAACCATTCTTCAGAAACAGGAATTTTCTCTCCGTTCCAGATCTTGGCGGCAGAGAAAGCAATCATGGCAGGAATCCTACCATTAGCTGGGAATGTTTCGACAAATTCATAGCCTTCTGCATCCTCAACCATTACCTGAACATTGTTATCAGCCTCGCTCCAACCTGTAACATCAAATTCTGCAATAATCTCGTTTTCGTTAATTGTTCCCTGAGTGTTTTGCATCTTAGTGACAGGCTCGGGCTTTGACCACCATTCAGAATTACCAACCTTGATCTTGATGGGAAGAGTTCCACCCAAAGCACGAACAATACACTTCTGGCTGCCATCAGAGAACTGCTCCACGTCGAAGACGATATCATTGAAGTCGATATCACTTTCACCAGAACCACCAAGATCCTCTACCATATAGCGCTTAGCATAAATTTTCTCTTTGGCAATATTAATTTTATCTACCCACAAAATAAGGTCTGAGTATTTCCCACCATCTTTTTCTGCATCACATCTGAAGCCCCAGAATGTTCTGCCATTATATGTAACTTCCACATATGTAGTGAGTGGGTGACTTGTGGCTACAATTGAAGCATCCTTTGACGATGTGGCGACAGCAAACCATGTAGCATCGCTAGGTACATTATTAAACACTATGGCACATGTGTGCTGAACACCTGTAGATCCATTCTTGACAGCTTTACCGTTCTTCTTCACACCCATCATAGCGATGAAGTTGTTTTTACCGCCAAAATTAGCGCCAATGCTGTAGTACTTGTCGTTGTCTTTTTTTGTAGAAACATTCCTATAGGAGGCTACAGTACGGAAAACATAACTGCCAGTAGGAGCCCATTGCTTAATATTTTCTGCTTCTGCAGCTTCTTCGATGAGTTTTTTAATTTTGGCAGTTTGCTTTTTGATCGTACTAGAAAGAGTGCCCTGTGGTAAGGGATCATCATCTCCAGTGGCATATTTCCAGTCATAGCCATTAAGACACGCTGAATAGGAAGGCCATCTACTTAAGTTAGCTGCATCGCTTGCACTACGTGTAGCAGTAAATGTCCCACCCTTGGTAAAGTCCCAACTCTGGTTGGCAGCGGGCTGACCGAACATTTTGACGAATGACTGTTCATACTTGGCGACATTCTGTGCGTGTTTAGCCTGCTGAACCTCTTCTTGACTGTAAGTGATGTCATCATGGCTGCATGACGAAAGAACCATTGCACCCGTCATTGCGGTTGCAAACACAAATACCTTAAAAATACTTTTTTTAATCATAATGGTAAAAAAAAGGTTAATTTTATTATATAAGTCACTTTCCAAAAAGCTTCTTTCCAACTTCAACCTTCACACAGGTTGTCATTTTCGGCCACAAAATTATATATTTGTACATAATACACCAAATAAAATCCGATTTTTTTTTGCTAAAAAATGTTATTTGAAAAAAATATAATAATAATAAGGTGTATTTCATTAGTTTTTTGTAATTTTGCGCTCGATTTTTGTATAAACATCAAAAACTAGATAAATTGTATGGTTAAAATCTCAAAAGAAGCAGCTCTCGAATATCATGAGAGTGGACGCCCTGGAAAAATCGAAGTAAAACCCACCAAGGCTTATCGTACACAAACCGACCTGAGTCTCGCCTACTCTCCTGGCGTGGCCTATCCCTGTCTGGAGATTCAGGAGAATCCCGACACAGCCTACAAGTACACCGATAAAGGTAACCTTGTAGCCGTTATCTCCAACGGTACTGCCGTCCTCGGTCTGGGCGACATCGGTGCCATGAGCGGCAAACCCGTGATGGAGGGTAAGGGTCTGCTCTTCAAGATCTACGGTGGTATCGACGTGTTTGATATCGAGGTGGCCGAGAAGGATCCTGAGAAGTTCTGTGAGGCTGTGGAGCGCATTGCCCCCACTTTCGGTGGTATCAACCTCGAGGACATCAAGGCGCCTGAGTGCTTCTATATTGAGGAACGTCTGAAGCAGACGCTCAACATCCCTGTGATGCATGACGACCAGCACGGTACGGCAATTATCTCTGCCGCCGGACTGAAGAATGCAATGGAGGTCATCGGTAAGGACATCAAGAAAGTGAAGATTGTGGTCAATGGTGCCGGTGCTGCAGCCATCTCGTGTACAAAACTCTATATGGCCATTGGTGCTCAGAAGGAGAATATCGTGATGCTCGACTCGAAGGGTGTCATCTCCACCGAGCGCACTGACCTGAATGAGCAGAAGAAGTTCTTCGCCACCTCGCGCACGGATATCCACACCCTCGCTGAGGCTGTCAACGGTGCCGACGTCTTTGTAGGACTCTCCAAAGGTAACGTCCTCTCGCAGGATATGGTCCGTTCGATGGCGAAGGATCCCGTTATCTTCGCACTCGCCAACCCCGTGCCGGAGATTTCCTATGAGGATGCGATGGCAGCCCGTCCCGACGTGTTGATGTCTACGGGTCGTACCGACTATCCCAACCAGATCAATAACGTCATCGGCTTCCCCTATATCTTCCGTGGTGCCCTCGACGTACACGCCAAGGCCATCAATGAAGAAATGAAACTGGCCGCCGTCCATGCCATTGCCGACCTTGCCAAACAGCCTGTGCCGGATGTGGTGAATGATGTCTATCATGTGAACAACCTCACCTTCGGACGCGACTATTTCATTCCGAAACCTGTCGACCCACGACTCATCACAGAGGTGTCTTCCGCTGTGGCTAAGGCTGCCATTGAGAGTGGCGTCGCCCGCAAGGAGATTACTGACTGGGATGCTTATAAGGATTCGCTCAGCGTGTTGCTGGGACAAGAGACCAAACTCACGCAGAAACTCTATGCCACTGCCGCTGCCCATCCGCAGCGTGTGGTCTTCGCTGAGGCCGTTCACCCCACGATGCTCAAGGCTGCCGTACAGGCCAAGGCCGAGGGTATCTGTCATCCGATCCTCCTGGGCAATGATGAGGTCATCACCAAGCTGGCTGCCTCACTCGATCTTTCACTGGAGGGTATTGAGATTGTGAATCTGCGTCATCCCTCCGAGCAAGAGCGTCGTGAGCGTTATGCCCGAATCCTCACGGAGAAGCGTCAGCGTGACGGTTACACTTTCCAAGAGGCCAACGATAAGATGTTTGAGCGCAACTACTTCGGTATGATGATGGTCGAGACCGGCGAGGCTGACGCCTTCATCACCGGACTCTACACGAAATACTCGAATACCATCAAGGTTGTCAATGAGGTCATCGGTATTCGTCCTGAATACCAGCACTTCGGTGCCATGCACATCATCAACTCACCCAAGGGTACCTACTACATCGCTGACACCCTCGTCAACGAGAATCCCGACAGCGACACCCTTGTCGATATCGCTAAACTCGCTGCCACTGCCGTACGCTTCTTCAACGAGAAGCCTGTCATCGGTATGATGAGTCACTCTAACTTCGGCTCGTCCACCAGTTCAGGTGCCAAGAAGGTGCGTCGGGCTGTCGAAGAGATGCAGGCACTCTATCCCGATCTGCCCATCGACGGTGAGATGCAACTCGACTGTGCCCTCGACAACGAACTGCGCGACGAACAGTATCCGTTTACCCGTCTGAAGGGCAAGAAGGTGAACACCCTGATCTTCCCCAACCTCACCTCAGCCCGTTCTTCTTATAAGATGCTGCAGATGTTGGGTAGCGATGCCGAGATCATTGGTCCGATCCAGATGGGACTGAACAAGGCCATCCACTTCATCGACTTCGGTGCCAGCGTTCGCGACGTGGTGAATATCGTCGCCGTAGCCACCATCGATGCCTACGTCTTTAAGATCAAGGCCCGCCTTAATGCTTTAGGACATTAATCGGAACAGGATACAGAAAAAGAAATCAGCGCAGGGCCGAAGCCTTGCGCTGATTTCTTTTAGTATGATTGCTACAGGATTACTCTGTCGGCTCTGCGGATTCTGCGGGAACTGTAAACCATGATGTAGGAATGCTCACACGCTCCTTCATCCATTTCACGTCAGGATTGACGGCCAGCATCATCGGAGCCTCACCCTTCTTCGGGAAGGTGATGGTCTTTACTTCTCCAGAGTTACCTCTGTCAGCGACAGCAACAGAGATGTTGTTCGTTTCAGGATTAAAGCCCACCACTTCAAACGGCTCATCCAGCACAGCATCCCAGTCAATGGCAGCGCCCTTCCAACCTGTATTCCACATATCTTCGAAAGCAATATGTTTACTCTTAATCCATTCTGTAGCACCAATAGTCAGCGTGAAGTCCAGTGTACCACCAGTAGCGCGGACAATGGCCACGTCGGGAAGATTTTTCTCTGTCCTACTTAACTCCTCATTTGTTGTATTATCATATTTAATGGTGATCTTCTTTCTGTCATACTTTACATCAACTACGACATCGTTGAAGTCGAAGTCGTCGGTAGTACCCAGGTCCTCCATGAAGTACCGCTTCGTATAGAATTCTTCAACTTCCTCTACGCGCTCTGTCGGGGGAACAGGATTGCCATAGACCATGAACACCAGGTCCTCGAAGTCATTATCCGTGTAATCCTCACAGCCAATGATGGTTACATCATAGCCTTCGGGTACAGCAGCAGGCTTTTGGGCTTGTGTCAGAGAAATCATCTTGCAATTATTAAGAGCCGTAGAGTAGTAGGTAATTGGCTGGTCTTGAGTCGGATTAATCAAATTGTTCTGATAGGCTTGATATCCTGTCGTATGACTGCCGTTTTTCCATACTTTCAGATAGAACGACATGGTATTTCCTACAGGAAGATTGGAGAATGTATAAGTGGGAGCCTTCACTGCTTTGTGTGTGAATTTTCCATTATCTTTAGTAAGACCATCTTGGCCATTACCTAATTGCGTCCATTCATTCTCGGCATCGTCAGGATCCTGATAATAGAAATCTTCGCCCTTAGACCAGACCTTATAATCTCCTGCACCGTCAACACTCATCCACAACTCCCAGTAATAGGTAGCATAACCCTGATAGATAGGAGCGATGGTGAATGAGTTGTTAGGAACTTTCATGATGAAGGCTTCACCCTTTACCTTGTTGTCCTGACCCTTCGGCATATGAGTGTACATCCATTCAAGAACGTCCTTCTCAACAACGATAGATTCCTTGCTCGTATTTGCTGCAAAGTCAAAACTGTTTTCACCTGTACGTGTACGGGCGGCATTTGTACTAGAGGGCAGACTGTAAACAGGCTGCGCGGAGCAGAAGTCCCAATTCTGGTTGGGGTCAATCTTACCATACTTCTTCTCGAAGTTGGTAGCATACTCTGCTTTTAGATTCTTCACTGGGGCATCCTTGTCGATGAAATCATCGTGCGAGCATGCCACAAACACAAGGCCAACTACGGCCACACTTGCTGTCAGAAATAGACTTTTAATGTTCATAAAGTTATCCTTAAAAAATTTATATTGATTAATTACGGCGCAAAAGTACTACTTTTTATCAAAAAAGTATTGAAATCTGTTGTTAAAAAAGTGTAAATCTTGGATTTTGTCTATAAAAAAAAGGATTTCGTGGGTTTTTTCGTAACTTTGCAGACATGAAACAGACAATAGATCTAGAAAAATGTACGCTGGCGGTATGTGAGATTGCACGTCGGGCGGGGAATTATATCAGAGAGGAACGACAGAAGTTCTCACTCGAGCGTGTAGAACGGAAGCATGCTCACGACTATGTGTCGTATGTTGACAAGGGCTCCGAACGGCTGATAGTCAGTGCACTTAGGGAACTGTTACCCGAAGCAGGCTTTATCACGGAGGAAGGAACGACAGAAGTGAAAAGTGAAGGCGATGTAAATGAAAAGTCTTTTGCTGATGTTCCATTGTGTTGGGTGGTGGATCCGCTCGACGGCACTACGAACTTCATCCATCAGTATGCCCCTTACGCCGTCAGCATCGCTCTGTTGCAAGAGAGGGAGATCCTGCTCGGTGTGGTCTATGAGGTCTGCGCCGATGAGTGTTTCTATGCCTGGAAAGGAAGAGGCGCCTACCTCAACGGCACACGCCTGCATGTCAGTGCGCAGAAGATTCAGGATGCGCTGATCTGTCTGCAACTGCCCTACAACAGCGAGGCCTACAAGCCCGTCATCCTCAGTCTTATCAAACAGTTCTACGGTAATGTGGGAAGCATCCGTGCCTGTGGTTCTGCTGCGATGGCACTCTGCAACGTGGCTGCCGGCAGACTCGATGGCTATGCTGAAAAATATATCGGACAGTGGGACTACATGGCTGGTAGTCTGATTGTGATGGAGGCTGGCGGCACGGTAACGGACTATGACGGCTCCCCTGATTTTACCCAAGGCGACAGCGTCGTTGCCACTAACGGTCTGATACAGCAAGACCTCCTGGCAGCCATTCTATCTGGTGTTTAACCTTCTTTTCTGCATCTTCGATGTCTCGTTCTGTAGTTCGATGCCGATATCCATCATCTCCTTCTGCAGTTCCCCGGCCTTTTCAGGATGCTCCTGTAACTCCTTGGTGATTTCCTGAATACGCTTTTGCAGTTTCTCTAACTTCGAGACTGATTCGTCAGTCTCTGTCTCTGTTTCTTTCTCGTCCTCTATCTGTATGACGTAATAGTTGGTCTTGGGAGAGAATGAGATCGTACACTCTTTTCCCTGACCATTCGTACCAGAAAACATCTTACCGGCAATAACCGTCATGCTATTGAAGCCATGACTCATAACCCTTCTTGTCAGTTCGTTGAAAGAAAGTCCGTTTCGTGCCTTGATGCTGGCCATGAAAGTATCGTCGTTCACCAAGACCATGTCGTTATCCTTATTCAAGCCTTCCGGCAAGAGGTAGGCATACTCAGAAGGCAGTTTCCCACTGGCTACAATTTCGTCACCGTGCTCAATCATCTCTACAAGACCTGGATCCATGCGACTCTTCCAGTCATATACCCAGATACCATCCTCTCCTGCCGGTTCCAGTTTTTCTTCTGCTGGTGCCGCGAGCGAAGCAGGAACCGATGACTTGGACCTCGACATGTTCAATGAGGGTGTCAGTGACTCCACATACGACAGGTTGTTGGGAGAGCCTGCTCTTTGTTTTTCATAGGGATCTCCTTCAGACGTAATCACATACCCCGTCTCCTGTTCGAGTGGAGCGAAGATCCTGTCATCACGCAGAATAAGTTCGTTGTTTTTAGCGAAGTCTTTCATTGTGTCTGTCAGGTCTTTGTGATAAACAGACGTAGGCGCGGTCATTTCGGCAAAGTCGGTTTTCTCCTGTGTCTTGATATAGATGGCAAGCCTTCTTCCCTTTGTCCAATAGGTCTTTCCGGTATACCTGAACTTGTAATTCACCCTTGCTTGTAACGGACCTAAGTTTATTTCGCCCTCGTTGTACATACCATGTTCCAGATTGAACTCGCCGGTATGATCTACCGAAAACTCTGGCACATTCTCCTGTAGTTCTCGCGTGAAGGGGTAGTTGGTTGATCTGTCAAGATTTCCCTTTTCAATTTCCAATTGGAAATCGTAACTCTCCAGAATCTTGTCGCCTAACACTGTTGGGGAATTCTGGATGTCTTTCACACTGGTAACTGGTACAAGAAGTCTCATCGGCAGTTTTGGACTCAGGATCACTTTCTCCCGGAAATTCACATCGAACACTTTTACATTATCATGACGTGCCCTGAGTTTAATGTGTCCTTTATAGGTACCATAGCGGCTGGTCTTTTTACCGTCGATCTTTTTTAAGTCGGCCTGCAGCGTCCACATTTGGTCGATACCACCGCACAGGAATAGCGATGCATATTTACGCTCAACTTCTTTGTTAACCTTTAAATGCCATTCGCCGTCTTTGTAATAGTCATCCAGGCGCTGCCTCAGTTTCTGGGCAACAGTCCTATAGAACAGTTCCTTCAGCATCTGACGCTGCATCATCTCTTTCGTCCATTCGTCACGGTCCCAGAGATGGTATTTTTTTGTCAGGTCGCCCAAGTCCCATCCCAACTGTGATGCAGCGACAATCATCATGATGGGTCCCAAAGCCTTCGACGCAATATCGCCACCTAAGTCGGCTCCAGCCTCTAATGCCTTATTCACAATGGCATCCCTGCTCTTTCCTACAATATAGTCACACACATCGGCTTTTCCCTGCGTAATGGCTTTCTCGGCATCCTGTCCATTAAAACCGGCACGAACGGCATTGACAGCATCAGCCATAATAGCATATTCGCCACCAACGGGATTCAAACCACTGCGAAGTGCTATGTCGAGGGCTTGTGAGGCTATGTCGTGCCATTGAGCAGCTGTGATATCCTTATATTCAGCCAGTTGTTCATCGATTTTGCCCAGCATGCCGTCAGACATATTCAGGTCATTCATCACGTCCCTTACCATCTTGGTGACTTCGGAGACTGTGAGCGGCTTCTTTGTGTTTTCTATAGTACCGCTGAACGACAGTTGGCCTACCTTGAAGGTAATGGTTGACACAGGCCAGTAGTCGTCCAGTATCCTGTTCCAGTCGATGTAACTGGTCGCCCCCTGGTCTCTATGAGGGTTCGTATAATCATGGTTGTCACCATATTCCTGTCCCCAGACGATGCCAGGCAACAAGTATAACAGAATAGATAAATAAACCTTTCTCACGGTCTTATAAGATTTATGTTATTGATACCTAATTCAAAAACACGAAGGACTCAAGGTCCTCCGTGTTCTATAAAAATCAATTATTTCTCGGTTAGAGGTCGTTGTAGTTCTGTACGTTGAAGGTCGAGGTGCGCATGTCACCTGTCTCGTAGCCACGACGGAGCCAGCGCTTGCGCTGTTCGGAGGTACCGTGGGTAAACGACTCGGGCGTTGCCCTACCCTGTGCTTTCTTCTGCAACCAGTCGTCGCCGATGGCCTTGGCCAGTTCGAGACCCTTCTCCAGATCGCCGTACTCCATCGAGTGGTTCATCTGATCCTCATAATGAGCCCAGACACCGGCGTAGTAGTCGGCTAACAACTCCAGACGTACACTGATCTGATTGGCAGTCACCTTGTCGGTCTGGTTCATCTGCTGATGAGCCTTGCCGAGAATGCCGAGTGAGTACTCCACATGGTGGCCGATTTCGTGGGCAATGACGTAGGCATAGGCGAAGGTGTTACCCTCGACGCCTAACTGGCGCTTCATCTGCGTGAAGAACGACAGGTCGATATACAACTTCTGGTCGCCAGAGCAATAGAACGGGCCTACGGCAGCTGTAGCGCTACCACAGGCAGAGTTGACCTGATTGGTAAACAGCACCAGCGTGGGCGACTCGTAGGTACGACCCAGTTCCTTGAACACAGCCGTCCATACATCCTCTGTAGAGGCGAGGATCTGCTTGCACTCGGTAGCCAATTGCTGTTCTTCCTCGGAGAACTCCTCAGGATTGACACTCTCCGTACGAGCTGACATCTGCTCCTGGGCTGCCTGCAAACCGGCTGACACAGGGTCGCCGCCACTCATCCAGGCAAACAGGGCTGCCACGATGATGGCACCGATGCCGCCGATACCGGCCTTCGCACCGCCACTCAAACCACGACGGTCTTCTACATTACTACTTTCTCTTCTTCCTGTAAGTTTCATATACTTTTGAATTTTGAATTAATTATTCACGGAACCGCCGACGATGTCGAGAAGTTCGTTTGTGATAGCCTGCTGACGACCCTTGTTGTACTGCAGGTTCAGTTCGCGAAGCAGTTCGTCGGCATTATCAGTAGCGGTCTGCATGGCCACCATACGGGCGGCATGCTCCGAGGCATTGGAATCCAACAGCGCCGTATAGAGCGACAGATGGGCGAGTTTCGGTAGGAGTTGCGAGAGCACGGTGTTCATGTCCGGCTCGACGATGAAGTTATCGTTGAGCGGCTTCACCTCGGCCTGTTTCTCTCCTGACTCCTGGCTCCTGTCTCCTCTCTTCTTCAGATACTCCTGACTCTCCTTCGTGGCAATGACTGATTCCAGATCGCGCTCCTTGTCGGCATTGAGTTCCGACTGGATGTCGATGGGAAGGAAGGTCTTGCGGGTGAGTATCTGCGAGCCTGCGCTCTTGAAGTGGTGATAGATAAGTTCCACCTTATCTATCTCACCCTCAGCGAATTTCGTTCCTAGTTCCACCGCAATCTCGATACACTGCTGTACGTTGGGTTTGTCGGCGAGTGCCGAGAATTCACCCTGTACGGCGAGTCCCATCTTCTTGGCCTTCTCATACACCTTACGGCCTATGGGATAGATCTCGACATTGTCGCGTCCGATGGTCTTGTCGTACTCATCGACGGCATGCGACATCATCTTGATAGTGTTGGCATTGAAGCCGCCGCAGAGGGAGGAGTTGGAGGTCATCACCACCAGAGCCGCCCTGTGTACAGGGCGCTCATGATCGTAGATGGTCTGTGCCTCTGCCTCGGCAGCGAGGAACGACTTGAGGATGTGCTCCAGCAACTCCTCGTAAGGCAGCATGTTTTGGATGGCTACCTGTGCGTGGTGGAGTTTACTGGATGCCACCATCTTCATCGCCGACGTGATCTTTCGCGTGGATTTGACTGAGGCGATGCGGCCTTTAATTTCTTTCAGGCTGGGCATAGGCTATCAGTTTTTGTACGTTCCTGCGATGTCGGCCATCACAGCCTCGATCTTTGCAGTCGTCTCGTCGTCGATCTTACCGCTGGCCAGGGTCTCGATGACCTCGGGGTTGGCAGAGCGCAACTTATCGAGGAACTGGTTCTGGCACTCACGTACCTTTGTGATAGGCACCTCACGCATCAGTCCGTGCACACCGCAATAGAGGATAGCGATCTGCTCGCCTACGGGCATCGGGCTGTACTGCGGCTGAATCAGCAACTGGTTGTTCTTACGTCCTCTGTCGAGGGTCATCGCTGTCACGGCATCCATATCGGAAGAGAACTTCGAGAAGGACTCCAACTCACGGTACTGTGCCTGGTCGATCTTCAACGTACCAGCCACCTTCTTCATCGACTTGATCTGTGCCGAACCACCCACACGGGATACGGAGATACCGACGTTGATGGCAGGACGGAAGCCCTGGTTGAAGAGGTCTGACTCGAGGAATATCTGTCCGTCGGTGATGGAGATCACGTTGGTAGGAATATACGCGGATACGTCACCAGCCTGCGTCTCGATGATTGGCAGAGCGGTGAGTGAACCGCCACCCTTCACGTGACCCTTCATACACTCAGGCAGGTCGTTCATCTGCTCAGCCACCTCCTGCTGTTCGTTCATCTTGGCAGCACGCTCCAACAGACGGGAGTGCAGATAGAATACATCGCCCGGATAGGCCTCACGACCCGAAGGACGACGCAGGATCAGTGACACCTCACGGTAGGCCACAGCCTGCTTCGACAGGTCGTCGTAGACTACCAGTGCCGGCAGACCCCTGTCGCGGAAATACTCACCGATGGCGGCACCTGCAAACGGTGCATAGTACTGCATGGCAGCAGGATCGGCAGCGGTGGCAGACACCACGATGGTATAAGGCATGGCACCGTGCTCCTGCAGCGTGCTGACGAGGGCGGCCACGGTACTGGCCTTCTGACCGATGGCGACATAGATACAATAGACAGGCTTGCCTGCCTCATAGAAACTCTTCTGGTTGATGATGGTATCCACAGCAATGGCGGTCTTACCCGTCTGACGGTCACCGATGATCAACTCACGCTGTCCGCGTCCGATGGGAATCATCGAGTCGATAGCCTTCAGACCCGTCTGGAGCGGTTCCTTCACAGGCTGACGGTAGATCACACCGGGAGCCTTACGATCCAACGGCATCTCGAAGGCGTCGCTCAGGTCGATGTCGCCCTTGCCGTCGATAGCCTGACCCAGTGGATTGATGACGCGACCCAGCATATTGTCATTGACACGGATAGAGGCGATACGTTTGGTACGCTTCACCACCATGCCTTCCTTGATGCCTGAAGTGGTGCCGAGCAGCACACAACCGACGTTGTCTTCCTCCAGGTTCATCACGATAGCCATCGTCCCGTTCTCGAACTCCAACAGTTCATTGGCCTCCGCATTGCGCAGTCCGTAGATACGGGCCACACCGTCGCTGACGGTCAGCACAGTACCTACCTCATCGAACTTCTCGGCATTGGAGATACCTTTCAGTTGGTCAAGCAGGACCTGGGATACTTCGCTTGGTTTAATTTTATCTGACATTTGATTTTACTTTTTTAGTGTTTGTAGAATTGAGTTGAGTTTCGACTTGACACTCGCATCCATGCGGTAAGTGTCGTATTCGAGGATGAAACCACCTATGATGTCGGGGTTCACCTCCGTCTCAAACTCCACTGTTCCATTAGTCTTACTCTCCACCATGCGGCGCATCTTCTGCTCTGTGGCAGGCGATACCTGTGCCGCCGTGATGAGACGTCCCCGGATGACGTTCTTCTGCTGGCGGTAAAGTGTGACGTACGAATTGGCGATGAACTGCATCACGCTCTCGCGATCCTCCTTCAACACCAGTCGGACGAAGGCTTTCGTCAGTTCGGAAGGTTTTTGTCCTGCTGCCGTCAGCAACAGGGCTTCCTTCTTGTCCTTCGAGAGCATCGGGTTGTCTATCGTAAACCGCAGTTGCGGCACCTCGACGTAACTCTTGGCGAGTTGTTGCATCTCGGTGTAGACGGCATCTTCGATTTTCGCGTCAGTGGCACTCTTCAAGAGCGCACGGGCGTATCTGACCGATATGACTCCTATATCCATACGTTATACCTTATTATTAATTACTAGCAGAGACATCATCCAGCATACGGTCTATCAAATCCATCTGCGACTTGTCGTCCTTCAGGTTCTGCTTGAGAACCTTCTCGGCGATCTCGACACTCAGCGTGGCTACCTGTGCACGGATATCGGCGATGGCGGCTTTCTTCTCCTGTTCGATGGCGGTCTTCGCATCGTCCAAGAGTCGGGCACCCTCTGCCCTCGCCTTCGTCTGTGCCTGTTCCACGATGGCATCGCGCGTTTCGGCAGCCTCTTTCAGTATCTGAGCCTGTTTTTCACGCGCCTCCTGCAAGATGGATTCACCCTCCTTCTCGATATTCGCCAGACGCTCCTGGGCCTCGTGGGCCTTACGAAGCGACTCATCGATATAGTTCTTGCGTTCCTCCACCATACCGGTGATGACGGGGAAGCCGAACTTGGCGAGAAGGACAAAGACCACCAAGAACGCTATCAACATCCAGAAGAATAATCCGAAGTCGGGCGTCAAGATGGCAGGTAAGTTCAATGACTCCATTTGCAAAGATGTTTTTGAGGATTAAAGGAATACGCAGAGTGCGCACACAACGACAGCGAACAGGGCTACACCCTCTACGAATGCGGCTGTCAGGATCATGTTGGTACGGATGGTACCTGCTGCCTCGGGCTGACGGGCGATAGCGTCCATGGCGTTACCACCGATACGACCGATACCCAGACCGGCTCCAATTGCTGCAATACCTGCGCCGAGACCGGCACCAAACTTAGCAAGACCAGCAGCAGCTTCTGCTGCCAAAAGAATTGATGTAATCATAACTTTTAATTTTTTAAGTTGTTAATTATTTAATGTTGTTTATTATTTTTTTGTTTAGTGTCCCTCATGCTCGGGGTGTGCCAGTCCGATGAAGACGGCACTGAGCATGGTGAAGACATAAGCCTGGATGAAGGCCACCAGGAACTCCAGACAGTTCATGAAGAGCATCATCACGAAACTGAGCAGGGTCAGTCCGGAGCCGAGTATCGCATTCACGGACCATCCGATAAAGATGATTGCCGTAAACGACAGGATAATGGCGTGACCAGCCATCATGTTGGCAAAGAGACGGACCATCAGCGCGAAGGGTTTGGTGATGATACCGAACAGTTCGATGATAGGCATGATAGCCACAGGATAGGCCTTCAGGAAGGCAGGCACATCCGGCCAGAAGATCTCCTTCCAGTACTCCTTGTTGCCGAACAGGTTGATGGCCAGCATCGTACAGAGTGCCAGGAAGAACGTGATGTTGATGTTGCCCGTCACATTGGCACCACCAGGAAAGATGGGCAACAGACCCAGCATATTGGTGATGAGGATGAAGAAGAAGGCCGTCAACAAGTACGGTGCGTAGGGACGGTAGTGCTTTTCGCCGATGGAGTCCTTGATGAGGTCGTCGTTGATCGACATCACCAGCATCTCCACCATGCCTACGAATCCCTTCGGCACATCCTTGGTGGGGTCGTGCTTCTTGTACCAACGGGCACAGCCGAGGAAGATACACAGCATGATGATCACGACAATCCATATCTGCAACACACTCTTGGTGATGCTGATATCCCACGGACGCACACTCGTGCCGTCGGAAAGCCGTTCGTAGATCTTGCCGTTCTTCTCCTCGTTGAAGTAGAAGCCCATATAGTCCTTTCCCTCTTCCATCGCCTCCTCGATGCGCGAACTGCAGAAGACGTGCCACTCACCGGTGGCTTCGCTCCTGACGATCACAGGCAGAGGAATGCTGATATGCTTGCCGCCGATGGTGGTGATGTGCCACTCATAGGCGTCAGCGAGGTGTCCGAGCACTATCTCCTTCACGTCTATCCCCTCACTCTCACTTGCCGACAGCGGTGTGCCGGCAGCGAAAAAGAAGGTGAGGCATAAAAGCAAATATCTCATTTTCTTTGGTTTATACGTTTTGTTTAAATCTCTTCTCTATCTTGACGAAATACCAGGTATCGTAGATGAGAATCACGAAATAGTAAATCAGGAAGGTGACGACGAAGAACTTGATAGAGGCCTGATCATCCGCCATAAAACAGTATGCCAAAACGATGACGATACCGACAAACATCCGGAATGCCGATGCCGCCATGTAGAGTGTCGGCAGACTGGCTGGCGATGACGATGATACCCACTTCCAGACGAGTCCGTAGGCGATACAGGCCACCAGTTGAAACACCGCCGAGATACAGATAGGCATCGTCATCAACTCTACGTCGCCCTTCAGGTTGACATAGAGCAGGAAGAGCAGGGTCAGTCCTGCTATCAGACAGATGCTCTGTCTCAGGTAGGTGTTTACAACGTTCTTAGTCATGCTGATGGAGTTCTACACAAAGACTTACCTTATTCTTCTGTACCTCCACGAAGCCTCCGGCAATCTCAATGGTGTGCTTGCCGTCGGCAGCGGCGTAGACCACCTCACCTACTCCCAGCAACGAGATGATCGGTGCGTGGTTGGTGAGTATCTCGAACTGTCCCAAAGCACCAGGCACCAGGACGCTCTCAACGGCTCCGTCGTATTCAACCTTCTCAGGGGAAACAATCCTCAACTGCAGCATAAATTCGATTTACAATTTGACAATTTACAATTTGACAATTTATGCTTTCGCAGCGGCTTCGAGCAGTTTCTTGGCTTTCTCCTTCGCATCTTCGATGGTACCCACGTTCAGGAAGGCCTGTTCGGGCAGGTCGTCCACCTCGCCGTCGAGGATGGCGTTGAAGCCCTTGATGGTCTCTTCGATAGGCACCATCACACCGGGCAGACCCGTGAACTGTGAAGCCACGGAGAACGGCTGCGAGAGGAAACGCTGCACACGACGTGCACGGTTCACCGTCAACTTATCCTCGTCGGAGAGTTCGTCCATACCGAGGATGGCGATGATGTCCTGCAATTCCTTGAAGCGCTGCAGAATCTCCTTCACACGCTGGGCACAGTCGTAGTGCGCCTTACCCACAATCAGCGGGTCGAGGATACGCGAGGTAGAACCCAGCGGATCCACAGCCGGATAGATACCCAACTCCGCAATCTTACGATCCAGCACCGTCGTGGCATCCAAGTGTGTAAAGGTGGTAGCAGGTGCAGGGTCGGTCAAGTCGTCGGCAGGCACATACACAGCCTGTACGGAGGTGATAGAACCCTTCTTTGTCGAGGTGATGCGCTCCTGCATCGTACCCATCTCCGAGGCCAGCGTCGGCTGGTAACCTACGGCAGAAGGCATACGACCCAACAAAGCAGACACCTCAGAACCAGCCTGTGTGAAACGGAAGATGTTATCGATGAAGAATAGGATATCGGCAGCGCCGCCGTCCTTACCACCGGCATCACGGAAGCCCTCAGCCACCGTTAGTCCGGAGAGTGCCACAGAGGCACGTGCACCGGGAGGCTCGTTCATCTGTCCATACACCAGAGTGGCCTGGCTCTTCTTGAGTTCCTCAGGATCCACGAGACTCAGATCCCATTTACCCTGATCCATCGCCTCACGGAACTTCTCGCCGTAGCGGATCACGCCCGACTCGATCATCTCTCTGATCAGGTCGTTACCCTCACGGGTGCGCTCTCCCACGCCTGCGAATACGGAGAATCCGTTGTGTCCCTTGGCGATGTTGTTGATCAACTCCATGATGAGCACCGTCTTTCCCACACCGGCACCGCCGAAGAGTCCGATCTTACCGCCCTTCATGTAAGGCTCCAGCAAGTCGATCACCTTGATACCCGTCGCCAGGATCTCCTTCTTTGTGGAGAGTTCCTCGAACGAGGGTGCCTCGCGGTGGATGGGATAGGCTCCCGTCATGTCGAGTTGTTTCATACCGTCGATAGGCTGTCCGATCACGTTCAGCATTCGACCTTTAATCTGATCGCCGGCAGGCATCACGATTGGTGAGCCCATCGGGATCGCCTCCAGTCCACGATTCAGTCCGTCGGTATTGTCCATAGCCACGCAGCGCACCGTATCCTCGCCGATGTGCTGTTGCACCTCGACAACCAGGTCGCGCCCGTCACCACGTTCAATCTTCAAGGCATCGTGAATCCTCGGCAACACCTTTTCCGCATCCTGCCCCTCGGTGTTGAAGTAAACATCGATAACCGGGCCGATAATCTGCGAAATGTGTCCTTTAATTTGTGACATACGCTGTTAGTATTTTAAATGAAGTAATTGTTTTTAGAAATCAAGTTATTAATCAAGTCGATTGCAAAGATAGTCATTATTTTCCAAACAAAAAAACTTTTAGCCGAAAAAATTACAAAAAGAGGCCTTAATTGTTTTTTCTTTGTTCATCATTCAGTTCACGTTTTCTAAGCCTTATGATGACATGCCGCAAATTGTCGGCACATTTTCTAACCCTTGTGATGACGTGCCGCAAATTGTCGGCACATTTTCTAACCCTTGTGATGACATGCCTCAAATTTCCGGCACGTTTTCTAACCCTTGTGATAACGTGCCGCAAATTTCCGGCACATTTTCTAACCCTTGTGATGACGTGCCTCAGATTTCCGGCGCATTTTCTAACCCTTGTGATGACATGCCGCACATTGTCGGCACATTTTCTAACCCTTGTAATGACGTGCTGATGACGTGCCGGATTCGTGGGGGGCGGTTCACATGATCAAGAATAACCGTCCCTGTGATTCGTCATTCGCTTAACGTTAATAAAGTGATTCTTTTTTGCTGGCAATCTTTGTCAGTTTGCCGTTTTTCCACTTAAAGGTGTCGGTGTAGAGCGTGCCTCCACTGCGGGCACGACTGGTGATGGTCTTTGCCTTATTGTCGAAATCCGGCTCCTGAATCTCCTGAAACGCCTCGACATCGTAGAACTGGCGGGTGACGGGATTCCAGACAAAGGCCTTATAGAGCGACTGACCATCATGGGTCACACCGAGATAGACCATCAGATCGGGGATGCCGTCGAAGTTGATGTCCTCCTCAATAGTCCAGTCGAGCGTCTCTTCCATCTCGCTGTTGACGGCCCCATTCAGAGGCTCGTCGAAACTCAGGAGATGCTCCTTACCGTTCACCTCGAACGTCACGTGGATATTGTCCATCCACTCGCTGTCGCCGCTTTCGTCGTATTTGTTCTCCAGCTTATACAGGAATGTCCACGCGTCGCGCTTGGGTGCGCCGAAGACCGATGGAGATCCGGGCCACCAACTGGGCGGCTCACGCATCTCTTCGAAATGCGAGAAATTCATCACCTTGCCTGTGGTAGGATTCTTCCAGGAGCCTTTCAGCATCTGGAAGTCGCCCTCTACCTCGTCGTACGTCAGATCAAGGATTCCGGTGGTCTCACCATCGGGCTGGTACTCCATAAAGTGGCCGCCGTTCTCTACAATGAGGATGGGAGCAGGCGACTTGGCCTTGGGGTAATAGATATAGCCCGCCGTCTGCCATTCGCCATTGGTACAGACTGTCTGGAAGAACACCTCTACGGCAATCTTCTCGTTCAGGAGCGCCTTAAATCCGCGGTTTTCAGTCACCTCCTGTGCCGATACACACACGGCACAGAACATCATCAACGACAAGATAAAGTTTCTCATATAGGATGTGTTCAAAGTATCATCATCGCCGCATCAGGGCGATGTTGTAGTTCTGGTATTTGCTGTTGCTGGTGACATCCTCCAGTACCTTGACGAACGGCGGGAAATCGATGTCTTCCTGTTCGCCGATGCCCTTGGTCTCCATAATCACCAGATTATCGACGGGGGCACGGAAGGTGTCGATCTGGAAGAAACGGCCCTTCCAGATGAAACTCTGACGTTTCTTCTTGATGGTGGCGCGATAGGGATCGGCCTGCTGGAGCATCTGTTCGTAGAGGTTGTTGTCCACCTGACGCTCGGTCTCGATGATCTCCGTGTCGGTGACACGCTTCCTGGAGCGGTGCAGATTGACCACCTTACCGCCACTGAACACCCTGCGGCGCAGACGTACCTCACCGCCAGGCTCCGTCACCAGATAGGTCTGGGTGATCTCGCTCTCCGTACACTCGGGGATCTCGCCGATGATCTCCACACGGAAGATACGCTCATCGCGAACCGGCTGCGGCAGACCTACCACCTTGGAGATCTCCTTCAGCACACGGTTGAGCTTGCTCTCAAAGTCGTTGTGGTTGTTGATGACCCGCAAATGGGGATGACTCGTCCAGGCCTTGATGACCTTCTTGTCGAGTTCGCGGGCCAGGCGCAGCCCTTCCTCATTGGCCTTTTCATAGCGGGTGGCATTGGTGGCGGTGGTATAGAACTGTTCGGCACCGTCGGCGGCACTCACCAGGTGCAGCACGGCATCGTAGCGCTCCAACAGTTCGTTGGAGTTGGTGCCGCACATCGCCGTAATCTCCTCCCACTCCTCGGGTTTGATATAGGCAGAGATATCCAGCGTGCCACGGTCGCAGACGATGAGCACAGGATGGGTACAGACCTCCGCCAGACGCATGAACTGGTCTTCGAGGGCCAACTGCGTTTCGAGGATGGCCCGTTCGCCCTGATAGTAGAGGGCGCGGTTGGGCGTGAGGTAGTTCCAGCCTGCGGTACTGAAAATGGTCGGTACCTCAGGCACGTTGAACACCTTATAGCCAAAGCCCGAGAAATACTCGGTGATCTTCACCAGTGCCGTGGTCTTACCGGCACAGGGACCTCCTGTCAATACGATCTTCTTGATTTCCGGCATACAACTATGTGTTATTAATAGAGCGTCTCCAACCAGAGGACGGCCATACCTACGAGCCAGCCCACGAGCATCTTAAACGAGATGTTCTTCATGTACCAGCCCAGGTGCACGTGTTCCATCTTCATCAGGGCAATGCCGCTGACGGAACCCACAGACAAGAGACAGCCGCCTGCAGCCGTCGCAAAGGCAACCACCTTCCAGTAGACACCGTTCTCGATGAAGTTGGCCATGTAGTCTGCATCGTACCAGATGCCGAGTTGCTGTGACTCCACGATGGGATAGAGCGAGATGTTGCTGATGGCAATGGTGAATGTATCGACGATACTACTCATCAGTCCGGAGAAGATACCGACAATCCAGATATTATGGATATTCTCATCGATCCAAGCCGCCACATCACCGAAGACACCCGTCTCTGTGACCACGCCCATACCGAGCATGATACCCATCACAAAAAGCATCTGCTGGATAGAACCATATTTCAGTGCCTGTGGCATACGCTTCTCCATCATCTGGTCAGCATTCATCAGTTTGCGGTTAAACGCCTCATTCACCACCCAGAGCACACTCAGCACACAAAGGGCACCGAGGAAAGGCGATAATTTCGTAATGTTATGGAAGGTAGGGATAAACCAGAGACCGCCAATGCCCACGAAGAGCATCACAATGCGCTGCCACTGATTCAGGTTGGTATCATCGCCACGATACGGCATGGGCGACCACTGCGTGTCGAGCCGTTCGGGCAACTGTCTGTTGATGAGGATGGTGGGGATGACCCATGCCAAGATAGCAGGTAGGGCCAGTGTTTTCGAGAAACTGGTAGCCGTGACAGCGCCGTTACCCCAGAGCAACAGTCCTGCGGGATCGCCGATCACGGTGAAGCATCCGCCACAGTTGGCGGCAATGACAATGGCACTGCCGATGAGCATCCGCTGCCGGCGGTTCTGTACGATACCCCGCATGATGACGAGCATCATCGTCGCCGTTGTCAGGTTGTCGAGGTTGGCAGAGATGACGAAGGTGGCGAAGGTGATGGTCCACAACAGACGTTTCGGGTTGCGCGTCTTGATCCAAGACTGGATGAAGTCGAAGCAACCGTTATTGTTCAGGATCTCGATGATGGACATCGTGGCCAGGAGGAACATCACGATACTGGCGGCACGTCCCACATAGTTCAGGAAAATCCCGTTGTAGATATAGTGCTTGACGGCATCGCTCGACGGTTCCTCGCCCGCCAGGAACTCCGCATAATCGTCAGGATGCTGCGCCATGACGAAGTCGGTACCCCAACAGATGTAGACCACCCAACCGATGGTACCGAGGAACATGGCAATGGCTGCCTTATTGACACCGGTCAGATGACCGGTGGCAATGAGCACATAGCCCAACAGCAGCATCAAAACGATGATGAGCGTCATCCTCCGAAGTTATCGTACATGATGGATTCGGGATCGACACCGAGTGAGTCGAGCATCGAGACAACGGCTGCCGACATCGGGCCGGGGCCGCACATGTAGTACTCCACATCCTCGGGAGCCTCGTGGTCCTTCAGATAGGTGTTCAGCATCACCTGATGGACGAAGCCCGGGGT
>CACZVE010000006.1 GCA_902784565.1 uncultured Prevotellaceae bacterium
CGCTTGATCTCGTTCTTGTCGATACCACGGAGCAGCAGACCAACGTTATCACCAGCCTGACCCTCATCCAGGATCTTACGGAACATCTCAACACCAGTAACAACTGACTTCTTGTCCTCACCGAGACCGAGCAGCTCGACCTCATCACCAACGTGGATCACACCAGTCTCGATACGACCAGTAGCAACAGTACCACGACCTGTGATAGAGAACACGTCCTCAACAGGCATCAGGAAGGGCTTGTCGGTAGCACGAGGAGGCTCCTGGATCCAAGTGTCGCAGGTATCCATCAACTCCATCACCTTCTGCTCCCACTTCTCAACACCGTTCAGTGCACCAAGGGCAGAACCGCGGATGATAGGAGTATCATCCTCGAACTCATACTGAGCGAGAATCTCCTGAACCTCCATCTCAACGAGCTCCAACATCTCTTCATCCTCAACCATATCGCACTTGTTCAGGAACACCACCAGACGGGGAACGTTCACCTGACGGGCGAGCAGGACGTGCTCACGGGTCTGAGGCATAGGACCGTCAGTAGCAGCCACAACGAGAATAGCACCGTCCATCTGGGCAGCACCAGTTACCATGTTCTTCACATAGTCGGCGTGTCCCGGGCAGTCCACGTGAGCATAGTGACGAGCCTTCGTCTCATACTCAACGTGAGCGGTGTTAATAGTAATACCACGCTCCTTCTCCTCGGGAGCGTTGTCAATCTGATCGAATGACTTGATCTCAGAGAGACCCTGCTTTGCCAAAACCATGGTGATAGCAGCAGTCAGAGTTGTCTTACCGTGGTCAACGTGACCGATAGTACCAATGTTTACGTGCGGTTTGGTGCGCACAAAATTCTCTTTTGCCATTTTCTTATAATATATCAAGAGAGCTGTAACTGAGAGTTGAACTCAGGACCTCTTCCTTACCAAGGAAGTGCTCTACCACTGAGCTATTACAGCATGTGGAGCGGAAAACGGGGCTCAAACCCGCGACCCCCAGCTTGGAAGGCTAGTGCTCTATCAACTGAGCTATTTCCGCGCAAACTCTCCTGTGTGGGTGCTGATGGATTCGAACCACCGAAGTCGAAAGACAGCAGATTTACAGTCTGCCCCATTTGGCCACTCTGGAAAACACCCAAGCCATTTCTGCCCTTAAAACGGACTTATTTCCCCACTGAAGAGCCTCTTGTCGGATTCGAACCAACGACCCCGAGATTACAAATCACGTGCTCTGGCCAACTGAGCTAAAGAGGCGTTTCTAAGCAGCCGCTCTCTAAACGGCTGCAAAGTTACTACTTATTTTCGAATTAACAAAACTTTTCTTCGATTTTTTTATCTATTGCGTAATTTTTCCTTGAATTTCTGCAGTTGGGCTCGCATAGAATCCACGCAAAGGTCCGTACTTTCCTCAAAAGTGTCACTTGTCTTCTCTACAAACAGCGTGTTTCCTGGCACTGCCACCGTCAGACTGGCGGTCTTGTTGTCGGCGGTAGCAGGTTTCTCTACTTTCAACTGCACCTCAACTTTCTGTATATCCTCAAAAGACTTTTCCAACTTGGCGACCTTCTTTTCGATGAACGCCTCTAACTTCTCAGTAGTGTCGAAATGGATCGACTTGATCTTAATCTCCATAGTTACCTCCTATTTTAAGATAGTTATTAATTAGGGTCAGGCTCTTGGATGAGCCTCTTTGTAAACGCGCTTCAACTGCTCGAACGTGGTGTGGGTGTAGATCTCCGTCGTACTGACACTCTCATGACCCAACAGGTTCTTGATACCTTCCAGTCCGGCACCGTTGTTCAGCATGGCTGTGGCGAAGGTGTGACGCAACACGTGGGGCGACCGTTTCTTCAGGGAAGTGACCATCGACAGGTATTTCCTGACAATCTCATACACCTGATCCCCAGAGATCCTCAGTCCCTTGTCGCTTAGGAACAGGGCCTTCTCATGTCCTTCTCCAAACTGTGCGTCACGCACAGCCATGTAGTGCTGCAGTTCTGTGGCCAGTTCCTCGCCGAAAGGAATGATACGCTGTTTGTTCCGTTTGCCCGTCACCTTCAATTGACTCGTCGTGAAGTCGATGTCCTCATCGTTCAGTCCTACCAGTTCCGAGCGTCTCAGTCCGGCCTCATAGAATAATAATAATATGGTACGCGCGCGCACGCTCTTAAAAGTATTATCCCATTCCAAGTCGTCGAGCAACCGGTCCATCTCCCCTTCCCTGAGGAACTGCGGCAACGGCTTCGACTTCTTCGGACCGGTCACACAATGCGCCGGATCGAGTTTAACAAGATTCCGTTTGAGGGCAAAGCGATAAAAGGAACGCAAAGCACTCAACTTCTTATTAATAGTTGATGCAGTGTTTCCTTTATCCATCAGACTCTCCATCCAGTCGCGGATGAGATCGGTGTCTGCCGTTGCCGGCGAGAGTCCGTTATCCTTAAGTTTGAGATACGATTCAAACTCCTCAAGAGCCTCCTCGTATGTCTGCACAGTCTGCGCGGAAGCATTCCGCTCATATCGCAGGTAGTTCAGGAACTGGTTTATCATTCTTTTGCCTTCAAAGGACTATATCATCCTTTTCGGCTACGAATTTACGAAAAAATTCCGAAACCACCAAATTTTTTAGGAACTTTTATTATTCCTCGTTGGCGCGCAACTGCTGTACGTAAATAGCGTGCTCCATCTTAAGGCGCTTAAGTACAGAAGGTTTGTCGAACTGCTGACGGCGACGGAGTTCCTTCACCACGCCTGTTTTCTCAAACTTTCTCTTAAACTTTTTGAGAGCCTTTTCAATGTTCTCGCCTTCTTTTACGGGTACAATAATCATTTGTCTTTTCTTTTAATTTTTTTATGTTAAACTTATGCTTCGGACATACTTGTCACGAAAAGCGGGTGCAAAATTACTACTTTTTTATGAAACCACCAAGTTTTTATCCTTTTTTTATTAAATAATTTATGATTTCCTTTGCTTTACATGATTCTCAGACACTTAGAATCCTATCTTTTTCTGTCCCTTATCGTCCAGCCGTTCATTGTCACAATGGCGGATGAGCATGGAGAGCACGTCCTCACTCTGGCCATGCAGGATGTTGTCGATGGCATAGTGCCGGGCGATGTTCTCTATCTGGCCTCCACTGAAATCGTACTTCGAGGCCAGGGTGTGGATATCCAGGTCGCTGAGGTCAGGTATCATCGAGCGCCAGATGCAGGTACGGGCCTCTTCTGTGGGTTTATCGAACTTGATTTTATACAAAAATCTGCGTTCAAAGGCCTTATCCATATTCTGCTGGAGATTGGTGGTCGCAATCATGATGCCATCGAGTGTTTCCATCTCCTGAAGGATGATGTTCTGGATGGAGTTCTCCATCTTATCCACTGCACTCTGCGCTCCGTTCTTGCGAATACCGATGATAGCATCAGCCTCATTGAACAACAAAATGGGTGTCAGCGGAGCCCGTTTCACCTGTTCACGATAACGGTCAAAGAGTGCTTTGATATTCTTCTCACTCTCCCCTACCCACTTGCTCTTGATACGTGGCACATCTACCACCATGATGTTTCTTTCTGTCTGTCGCGCCAACTGATAGACGGTCTCAGTCTTACCCGTTCCTGGTGAACCATAAAACAAGCAGGCAAAGCCATTACGGAAGCCCTTGTCCTTCATACGCTCCTGTATCTTTTGGAAGTTCTCTGGCTGAAGAAATCGCCCCAGTTCCTCCACCTGTCGCTGAATATCCTTAGGAAAGAACAACTGCTTTTCACCCAACATCTTCGAGTCAATGACATCTGCCAGTTTCTCTGCCGATGCATCAATATTCATCTCTGCCAACAGTGTCCGCTTGGCACTCTCCGTAAGTTTATAGCGCGTATTGTCGGCAATGCCGTCCTCGCAACGATGCTCAATAAGTTTCTTCTGCATCAACTTGTGCTCACCAGTACGCAGTTCACTTTTGGCTTTGCAGAATTCATTCTTACTACCGAACAGGTTTTCTATCTGGGCAGGACGGATGTCGTCATCATCTTTGTTCACCAGACAGTGACAGAAAAATGTCACCAACAACTGGTCATCGTCTCTCAAATAGAATTCTTTCAGATGACGAACGAAACCGATTTGCGGATTATCTTTATAGAGCGCCTCCAATTCTTCACGTAGTTCATTGGGCGAGATGGCGTTATCATCCAAATCCTCAAACCACATATCAAGCAGTTCGAACAGTTCGCTGCAGTCCAATCCTGTCCGCTTAGGAAGTTGATAAACCTCATTATGTTTCAAGTAGCGGATGACAACAGCAGGAATATCGAAGTCGTCCTCGTCCTTTGCATCACGATAGCGCAACAGCCTGCGACGCACCAAGGCATCGATATCGCTGGCATAACTGAGTACACCTATCTTATTTAAGTTCAGATAGGAGGCCAAGTCATCATAATCGACCCGTCGTGGCCCTTTCTCCATACAGACACAGAACAGCACGGCCTGTCGCTCCGTGATGCCATAACTTTTAGCAAGCAACTGAATCTCAGGCTTGGCCTTCTTCATAAACTCTTTGCTCAACTTCGAGTCCTCTGCCAATTCTACCACATGCTCAATGGCCTGCAGCAGTGTCATTTCCTTTTGTTTTTTCATCGTCGTTGCCATAGTCATTCATAGTTTAGGCAGCGAGAGCCCAAGGCTCCTGCTGCATGGTGAGATGGAAGTGTTTGGTCATTTTTGAAATGAGAGAGTTGGTTTGATCCTGATTGAGGTCAAAGATGGTGAGGGTATAGATCCCAAGGTTGAGTGATGGGGTAAAGAAGACTCTTTTGTTGATGAGGTACTTCTGGATTTTGTTGAAGTAGTTCTTGGAACTGGTTTTAATTGTTGTTGCCATATCTTTTGCTTTTTTGTTAGACGTGCATAATATAGACACATTCGCGAAAAAATTCAAAAAACAAGGCAACTTTTTTCATGGGAATAAAAAACGGCATCCCAAGACCTTTCTACTACAGGATGAGAAGGATGCCTGCCAGCCTCCGGTTTCAGATGAAACTTTCCACGGCTGGTTCTATGTCTTATTAATCAACTCTCTTCGATTTCCAAGTCCGGGAAGGACTGATGCAGGGCATAGTAAAGCGGCCCGGGATTATTCGACTCGGTGTGTAGGACGAGGGTATTGTCATCCTTTTGTTCCATACGGAGCACATTCCCACGATAGGCTTCATCGTCCGAACCTACCAGTAGTTTCATCAGCGGCTGCAAGGGAACAAACAAGCCCAACTCATTATCGGGTGTTCCAAACTTCTCACAGAGGTCGTTGATGGTATCGCGAATACCTTTCAGCGTTTCGGCATTACCTTTCAACGTGTAATCGGTTTCTGCGGGATCGTCTTCCGTGTCATCCTCAGTAGGATCATAGTCCTCGCCCATCATGTCGTAGTATTTCTTGGCCATAGAACGATTGATGTAGATGCCATTACGCTCGTCGCCATAGCGATAAGCCTCAGCCAATGCATCCTGTGCATCCCAGTCATTACCCTCATCGGCCAGATGGTGCAGCAGCATCGTGTAGTCCAGTGTGGTGCAACACTTGATGGTGTTCCAGATATTGTACATTTCGGCACTGTCAATCTGCTGCCAATGCTGGCAGAGCCAGGTGTAAAGCCTCAACGACTCCGCATCGTTACGAGGAAAGAGCGTTTCGCCATCAACACTTTCTGCATGAGTAAAGGTAAATGGCTCGCCAGTATCTTCGTCAGTGAATTCTTCATCCCACGTTTGGTAGCGGTTCTCCATACCCACCAACAGCAGCGTAATGGCATGTGCATCATGCTTCTCGTTTGCCAATTGTCGCAGCCACTGCTCGTCGTCGGGCTGCAGTTGACTCATCATCTGCTCAAAGGAATCAGCATTTAAAATGGCATCAATCACCTCTCTTTGAGTTTCCCAATCGCCTTTGCGGGCATTTTCAAGTTTGTCGTTCATAATGGTTGTTTTCAATGTTCAATCTTCAATGTTATTCTAATCTCCAGTTCTCACGTGTGCCGCTAGTAAACATGCTGGCGGATGCAGAACTGATGAATTGGATGTCAGGCCAGAAATGCTTGACGATGTCGTTCTCTAACACACGATAGTCAACATGTTTCTCGCACTCCGAGAAGTCCCACCACACGAAGCACAGCCTTTCTCCCTGTCCTACTTTTCTTTTCTCGATGACGAATCCCTGTTGGAAGTCACCCGTGTTTTGCTGGGTCAAGTCCACCCCCAACTGCTCCATGCTGACCATGCGGGTCTGCTCCACTACATAATCACGTACAAGTTCGAAATCTTCAGGATGTTCGGTAGTCATGTACCACTCCTTCAAATGGAAAAATGAATCTCTCATCGTTACTATCTTTTTATTTGTTCTTTTCAAGTGCTTGTATGATAGACTGGCGAATCCACCAGATAGCGTATGCGATGAACTTGAAGTCGGCTTCGAAATTATATTTCACTGCAGCCCTCCTCAGTCCTTTTGTTCCTGCCTCAATCAGTTCTTCGAGTGTCAGACCACGCTTTTGATACTGATTGGCCACACTCACCACAAACCGCATATTGGCCTTTTCCAACTGGTTCATCTCGTCGCAATCTGTACCCTTCTCCTGCACAGCCTTAAGTAGTACGAGTTCTTCCTCATGAGTCAATAATGACGAACGGCCGATTTCCTCAAGGATTTCTTCTAAATTTTGTTTCATATCTCTTCGTTTTGATACGACTTTCCATTCTCAAACACATCATCCACCCACCAGTCTGCATCTTCTGGCTTGATATTGCCTTCTTGATACTCCTCGAAGTCGTATGGCACGCACACTATCTCAGCAGCCACATCGCCCTTCTCAATGTCAATGTTCCGCTGTCCGAAGATGACACACTCATCACTCGTCACCCGATAGCCCTCTGCTTCCAGTTCTGGCAGCACCTCCACTATCGGTCTTTCTATGTATTTACTCCAGTCTTGCATAAGCGTTCAAATTAAGTATTCTTATATCCTAAGTTTAAAGAATCATTCCTAAAAGCAGTAGTCCGAAGACAACGACAACGAACAAGCACCCGAAAGAAGTCTGGCAACCTTCGAACAGTTTTTCGAAGATAAAGCCCATTGCTTGCAGAATCCAGCCAATGATGCCTCCGCCAAAGAAGATCAAGGCAATAAGTGCGATGATGCCTATAACAGCCAATATTTCCATATTCAGTGCAAATTAATTGATGTCCTTGCATAATATAGACACTTTTCAGGAAAAATACAAAAAACATAGCAACTATTTTTATTCAAGTTCTTTTATCGCTTTGACTAAATCTATCTCAAACGGCCAGAAATGCATTCCTGGATGACTATTTTTGCCACGATAATTAGTATTAAGAATATAGTATTTTTTTTCTTTGTCGCTATCTTTGATTTTAATATTAAATATCCGGTAATTCCGATTCTTCTCTTCTGATTTGTCTTCTGATTCTGGGGTATTGTCTTTTTCCCTTTTCTTTTCTACTTTCCAGTTTGCTATAACATATATGTTGCCTTTCTCAAAACTCACAGTATAATTAAGGTCCTCGTACTGGGATTTGCCGTCCTCACTTTTAACATTTCCTTTTTCTATTTTCTCTTTAATCTCCTCACTGTTATTAATCTTCTCAAAGACTGCCCCAGTTACATCTCTAAAAGTGATATCCTTCTTTTCATCTTCAAAGAACTTCTCAAGCGACTTCTTACTAAACCCGGCACCAATACATACCGCTATTTTAATAGGGCTGTCCCACAGACTATTATCCATCGCTTTAAGCTGTGGCAGGATGGTCCTTTCTTTGATAATTGGGCGACATTTTTCAACCCATTTTAAATCGGTTTTCCATTCCTTTGAATGCCAACCGCAGAGTTCCATTGCAAATGGCCATCTTTTCTCATGCTTCTTGTCACATATGATTTCCACAAGATGGTTGAGCCAACCACATTTCTGCTGCCACCATCCGTAACCTTCATAACCATTGTCTTCATCCCAAAACCATTTCATGTCAGCCCCTAATTCTTCTTTTGTTTTAAACACAGGACTCTCATCTGCTGCAAAGTGGCTGTATCCTTTCTTATTGACATATTTAATAAACGTCGTTGGATTGATAATCTTTTTATCTTCACTAGTAAGCGGTTTACAACCTTTACAGTCTTTACAACTGATGGTAGTGTGACGATTAACTCTCGGCCCACCGGCAGGATTGTAATTCATCAGCACGATGGAGCACTCTTTCGGATTACCCCAATATGGCTCTGGCATGTGAATGGTATTTATCTGATATTTGGGATCCTCATAGGTTCCATTGATTGCCTCAATTACTTGATGTTGTTCTTTTGCTGCTTTTGCCTCTTCTGATTCACCAGCAGTCATTTCTTTCCAATTATTATCATTCTCAAGCCATTGCCTTATCACTTTATCCCAATACCCGATAAAATGCGTTTCTAACTCAAAATCGTTAAAACTCAATCTTTCTTGTTCTTTTAGATCAGAATTTGCCATAATCATTGCTGCTTTTTAGTTATTAATACGATATTATGCCACAAAGATACACATTATTTTTGATTGTGGCAATATTTTTATCGAAATTTACCATTTCCGTAGTTAACATTTTCGTTTTTTCTCTACTTATATAATAAAAGGTATAAGAAACTTAGGTGGTTTCAGAAAAAAAATTGTACCTTTGCAAGTAGAATAAAAGAATAATGAAATGGCTAAGGATTTGACGACATCTGCCATTGAGAGGCAGAACATCCTGAACAACACGGTGGCAATGCCGAGGATTCAGGAAGATCTCGGAGTGAAGGCTTTGGAGTTTGAAGGGCGCTATGTGCTGACCAAGCAGATGGTGGCAGACTATTATGGTGTGGACATACGTACCATATCAAGGTATATTGAGAACAATCAAGAGGAATTAGAGCACAATGGCTATTTTTTATGTCGGGGTAACTCACTGAAAGAGTTTAAGTTGCGATTTGTTCAGGACATTGATGTCCCAAAGAACACACCTCAAATCGGCCTCTTTGATTTTCGTTCTTTCCTTAATATCGGCATGCTGTTGACAGAGAGCGAGAAAGCAAAGTTTGTTCGTACAAGAATCCTCGATATCGTTATTGCAACCATTAATGAAAAATGTGGCGGAGGTACCAAGTATATCAATCGCAGAGACAGAGAGTATTTGCCAGCCGCCATTCAGGAAGACAACTACCGCAAGAACCTGACAGATGCCATCAAGAACTATGTGAATGGTCATCCCACTTACAAATATGCTCAGATTACGGATATGATCTACAAGGTTGTATTCCGTGAGAAGGCAAAGGAGTATAAGAAACTGTTGTCTCTTAGCGAGAAAGACAACCTGCGTCGCACGCTTTATGCAGAGGTGCTGAGAGCCATTTCGTCTTTTGAGAACGGAACTGCCTTCGAGATTAAGAAGAAGGCAGAAGAGAAGGGCGTGCTGACTGTTGATGAGGTGGAAGAGGTGATCCAGGAACTCTCCAAGCATCCCATGATGGAGCCTATCATCTACGATGCCCGTCAGAAGATGGCCTCGCGCGATTTGGCTTTCCGTGATGTGTATCATGGCAATATCGCAGAATACCTGAAGGCCGTATCGCCAGAGGAATACGAGAAGTTTATTGGCAATCTGTCTGTCGATTTCGACAAATTGTTGGATGAGAATAAGGCCGTACTCGACCGTTTAAAGCAATAGGAGGACAAGGGTATGATTACACTATCATATATCGATTACGAAGAGGCCCTGACCATCTATTACAAGACGGTAGAGAAGAGTGGCGGAGGAATGGCAGGTGTGCGTGATGAAGGCGGTATCAGGGCAACGCTTGACTTTGTACAGGACGACGGATATTATCCAGAGATTGCTGACAAGGCTGCCTATCTGATGTTCAGTCTGTGCAGAGGGCACTATTTTGCTGACTGCAACAAGCGGATATCCATCACGTTGACGCTCTATTTCCTGGTGAAGAATGGCTATATGTATCTCGCCAAGACATTTATGGAGAGGATGGAGGCCATCGGTTATCATGTGGCAGCAGGTCATATTGATCGTGATTTGCTGACAGAAATCATGACTTGCATCGTCAACGATGAGGATTATAGCGAGTCCATCAAACTGGAACTGATAGAAGCCATGAGCAAGGACATTGGCTTTTCCGATGAGTGATATTGAAAATTTGGCAAGGCCTTTTCTCCAAACAGACACAGAACAGCACAGCCTGTCGCTCTGTTTATTTATTTACTTCTTGAGAGAATGCCATAACTCTTGAAGAGTTTTAGCAGTTCCTCCTCGATTTTCTCACGATTCTTCTGGTAGTCTTTTGCCAGTTCCTGTACATGTTTAATAGCTTTCAGTTGTGCTGTTTTCTTGTGATCCATATAAATCTTTATTACCTAAAATCCGCAGATAATTTTCAAAGGTCTAATTTTGCCGCTATTTGAGACATGTCTGTCTGTTTTTATTATCTGACATCAATATAGTTATTCTTATGATTAATTCAATTTACCTCGTTACTTCTTTCAATTTCTCCCAGACTTTTACCATTGCCCAGGTGTCGAGTTCGCAGTAGCGGAGGAGGGCTTCACGACTGGCTTTTGCCTCTTCTGGTTCCATGAATTGAATCTGGGGGAAGAGGGTCATGGCATTGCCACCGTTCTGACAACGCTCGTCGAGGTTGTGGTAATTCAGGCTGGGTTCATCAGGGAACAATGCAGGCAATACGCTCTTGATAGAGAATGAACCATGCATGGCTGGCACATAATAGTAGCCACTCTGGAAGGGTGTGAGCAAATCTTGGATATGATCTCGGATGTTTAGCAGATGAACAGCGAGGTCAGGATACAGCGAGGCCAATTCCTTGATGCGACCACACTCAAAGCCTTTGTTATAAGCCAACGTGCAGACGTTCATGGGAATGTCCTTACAAAGTTGCTCGGCCAAATGGCGACGAGGATCGCTACCATCGGAAGGAGCGAGGAATTCACGATGTTCGTAGTCGGCAGTCGCTGAAGGCTTGATGTGTAACGAATACTGGAAGGTAATCTGCTGATAAGGGCGCTGACCTTCGTATTGTGGCACAGGCTGCTGAAGCGTCTCAAAGTCGAGGAAATAAAGGGGATAACTAAGACCATTCAGGAACTCGCGGATGCCATTTACATCTATCTGCTCCGTCTTGTTCAGCGTACATTCGATTTGCATTTGCTGCTTGTCACTCAGTTTCTCCTCACGTACATCTTCAAATAATATACGGCCTGCATGATAATGCTCCAGTTTTTTCGCAAAGTTCATGCGGTAGAGGTCGAAAACGGTAGGCACATCATTAGGGATACCGTGCTGGCGCTTGCAGTAGTCGAAGAAGGCACAACCATAGGGTTTCATGCAGTGCTCTGAGATATCCAGATCTGGCTCATCATCCTCAGCCAGCAATTTCATCGCCTGACTGACGCGGGCAGGCACCTTCAGATATTCATTCTCCACCAGTTCCTTCATGTCGATGACAGCAAAGAGTTTCTGGATGTCAAGTTCACCCTGACGCACATAGTCGCTATTGAGACAAACCAGATAAGTATCCGTTACATTGATGCCACACTGCGTCATCACCCATTTCTGATAGGCGATATCAGGGGCATACTTCTCCAGTCTCGTCTCCTGTCCGTCGAACTCTGGGAAACTGCTGCTTTTCACTTCGTAGATTGCCCAGCCGCCAGGAGTCTTGCGTAGGATATCAACGGCACAATAGTTCCTTTCGAAATTGAATGACGCCTCGCAGATATTCTCTGTTCTATGTGCCATCTCCTCCTTGGTCTTTTCCACCATCGCTTGGAGGTCAAGACTTCCATCCTCACGTTGGGTAGTGACCTCCACAAACGGACCAAACAGACCCATTGCCAAGTCGCCTACCTCGTTGCCACTCTCGAAACGAGCCTCCACGCCCGCATCCACCGTAGCCTCATCCGGCTTATTCACTCTCAGCCAAAGTGCCTTCGGGCACTGGCAGAACTGCGTATAACGCGACTTTGATAATCCTTTTGCCATAAGTTAGTTGACGATTTCCAATATATCGTGAGGTTCAGCGCAAAGATACAAAGAATTAACCAAAGTACCAAATTTTCAATAAATAAAATGCCGATTTATTTCATAGTCTGGAAAAAAATGAGTACCTTTGCACCCGAAAAGATTGATTTCGGGAAATACCGAACTTCTCTTTAAGCATATTTATTACAAATATGCCCTATTCCTATAAATAGGGCATTATATTCTAATTTTAGAAAGAATGAATAGGCGTGCCTTGGGGGCACGCCGGATAAATTTAAATATATATAAATGAGACAAAAGAACGATATAGCCATATCGGCTACCAGCGCCCGCAGTTACAACCGCCACTGGCGAGCCAACAAACTCTCGTGGACGGCTATCGGAAAAATCAAGTACCTCTACGACGGGGCCATCGAGTATATGGACGATGTAACACTGGCCTATACGCACGAACACTTCAACAAACTGCGCACGGCACTTGGATTCAAACAGGACTCGGAACTTACCGAACTCATAGAACAGTCGGAAGCATTCCGTATCGTCCGCAACAAAGAGACTCGGCAGGTAGTTGCCTTTATGTCACCACTGGTAAGAGACCGTTATGTGCCTACGGAGAATCAGGAGATCGAAGAGCCACCCATACCTTACGGCATCTTCTACTGTAAAGCAAATGCGCTGGCCAACGACAACGATCGTGACAAGATATCAGAGAACCAGCGGCAACACCGAAGCGGCATTGACATGCATGTACTACTGGCAGGCAATGTGCCAAAGTTTCATGTCGAGTGCGACACAGATGCCTTCAACCGTGTATTCGACATCATGCATCACCTGCTTGGTCAGAAAGACCTCTTCAATCGTTACTTCGGAGAGTGTGTCTTCCACTACCGGTTAAAATACAAAGTCACTGACATGCAGGCTGTCGATGCTGTTTGCTACTTCATCGATGACAAATTAATTGGTCATATGTCGCGACGTGTGGGGATAGAGAACTGGCCCATCGAAGCGATTCTGAAGTGGATAGACTACTACTTCGGTGCCAAACGGCTGGCACAGGTCGTTACCGAGGTCCATGAGAATTGGCAAAGGAGAAAAGAAGAAAGGGAAAAACGTAAAAATAAATAGCAATGAATAAGATCAGTTATAAAGAAGTACCCAACTGCTATCTGTACTGTATCCAGTCAGACTGTCCGATGGCCGACCACTGTCTGCGCCAGATGGCAATGCACGTGATCACCAAGCGTGACACGATCATCAACATCGTCAACCCGCTGTTGACCCTGCCTTCTGAACAGTGCGAGTTCTATCGCAGCGACGAGCCCCAGATCTTCGCACGGGGGTTCGCAGCGATGAAGGAGGAGATGTTGCCCCGGCAGTATGCGGTATTCATGAGTCGCCTAAAAGCAAAATTTGGCCGTACAGGTTATTTTGAACGCCGCAAAGGCGACCGACTCTGTTCACCCAGCGACATCAAGTTTATAGAAGACGTGCTCAAAGAAATGGGCCTCGAACATCTGAGTTTCGATGCTTATGAGGAACTCTACAACTGGAACGGCTGACAAAGGAATAATCTCTTCCATCAGTCCGAATGTTTCGGACCGCAGTATGCCAAGGTCCGTACTACAGTTCTTTCGGCTTCGTACTGTAGTTTTCCAATATGCGAACTGCCAGTCCGCCTTCTCGAAAAGAATCAGCGTACTGGCAGAAACCTAAATTGGTGCACAGGCCTCACGGAGCCAGTCGGCCTCTTCCTGGTTAAGATGGGGCGAAAGGGCGTCGAAGACACGCTGGTGGTAGGCGTTGAGCCAGTCGAGTTCTTCCTGCGTCAGCAGATCGGTGAGGATGGGAGCCTTATCGATGGGACAGAGGGTGAGCGAATCGAATTGGAGGAACTTGCCGAATTCCGTCTCTTTATATGGGGTAACAAGAAGGGTGTTTTCGATGCGGACGCCAAACTTACCGGCGAGATAGATGCCAGGCTCGTCGGTAACAGTCATGCCTGCCACCAGAGGAGCGGGCTTCCATTCCATACGAATCTGATGGGGGCCTTCATGGACATTGAGGTAAGTACCTACGCCATGACCCGTGCCGTGCAGGTAGTTCAGACCCTCTCGCCACAGCGCCTGACGGGCCAGAACATCAAGTTGCGTGCCGCTGGTGCCTGAGGGGAACTTGCAGAGTTCTATCTGGATATGCCCCTTCAGCACGAGGGTATAAATGTGCTTTTGTTCCTCGGTGAGAGGACCGAGGGGGATGGTACGGGTGATATCTGTGGTGCCGTCGAGGTATTGGGCACCACTGTCGAGCAGCAAGAAGCCTTCAGGCTTCAGAGGGATGTCTGTTTCTGGCGTGGGTTCATAGTGCACGATGGCGCCATGTGCCTGATAGGCAGCGATGGTGTCAAAGGAGATGTCGCGATAGAGGGGTTGCTCGGAGCGGAGGGCTTCGAGTTTGGCAGAGACGGAGAGTTCTGTCGCAGGAGTATTCTCTTTCCTCTTTCCACTTTCCTCTTTCCACTCATAAATCCACTTCAAAAACTTAGTCATAGCGATGCCGTCTTTTAGCATCGCCAACCTAAAACCCGCTATTTCCCTTTCATTCTTGACGGTCTTCATCCGCTTGACAGGCGACTCTTCCTCCACAATGCCGACAGCACTCCTGACTCCTGACTCCTGTCTCCTGACTACTTCATACAACGTATAGTTCACCTCGTTGGGATCGAGCAGGATGTTGTATGCAAAATAGTTTTTCAGTCCTTTGCGTACCTCCTCGTAAGACGCCACCCCTACCCCTTCGGCTTTCAAATAGGCTATAACCTCGGACGAGAGTTTCACCTTATTAATATAAAGGGTGACATCGTTGGGGGCGATGAGCAGGTACGAGACAAAGACCGGATTGCAATGCACATCCGAGCCACGCAGGTTCAGTGTCCAGGCGATGTCGTCGAGGGCTGCCATCAGCATCCCGTCGGCATGTTTCTCTCGCAGAGCCTGACGGATACGAGCTATCTTCTCATGAGCCGTCTCACCGGCATACTCCAGGGGATAGATTTCTACCGGGTTATCCGGAATGGCCGGACGATCTTTCCAGATCAGGGTAAGCGGGTCAAGGTTGGTGCGGAGGGTGATGCCGCCCTGTTTGCGGAGGTCGGCAATCAGTTCCTTCACCTCGCTGGCAGAACTACACGCGCCATCGATAGCCACCTCAGCCCCAGGGCCACATTCCTTGCCTATCCACTCAGCGATGGTGGGGGTGCCTTCTATCTTCAGTTTCATCAATTGGTATTCAGTGCCCTTCAACTGATTCTCTGCTGCCAAGAAATAACGGGAGTCCGTCCAAAGAGCAGCGGAATCCATCGTCACCACTGCCGTTCCTGCCGAACCGTTGAAACCCGAGATAAACTCACGTCCCTTCCAGTGGTCGGCCACATATTCACTCTGATGGGGGTCTGTACTGGGAAAAATAAACGCTGCCAGATGTTCTCTCCGCATCACCTCGCGCAAGTCCTGAAGTCGCTGATTAATATTCATAAATTATTCATTTTTGTAATTCCGACTTTACAAAGGTACGAAGTTTTAGCCACAGATTTCACAGATTAACACAGATTAATACAAAAAAAGAGGGGGGCATGAGTTTTTTTCGTATCTTTGCAGCACTTTTGATAATCAAACAATTTAAGACATAGGAATTATGGCATTAACAAACGAGAAATTGACCATCGTCGGCGCAGCCGGTATGATTGGTTCAAACATGGCTCAGACCGCCTTGATGATGGGTCTGACAACTGAGATTTGTCTTTACGACGTTTTTTCTCCTGAGGGTGTAGCCGAGGAGATGCGCCAGAGTGGTTTCGACAATGTGAACATCGTGGCTACAACAGATGCCGAAGAGGCCTTCAAGAACGCGAAGTATATCATCTCTTCAGGTGGTGCACCCCGTAAGGCCGGTATGACCCGTGAGGACCTGCTCGCCGGTAACTGTAAGATTGCTGAGGAACTCGGTCAGAACATCAAGAAGTTTTGTCCCGATGTGAAGCACGTGGTGATCATCTTCAACCCCGCCGACCTAACAGGTCTGGTGACTCTGCTCTACTCTGGTCTGAAACCCGGACAGGTAACTACCCTCGCTGGTCTCGACACCACCCGTCTGCAGAGTGCTCTCGCCAAGAAGTTTGGTGTGATGCAGAACCAGATCACTGGTTGCGCTACCTACGGTGGCCACGGTGAGCAGATGGCCGTCTTCGGCAGCCACGTGGAGATTGCAGGTCGCAAACTGACTGACATCATCGGTACCGCTGAGTTCCCCGCTGAGGAGTGGGAGCAGATGAAGGTCGACGTCACTAAGGGTGGTGCCAAGATCATCGAACTCCGTGGACGTTCTTCTTTCCAGAGCCCGGCCTATCTCTCTGTTGAGATGATCCGTGCCGCTATGGGTGGTGAGCCCTTCCGCTTCCCAGTAGGCACCTACGTGAAGACCGACAAGTACGACCACATCATGATGGCCATGAAGACCACCATGACTGCCGAGGGAGCTAAGTTCGAGGTGCCTCAGGGTACTGCCGAAGAGAACGCCAAACTCGACCAGAGTTACGAGCACCTCTGCAAGATGCGTGACGAACTGGTGACGCTGAACATCGTTCCTCCCATCTCTGAGTGGAGCAAGATCAACCCGAACCTCTAAATCACTTGGAGGTTTCCGTATGAAACAATAATCCCCGTCAGATCGACCTGACGGGGATGATTCTTTTTTAGAACAACAGTGTCCGTTCAAGCCAGTAGATAAGGATACCGGCGAGGTAGCCGACGAAAGCAATCCACGTGATCTTCTTCATATACCAGCCGAAGGTGATCTTCTCCAGACCCATGACGACAACGCCAGCAGCAGAGCCGATGATGAGCATCGAACCGCCGACGCCGGCACAGTAGGCCAGCAACTGCCAGAAGATGCCGTCGACAGCCATATCGCCTGCTGCAGCCACAGGATACATACCCATACAACCTGCCACCAGCGGTACGTTATCGACGATGGATGACAGCACACCGATGATACCTGTCACCAGATAATGGTTGCCCTCGAAGGTAGCGTCGAGAACGCCGCCCAACATGGTAAGTACGCCGATCTCCTGTAATACTGCCACAGCCATCAGGATGCCTAGGAAGAACATGATGGTGGAGAGGTCGATACGGGAAAGGAGGTCGCTGACGCGCTGGGCCATCGTGTCGTCTTCTGCAGTATTATGGTGGAAGATCTCCGTGACTGTCCATAGGATACCAAGCACGAGGAGGATGCCCATAAACGGAGGCAGATGGGTAATGGTCTTAAAGATGGGTACGAAACAGAGACCGCCCACACCCAACCAGAAGATGATGTTACGCTGGGCTTTGGTGAACTGACTGATATCGGCCTTCGGCAGGTTCTGTGACTTGTCGAACTTACCTTTCAACTGGAACTGGAGGATGAAGGCAGGCACCAGCATGGACACCAGTGAGGGAACGAAGATCTCGCTGATGACACCCTGAGTAGTGATGACGCCCTTGATCCAGAGCATAATGGTGGTGACGTCACCGATGGGTGAGAAGGCTCCTCCGGAGTTGGCGGAGATAACCACCAAGGCAGCGTAGAGAAGACGGTCTGTCTGACTCTGCACCAGTTTGCGCAGCACCATAATCATCACGATACTTGTCGTCAGGTTGTCGAGGATGGCAGAGAGGAAAAAAGTCATGAACGCCACACGCCACATAAGTTTCCGCTTGGAACGTGTCTTGATGGTGTCGCGCACAAAGTTGAAACCGCCGTTGGAGTCGACAATCTCGACAATGGTCATGGCACCCATCAGGAAGAACAGCGTACCGGCAGCGTCGCCCAGATGATGCTCGATGATCTCACTGATATGGTGGACGATGCTCTCTCCGGCAATGGCGGGATAATAGTCGGCGGGACTTGTCATCAGCAGAGTCCAACACAATACACACATCAGCAGCGCGATGGCTGCCTTGTTGATTTTCGTCACACCTTCCAAGGCAATACACAGGTAGCCGATGCAGAAAACGACGACTATGAGCAGGGATAATGTAGACATATCTTTGTTGTTTCTTGTTTATTATTACTACAAAAGTGCCTGCAAAGGTACAAATAAGCGAGGAAAACACCAAATTTATCGAAAAAAATAAAAAATAATAGTCTATATTCTTGGCTATATCCTTAAGAATTCGTATCTTTGCCTTCTAGTATGAATAACAACGTGATACTGGTTGACGCGGACTACGTCGACAAAGTCGCATTCAATTTGATTGTGAACTTTGAGCGCATGATAGGGCGCCGCATTCCACAGGCAGACTTTGCCAAGTGGATAGACTGTGTGGCTCTCGACGGAGGCATCCGTGAAGGGGAGCAGGAGACGCAGGTCATCCTGTTGCACGACAAGCAGAAGAATGCCATGGATAACTTCACCCCAGGCAACTTTAAGGAGGAACTGAACGGCAAGGCTTTCAAGGACCACCTTGGGGAGTTCGTGATCAATGCCTATCCCGTAGAGGATATCGTGGGCGGCGAACAACAGTTTATCGGTACCCTGCAGATGGTTTGTACCCAAAAGGAGGTGAAGCGCGTCATGGTGATTCCCAATGCCGAAGACCCTAATATATATAATAAGGTACGCGAGGCACTTCGTAAGACAGATGATGACAAGCGTATCACGGTGTTCGCCATGCAGCCCATGCCAGGAGGCAACTTCCAACAGGAAATCCTGGGTTACTCGCTGATGGCAGCCCTCGGCATCCGTTCAGACGAAATCAATTGTAAATAGTCAAATGGCTAAATAAATTTGTAATTTGTAAATTGTATAATTGTAAATAACTAAGATGGCAAAAGTATTGATGATTGGCGCCGGAGGCGTCGCAACGGTAGCAGCATTCAAGATCGCACAGAATGCCGACGTGTTTACAGACTTTATGATTGCCAGCCGCAGGAAGGCAAAATGTGACAAGATTGTGGCCGACATCCATAAGGCAGGTTATCAAATGGACATCAAGACGGCTCAGGTGGACGCCGACGATGTGGAACAGTTGAAGGCTCTGTTCAATGACTATAAGCCCGAACTGGTGATCAACCTCGCCCTGCCCTATCAGGATCTGACCATCATGGATGCTTGTCTGGCCTGTGGCTGTAATTATCTCGACACAGCCAATTACGAGCCGAAGGACGAGGCGCACTTCGAGTATTCCTGGCAGTGGGCATATAAAGACCGGTTCGAACAAGCTGGTCTGACAGCCATCCTCGGCTGTGGCTTCGATCCGGGTGTGAGCGGTGTCTATACAGCCTACGCTGCTAAGCACCACTTCGACGAGATCCATTATCTCGACATCGTGGACTGCAACGCCGGTGATCATCATCACGCCTTTGCCACGAACTTCAATCCAGAGATCAATATCCGTGAGATTACACAGAAAGGACTCTACTATAAGGACGGACAATGGATTGAGACGGAGCCGTTGGAGATCCACAAGCCTCTCACCTACCCCAACATCGGACCGCGTGAGTCATATCTATTGCACCATGAGGAACTGGAATCGTTGGTAAAGAACTACCCCACCATCAAACAGGGTCGTTTCTGGATGACCTTCGGCGAACAGTATCTGAAACACCTCGACGTGATCCAGAACATCGGCATGAGTCGTATCGACGAAATCGTCTACGAGGCACCGTTGGCAGACAATCCTGAGAAGACGGTGAAGGTGAAGATCGTGCCTTTGCAGTTCCTGAAGGCTGTACTGCCCAATCCGCAGGATTTGGGTGAGAACTACGAAGGTGAGACCTCTATAGGTTGTCGCATCCGTGGTATCAAGGACGGAAAGGAACACACCTACTATGTCTATAACAACTGCAAGCATCAGGAAGCCTACAAGGAAACTGGCATGCAGGGTGTGTCGTACACGACCGGTGTGCCAGCCATGATCGGAGCGATGATGTTCGTGAAGGGCATCTGGAAGAAACCCGGTGTGTGGAACGTAGAAGACTTTGATCCCGATCCTTTCATGGAACAACTCAACAAACAGGGTCTGCCCTGGCATGAGGTGTTCGACGGTGATTTAGAATTATAACCCTTAAATTCTTATAACAACAAACTATGGCAAAAGAAAAAGAAGAAGCAATGAGCCCCCAGGAGGGTAAGTTGAAGGCATTGCAGGCAGCAATGTCGAAGATTGAGAAAGATTTCGGTAAAGGCTCCATCATGCGAATGGGTGATGAGCAGATAGAGAACGTAGAGGTGATTCCCACAGGATCCATCGGTCTGAACGCCGCCCTCGGCGTCGGCGGCTATCCCAAGGGACGTATCATCGAGATCTACGGTCCGGAGTCATCGGGTAAGACCACATTGGCCATCCATGCCATCGCCGAGTGTCAGAAGGCGGGTGGTCTGGCTGCCTTCATCGATGCAGAACACGCCTTCGACCGTTTCTACGCTGCCAACCTCGGCGTGGATATCGACAACCTGTATATCTCACAACCCGACAATGGTGAACAAGCTTTGGAGATTGCAGACCAACTGATCCGCTCGTCGGCTATTGACATCATCGTCATCGACTCTGTGGCCGCCCTGACACCGAAGAAGGAGATCGAGGGTGACATGGGCGACTCGGCTGTAGGATTACAGGCACGACTGATGAGTCAGGCCCTCCGCAAACTCACCTCAACCATCTCGAAGACCAACACCACCTGCATCTTCATCAACCAGTTGAGAGAGAAGATCGGCGTGATGTTCGGCAACCCAGAGACCACCACAGGCGGTAACGCCCTGAAGTTCTATGCCTCAGTACGTCTGGATATCCGTCGTGTGACGAGTATCAAAGACGGCGACAATATCATCGGCAATCAGGTACGTGTGAAGATTGTGAAGAACAAGGTGGCTCCTCCCTTCCGCAAGGCTGAGTTTGAGATTACCTTCGGTGAGGGTATCTCGAAGATCGGTGAGATTGTAGACCTCGGCGTGGAGTACGGCATCATCAAGAAGAGCGGTTCGTGGTTCTCTTACGGAGAATCGAGACTGGCTCAGGGGCGTGATGCCGTAAAGGAACTGTTGAAAGACAATCCCGAACTCTGCGAGGAACTGGAGGCCAAGATCATGGAAGCGATCAAGGATCAATAAAAACAACAAATCCCAGCCGGTTGGCTGGGATTTATCATTTATGTCGGCTGAGGTTTGTTATTTATAGCGGAGTACCATTCTCACGCTGCCACTCATTGTTGGCTTGAGACTTCGTAGCAGCCTTACGACGGGTCTGTGTCTTCTTACTGTTGTTCTGGGCAGGTGTGGTATAACTCTCCACACGTCCGTTACGTCCGAAAGTCACCGTCAGATAACCTGTTGAACGCTGGTAGAGCCACATATAACGACCATCGCTGGAAGCCTCCTTACGTGAAGGCTCTTCACCCATAGCCAGAATCACCTCATCCTCGCTCATACCGACGATGACACGACCCTGTTGGATGGCAGCACGGGCTGCCTGGGATGTCTCACGGGCCTGACCTGCACCCATGGCGAAGAGATAGCCGAAATACTCATCCTCCTTGGCACGGGCATTGGGTTTGCCTACTGGATTGGTAAAGGTGACATCCTTATAGAACACACGACGCGACTCAATCTCTGTCAGTGTCAAAGTGACAAACTCGCTGTTGGGCTGTGCCAGCGTATTATCCACGCGGAACGACATCATCTTCGGAATCGTTACATAGCGCTCCTTACCGTCGCCCTTGGTCACCATCTCCGTCTTATACTTGTTGTGGATCACCTGTCCGATATAGGTCTTGAAATCCTTGTTCACCTTCATCACAGCATCCTGCAGTTCGAAGGCGCCATAGAAGGTGTGCTTCAACGAGTCCATGATAAACTCATCGTCGCGCATACCGCTGTTGGTCTTCGACATGGCCACCACCTGATAATACTCATTGCCGAGTTCATCCTCAACGATGATCTTCACTGGGAAATTACGGGTTCCTACACCGACAGCAGTCACCGTCACCTCCGTGTTCATCGGCTGGATGGTCTCACGGTAACCGTCACCGTCCGTCTCGGTATCTACACGATAGATACGGGTCTTGGTAAACAGTTTCTTACCCATCAACTGCTCACGGGCAATATCAACATCGCCCAGATAGGCCAGCGTCGGAACACCCAACTTGCCATAGCAGTAGTCATCGAAGGAACCGCTAGGGATCTCATAATAATACATCTTGTTCTCATCCTGGCAAAGGAAATTCATACGCCAGTGACCGTCACTGCTCTCACTTTTACCTTTGTAGATCATAATCTTGTGACGCAATGACATACTACTTACCTCCTTGCCCGTAGCGGCATCGGCAAATGTCTTCACCACAAGGTCATACTTCTCAGGCATCACCATGAACTTCATGCCTTCCTTCCAGTCGCAAAGACTATAGAACTTGAAATTCTGACCAATGAAATCCTTGGCAGTCTCTTCTTCCTCTACTGTCGTCTCCTCTGTCAGAAGATTCTCTACAGCAACCTTCTTCTTAGCGCTCTTGGTCTTCACGATGTAGGAGTTTTCCTGAGCCGAAACCGTCATCAACAACATGGCCAATCCGGCTGTCAAAATCGCTCTTTTCATTCTTAAGCAAAATTTAAATTGTACAATTTACGGTGCAAAGATATAATTTTTTTCTGATACTTGTGCCAAAATGTCGTAACAAAAATCAAATTTAGGCAAAAAAAGTCTGTTTGGCACGTGCTTTGCTATGTTTTTTACGGATTTTTATCCAAATTTTCGTGATTAATAACAAATTAAAATGATACAATTATGGGAAAGATTATTGGAATTGACTTAGGAACTACCAACAGTTGCGTTGCCGTATTCGAAGGTAACGAACCAGTAGTAATTGCCAACAGCGAGGGTAAGCGTACGACTCCCTCCGTCGTTGGTTTTGTTGAGAATGGTGAGCGTAAGATCGGTGACCCTGCCAAGCGTCAGGCCATCACCAATCCGAAGAACACCGTTTATTCTATCAAGCGTTTTATGGGTGAGAACTGGCAGCAGACCGAAAAGGAGATTGCCCGCGTACCTTATTCAGTAGTGAATGAGGGTGGCTATCCTCGTGTTGACATCAATGGTCGTAAGTACACCCCGCAGGAGATTTCTGCCATGGTGCTCCAGAAGATGAAGAAGACGGCTGAGGATTACCTCGGACAGGAGGTGACAGAGGCAGTGATTACCGTACCTGCTTACTTCTCCGACTCTCAGCGTCAGGCCACAAAGGAGGCTGGTCAGATTGCAGGTCTCGATGTGAAGCGTATCGTGAACGAGCCGACAGCCGCTGCGCTGGCATACGGTGTGGATAAGGCCAACAAGGATATGAAGATTGCCGTGTTCGACCTCGGTGGTGGTACATTCGATATCTCTATCCTCGAATTCGGCGGCGGTGTGTTCGAGGTACTCTCTACCAATGGTGATACCCATCTGGGTGGTGACGACTTCGACCAGGCCATCATCGACTGGCTGGTCCAGGAGTTCAAGAACGACGAGGGTGCCAACCTGAAGGACGATCCGATGGCTATGCAGCGTCTGAAGGAGGCTGCTGAGAAGGCAAAGATCGAACTGTCTTCAAGTACCAGCACTGAGATCAACCTGCCGTATATCATGCCGGTAGGTGGTGTTCCCAAGCACTTGGTGAAGACCTTGACCCGTGCCAAGTTCGAGCAACTGGCTCACGACCTGATCCAGGCTTGTCTGGCTCCCTGTCAGAAGGCTATCGCTGATGCCAAACTGACTACTGCAGATATCGATGAGGTAATCCTCGTGGGTGGTTCAAGCCGTATCCCCGCTGTGCAGACGCTGGTGAAGAACTACTTCGGCAAGGAGCCTTCAAAGGGTGTGAATCCTGACGAGGTGGTAGCCGTAGGTGCTGCTATCCAGGGTGCTATCCTGAACAAGGAAGGTGGCGTAGGCGACATCGTGCTGCTCGACGTGACCCCGCTGACACTGGGTATCGAGACACTGGGTGGTGTGATGACCAAACTGATCGAGGCCAACACGACCATTCCTTGCAAGAAGAGCGAGACATTCTCTACCGCTGCAGACAATCAGACAGAAGTGACCATCCACGTACTGCAAGGTGAACGTCCGATGGCTGCTCAGAACAAGTCTATCGGTCAGTTCAACCTGACAGGTATTGCTCCTGCCCGTCGTGGTATTCCTCAGATCGAGGTCACCTTCGACATCGATGCCAACGGTATCTTAAAAGTCAGCGCTAAGGATAAGGCCACTGGTAAAGAACAGGCCATCCGCATCGAGGCTTCTTCTGGTCTGTCACAGGATGAGATCAACCGCATGAAGGCCGAGGCCGAGCAGAATGCCGAGAACGATAAGCGTGAGCGCGAGCGTATCGACAAACTGAATCAGGCAGACTCGATGATCTTCCAGACCGAGAACCAGTTGAATGAACTCGGCGACAAGATCCCTGCCCAGTACAAGCCCGCCATCGAACAGGCCCTCCAGAAGTTGAAGGACGCCCACAAGGCTGGTGACATCGCTGCCATCGACGCTGCCATTGCAGAACTCAACGCAGCCTGGCAGACTGCCTCACAGCAGATGTACCAGCAGTCTGGTGCAGCCGGCCAGCCCGGCGGCGACACCTATCAGGGTGGCGACCAGCAGCAGTCCCAGCAGGAAGGCCCGAAGGCAGAAGATATCCAAGACGCAGACTTCGAGGAGGTGAAGTAAGTCGCAGACTGTCAATTTATTAAAAGAGGCATAGCGAAACTAATTGCTATGCCTCTTTTGTTTTAAATCACCTCGAAGTGGCAGAGGGTTTGGCTACTAGGCAATAGACTGCCCCAGATTCAAGGCAGACTTTTCCAATATGGAAGCGACAACTGCGTTTTCTCAGACTGATGAATCCATTTCTGGAACACGATGTTGCAAAATCCACTCATACAATCGGAACACAAAATGAATTGTCCAAAAAGCCAGACAGACGGTTAATCATTATTATCTTATTTTTCCCAATATCTTACTACTTTTTCCGTATCTGTGTAAACAAACATCTATATTTTGAATAAAAAAGTGTTATAACAGAAGACGGTGATTCTCAGGTGAAGGAAAACGGCAAGACCTACAAGTGTTCCATCTGGCTCGACGGCAACAACCTGAAGGTTCGTGGCTACGTCGCTATGTTCTACGAAACCCAAACCTGGACAAGAAAGTAAACACGACCTCACCATCTTTGAGCAAGGAAGGGATCACCTGAATTTGTGATTCTTCGAGTCATTTTTAAGATTTTCCGAAAAACATTTGGAAATTCTGAAAAATAGTACTATATTTGTACCCAAAAACAAAAAAGATGAGAATAATATCCAAAAGCACATTGGTTGAATACTATACCAAAAATCCTCAGTCTAAGACCGCATTAGAGGAATGGTACGAAAAGACGAAGAAGGCAGAATGGACTTGTTTCGCAGATATTAAGAATACGTTTAATAGCGTAGATGCCGTTGGCAATCAGAGATATGTGTTCAACATCAAAGGCAACGACTATCGGCTGGTGGTTTTGATACTGTTTACGCCCAAAACGGTATATATCCGTTTTGTAGGAACACATTCAGAGTATGACGCAATTAAGGACATAAAGATTATTTAGGTATGGCACAGATTAAGAGTGAGGCTGCCTATAGAGCAGCGATGAAAAGAATTGATGAACTGCTTAAAGTGGTTAACGACTCTACTCCAGCAGATGATCCCAATTATCTGGAGTTGGATATGATTTCTGATATGGTTGAGGAGTATGAAGACATTCATTATCCCATCAGCAAACCTACGTTGATAGATGTCATCAAACTACGTCTTTACGAAATGGGCATCACACAATCCAAACTCGCAGAGATGCTTGGCCTCAGCAATGCCCGTGTCAGTGAAATCATGAACGGCAAGAGTGAGCCCTCGCTGAAGATAGGAAGAGAGATAAGTCGTCAGTTGAACATCGACCCTGCTGTGGTTTTGGGAGTGTGAGAAAGTGATCAGTAGAACCGTCCCCATGATCTATTGCTGCTTGGAAAGAGACTGGTTGGGGCGAACCTGAGTTGAAAAACAAGATAGAGGTAGACGAGGTGGAATTGGTTCTGCCAGTATCAGCAACAGCTAATGGCATAACGGATTCACAGAAAAGTTCACAGAAAAGTTCACAGAAAATAATAGAGTTAATTCAAGAGAATCCGAACGTAACGACATCGGAAATGGCAGAGAAAATAGGCGTGACGAGACGTGCTATCGCAAAAATCACAGGTGCTCTTCAGGCAGAAGGCGTCATTCGTCGTGTCGGTCCAGACAAAGGTGGACATTGGGAAATAATAAAATAAGATGTCGTAAAAGGTGTCGCATAAAGTGTCGTAAAAGACACTGGCGAAAAGGACATCATAAAACGAATTGTTAAAAATTTGCTTGTTCTATCAATTTTATTGGTTTTCTTATGGCTGTTTCGATAGAAAATCGTACCTTTGCCGCTGGTTATTAGATGTTTGCTACAAGGATGCTTTTATGCATTTTGCAACATTGAAACGCCAAGCTCACGCAAGTAGTAGTAAATCAATGAATGTCTAATTCGAGGAGGTTAAATAAGTTTTGGCTTTCATTATATTAAAAGAGGCGTAGCATTTTTGCTATGCCTCTTTTGTTTTAAATCACCTCGAAGTGGCGAAGGGCATTAAGGATGCCATCGTCATCGACGGAGGTGGTGACGTAGTCGGCCTGACGTTTCAGGTCGTCGATGGCGTTGCCCATCGCGATACCGATGCCTGCCTGGAGAATCATTGAGGTGTCATTGCCCCCATCACCAAAGGCGATGGTGCGACTGGGGTCGAAACCCTCGTGTCGAGCCATTGCCAGAATGCCTTTCCCCTTGTCAGCACCGTTGGCGGTGATATCCGTAAACTCAGGATGCCAGCGACCAGAGACGCACTGCAGCAAACGGGCCATCAGCAACGGCTCGTAGTCAGCAGGAAAGAAAGGTGTCAATTGAAGGATATCCTGTTGGAGCACAACATCCAACGGTGCCGCCTTGTCGAGATTCTTCACAGCCAGCATCTGACGGAAGATGCGATCCACATCGCCCTTTGGATCGAGAACAGCCACATCCTTCCGGCCCACGACAATCAGACTGTTCCCTTTCTCCTGACAGTCCGCCACGCAGGTCATCACATCCTCCTTGGGAATGGGTTGGCAACACACGTATTCGTCGCCCACAAAACACAAGGCGCCGTTGGTGGTAATATAGCCATCGATCAGGTGCTCAATGGCACCAAGATTGGTGATAATAATCGGTGGGCGACCCGTCGCAATATAGACTCGTGAGCCATTGGCCTTGGCCTGAGTCAATGCGAGGATGGTAGATGGCGGAATCTCGTGCGTCTCAAAACTCACGAGCGTACCGTCGATGTCGAAAAACAAAGCGTATTGTTGTTTCATTTGGGATGCAAAGGTACACAATTTTTGCCGCATTTGCATTGTATATATATTTTTTGATCTTACAGAATATTCAGGAAGAGGGTGATGATTCCTGTATTGATCAAATCGGCGAACATCGCACCAATGATGGGAACGATGAGGAAAGGCTTGACGGTATAACGGTACTTATAGCATACGGCACTCATGTTAGCCATTGCATTGGGGGTTGCACCAAGGCCGAAGCCACATATGCCTGCACAGAGCACGGCAGCATCATAATCGCGACCCAACAGGGGGAAGGCAACGAAGTAGGCAAAGAAGTCCATCATCGCTACCTGAGATACCAGGATGACGATTAACGGAAGGGCCAGACTTTGTAGTTCCCAGAGTTTCAGGGATATCATGGCCATACCGAGGAACAATGACAGGCAGATGTTACCTACGCTGATGATGCGCTCCATGTCAAGCAGTTTATCGGCTTTCACCCATTTACCATCGTCCTTGTAACGAACGAATCCGATGATGTTACGAACAATGGCGGCAAGTATCAAGGCACCGAAATAGGTAGGGAAGGTGATACCCGTCTTTGTCAACAACCAACTCAACAAGGTGCCGGCACCCATGACTAGGAAAATGCAATAAAAAGCCTTCACATATTGCTGGAACTCCTGCTCGTTGGTGCTGACACGCTTGGCACGACCTGTCGGCGAAGCCTCATCGCTCTCGATACCAGCCATTGCGGGGTCTATCTCATCGTCTTGTGGCTGCATCTGTTCGTGTGTCAGTTTCTTGCGGATAATCCGCTCTGCCAAAGGGCCGCCTATCATAGAACCGGCAATCAAGCCAAAGGTAGCAGCAGCCATACCGATTGTTCCTGCGCCAGACAGTCCCATGCCTTCAAGCACACTCGCAAATCCCGCTGCCGTACCATGTCCGCCTGTCATGGATATACTCCCTGCCGCCATACCAATCAAAGGGTCAACACCCATGAGCCGGGCAATTCCCGTTGGCATGATGTTCTGCAAGGCAATAATGGCAACCAACAAGGTCAGCATGATCACCAGGAGTTTGCCACCTTTTTTGATTACTTTAAGGTCACTTTGGAAACCAACACTGGTAAAGAATGCCAGCATAAAGACATCCTTCAATGTACCATCGAACGACACCTCAACATCGAACCAGCCATAGAGTGCCAGGGTCATCAATGAAAAGATGATACCACCGCTTACGGGCGACGGCACACAGAATCTCTGGAGAAAACCGACCTTTCTCGTTAAAACCATACCGACGATGAGGGCCAAGGCACCTATGCCGGCAGACTGTATCATATCCAGTTCAATACTTGTCATACTCATTATCTCGTTATCATTAGAATCTGTACTGTATTTTCATATTGGCAGCATGTCTGTTTACTTTTGCTTCACTACAGATAGCATCAAACATATCATGCCAGTCAACGCCCAAGTTCCATCTCTTTCCTAATTGCTTGTTCACAGAAAGACATCCATACACCGGTACGCCAGTGGCCTCACGCCGTGGTGAATTTTTAGTGTAATACACCACCTGCAAGCCTATCTGCCAGTCATGAGGAAGATAAGCCGTCGGAGCAAATCGGCATGAAGCGTATGTTCCACTCTTAGCAGTATATAGATTGGAGCCGCCTGCCAGACTCATCCCATTCGTTTTCCAATAAGCCGATACGCCCAGTTCAGTGAAGTTCTCGCCATCTTCAACGACATCATAACTCACCTCTGCCTGCACTGTCAACTGCTGCTGACTATAGGCATAAGCCAGTTTCATCTGGTTAATCGTCTGTTCTTCCAACTGTCCCTTGGTAATCGCCCATTCCTCATCAGAAAGCGTATTGGCATTCATAAAGAGACTTTCGTATGAAGGATTATAGTATTTGCGATAATAGCCCAACTGGATTTGATTCCGTTTGTCTGGAACAAAGATAACACAGGCATTCGCATTGTCACGGGTGTCAGAATGCTTCTGACTGGTTCCAGAATTCGTCAATTTGTAGTTATAGAACATCACACGATTACCAACAGTCAACTTCCATTTCGGCAAGGCATAGGTGAACTGCAGATAGATGTCATTGTTGAAGTAATCCCAACTCCTGTCTGTATTCTTTTGCTTTGTCATGAGGAAATCACCCTCAGCACCCAGCATCATCGACAACCGCTTGGTCAGCAAAGGCGTATTCAGTTCAACGATATACAACGGCAGTTTCTTGGAGAGGTCCGCATCGCTGGCATACTGATAACCGCCCACGATAAGCAGTTCTGTACCCAGGTCATTGAAAGTGTGGAAATATCTCGCCCTGCCCATGACCTTCCGCGACATACCAGAAGGACGATCCAAATATTGCTGAGTAAGATAAGTCAACAGTTTGTTCCTGTCGTCAAACCGGTTCGTCATGTGGAGCGTCAGATATTCCTCATTCCCGTCGTGATGACGATAAGAGGCATTGGCATAGAGGTCAGTACCTTTACTACCATATAACGCATTCACGGTTCCGATACCTTCTACATCCTTCCCAAAGTTGCCTTGTCCTTCCACGAAACCATTCAATCTGTCAGGCATCTTCATGTTGATATCCAACACCCTACCCGTTCCAACGGTTCCCTTCGCCACACCCGTATTGTCACACACCTGAATCTTGGCGATGTCCTTAGCTTTCATCTGACTCAGAATCAACCTTGTGTCGCCATTCATCGGACAGTTATCGATGCGGAGGTTATAATTGGAGATGACATCCTCATAACCAGCAATCATCAGGTCGGGCACCATCTGGAGGATATCCATCAACGACTCTTCCCCCGTCAGTTCCATACGCTGCGGATAAATCATCGTTCTGTCTGCCTTGATCTCTATGATGGGCAACTCACTCCCTGCACACACGGAGACAGACAAGAACAAAAAGGTTATCAATATGGGGATATGTCGATGCATACGAACTTTTGCAGATATCAAGGGGGACATCGTCCTCTATCATAATTTGTATCGACCTTCGTCGCCCTTGAGGCGGATCTTACGACGGTGTTCTACGGGAGACTCCTTGTAATTACGCTTCGTGACCAGATAGAGGTTGTTGACCGATCCGATACCCGAGCGGCGGGCCACCTCGGCGGGGGTGAGATCAGTGTAGCGCAACAACTCATCCATCATCCTCAACTGATAACGTTGACGGAAATCGATGCCGCGCATCCCGGTGAGCACGAACAACAGCGAGTCGATATCGCTGCGTCGCAAACCGTGTGAATGACAAAAAGCCGTCACGTCGGAATGGCCTGCGGCGATATAATCCACATACTCGTCGAGCACTCGTATGCCTGTACTTTTCACGACAGGCTGTTCCAACTCCACATAGACCGTTTTCACCTGCGGTTCCGTTGTCCCGTCTCCCGTCGTCTCATACCGGCGTTCCCGACGCAGTGGCGAACGATAGAGTTCGTCGAACGTCACCTGGGGTTCAAACCTCAGTACACGTGGTTTAATCTTTTCACTCATATCTTGTTTTCTCTTATATTAAATTTGCTGCAAAGTTAGCAAAAAAATTCCAGAATACCAAACATTTCTGTATATTTCTGCCGAAGAATATATAGATTTGAAAAAATGGGAATATTTTTAAGAAACAAAATCTTTAGATTTGTTACAAAACTAAATATTTTAGATTCAGAATATAATGATTTGGTACAAATCTAAATAAAATACATCCAAAATATATTCCCATTCTACAAAACTAAAGATTTCAAATCTGAAATATAATGATTTGCTACAAATCTAAAGATTCTAATTTCAAAAAATAATCATTTGTTACAATTCTAAAGATTCCGAGACCGGAAAATATTCCCTAGATACCAATTTTCGTGTAAAATATAGTCCGATGATTTGGTTCTTTCCAACTTTATTCGTACCTTTGCGACGGAAAATGTAAGAACATTATGTGGATGTTGGTTTTCACACTGTTGCCGTTGTCGGCGCTCGCCTATATCAGTTGGCATGTCTGGTGTCTGCTTCCCCTCGGATGGATGTGGAAGACCCTGATTCTGGCCCTGATGACTGGCGCGTTTCTCTTGATGTTTGCAGGAATTATGCGAACAACGGACCGTATGCCGATGCCCCTGGCGATTGCAGTCTACGAAATCGGCACGTCGAGTATCATCGTACTCCTCTATCTGTTCATGTTGTTTTTGGTGCTCGATCTCGGAAGACTGTTTCGTCTCATCCCACGTACCTTGTTATATAATAACTGGTGGACGGCAGGCGGAATCGTCTTTTTCATGTTGGCCCTATTCCTGTACGGTTACCTGCACTATCAGCACAAATACCGTGAGGAACTGCAACTGACCACCCGGAAACAGATGGAAAAGCCCATCAAACTGGTGATGATGAGTGATCTGCACATCGGCTATCACAACCGGCGCAGTGAGTTGAGTCGTTGGGTGGATATGATCAACGCCGAGCAGCCTGACCTGATCCTCATTGCCGGCGACATCATCGACGGTAGCATGCGTCCCCTGATTGAACAGCGGATGCACGAGGAGTTCCTGCGACTGAAGGCCCCCGTCTATGCCTGTATCGGCAATCATGAGTATTATAGTGGGGAGCCCAGGGCACGACAGTTCTACAAGGATGCCGGTATCCATCTGTTGCAGGATTCCTGTATCACGGTAGGTGACCTCTGCATCATCGGACGGGATGACCGCAGCAATTTCTACCGGGATTCACTCGCTGTTCTGATGAAAAAGGCTGATCGTGAGAAATACTGTATCCTGTTGGATCATCAGCCCTACCACCTGGACCAGGCCGAGCGCCAACAGGTAGACTTCCAGTTCAGTGGTCACACCCACCACGGACAAGTCTGGCCCATCTCATGGATCACAGAACATGTCTATGAGTGTGCCTTCGGGCAGTATCAACGGGGTCGGACACGCTATTACGTCACCAGCGGAATCGGTCTCTGGGGCGGGAAATTCCGCATCGGCACCCGTTCAGAATATGTCGTGGCAACCGTCTCGCCACAGAAATAAAACAAGAAAAGCGACGAAAAATGTACATGTTTCACAGAAAATATGTATCTTTGCAAACGATAAGGTATTTTTAGTGTGATATGACAAAAGAGATAGTAAACATTATCGAGCCGAATACCGACAACAAGTGGTCTCGGATCTATGAATGGATCATGCTGGTTGCCATCGCCATTGGTATCTTCCCCTTGATGTTCCGTACCCACTATACGCTGTTCTGGTTCTTCGACATCATATCATGTGTCTGCTTTGTCGTGGACTATCTTCTCAGATGGGTCACCGTCAGGGCGCGTTCCGAGAAAAAACAGTGGACGGCTTTTGTTGTCTATCCGTTCACCCCGATGGCAATTATCGACCTGCTATCCATCCTGCCGACAGTCAGTCTGCTGTCCCCAGCGTTCAAGGCCGCCCGACTGTCACGTCTGTTGAAGATCCTGAGAGTGGTAAAGGTCATCCGCTATTTTGAGTCACTGGAAATCATCCTCTCCGTCATCCGGAAACAAAAGAAGGTGCTGTATGCGGTGCTGTCAATGGCGATGTTCTACACTTTTGTCACTGCCATGATCATGTTTAATGCCGAGGAGGAAATCAATCCGGAAACGGGTGACTATCTGTTCGAGAATTTCTTTGATGCTTTCTACTGGGCCATCTGTACCTTGACAACCGTAGGCTACGGCGACCTGTACCCGATATCAACCACGGGAAGAGTCATCAGTATCATCTCCTCTTTGGTGGGCATTGCCATCATCGCCCTACCGTCTGGTGTCATCACTGCCGGTTATCTGGATGAGATCAGGGATAGGAAGTCACAAAAACTCAATGAAGACAGTCAAAAACAGTGAACTGCTGTTGTCCTATATCCGCGAGGGTAAAACGATGACTCAGAGGGAGAAACTCTGGCTCATCGTCAGCCTGAGTATTCCCAGTATCCTGGCACAGATCTCCGCAACGGTGATGTTCTTCATCGACGCCTCGATGGTAGGACACCTCGGTGCCAAGGCCTCCGCTGCCATCGGACTGGTGGAGACTACGGGATGGCTGATGGGCGGACTGGCTTCAGCGGCGAATATGGGGTTTTCCGTGCAGGTGGCGCATTTCATCGGTGCCAACGACTTCGAAGGGGCCCGACGGGTCCTGAGGCAATCGCTTGTCTGTTGTCTGATATGGGCTGTATTGATCTCGCTGGTATCTGTGATCATCGCTCCCTTCCTGCCCTACTGGATGGGAGGCGGCGAAGACATCGCCCATGATGCTTCCATCTACTTTGCCATCTTCGGTTTCTGTGGCATCTTCTTCCAGATGGAGGGTTTGGCAGGCTCGATGTTGAAATGTTCCGGTAACATGAAGGTTCCAAGTTTCCTGAATATCGGGATGTGTGTGATGGACGTGGCTTTCAACTACCTCTTTATATATGTACTCGACATGGGGGTGATGGGAGCCGCCATCGGAACAGGTGTCGCCATGTTGATCACTGCCGGGCTGATGCTTTACTTCCTGCTCGTCAGGTCGAAGATGCTCGCACTGGTCAAACGACCCGGTTCCTTCAAACCCAAGTCGGATACGATTGGCACCGCCTTTAAGATCGGCGCACCGATGGGTCTCCAACACTTGTTGATGGGTGGGGCGTATGTCGTCAGTACGATGATTGTGGCACCCTTGGGAACGATTGCCATCGCCGCCCACTCGTTGGCGATTACCGTCGAGAGTCTTTGTTACATGCCAGGCTACGGCATCGCTGAGGCTGCCACTACTCTCGTGGGACAAGGTATCGGGGCCGGACAACATCTGTTGACACGTTCCTTTGCCCGGATGTCGGTGGGATTAGGTATGGCTGTCATGACTGTCATGGGTGTGTTGATGTGGATCTTCGCCCCGGAACTGATGGCTCTGATGTCGCCGGTAGAAGAAGTGATTGCACATGGTACGCAGGTGCTCCGTATCGAGGCCTGGGCAGAACCGATGTTTGCCGCCGCCATCGTCTGTAACGGTGTCTTCATCGGAGCCGGTGACACGATGATCCCTGCCATCATGAGTCTGGCATCAATGTGGGCTGTCCGTCTCTCACTGGCTGCCACACTGGCTCCAAAATATGGTCTGAAGGGTGTCTGGACGGCAATGGCCATCGAACTGACTTTCCGGGGCAGTATCTTCCTGACCCGTCTCTTTACTGCAAAAAATAACCGCTCTCGAATCATCAACGACTCAGGAGCGGCACCAACAATCTATGAATAACTAAAAACCTTTTTTCGAAGTAAGCAATTCCGTCATCACGACGTGGTTGCATTATCCTTAATTTAACAATCTTTATTACCTCTGTAATACCTATTATCAATCAAAACTTAAACCTAACTTAATTACTAACTTTTCTAACTAACTTCTAACTTTTCTAAAACCTTTTCTATTCAATTAACTCTAACAAAACGAATCTTTTACCTTAACTAATCTTCTATTGAAGTGTCTATCATTTCTGATTGACGATGCAAAGGTACGACGATTTTTGAAATCCGCAATGGATTATCACCAACTTTTGCATAAAAACCGTATTTCTTTTGATATATGTCAAGTTTATTGTGTGCGAACACAGGTAAATTGTGTGCGATAACAGACTCCGGAACTCATTTTTTTATCTCAATTATTTGGTACTTTCGGATAAAAACACTATTTTTGCAGCACCATTATGGTATTATTTCATACAGAAACTACTTAAAAAGAACAATTATGAAGACAATCAAATTATTCGTTACAATGATGCTGCTTGGCATCACATTGGGAGCGTCTGCACAGATGACTGCCTCCGAGTTGAATATCAAGGCCTCAAAGACTGCCAAGAAGCAGGCGAAGGTTTACAAGAAGCAAGGTTGGGAAGTTGCCCCGGGTGCCATCCCCATGGAGAAGCAACTGGACCGTTCCTATGTGATGGAGTTTGACACCGACCTGGACATGCAGTGCAAATATGCCTTTGGCGAAGCCATCAGCACGGGTCAGTTCTATGACGCTGCAAAGTTACAGGCCAGCGAGTTGGCGAAGAGCGACCTCGTGGGAAAGATCTCTTCTGAAATCACCCGTCTGGTTGAGACCCAAGTGAAGACGAAGCAGATACAAGATCAAGAGGCACAGTCTGTAGCGGCTGCCACTGAGAAAAGCAAGTCACTTGTCATCCAGAAACTTGGTGCCATTGCGCCTGTGCTGGAACTCCATCGTAAACTGAAGAACGGCAATGTGGAAGTGATGGTTCGCTATGCCTACAACCGTGAGAGGGCTGTGAACGCCGCCATGAAGGAGATTGACGAAGGACTGAAAGCACAAGGCATCAACGTTGATTTCGTACAATGAGCGGCAAGGGCGATAAGACCACCGTACGCTATGTGATGGCCACAATCATAGCCTTTTGTATTGTGGGCGTCTATGGATTGTTTGCGCTCAACCTGAAAATCATGAACCCGTTGACGCAGGCGTTGAAAGAATACACCATCACGGACTTCTACTATCAGGTGATTGGCACCAGTGCCGAGCGTGACACAAGCCGTCTCGTGACGATTGTCGACATGACGGAGTTAGTAGACCGTCGTGACATCGCCTATGCCCTTCAGGAAGTCCAGGCCCAACACCCGAAAGTGGTTGGCGTCGATATCAAGTTCGAAGGCCTCAAGTCAGACAATCCTGAAGGTGACAGTCTGATAGCGGCTGTGGCAGCCAATGACACATCAACGGTTTTCGCCCTGCAATATATTGACGAATCCTTCGACGGGGAACAATACACGAAGGTAAGACAGTCATTCTTTGCCGACTCCATTCCCCATTTGAAGGAGGCATTGGCCAACATGCCCCTTGACACCCATGACGGTCTGAGACGTCAGATCATCTTAGGCAAGAAGGTACAAGGTCGGATGATGCCCTCGATGATCAAACGCATCTCGGACGAGTATGCCGGACAGGAGATCATGCCCCTCAAGGACAAGACGATGACCATCAACTGGGCACCCATCGAATTCCGGGTCATCCCATACGACTCCATTGCCGAATATGGCGAATACCTGACAGACCGGATTGTACTGTTCGGGGCATATGCAGACGATATCGACATGCATCTCACTCCTAAAGGTAAGATTCCTGGTATCAAATTATTAGCCTACGGTATTGAGACGATGGTCAAGCAGACTAACATCAAGAGTGCCCCTTGGTGGATTACCGCCATTGTGTCATTCCTTGTTGTGATATTCACGAAATACCTGTTCGACTGGTGTGACAGATATGCGAAAAGTCGTAAGAACAGGTTCCTGCGTATTGGACTGAAGACAGCCCTGGTCATGGGTATCCTCAAGTTCCTATGGATGGCATTCGTCATGTATCTAGGCTTTATCTTGTTTGCAAGATACAACTACAGCATCAACCTCGCATGGGCCTTGTCTGCCTCAGCATTTACAGGACCTGCAGGGGATCTGTACAAAGTAATATCCAATAGTTTTTCAAATCAAGAGGACTAATTATGAAAAAGAGATTGTTTTTGCTTCTTTCCTTGTCGGTAGCCTTCGTGATCCTGGCACATGCTGCTGACCAGTTTACGGTCACCAACATCAAGGGAAAAATCACTTTCCTGACCAGCAAAGGTCAGCGGTTGCCATTGGAAGTGAAAGATATCGTAGACAAAAGCACGGTCATTAACATCCCGTTCCATGCGACACTGGAACTGGTTGACCAGGCCACCAACAAGAAGTACACCATCAAGGCTCCGGGAAGGGCACCTGTCTCCGTCTTGCTCAAGGACAGTCGTAACTCTGTCGAGAACCTCACCCGCCAGTATGTGAAGAACATGCTTGCCAACATGACGGGTTCTGGCGTCAAGGGACAGATTGTCACTGAACCGGCTGCCATTACAAGAAAACAGGCCATCGCCGAGGAGTCGGACATGGACATGGATCTGGATCTTGACATGAACATGGATGTTGACATGAGTCTCAACATGAACTTCAGCAAGAAAGACCTGATCAACGAATACCGGAGTTTCAGACAGGAATGTACCCAGACATACATTAATTTCGTGCGTGAGGCCTGGGAGTCGTACACCGGTGAGGCTCCAAAGAAGGCACCACAGGAAAAAGATGCACCTCCCGTATTCCTCCCCATCAATGAGGAAGGCGAAGAAGGGGAACCCATCACCTACGAACAAGCCAAGAATGATGCGGACCTGAAAGGAGAGATCGCTACTGCTGATGAGAGTACTGCTTCCTGGTTCTCGTTCCTCGGTAAGATTGCGAAGCGTACAACCAAGCTATTCAAGAAAAAGGAGAAAAAGAATCAGAAATTGGCCGTAGAGAAGGTGCATGACGACGCCGTGAAGGAGAAAGTAAAGGAGGCCAAGGCCATTGCTCCAATCACACCAGTTCCCAAGCAGGAAGGTGGTGAGGAATCCGTCTTTGCCTTTAACAGTTTCGGCACGCAGTATCAGGTCAGACTTAGCGATAGGAACCGTATCACCCTGACAAGTGTCACTGAAGACAATGTGGCGAATGCCATCGAGGCACTGTCGGATATCAAGTATGACAATCTGCTTTTTGACTGTCTGAAGATACGCAAGGAGAACCAACTCTCTGACTGGGCCTACTACCAGACGCTGGAGGCACTGACAAATGCGTTCTGCGGCAAGGGTAGTAACGAGGCCAAATTGTTGATGGGCTATCTCCTGTCGCAGTCGGGCTACAAGGTACGTTTGGGACGTGACAACGACAGACTCGTTCTGTTGATGGCCAGTCCCCATACTATATATAATAAGGTGGCGTACCGTCTTGATGGCGACAAGTTCTACCTCCTTGACGGTGAGATAGAGACCCTGAATATCTGTCGTGCCTCATTCCCCAATGAGACGGGTATGTCACTCATCATCCTGGCAGCACAGAAATTCGATTTAAATCAGTCAGATATTCGTACGATCCAGTCACATCGTTATCCCGACTTCAAGGTGACTATCCATACGAACAAGAACTTGCTAAAGTTCTATGACACCTATCTGCCTTCATGTATGAACGACGAGTTAATGACACGATGGGCCATGTATGCCAACACACCGTTGGCAGAAGATGTAAAAGAAGAACTCTATCCCCAGTTGCGCACCCAGTTACAGAATCTGTCAAAGCCAGATGCCATGAACAGATTACTGAACTTGATACAGACAGGATTCCAATATAAGTACGATGAAGAGATCTGGGGTGTTGACCGTGCCTTCTTTGCTGAGGAGACACTTTACTATCCCTATTGCGACTGTGAGGACCGTTCCATCCTGTTGTCAAGACTTGTCAGAGATATCCTTGGTTTGAAGACCATCCTGATATACTATCCTGGTCATCTGGCAATGGCAGTCCATTTCCCGGAGGAAGTGACAGGAGACTACATCGTGCTTGATGGAGAGAAATACATCGTCTGCGATCCAACATACATTAACGCCTCTATCGGTAGGACCATGCCTGGCATGGACAACAAGCAGGCCCGTGTCATTCTCCTACAATAGTTACAATCGTCACGAAACCTGTGATGCAGTATTAGAATAATAACAGTAAAAAACATGATTGCTTTGAAACGTCTCGTATTTTTGATGTCCCTGACTTTTGTCGCCACCATATTGTGGGCAGGACAGATTAATCGTGAGCAGGCCCTCCGCCGTGCTCAACAGTTCCTGTCTCAAGATGGCAGGATGCAGTCTTTAACCTTGGCCGAGACACAGATGTCGAAGGCACGTTCACAGGGCAAACAGACTCCAGACTATTATTATGTGTTCAATGCCGGCGACAATCAGGGATTCGTCATCGTCAGCGGTGACGACAGTACACCTGCCATTCTGGGGTATTCTACCGAAGGAAGATTTGACCTTTCTTCAATGCCGCCAGCCATGAAGGCACTGTTGAATAGTTACGCCGCACAAATTAGTCTGATCCAACAGGGCAAGGCAATCGCATCGCCTGCCCGCGTTGTATCCCATCTGGCCGTCACCCCCTTTATGACAGTACAATGGGATCAAGGAGACCCCTATGATGGAATGACCCCTCTGGGATATTATTCCAATGTCGAGGAGGGTGTTCACTGTGCAACAGGTTGTGTGGCTACGGCAATGGCCCAGGTCCTGTATTTCCAGCATTTCGTCAATAAGATACAAAGCACCATTCCCGGCTATTCAAACGAACTCTACTGGATTTCCCCCTCAGGAGACAAATATGCCGATTTGAAAGACATTCCTTCAGGCACGCCTTTGTCTTGGAATCTGATGGTCGACGATTTCTTAACACAGGAGACAAGCCAGGAAGCGAAAGACGCCGTGGCAAACCTGATGCTTTATTGTGGAACGGCTGTGAAAATGAAATATGACATCCCTGCTTCCGGTGGCAGTTCTGCTGCTCTCGCTAATGTCCCTGAAGCCCTTAAAAAATATTTTGGTTACAGTAAAGGGACACGCTATGTGAAACGTAACCGTTTCTCTGAGGACGAATGGGACAGAATGCTCTATCATGAGGTTGCATCAAACCGTCCAGTCATCTATGGCGGACAGACAGAAGACGGAGCCGGACACGCCTTTATCCTTCACGGATACGACGGTCATGGCATGTATGCCATCAACTGGGGCTGGGGTGGTCGTGAGAACGGCTTCTTCCTCTTGGATGATCTGACACCCGAATGGCAAGGCGTAGGCGGTTCCTCCAGTGGGCAAGGTTTCCAATTAAGCCACGAGGCCGTTATTTTCTTATCCAAGGAGGATGGTACCTTCTCGGAGATTGTAACAGCAACACTCGAAGATGCGAAAGTCGGAGCCCTTACCGATCCTTTTACCGCTCCTACTGAAACGGAATACCAGGCTTCCAAGACTTCAAGCGGTGGTGTCCCATTTGCAATGACCTTGAAGTTTGCAAATGATCTGGCTAACATCTACACTTTTGACCTTGGCTATGGCATTACCAATGCTTCTGGAACACTTCAAGGTCAAGTGAACGGGATGAATGTAACCTCGTTGGCACAGAACGCATGGTTCGCTCCATCCATCGGCACAAACAACTTTGGTGCGAATCTGAAGGCTGGCACCTATTATATCAAGGCTTATAGCCGTGAATCAGGCAAAGGGGAATGGCAGTTATGCAAGAATGCCGATAAACATGTGATAGAAGTCACCGTCACCAATAAAGATATGAAATTCAAGGTGACCGACATCACGGTTCCTGCTCCCCCATCCGAGGTGACTGACGAAGACCGTGCAGATCTGGCTGATGTGTATAAGAACCTGAAGTCTGCTGTTGAGGCTCAACAGAAAAAAATCTCTGCCAACGAGAAAGAGATTGCCACTCTAAAGACTCAGATCAAAGATGCAACGGCTGCTGCCAAAGCCCTTAATACGAAGATTGCTGATATAGAGAAGAAGATTGCCAATGAATTACTGACAGAGGAACAAAAGAAGGAGTTTACAGATCAACTGAAAGTCCTGAAGAATTCCAAAGCAGAGTATGAAACAGGTATTGGTAATCTGTCAGACAAGTTAGCCACTATTGAGACGGACAACGCTGACCTGAAGACCAAACTTGCTGATGCACTTTCGAGCATCAAGGAACAGGCTGCCGCCATCAATAGCATCACAACAACTTCCGCCTATGACAAAGCCATTGCAAAAGCAGAAGAATTGTTGGTTATTGCAAAAGACAACGCTGCAGAGACGATTGCTTCAAATATCGCCGATGTCAAAACCATGCTCTCTGCCCTCTCTCTTGACGTGACGACCATGGCTCTCACAACTCTTGAAGCATCTATCGACGACGCTATCATTGAGAATGGCATCCACGATCCTATTCTTGACAACAACGGTATCTCCGGACAATATGACCTGAAGGGCCGTCCCGTCAAAGAGAGTCACAAGGGAGTAACCATTATCAAGATGAGCAATGGTAAGACGAAGAAAATGATTATACGATAGAAAATGTATCACAACCTGACCAGACAGGAGCCTTGAAACTGTTTGTCTGGGGTTGTGATCTGAACGGCATAAACGCCCTTTGAGACAGATGGAAGGTCAATGGTCATCTCTGTGCCATTGACCTTCTGTCTTTCTGAATAGATACAGAAACCAGAGAGATCGTAGATGCTGACTGAGACAGATGTCTGCGTAACACCGTCGAAGACTAGTCGTAAGCCACCATCAACAGGTCGGACCTGTACACTTTGGGGTTGGTGTAAACTGACGCCCTCTACCTTTGAAAGCCCTAGAACTTCCAATAATCCCCGATAGGCATCAATCTCCCCATAGCCATAGAAGTTATTTGGATAGGCAAGACTGGGGTCTGGTTGACGACAACTACAGGAAAGAATCTGACGCACCTCGTCTGGTGTCAAATCAGGCTTGGCTTGCAACCAGAGAGCAATGATGCCAGCCACTACGGGTGTTGACATGGAGGTTCCCGTGTCGGCAGCCCAGGGATATCTTTCTCCCTGAAATTCGGACCATCCGACAATGTCATCTTCTGAGTGGAAGATATGACTATAGGAAGAAACGACATTAACCCCAGGAGCCACGACGTCTGGCTTCATCAGACCGCTCATCGTAGGACCCGTCGAGGAGAACGGGCCCAACAACCCCTGAATTGTCCCATCCATAGTACCCTTTGCATCGCCCTTTTCATTCACAATCTCCATTCTATGGGCAGTGGCTCCCACACAGATCACTGCAGGAAAACAGCCTGGCGCAAAGATATTGTGTCCCTTCTGGGCTGCAGACCACCGACTATCGGTTTCATGAGACTTAAAGGCCATCTTCGAATTACCATAGACTTTAATCAAACCTTCCCCTTCAAACACCAACGCCAATGGCGGGAAAGAGTCGAGGGTACGATTCGCCTTCACAAGTATCTGATAGACATCCTCGTCGAGAAATGATGACGAATAGCGGTAGATGGACAGAGAAAGGGAGTCGTCAGCACATATCAGTTCTTTGGTCATGATACTATCATAAACCACCTCGGCTGTTGTGAAAGAGAGGGTGTCGGTAGGCATATTACTCCCTTTCTGATAATAATAAAGCATCAGTCGAAGGGGTTCAGAAGAAGTAAAACGGTACACTGCCGCCTCCTTAAAGCAACGGATAAAGGCTCCTGCCTCCTGTTGTATGGCTGATTTTTCAAAATAAGTCCTTTCTATACCCTCATTGCCGGCAGAAGTAACGATGATTCGGCCTGGTCCCGTCATACGATCCAGCACAGCAGAAAAGAGACTGTCTTCTTCGTCAAGATAGGGACTATAACCTTCACTGAATGAGACGACACATGGTTTTCCTTGCAGACTGGCATAGTCAAAGCAGTATTTCATGCCTAAGGCATCCATGGCTGAGGTATACTTGTATATATCTGCTGAGTCGATATACTCAATATCATCAGTGACGGCATTACTCACCAGACAGATGTCACTTTCGAAAGCCACTCCTCTGTACTTGGTGTCATAACCACTGCCCGCAGCAGTGCCTGAGGTATGCGTGCCATGCGTCTGGGTTGGAGCATCGGTTGACTGTCCGTAAGCCAAAATCTCTGACTGTCCGATATAATCACGGCCAACGGGTAAAGGACTGCCGATAGTGTCCTTCGACAACTGATCCCAAAAAGCCCCAATGCGATATTGACGACCTGAGGCATCATAGAAGTTTGGGTGTGTCAGGTCAAAGCCAATATCCTCCACTCCGATGACCACCCCTGCTCCTGTATAGGCAGGATGAGTGTCGGAAGATTCATAAACGGGAAGAGCATTTACTACCAACGCCGTCGTATCCATCAAGGCACTGGCACGACCATTCGCCTCAATACGGCTCACAGCCCTTTCTGTTGCAAATGCCTCTATATTCTCTAACGGAATACTTGCAATCACAATATCTTCCCATTGGGCATACTTCCTGCAACCATATTTCCGGAGGATGTCATCAGCCTGCTTCTCCTCAATTCTGACAAAGGCGGTGATACTGCGCGAACTTTGGGCACCATCAACACTGCGCGTCAAGAGTTGGCTACGGTTCTCCGCCACCGCCTGTCGCACATAGCCCGACAGTTTCTTATGGCTCGTACTTTGGCCATACACCATCAGTACCAGTCCCACAAGCAGCAGCAATAGAGTGATTCGTTTCATCTGACTGTTATGTCAATTCAGCAGCAACCTTATTTGTCAAAGCAATGAATTCTGAAATAGAGAGTTGTTCAGGACGACGGGTCAGCATGGGGTCATCAAAGAAACCTTCCGGAGCAGGATGAGCAGCATCGAATAGTTGGCGGAGGGAGACACGGAGCATCTTACGCCGCTGGTTGAAGGTAGCCTTGACAATACGTTTGAAGAGTTTCTCGTCGCATCCGAGATCTGTAACGGCATTGCGGGTCATACGGATAACGGCACTCTGCACTTTGGGCGGTGGATTGAAGACCGAGGGTTCGACGGTGAAGAGATACTCCACATCGTACCACGCCTGAATCAACACGGAGAGAATGCCATACTGTTTATTGCCTGGCTTGGCAGCCATACGGACGGCCACCTCATGCTGAATCATTCCCGTACAACAAGGAATCAGGTCCTTGTTGTCGAGCATCTTGAAGAATATTTGTGAGGAGATATCGTAGGGATAATTCCCCGTAAGCACAAACTGCTGACCCTCGAAGACCTCATTTAAATCCATTCGGAGGAAATCGCCACCTATTATATTATTATTAAGGCGTGGGAAGTTCTCACGAAGATAAGCCACAGACTCACGGTCGATCTCCACCACCTTCAACGGACGGGGCTTTTCCACCAGATATTGTGTCATCACTCCCATGCCAGGGCCGACTTCCAGCACTGGCAGTTCCGCATAAGGCTCGTCCACCGTATCGGCAATCCGCTTGGCGATGTTCAAGTCAGTCAGGAAGTGCTGACCAAGATTCTTTTTCGGTCTTACTTGTTTCATTTGGGTGCAAAGGTACATCATTTTAATTAGAAATTAGTAATTAGAAATTAGAAATTATGATTACTTTGCAAAGTTTTTCACTTTTCACTCTTCACTTTTCACTTCTTTTTTGTACCTTTGCACCAATGGAAACGAAAAACATCCTTGCATACATCGCGAAGATTGTGCTGCCTTTCATCTTGGGCGGTGCGATATTGTGGTGGATGTACCGTGGCGAGGACTTCTCTACGATCTGTCATGTGCTGACGGAAGAGATGAACTGGACATGGATGTTGCTTTCATTCCCTTTTGGCATCCTGGCACAAATGTTCCGTGGTTGGCGCTGGAAGCAGACATTGGATCCCATTGAAGACCTTTCCCCGAGCACAGCCAAACAAACGCCATCTGGTCAGAAAATTAGAGCACGTAACTCCACCTGCATACATGCCGTATTCATCTCGTATGCTGCCAGTCTTGTGATTCCGCGCATCGGCGAGTTCTCGCGCTGTGCTGTCTTGAAACGCTACGACGGAGTATCGTTCAGCAAGGCATTAGGTACGGTAGTAACAGAACGGGCCGTCGACACGCTGATTGTGATGATCTACTCGGGTATCATCCTGTTGATAGAGATGAGTATCTTCGGTACCTTTTTCAGAAAGACCGGTACCTCACTTGACCGTATCTTAGAAGGTTTTTCCTTAACAGGTTGGCTAGTGACGATTATCTGCGGCGTGGCAGTCCTCATCCTGTTGCACCTGTTGTTGAAGAACCTATCTATATATAATAAGGTGAAGATGACACTGAGTGGCATCTGGGAGGGGATACTCTCGCTGCGGGGCATCAAGAATCTGCCGCTCTACCTCTTTTTCTCCATCGGCATCTGGGTGATGTACTTCCTGCATTACTACCTCACCTTCTTCTGTTTTGACTTTACAGCAAACCTCGGTATCGGTTGTGCACTGGTATCTTTTGTGGTAGCCAACTTTGCCGTCATCGTACCCACTCCGAATGGTGCAGGGCCGTGGCACTTTGCCATCAAGACGATGCTAATTCTCTACGGTGTCGCCGACGAACAGGCCCTTTGGTTCGTACTCATCGTACATTCCGTACAGACACTGTTGGTGATTGTCCTCGGCATCTATGCCTGGGCCGCCCTCTCTTTTACAAAACGTATAAACCCCAAAACGACATAACTATGAGTGAAATTAAGAATCTGAACCCAGCGTGCATCTGGAAGAACTTTTATGCACTGACACAAGTACCGCGCCCCAGCGGACATCTGGAAAAAATTCAGCAGTTCCTGCTCGACTTCGCCAAACAGGCAGGTGTCGAGGCTTTCAAGGATCCTGCCGATAACATTGTTATGCGTAAGCCTGCTTCTCCAGGCATGGAGAACAAGAAGGGCGTCATCCTACAGGCCCACATGGACATGGTTCCGCAGAAGACACCCGAGAGTACCCATAACTTCGAGACTGATCCCATCCAACCTTGGATTGACGGTGAGTGGGTGAAGGCCAAGGGCACGACCCTCGGTGCAGACAATGGTCTGGGCGTCGCCTCTATCATGGCCATCATGGAGGACAAGACCTTAAAACACGGCCCTATCGAAGCCCTCATCACTGCCGATGAAGAGACGGGTATGTTTGGTGCCAATGCCCTGCCCGCAGGTGAACTCAAAGGTGACATCCTGATGAACCTCGACTCTGAGCACTGGGGCAAGTTCGTCATCGGCTCTGCCGGAGGTATCGATGTGACTGCCACCTTAGACTATCAGGAGGCAGAAACGGATCCTGAGGATGCTGCCGTGAAGGTGACAGTAAAAGGACTGCGCGGCGGACACTCAGGACTGGAGATCCATGAGGGTCGTGCCAACGCTAACAAACTGCTCGTCCGCCTCGTCCGCGAAGCCATCGAGGAATGCGAGGCCCGCTTAGCCTCTTGGCAGGGAGGTAACATGCGCAACGCCATCCCCTTCAAGGCAGAAGCCGTGTTGACACTGCCGAAGGAGAACGTCGCCATGCTGAAGGAACTCGCCCAAGACTGGCTCGACGATTTCACCGATGAATACAAAGGCATTGAGAGTGGTATTGAGGTCATCTGCGAGGATGTGGAAACACCGAAGATGGAAGTTCCCGTGGAGATTCAGGACAACCTCATCAATGCAATCTACGGTTGTCACGACGGTGTGATACGCATGATCCCCTCCTACCCCAGTGTGGTTGAGACCTCTTCTAACCTCGCCATTATTAATATAGGTAGCGGCAAGGCTTCGTTGCAGATTCTCGCCCGCTCCAGTCGCGAGGATATGAAGGACTATATCGTGAAGACCTTGGAGAGTTGCTTCAACATGGCAGGCATGAAGGTGGAGACCGCCGGCTCGTATGGCGGCTGGGATCCGAATCCCGAATCCCCCATCCTCCATCTGTTGCTGAAAGAGTACAAGGAACTCTTCGGACAGGACGGTATCATCCAAGTGGATCATGCCGGTCTGGAGTGCTCCATCATCCTGGGCAAATATCCACACCTCGACGTGGTATCATTTGGTCCCACGATGAAGTCACCGCATACCACTACGGAGCGCGCCCTCATCGCCACCGTCGAACCCTTCTGGGAACTCCTGAAAAAGACACTCGAGGACATCCCCGAGAAATAACTACCTAAGGAAATCCGCAGAAATCTGCGGATTTTTCCTTTTTATGGGTTAGCATTTCCAACCTACGATTGTACTATCTATAAAAAGGCAATGCAAAACAGGCAGATGATAGAAACGCTGTTCCGACAGTACTACAAGCGGATGTTCTTGACGGCAAAGACATTGCTCTGCAATCCAGAAGAAGCCCGCGACGTGGTGAGCGACGTGTTCGCCGAACTGTTGGAGAGTAACCGCCAACTGGATATAGAACGGGTGGAGAGTTATCTGTTGGTCAGTGTCCGCAACAAATGTCTAAATATGGTCAAGCACAGGATGATTGAGGAGCGCGCCCAGAAATTCATCCCCCATGAGACCATCGATGAAGACTACAAGGAACTGCCATTAGACGACATTCTCCACTACATCAGACACAATCTGACACCGCAGACCCGTGAAGTGATACTCCGACGCTATGGCGAGGACAAGCACTACAACGAGATTGCCGATGAACTTGGCATCAGCCGCATTGCTGTCTATAAGCACATTGCCAAAGGATTAACAAAACTCAAAAAGCATTTTGTATGGAAAAGCTAAGGAAACTGACCCAGATGACCGAAAACCCCAAGCACTACAGCGACGAGGAGTGGCAGGAAATATTCGATGGCGAGACCGTCAGCGAAGAACAGATAGAACAGGAGTGGCGGCATTTCGAAGACAAATACATGAAACCACAGCCTATCAGGCTATGGCGCATCGCCGCCATGTTCGTCGGTGTGATGATGCTCTCAGGCATCGCGTTGGCCGCCGTCCACATCATCCGTAACACCCAAACTGATGTTGGAGGAAATTTGCAGTCCCCGACACAAGAGACGCGGATGGTAAATACACAGCAACCATCAGAAGAAGACATCAATGTGCTGCCGCATACGGTTGTCTTCGAGAATACGGAGTTACAGCAGATTGTCGACAGCCTCTCTATATATTATAAGGTGAAGCCTGCTTATCGCCACGACTCCGTCCGTCACCTCAGACTATACTATGAGTGGAACCAGTCGAACAGCATTAGCGAGATTGCCAGCGAAATCAGTCATTTCGACCACGTCAGCATCAGTCTGAAGGGTGACAGTATCATTATTGAGTAGGGAGGTTCATGCCATGAGGAAACTAATTCTTTGCTTGCTGCTCTGTGCGATAGTACAGGTAGCAGAGGCTCAACGCGTGAGTCGTAACTATAAAGACAAAACCATGTCGAAAGTACTCGTAGACCTGCGCCATGCTACCAACCGTTATAAGATCTCGTTCATCCACAACGAATTGGAGGACTACACCGTGACGAAGAACTTCAACGGACTCACCATCCCCGAGGCCATCCGCGAATGCATCGGCTTCTATCCCATCACCATGAAGGTCGAGGGAGACAGTCTTATCTTCGTCGAAGCAGTGATTAAGACTGGAAGCAAGCTTATCGGACGGCTCATTGACAGCAAGAAGCACCCCGTCATCTACGCCAACATCGCCCTGCTGAACGTCAGCGACTCGGCCATCGTCAGCAGTGGTGTGAGCAACGAGAACGGCGACTTCGTCATTCCCACCACGGAGAAGCAGGTACGTGTACGTATCAGTTGCATCGGCTACGAGACACTCATTCTAAATTGTGAGACGGGTAACCTTGGCACCATCACCATGCAAGAGACTACCAACCACATTAGTGAAGTGGTAGTAGAGGGCAATCTGATGCACAGTCAACTTGATAAGGATGTATATATGCCAAACCAACGACAGCGTAATGCTGCCAGTGACGGCCTCGGCCTGCTCTCGAACCTCGGCATCCCACAACTCGACGTGAACCCTATCACGCAAAGCATCAGTTCAAACAACGGCAAGAGTGTCAGCCTCTACATTGACGGACGCAAGGTCAATCAGGACGAACTCTCTCAGATACGTCCGAAGGACATCCTCCGCATAGAATTCCTTGAAACGCCTACTGGCAAATACGCAAACGATGAACAAGTGGTCAACTTCATCACGCGGCAATACAACTACGGCGGCTATGTGGCCTTGAAGAGCAACACCAAATTTATCAACGTTGGTGGCAACAACTCTGTACAGGTGAACCTCGACAACAAAAAGATGCACTACGTCATACTGGCTGGCATGAACTATTCCAACCAACGTAGCCTTGAGAGCCAGAAAGAAGAGGACATCACCACCGGTACGACCTCCTTCCACAAGAGCAGTTCCATCAGCAGCGACCACGTCAAAAACTGGACTTACTACGGACTGCTGCGCACCCGCTATCAGACAGATAAGCTAAACCTGACGGCGAGGGCTAAAATCAATTGGTCTAAACAGCCTGTGTATAACAACTATCAGGACATAACATATACAGGGGAAGTCAATGAGAAGACCCAGGCCATACGTTCCCGTGACTCCCGCAATATTGACCCATCCATTACCCTCAACGCCGACTATGCCATCAGCAAGAAACAGAATCTGACAGTATATGCTGACCTGCAATTCGGCCATCACCGCTACAACTCCTGTCTCACAGAGAATGGCTATCTGGTAAACAACTACACAAAAGAGAACAGCCTGACAAGCATGTCCTATGCCATCTACACCAACCAGTTGGGCGAACATGACGATATATGTATCCAGGTATTAGACCTCTATAGCAGATACGACGATTATTATACCGGTACTACCGTTAGCGACCAGAAACTGCGTGCTAACGAATTACTGGTGTTTCCAATCTACAACCATCGTTTCAATAAGAAGCTGTATCTCTCGCTCAGGCCCTTTGGTTTCAGCCTGGCCCACTGGAGAATACAGGATTACCAGCAGAATCATTTCTCGTCGAGGGCAGCAGTCACAGCACGTTTCGTACCTCATCAGCAGCATAATCTGTCGGCAAGTTTCTACTTAGGCAACAACTTCCCGGATCCAGACATTACCAGCAATGTTGATCAGGAAATGAACCGCTATGAGACTCAGCGCGGTAATCCCGAACTGGAAAAAGCCATCTTTGAGACGCAACTATTCACCTACAATTTCAATGCGAAAAACTACCGTCTCTCCATGACTGCCGAACACGAAGGCATTCACAATATCCCCAAGGAATGGTTCTATACCGAAGGCGACCATCTGATCCACTCCTATATCAGCGAGGGCAATGTCCATAAAATGAGTCTCAATGTCACTCAGACCTTCTTCTTGATGAAGCGCAATCTGCAACTGCAGGGCACGGTGGAAACTGTGCGTCATCTGGTGACAGGCTATCTTGGCGATGCCAGTAACTGCCTCATCGGTAACATTAATGTCCGTTACTATGCTGGTCCATGGACATTCTATGCTTTCTTTAAAAGTGGCACAAAGGCATATCTGGCTGATTACGGCCCTGCCTTCTTCCGCCAGCCTGCTGACTACGGTCTGAGCATCACTTACGGCAAAAGGAATCTAAACTGCCAATTAGGTGTGCGCAAACCTTTCGCCCATAGCCAATTCCACGAAATGTGGCGGAATGCAGATCTCTACTCTTTCAACCAACGGTCTGTACAGGCATCGCTGAAACCCTGGCTATATGTGAACCTTGCCTACACTTTCGACTTTGGACGGAAGACGAAGCACGAGGATGTCCATGTGGACCAAACAAGCAAGTCGGCCATCCTCGGCAAGTAATTCCGAAAAAAATCCGCAGAAAGTTTGCATCTGCGGATTTTTTTATTTACCTTTGCACCCGATAAACCAAATTAGTAACAAAATTATGGACGATTACCCGGCGGACAATTACGATTTGTAATGGCGGGGGATAGCGAGCAAGGCTGCTAATCCCTTTGCCGCTAAAACCATTTCACAAACGAAAAAAGGATTAGCACAATGAAGACATTCTGGAACACCCAAGGCGGACTGAGCCAACTCACAGAGTGGCAGCCCAATTGCTGGATACAGGTGACATGCCCCACCGAAGATGACCAGCGCGAACTTGAAGAGAAGTTCAATATCCCCGACTATTTCATGTCGGACATCAGCGATACCGACGAGCGTGCCCGTTATGAGTACGACGACGGTTGGATGCTCATCATCCTCCGTATCCCCTACGTTAAGGAGATACGGTCAAGAACACCATATACCACCGTACCCCTCGGTATCATCCACAAGCGCGACGTCACCATCACCGTCTGCTTCTACGAGACGAATATGATGATTGATTTCGTTTCGTACCAACAGAAGCGCGGCGAGGGGTTTACCGACCATGTCGATATGATCTTCCGTATCTTCCTTTCCAGTGCCGTCTGGTACCTGAAACGTCTGAAACAGATCTCCATGCTCGTCGACAAGGCCAAGCGCAACCTCGACAAGGAGGTGAACAACGAGAGTCTGATTGGTCTGAGCCGTCTGCAGGACTCGCTCACCTACTTCCAGACCTCCATCCGAGGCAACGAGACCCTGCTTTCGAAACTTAAATTCAAACTCCAGATTGACGAGTTGGATGCCGACCTTATTGAGGATGTCAACATCGAGATGACACAGGCCCGCGAGACCACTCTCATCTACTCCAACATCCTGGAATCGACGATGGACACCTACCAGAGTATCATCAACAACAATATGAACACGGTGATGCGTACCCTGACTTCCGTCACCATCATCATGATGATTCCCACGCTGATTACTTCGATGTTCGGTATGAACCTCGTCAACGGTATGGAATCCAAGCCCTGGGGTTTCATCATCGCCATCATCCTCTCCATTGGCGTTTCTGGTGCCTGCTGGTGGTTTTTCCGCCACAAAAGGCTCGTTTAATACATAAAGAATGTTAATTGTTAGGATGTTCCGAAAATTATATTTAATTTTGCGGAATATTGCGTGAACATAATCAAGTCAGTAACTAATCGTTAAATGATGGACTCTCAAGACAACATCCTCGAACAGGAGGTAAAAGAAGAAGTTATCCAGGAAGCAACTGCTCCTGAAGTAGAAACCCCAGCAGCCGCAGAAACGGAGGCTTCAGTTGAAGTCGTAGAGGCTCCTGCCGAAGAAGCACAGGCACCAGCCGAAGAGACACAGGCTCAAGCCGAGGAAGAACAGCCTCAGAAGGTCTACGAGACCAAGAAGGAGGTGATCGACCGCATCAAGGACATTGCACACGGCGATGAGCCTCTTCAGAAGGAAGAGATCGACTACCTGAAGACCGTTTTCTACAAACTGCACTTTGCCGAGCGTGAAGCCGACCTCAAGGCCTACCTCGACGCTGGCGGTGATCCCGATGCCTACCAGATTACGCCTGATGAGGACGAGGAAGTCTTCAAGGCTGAGATGGGTATCATCAAGGAGAAGCGTGCCAAACTCTTCAAGGAGCAGGAGGCTGAGAAACAGGAGAACCTGGAAAAGAAACTTGCCATCATTGAGAAAATAAAGGCCATGATTACCTCGCCTGAGGAGGCCAACAAAGCCTATCAGGAGTTCAAAGCCCTGCAGACAGAGTGGAAAGAAATCAAGAACGTGCCAGCAGAGAAGGCCAGTGAACTCTGGCGCAACTACCAACTCTATGTGGAACAGTTCTACGACCTGTTGAAACTCAACAGCGAGGCTCGTGAATACGACTTCAAAAAAAATCTCGAACTGAAGACCAAACTCTGTGAGGCCGCCGAGCGCCTGGCTGACGAGACGGATGTCATCAGTGCTTTCCACCAGTTGCAGAAACTCCATGCAGAATACCGCGAAATCGGTCCTGTCAATAAGGATCTGCGCGAGGAGATATGGAACCGTTTCAAGGCAGCCTCTACCGTCATCAACAAGCGGCACCAACAGCACTTCGAAGGTATCCGTGCCAAGGAAGAAGATAATCTGGCCCGTAAGACCGCTCTCTGCGAGAAAGTTGAGGCTATTGCCGCCGAAGAAAACAAAGGCAGCAGCGACTGGGAGAAGCACACCAAGGAGATTATCGACGTGCAAACCGAGTGGAAGACTATCGGTTTCGCTCCGCAGAAGATGAACGTGAAAATCTTCGAACGTTTCCGTGCCGCCTGTGACGACTTCTTTGGTCGCAAGGCACAATATTTCAAAGGTCTCAAGGATACCTTCAAGGAGAATGCCGAGAAGAAGCGCGCGCTCATCGAGAAAGCCAAGGCCCTGCAAGACTCCACTGACTGGAAGTCTACCAGCGACAAGCTCATTGCGCTCCAGAAAGAATGGAAGACCATCGGTATGGTACCTAAGAAACTCGGTGACCAGTTGTGGGAAGAGTTCCTCGGAGCCTGCAACAAATTCTTCGAGGCCCGCAATGCTGCCGGTGCAGGTCAGCGCGGTGAGGAGCACACCAATCTTGAGAAGAAACGTGATGTCATCGAGAAACTCAAGGCCGTAGCCGAAGAGGCTGGCGAAGGTATCCAGGAGAAGGTACAGCAACTCGTGGAGGAGTACCAGGCCATCGGACATGTACCCTTCAAGGAGAAGGACAAGATCTATGAGGAATACCATGCCGTACTCGACAAACTCTATAAGGACCTGAACATCAGTGTCGCCAAGAAGCGTCTCACCAACTTCAAACAAAACCTGAAGCAGGTAGCAGAGCGTGGAGAGAATGCTCTCGACAACGAGCGCGCCCGTCTGTTCCGCCAGTACGAGGCCATTAAACAGGAGGTACAGACCTACGAGAACAACCTCGGCTTCCTCAATGCGAGCAGTAAGAAAGGTAACAGCCTCATCGACGAGATGAACCGCAAGGTGCAGAAACTAAAAGATGAGATGAACTTGGTCCGCGAAAAGATTAAGGCCATCGACGCCGAGAACAAATAACAATAAAGAATCCCGCCTACCAGCGGGATTCTTGGTAATGATTTGTATATTTGCAGACGATGATACACAAAAACCTCAATAATATGGTAAAGAAGATTTCAATATTTCTCGCTATCATGGCTCTGACCATCTCGTCCGTCACTGTACAAGCACAGATATACCAGAGCAAGTTGCTTGAGCATGAGCAACAGATTGACGACATCATCAAGGGTATGACCCTCGAAGAGAAGATTGCCATGCTCCACGGAAAGAACATGTTCTCATCGGCAGGCATCCCCCGCCTGGGCATCGCCGACATGGAGTATGCTGACGGACCATTCGGCATACGAGAAGAAATGGAACCCCACTCTTGGAACTCCGCCAACCTCACCACAGACTCCGCCACCTTTTTTCCCACAGGATCGGCACTTGCCGCCACATGGAGTACCGAATGGGCCTACAACTACGGACGGGGCATGAGCCGCGAGGCCCGGCTGCGCGGCAAAGACATGATTCTCGGCCCGGCCATCAACATCCAGCGCATACCAACCGGCGGACGCACTTACGAATACCTGAGCGAGGATCCATTGCTGAGCGGTATGCTCGCCGTGGCCTACACACGGGGCGCACAGGAACATGGCACCGCCGTCTGCCTGAAACACTACGCCCTGAACAACCAGGAGGACTATCGCGGTTTCGTGGATGTGCATATCTCCGACCGTGCGATGCACGAGATCTACCTGCGGCCTTTCGAGATGGCTGTCCGTGAGGCCGATGCCTGGGGCGTGATGGCAGCCTATAACAAGGTGAACGGACGCTGGTGCTCGGAGAACAAACCGTTGCTCACCACCATTCTGCGCCAACAGTGGGGCTTCCCCGGTATGGTGATCAGCGACTGGGGTGGTGTCCACTCGACGGTGGATGCCGTGACGGCAGGTATGAATGTAGAGATGCCCGGTAACCGTTTCTTCGGTCAGGCTTTGCTCGACTCGGTGAAGACGGGCAAGGTGAGCGAAGACATTATTAATCAACGTGTGCGCGAAATCCTCCGCGTGCGTTTGACGGTGACGCCCATCCCCTTTGACCATGCCAACTTAACACCCGTGGGCAACGATGATGAGATGCTGACGGCCCTGCAGGTAGCACGCCGCTCCATCGTACTACTAAAGAACGAACCCATTGTCGGAAAGCACGCCCTGAAGGCGGCGAAGAACCGCCCCTGGCCCCTGCTGCCTATTAACCTAACGGAGGTGAAAAGCATCGCCGTCATCGGCGAGAATGCCGTGACGAAGATGGCCCTCGGCGGTGTGGGTGCCGGTGTGAAGACGCGCAAGGAAATTACACCCCTTGAAGGTTTGCAGGCCGTACTCGGCGGTGGGAAGAAAATCACCTACGCACCAGGCTATAAGAGTTTCGACAGAGACAGCCGTAACAAACGACAGAGTCCACAGCAACCCGCCGACCCTCAACTGATGGCGGAAGCCGTGAAAGTGGCAAAGGGTGCCGACCTTGTTATTTTCTTTGCTGGCGACAACCGCGAAGTGGAGACCGAGGGTTCCGACCGCAAGAGCATCACCCTGCCCTCGGGACAGGACGAACTAGTCCAAGCCCTTGCCAAGGCGAACCCGCGCCTCGTCACCGTCATCGTCGCCGGTGGACCAGTGGATATCAGTACGGTCGATACCGTATCACCCGCCCTCTTGGTGTCGTGGTTTAACGGTTCCATGGGTGGACTGGCCATCGCCGAAGTGTTGAACGGCAATATCACGCCCTCTGGTAAACTACCTATGTCATGGCCAAAGAAACTGGAGGATGTGCCGGCCTATGTCACAGGCACCTATCCGCAGAACGTCAGCAATAATAATCAGGGCGATATCTTTGTGGACATCACCCGTAACCGTAGTAATGATCGTCGTCAACAACTCATCGCCAACTACGCCGAGGAAGGTCTCGTCGGCTATCGCTGGTACGATAAAAAAAATGTTGCCGTAGCCTATCCCTTTGGTTACGGTCTTTCTTACGCTACATTTACCTACAGCGACCTGAAGGTGACACCTACGGTCGAGGGATTCGACGTAAGTTTTGTTCTCACTAACACGTCAAGCTTTGCTGCAGAAGAAGTAACACAGGTTTATGTCTCTCGTCCCACTTCTCGTATTGAGCGTCCCATAAAAGAACTCAAGGGTTTCCGTCGTGTAGCCCTGAAGCCTGGTGAGCGAAAGACTGTTTCCATCCCCCTGCGCCGTGACGACCTTTGTCACTGGGATGAGTCTACACAGTCATGGTCTCTGGAGTCTGGCGACATCACTGTCCTCGTAGGTGGATCGTCTGACAATCTACCGTTAAAAACAGTACAGACAGTTCAGAACCCACTCAACGACAAGTTATAAAGCAAGAATAATTATTTTGAGATAAACTATGATAAAGAAAAATTTCCTTATCTCTGCTCTTTTCCTGTTGATGGCAGGATGGAGTACTGCTGTCGCTGAAGACGGCAGCCGTCTGTGGTTACGGTTCAACAATGCCAACACCACAGCAACGATTACAGGCGTCAAAGGAACGGCTCTGACCGAGTTGCAAACCTACTGGCAGGGTGGTCCTGTAGTTTTAAAACGTCAAAAGGGTATAGCTAAGGACGGCTATACTATCAAGAGCCAGGACGACAAGACCGTGATAACGGCCACCAGTGATGCTGGTTTACTCTACGGTGCCTATCACCTGCTGCGCCTGCAACAGACGGGGGAACGGTGCAACGGCCTTGACATCAAGGAAGAGCCCTTCTACGACCTGCGCATCCTGAACCACTGGGATAACCCCAATGGCACCGTGGAGCGTGGCTTTGCAGGACATAGTATCTTCGTGAATCCTGACCCGGAACGCATGAAGATGTACGCCCGTGCCAATGCCTCTGTGGGTATCAATGGCACCGTGCTCAACAATGTGAATGCCAAGCCCGAGGCTCTCACGACCGAGAGTCTGGAAAAGGCCAAGGCTATCGCCGACCAGTTGCGCCCCTACGGTATACGCGTGTACCTATCTATTAATTTCGCCTCGCCCATCAAGGTAGGTGGACTGGAAACTGCCGACCCGCTCAATGCCGAGGTCGTCAAATGGTGGAAGAATAAGGTGGACGAAATCTACAAACTGATTCCCGACTTCGGCGGTTTCCTCGTGAAGGCCAACTCCGAGGGAGAGCCTGGCCCACAGGACTTCGGACGCACCCACGCCGATGGTGCCAATATGCTGGCTGGTGTGCTGAAACCCCACAAGGGCATTGTGATGTGGCGCGCCTTCGTCTATGCGCCCCAGAGTCCAGACCGCGCCAACCAGGCCTATCTGGAATTTATGCCGCTCGACGGACAGTTTGCTGATAATGTCATCATCCAGATCAAGAACGGCCCCGTGGACTTCCAACCACGCGAGCCATATAGTCCGCTGTTCACTGCCATGCAGAAGACGCAGATGATGGTGGAGTTCCAGATTACGCAAGAGTATCTCGGTGCCGCCAATCATCTGGTATATCTCGCCCCCATGTGGCAGGAATTCTTCTCGTTTGTGAAGCCCGGTAGCCTGAAAGCAATGGCGGGTGTGGCTAACATTGGTGACGACACCAACTGGTGCGGCCATCACTTTGCACAGTCTAACTGGTATGCCTTCGGACGCTTGGCATGGAACCCCTCGTTAAAGTCGGAAGATATTGCCGACGAATGGCTGCAACAGACATTCGCCCCCCCCTTATCCTTCAAGAGTCTCACCAATGCAATCAATCTTAGTAGCGCGCAATATCCAGCACAATATGGGTATCCTTGGGGCATCCTTATTGACATGATGATGTCCAGTCGCGAAGCCTGCGTGAACTACATGATGCCACTGGGCATCCACCATATCTTTGCTGGCACCCACCACTACGGGCCGGAGCCCTGGTATGCGCCACGCGGACTGAGAGCCGACTGGACCCCACCCTACTACCACAAGGCCGACAGCATCGGACTGGGCTTTGACCGCACGCTCACAGGCTCAGCCAACGTCAAGCAGTATCCCGAAGAACTCTGCAATTTGTACAACGACATCAATACCTGTCCTGAGAACCTGTTGACCTGGTTCCACCACGTGCCTTGGGATCACAAGATGAAGAGCGGACGCACATTTTGGAACGAACTCTGCCACAAATACAACGACGGGGTTTACGAGGCCCGTCGCTTCCTCACCATCTGGGATGCCATGCAGCCCTACATCGATGTACAGCGCTTCGAAGAGGTGCAGCATAAACTCCGCATCCAAGTCCGCGATTCCGAATGGTGGCGCGACGCCTGTCTGCTCTATTTTCAGACGTTCTCCAAACGTCCCATCCCATCGGATGTGGAGCATCCCGTTCACAACCTTGATGAGATGATGAAGTTCCGCATCCCCATCACCATGTATGAGAATCCTGAAAGCGGATACACCAAATAACAAGAAATTGCCAAGTGTTGATTATCAACTACTTGGCAATTCCTTCTGTTGGGGTACTCGGACTCGCTTTTTGCTGAGGTGCAGTCTGACATCGCACGAGCATTTCTTAAAATGCGAGTGCAAAGGTACTACTTTTTCCGGAACTACCAAAACTTTTCGGAGAAAAAATATAAAAAACCGCAATTTTTCCGCTTTTATTTTGCATTTCGCGTGAATTAAAGTACCTTTGCAAAAGATTTCACCTATTTATATTTTAATGGAACAAACAAAAGCACTTGTTAAGACCATCACAGAAGGTATCCAGGAGAAGAAGGGCAGCAACATCGTCATTGCCGACCTGACAAAGATCGACGGAACCATCTGCAAATACTTTATCATATGTCAAGGCAACTCTCCCGCACAGGTGGAGGCCATCACGGAGTCGGTAGGCGACTTTGCCCGCAAGCAATTGAAGGAAAAGCCCACCCACGTAGTGGGCTTGGAACATGCACAATGGGTAGCGATGGACTATACGGACGTTCTAGTTCACATTTTCCTGCCTGACGTTCGCGACTATTACGACTTGGAGCATCTCTGGGAAGATGCCAAATTAACTTTCATCCCCGACTTAGACTAATATGGATAATAATCAGAGACCAAACCCCAACAACAATAACGGGCCGAAGATGAACATGCCCCGGTTCAATATGAACTGGATCTACGCCATTGCCATCCTCGCCCTCGGCCTACTCTGGTTCTCCAGCGGCGGTCCGCAGAACAGCAGCATCGCCAGCAAGGCCACCTACTCGAACTTCAAGACAATGGTGGAAAAGGGCTATGCCTCGAAAATCGTGGTGAACAAGAGCCAGAACACCCTGAAAATGTACGTGAAGCCGGAGCATATCCGTGACGTGTTCCACCAGAGTGCCCAGCAGACTGGCAACGAACCGTATATGGAAGTGGAGATCGGCTCGACAGACCAGGTGGAGGAATTTGTCAATGCCGCCAAGGAAGCCAAGACCTTTACAGGCGACTATAGTTATGAGAACCACCGAGACAGTGAAATGTTCAACATGATTCTCTATAATGTACTACCGTTTGCACTCATCATCGGCCTGTATTTTCTCTTCATGCGCCGGATGGGCGGTGGCATGGGCGGTGGTGGCGGCGTGTTCAGCGTCGGCAAATCGAAGGCCAAGATGTATGAGAAGGGTGGCGACCTGGGTATCACCTTCAAGGACGTGGCCGGACAGGCTGGTGCCAAACAGGAGATACAGGAAATTGTGGACTTCTTGAAGAATCCGCAGAAATATACCGAACTGGGTGGTAAGATTCCCAAAGGTGCCCTACTCGTAGGTCCTCCGGGAACGGGTAAAACCCTGTTAGCCAAGGCTGTGGCCGGTGAGGCAGGTGTACCGTTCTTCTCGATGTCGGGTTCCGACTTCGTGGAGATGTTCGTCGGTGTGGGTGCCAGTCGTGTGCGCGACCTCTTTGCACAGGCCAAGGCCAAGTCGCCCTGTATCATCTTCATCGACGAGATTGATGCCGTGGGTCGTGCCCGTTCGAAAAACCCCGCCATGGGTGGCAACGATGAAAGAGAGAATACGTTGAATGCCCTTCTGACGGAGATGGACGGCTTCGGCACCAACAGCGGTGTCATCATCCTCGCCGCTACCAACCGTGCCGATATGCTCGACTCCGCCCTGCTCCGCGCTGGACGTTTTGACCGTCAGATACATGTGGACCTTCCCGACCTCAACGAGCGCAAAGAGGTATTCATGGTGCATCTGAAACCCATTAAGATTGACGATACCGTAGACATCGAATTCCTGGCGCGACAGACACCGGGCTTCTCGGGTGCCGACATTGCCAATGTCTGTAACGAGGCCGCCCTCATCGCTGCCCGTCACAACAGCGAGAAGGTAGGCAAGCAAGATTTCCTCGACGCCGTTGACCGTATCATCGGCGGTCTGGAGAAGAAGACCAAGGTAATGACACAGGCTGAGAAACGCAGCATCGCCATCCACGAGGCCGGTCACGCCACCATCTCATGGTTCACGGAGTTTGCCAACCCGTTGGTAAAGGTGTCCATCGTACCCCGTGGCCAGGCCCTCGGCGCCGCCTGGTATCTGCCCGAGGAACGTGTGCTCCAGACCAAGGAGGCCATGCTCGACGAGATGTGTTCACTATTGGGAGGCCGTGCCGCCGAGGAACTGTTCATCGGCAGCATCTCCACAGGTGCTATGAACGACTTGGAGCGTACCACCAAACAGGCTTACGGTATGATTGCCTTTGCCGGCATGAGTGACAAACTGCCAAACGTCTGCTACTATAACAATGCCGAATACCAGTTCCAGAAGCCCTATTCCGAGACAACTGCGAAGATTATGGACGATGAGGTGCTGCGGATGATTAACGAACAATACGAACGTGCCAAGAGTATCCTCAAGGAACATGCCGAGGGCCACGCCCAACTGGCACAGTTGCTCATTGACCGTGAGGTGATTTTCGCTGAGGATGTGGAACGTATCTTCGGCAAGCGTCCCTGGATCAGTCGAGCCGAAGAACTCCTCGAAGCCCAGATGCGGGCCGATGCAGAACGTATGGCTGAGGAACGTGCCAAGGAACTGGAAGCAGAGGCGAAAGCAGCAGAAACAAACGAAGAGAAAAAGGAGACAGAAGGATGAAGAACTTTATTGTCAGGACGATTACGGGCGTGCTGTTCGTTGCCGCCATTGTCACGTGTTTCTTGCGGGCAGAGGCCATGATTCTGCTCTTTGCCCTCGTCACAGGACTGACCCTCTGGGAGTTTACCGGACTGGTGAATGAACGCGAACATATTACCGTCAACAGGATGATCTGTACCGTGGCAGGCGTTTATTTCTTCTTCGCCATGGCTGGCTACAACAGCGGACTGACCCCCGCCACTGTGTTTATCCCCTATCTTGTCTCGATTATCTATCTGCTCATTGCGGAACTTTATCTAATCCAGGACGACCCCATCGGTGACTGGGCCTATACGATGATGAGTCAGATTTACATCGCCCTACCCTTCTCACTACTCAACGTGTTGGCTTTCCGCTCAGCGGGTTATGACATCCAATACACTTATTTGATTCCTCTCTCTGTCTTCGTTTTTCTTTGGATCAATGATACAGGCGCCTACCTCTGCGGTTCGCTGTTGGGGAAACATAAACTCTTCCCCCGCATCTCGCCGGGAAAGAGTTGGGAAGGTAGTATCGGCGGCGGACTCCTTGTGGTGGCCATCGCCGTACTGATATGGTATCTGACCGATAAATATGATGTCAACGACCTGAGCCTTAACGCCTATGAGTGGGCGGGACTCGGACTGACTGTTGTCATCTTCGGAACCTGGGGCGACCTCGTGGAGAGTCTTTTCAAGCGCACCCTCGGCATCAAGGACAGCGGTAACATCCTACCAGGTCACGGTGGTATGCTCGACCGCTTCGACTCATCGCTGTTGGCAATTCCTGCTGCCGTCGTCTATCTCTACACACTGACCTTGTTTTAATTATTTTGTCTCGTACAAGACATTCAGGGTAGGCTTATAGGTATTTTTCAGCGTCACTGTGATGAAACCGCCTTCTGCCTCAAACTTGGCCACTTTATGGTCATCACCCCGATGTGGCATATTGGGCCAACTGCCTAAGTCTTTCTCCAACTGGTCACGGATTTCCTGCCAGAGACGACGGGTACTGTCGTTGGTGGAGAGGTTGTAAGTCTCCTGCAACATTTTCAGTGTATCACGCTCTTGGGCAAGTACCAGATGGTAGAGTTCCCCCTCCTTTACCATCACGGTATTAGTGAAGAGAGAATCCGTCTTGGCAGAATCGATGGCAAACCCACGGGCAATCAGAGAATCACAGAATGTCTTGAAAGGCAGACCCATTGACAGTCCACGGTAATCGAGGTATTTCTTCTCCCCACTACTGCAAGCACAGAGTGCTGCAAAAGCCACAAAGGCCACTAAAATCTTCTTCATATTCTTCGTTTTTATGTAATGACGTGGCAAAGGTAACGATTTTTTTTGAAGTTTCAAAAAAAAACGCTAATTTTGCACCCATGTTTATCCTAAGTGCACTGTTTTCCGCCCTGCTGGCACTGCCACCTGACACTATCCGTACCGAGCAGATAGAGGAAGTTGTCGTGACCTCGAACTCCGCCCGGCAACGTGTCCAGAATGTGCAGGCAGGCGCCGAACAACTGCAACTGAAAGACCTGACGGCAACCCCCTCGCTGTTTGGAGAAAATGATGTGATGCGCGCTCTCCAACTGTTACCTGGTGTCAAGGCGGAGAGTGATGCCTCCAGCAGTTTCCAGGTACGTGGCGGTACAGCAGCACAGAACCTCATCCTTTACGATAATGCCCCTGTTTATAATGTAGGTCATCTGGCGGGTCTCTTCTCGGCTTTCAACGATGATGCCCTCGGCAGTGCCACACTTTACAAAGGTCTGTTACCAGCACAGTTTGGCGGTGCCTCATCGGCCGTGCTCGACCTGACGGGACGTACCGGTAACAAACATGACTGGCACGGAGGAGCCTCCATCGGCCTGCTCTCGGCAAAGGGCACGATAGAAGGACCTATCGTCAAGGACAAGGCCTCCTTTCTGGTCACAGCCCGTCGCACGTATATGGATGCCTTCCTGAAACTGACGGATGATTTCAGGAACAACACCCTCTATTTCTATGACATCAACGCAAAGTTGGACTGGACCATCAGTCAGCACGACCAACTCTTCCTCTCATTCTTCACAGGCTATGACCGTACGGCATTGGAGGACATGATCGACATCCGTTGGAGCAACCTGGCGAGTAGTCTGAAATGGCTTCACCATTTCGGCGGCAACTCATACGCCCAGACCACCTTATTATATAGTGGTTACCTGACTGACAACGGCATCGACATCTTTGGCATGAATATCTGGTTTAACGGACACATCCGGCAAGGAAGTCTCCGGCAGGACTTTCATCTAGACCTTGGCAAGCATCAGTTGGATGCAGGCTTGTCGTCGGCACTGTTGAATGTGAAGTCGGCAGAATGGCAGTTTGTCAGCAAACATGTGAAAGAACAGCGACGTGCCTGGGAGAACGCCTGTTGGTTGAACGGCATCTTCCACCTCTCAGACCGTCTGACAGCCTCGGCCGGACTGCGGGCAGTCACCTTCTCTCCTCTCGGCGGTTCCCTCTATTATGATATTGAGGAGAATGGCGACATCGGCTGGTACTACAACTACAACAAAAACCAGATCGTGAAGACCCACTTCACCCTCGAACCCCGTGCCAGCCTTAATTATCAATTCTCCATTCTCAATTCTCCATTCTCCATTAAACTCGCCTACGCTCGTACCTCACAGAACATCCATGCCCTTCGCAACCAGAACACCTCCACCCCCTTCGACCGCTATACCCTAAGCAGTAATATCGTCGAGCCAGAGATTGCCGATCAGATCAGTCTCGGTATCTTTGCCGCCACCCCCGACCAGGCCTACGATGTCTCCCTTGAAGGTTACTATCGGAAAGTAGACCATGTACTGGACTATCGCGACGGTAAGAGTTTCAGCAGTGAGATCGAGATAGAACGTCTGATCCTGCCCGGCGAGGGAAAAGGCTACGGTGCCGAACTCGCCATCCGCAAGAACACGGGTAAACTGACGGGATGGCTTGCCTATACCCTCTCCTGGTCGAAGACCCGTATCCCGGGTGTCAACGGCGGCAGATGGTACGACGCCAACAATGACCGTCGCCACGATATCAGCATCGTGGGCATGTATCAGTTGAACAAGCGATGGACCCTCAACGGTGCCTGGGTATTTAATACCGGTCAGGCCTTCACGGCGCCCAGTGGCAAATACCAGATAGAGGACAACTGGATATACTACTATGCAGAGCGTAACGGTTACCGTGCGCCTGACTATCACCGTCTCGACGTGAGTGCGGTCTGGTCGAAGCGATACCGTCGTTCCACGCATGAGTGGGTATTCAGCATCTATAATCTCTACAACCGTTACAACCCGTACCTCATCAATTTCGAGGACAGCGAGAACGGTGCCCGAACCAAGGCAGTGCAGTATTCACTCTTTGGCATCGTCCCGTCTGTCGCATTTAACATCAAGTTCTGACCTATGAAGTATTCTCTTTCCTCTTTCCTCCTTCCACTTTCCACTCTCCTTCTCGTTTCCTGCAAGAAGGAGATCGATCTCGACTACCATCAGGTAGACCCGATTTATGTCGTGGAGGCCTCTATCTCAAACAACGGGACGGAGGTGCGTGTCAGCAGGACGAATGCGATGGACGACAACAACGGTATCAGCGATATCGACAATGCCACGGTGACCCTCTCTGCCGACAACGGACAACAATGGGGCATTCCCTTTAGCCGTAATGGTTTCTATCGTTCCTCTACACTACGGGGCGAGGCAGGTACCACTTATACCATCAACGTGGAACTTAACGGACATCACTACGCTTCCACCTCCACCATGCAACGGACACCGACATTCAACAAATTCCGTTTTGTCTGGATGAAGGCGGCTTCAGAACGGATCCTGTTCGGTGACCTGCGGGTACAGGATATCCCCAACGAAGACAGTTGGTACTTCATGCACATCTACCGCAACGGCATCGGTTACCGTTGGGCGGTGATGCGCGACGACCAGAATCCCAACAAGGAACTGCAACAACTCTTCACGTTCTTCCGCGAGGGCAGCAACGACAGTGATGTACTACAGGAAGGCGACCGCCTGTATATTGAGATCCGTGCCATCGACCAACGGGCCTACGACTATCTCTACTCCATGCAGATCATGGACAATACGGGTACCAACCCCATTCCCAATTTCTCAGGGGGATGCTTAGGCTATTTCTCAGCCTATCACCAGATCACCTACGACTGCATTTATCACTTGGCAGACGTGGAAGAGGATGAATAAGTGGAAAGAGAAATACTATGGAGTGGACTTTCGGAGGATGAGGGTTACGGTGACGTTGTAATCCTCGTTTTCGTAACGTAGGGTCATCATATCGTCGGTGAAGGAGAGTACCTGTGCAAGAATCTTCTGTTTTTTTCCTGTCCCATCCACAAACTCCAGTCTCAGGTTACTGTTGTCACAACGGTATTGTCCTTCATAAAGCACATCACCAGCATCGTCATAGACAAGGAAGGACCCGTCACGAACCATGCCATTGTATTTCCCGTCGGACATGAATACAAACGTGTCGTAGGCGAAGTTTTCCGGTTCGATGTCCGTATCACCCTCGATGATGACATCTTCCTCACCCCAGCCCCGTTGCCAGGTACCTACAATCAGTTCTCCCAGACGTCGACCGTCATCGTCGCCACCTCCGCAGGAGAAAAAGAGGAAAGAGGAAAGAGGAAAGAGGAAAGAGGAAAGAGGAAAGAGGAAAGAGAATAGTGGAAAAAGGAAAGATAAATGAGAAGACCTTATTTCTTTCAGATAATTAATTATCTCGCGCATGTACATTTCTCTTTCCACTTTCCTCTTTCCACTTTCCACAAATTACTTCACGTTTCCTACCTTAACGAGGTACTCTGCAATCTGCACCGCATTCAGGGCGGCACCCTTACGGATCTGGTCACCAGAGAGCCAGAACGTCAGACCGTTCTCGTCGCTCAGGTCCTTACGGATACGACCCACATAGACATCATCCTTACCGGCTGTCTCCAAAGGCATCGGATAGGTAAGCGTGGCAGGATCATCCTTCAACGTACAACCAGGTGCGGCGGCGATGGCCTTCTGGGCCTCCTCGACGCTGATGGGACGCTCGGTCTCAATCCAGACCGACTCTGAATGGGAACGCAGAGAAGAGACACGGACACACATGGCCGAACACTTGGCATCCGTATGCATGATCTTGCGCGTCTCGTTGAACATCTTCATCTCCTCCTTTGTGTAGCCATTGGGCTGGAACACGTCGATCTGGGGAATCACATTATAAGCCAACTGATGAGCAAACTTCTTGATGGTCTTCACCTCGCCTTCTTCCACCATCTCCTTGTACTGTTGCTGCAGTTCAGCCATCGCAGCGGCACCTGCACCAGAGGCACTCTGGTACGAAGCCACGTGGATGCGCTTGATATGAGAGATATTCTCTAATGGCTGGAGCACCACCACCATCATAATGGTGGTGCAGTTGGGGTTGGCGATGATACCGCGGGGACGGTTCAGTGCATCCTCGGCATTACACTCAGGCACCACCAGAGGTACATCGTCGTCCATACGGAAAGCACTGGAGTTGTCGATCATCACTGCCCCATATTTCGTAATCGTCTCGGCAAACTCCTTCGACGTACCGGCACCGGCACTGGTAAAGGCGATGTCCACGCCCTTGAAGTCATCGTTGTGCTGCAACAGTTTCACTTCTATCTCCTTACCCTTAAAGGTGTATTTCCTGCCTGCGCTACGCTCTGAGCCAAACAACACCAGTTCATCCATCGGGAAATTCCTCTCGGCGAGAATACGCAGGAACTCCTGTCCCACGGCTCCACTCGCACCAACAATTGCTACTTTCATAAGTCTAATTCCTTTTAATTGTTACAATTTGGCTGCAAAGGTACAACTTTTTTTTCTAAAACCAAAAAAAAGTTGTACCTTTGCAAACGATATGAGTATATTGGCATCATATTTACCGATTACTGACCCTACGTTGATCTTCTTCGTGGTACTGCTCATCATTCTCTTTGCGCCGATCGTGATGAGTAAACTGCGCATCCCGCATATCATCGGTATGGTGCTGGCAGGTGTCGCCGTGGGACATTACGGCTTTAATATCCTGGAGCGCGACATGTCGTTCGAGATCCTCGGTAGCGTAGGCCTTTACTATATCATGTTCCTCGCCGGACTGGAGATGGACCTGGAGAGTCTGAAGAAGAACTCCAACAAATTCCTGATCTTCGGCCTGCTCACCTGTTTCGTGCCACTCATCATGACTTACATCATGGCTCGGACGATGCTGCACTATTCGGGCAGTGCCGCCTTCCTTTTGGGCTGTATCATGGCCTCGAACACGTTGATTGCCTATCCCATCATCGGCCGATACGGTCTGCAGCGCCATTCCTCGGTACAACTCTCCGTCGGATCGTCGATGATCTCGCTCTTCCTGGCCCTGGTGATGATTGCCGCCCTGTCGGCTTCGTTCAGTGCCGATGAGTCCTCCCGTCTCTCGCCGCTCACCTCCCAACTGTTCTTCTTCCTGAAACTCATCGTCTTCATCACCGGCTCCATCTGGCTCATTCCCAGACTGGCGCGTTATTTCCTGCGCCGTTACAGTGATGCCGTGATGCAATACATCTTCGTACTCGCCATCATGTTCCTCTCGGCAGCCCTGTCGAACCTTATCGGTTTGGAAGGTATCTTCGGTGCGTTCCTGTCGGGTCTGGTATTAAATAGGTACATCCCGAAGGCCTCTCCCCTGATGAACCGCATCGAGTTCATCGGCAACGCCGTCTTCATCCCTTACTTCCTGATTGGTGTGGGTATGCTCATCAACGTGCGTATGCTTTTCACGGGCGCTGGTGTGCTTTGGATCGTCTTTCTCATTGCCTTCTTCGGTACCTTCGGCAAGGCGGTGGCAGCCTATATCTCCAGTCTGCTATTCCGTCTGCCCCAGCGCGACGGTAATATGATGTTCGGTCTGACCTCGGCACACGCTGCCGGTGCTATCGCCATGGTGATGGTGGGCATGCGCCTTGAGGTTGCCCCTGGTGTCTACCTCGTCGACGACCACATGCTCAACGGTGTCGTGATGATGATCTTGGTCACCTGTATCATCTCCACGCTGATGACACAACATGCTTCCCAGCAGATTGTATTGGAGGAAAGTGGAAAGTGGAAAGAAGAAGAAGGAATGCGAGATGACGACGAGAAGATTCTGCTCTGTGTGAAATATCCTGATATCGCTCCGCAACTGCTCAGTCTGGCCCTGTTGATACGCAATCCCAAACTCAACCGGGGTCTCGTGGCCCTGAACGTGGTCTATGACGACCAGCATGCCTCCGCAGGACGTAAACAGGGACTTCAGTTGTTGGAGAGTCTGGAACAGCGGGCTTCGTCGGCTGATGTACAGATGCAGACACAGGTGCGCCTGGCTTCCAACATCGCTAACGGCATCAAGCATGCCTTCCGTGAGTTTGCCTGTTCGGAGATCGTGATGGGCATGCACGTCCATACGGATATCAGTCCGAAGTTCTGGGGTGAGTTCATTCAGAGTCTTTACAACGGTCTGAACCGTCAGATCATCCTCACCCGTTTCGTCCAGCCGCTTAACACCCTGCGCCGCATCCAGGTGTGTGTGCCGTCACGGGCGGAGTTTGAACCGGGCTTTCACCGCTGGTTGGAACGTCTCAGTCGTCTGGCCGGACAACTCGACTGCCGCATCCAGTTCCATGGACGACAGGAGTCGTTGGATCTTATTGCCGAATATATCAACAACCGGCATCCCAGTGTACGGGCCGAATACACCCAGATGGGACACTGGAACGAACTGCCCCGACTGGCTACCAGCATGGCCGACGACCATCTGTTGGTGGTTATCTCTGCCCGTAAGGGAACCATCTCGTATAAGAATGCCATCGAGCGTCTGCCCGATGAACTGCAGAAATACTACTCTGGCAAGAACCTCATCATCATCTTCCCCGACCAGTATGGTCACCAGAAGGAAGACCGCATGAGTTTCACCGAGGCTCAGCACCATGAGGAGAAGAGTATCTATGATTATATCTTGAAGAAGTTAGAAGAATTTAGAAGAAGATAGAAGAAGATATGATAGACATCCAGAATATCACCAAGAGTTTCGGCTCATTACAGGTGCTGAAAGGCATCGATCTCCACATCGACCGGGGCGAGGTCGTGAGTATCGTCGGTCCATCAGGCGCCGGCAAGACCACCCTGTTACAGATCATCGGCACCCTCGACCGTCCCGACACCGGAACGGTATGTGTCGACGGCATCGACACTACCACCCTCTCCTCGAAGAAGTTGAGCGACTTCCGCAACCAGCACCTCGGTTTTGTGTTCCAGTTCCACCAACTCCTGCCGGAGTTTACGGCGATTGAGAATATCATGATTCCCGCCTATATCGCAGGACTCTCGCGGAAACGTGCCAAACAGCGCGCCCAGGAACTGCTCGACTTCATGGGACTGGCCGACCGTGCCACCCACAAACCCAACGAACTCTCCGGCGGTGAAAAACAACGTGTCGCCGTGGCCCGCGCCCTCGTCAACAGTCCCGCCGTCATTCTGGCTGATGAGCCCTCCGGCTCCCTCGATTCCAAGAACAAGGCCGAACTCCACCAACTCTTCTTCGATCTGCGCGACCAGTTCGGCCAGACCTTCGTTATCGTCACCCACGACGAGGCCCTCGCCCAGATCACTGACCGCACCATCCACCTCCGTGATGGTCTGATAGAACTGCCTGAAACCAATATCACATCATTATCATTATAAACTAAAAATTTAAACGCTTATGAACAAAAGAACTAAAAAATGGTTTTTGCTGTTGTTTGCGCTGTTGCTGCCATCTTTAGGTTGGGCACAGAGTCAAACAATCAAGGAGAATGGTCTGATTTTCACCTTTGACACAGACCATTACGTATTAACCGGCAATGATGCCAATGAGTTTGATGGGCAATTGTATATTCCCTATGACATTTGCAGGGATGAATTTGGATGTTATCAAGTCACAAAACTGAATGCAGGTGCTTTAGACGGCCTGACCAACATTAAGAGTGTTAATTTCTGGGCCGAAGTAGACGAGATTCCTGCTGATTTCTTCAAGGGTATTGGCAGTCAAACGGATCCCATAGACGCCTATTTCAATTGGGAATACCTTTCACGAATGGGCGGTATTCTCAGTAATCAGGTTTATCAGTTGGCCGGCGGTTTCTTCAATATGTTTTCGAATGATGGAGGTAATGGTTTTGATATCATATACAGATTAATCTCAGATCAAGAATTCTGGCTGACAGACATCAGACTTTATGATTTTGAACCTGATTCTTATCAGTTATATATTAACACAGAAAGGTGGTGGAATGAACAACAGGCACTCCAACTGACCAAAGTCTTACCTGAGGCAACGGCCAAGTTGGCCAATGTAGCCAACAAGATCTCAAGGGTGTCCATCTATGGCTCCTTCATACCTGAGATTGATGCCAACGCCTTTGCAGGTATCGGCAAGGCAAATGCACCAGTAGATCTCATCATATCACAAGAGGACTTTATCAACTGGGGTGGAAACACCTCTACAGGTCAACTGTTAGGTGGTTATTTCTCGCTGATGCGCTCTGAATGGGGAGGAGAAAACCTGAACGATGGCTTTTATCGCCTGACAAGTGACGGCTATGTCCTGTCCAATCCCATCGAGTACCAAGAAGATGCAGACCATTACACCCTTCATCTCGTTACTCAGTTTGATGATATCAATGTCGTTGAAATCAAGGCCAATGCCTTTAAGGACATCCGGCAGAACATCAGTAACATGAACTTCACTCTCATTAGTTTCGATGGAGAGAACACGAATATCAAGATTGAGGAGGGAGCCTTTACAGGATTCGGCACAGACGACAATCCTATCGATATGAATATCAGCACCAGTCTGCTGCAAAAGATTGGAGAGGTCACTGCCAAAGGCAACTACAAGATTGCGGGCGGCTACTTCCGTGCAGGTGTGATTAGAGACTATGATGACTTCACACTGACTTATGTTGCCAACGAGAATAATGGCTATACGCTGGCCAAGGTCGTAGAAAAAGACTCTCAGAACAATCCCAAGACACTCGATATCTCATCCTTTATCGACGACCAGAATGACAATGGCGAATATGTGCAGATTCCCGTCACGGCCATTGCAGAGAATGCCCTTGAGGGCATCGGCTCTGCCGAGGCACCCGTCAGACTGAATATGTACAAATCATTGGCAAAGAACCTTGGTGCCAAGACCGAGAACGGCCTGACCACGCTGGCAGGCGGTGTCTTTGAACTGGGATATGTTTATTGTAACGAAGGCGTCAATATCTTCTACAAAATGGAGGACGATGGCAAATCCTACACCGTGAAGGGCTACACGCAGGATCTCTGGTGGATGGAAGAGAATCCAGAAGGCTATAAGGTTATTATTAACAGTGAGATTGGTGACGAGAACGGCACAGAATGGGTGGAGGGAATTCCTGTAACCAAGATTGCAGCGAATGCCTTCAAGGACATCAAGGATGTCTATGCCGTTTCTATTGAAGGATCAGCCATCGATATCGGGGATGGTGCCTTCACCGGCATCGGTACAGCAGAGAAACCGGCATCTCTCACGGCTTCGAATGCCATACTCAAGGACGCTCTTGACAATAAACTGGCTGAGGGCGTCTACAATATCAAGGGTGGTATCTTTGCCCTGAATGCCATCACCATTAAGGCACAGAAGAATCCTGAGAATCAGAACTATGCCATCACCTATGCCTTTGTTGATAATACCGAAGTCGTTGCTCTTCGTGAAGAGGATGACGGAACAGGCAACTGGAAACCAGTACCCGGCACCTACATTCTGATGGATGCACCGGCAGATGGCTCAGACTATTACACCTACACCTTCCTGAGTGCCAAGCAGATTATGAACCTGCGTCTGGCGATGATTGACGAAAACAATAATCCCTATACTGAGGTCTATTACAACTATGACGAACTCAATATCGCGTCAGACACCACCTTCGTTTGGAACGCAGACAAGAACAGACTCCTCCTGAAGGGTGCCCCTGAGGAATATGGCATTATGTTGGGTGATACTTATGTCACCGCAGCCAATGCCGGCGACATCCTCGCAAACGACGAGACCAATGCCGGTAAGGCAAAATATGACGTGAAGACGAATACCCTAACCCTCGACGGTGTGGATATCCAAGGATGGGGACAGGTATTCTATAACCGGAATGATGGTCTGACGGTTGTCTTAAAGGGACAGAACACCTTCCGTCCGCAGAAAAATGAACCAGATGCATTTGTGGAATTCTTTAATGGTGGACAAATGACCATCACTGGCAACGGTACGTTGAACTTGATTTGTTCTAACAAAGAAATCACAGAGACAAATGGCAACTGGGGTAATATCTACGACTTCAACCTAACGATTACAGGTGGTGCGACCCTGAATGCATCTCGTACAAGAGTTTTCAATGCCAATATATTGACTATTGAGAAAGGAACGCTGAATATCAGTGAAGTGAAGGAAGAGTATGCTCTGCAAGCCTATAATCTCACTTTAGGCGAAGGCATAAAGATCATGATACCGAAAGACGGCAAAACGAATGAAGACGGAATCCTCTGCGATGCTGACGGCAACTACGCCAAGACGGTGAAGATCGACTCCGAGGCAGGTGATGCCAACAGCGACGGTAAAGTGGATGCAACAGACATCGTAGAAGTGGTCAACCACCTCATGGGCAAGGCCTCAGAGAAGTATAATCCTTCCGGTGCAGATGCCAACAAAGACGGTGCGGTCAATGCCGCAGATATCGTCACCATCGTGAATATCATTTCTATTTAATAGGAACGTTTAAAACGAGCGGCGGCAGGGAATTGTCGCCGCTCGTTTTTATATGTCAGAATTTCTGAACAAGCCATTTTTGTTCTCTGATGGTATGAATGATTTGGGGGACATCGTATTCCAAAAGTGGAGATGTCTGTCTGAAAAATCAATGTTATCACTTCAGTTTTTCAAAAGTCTGCCCCAAATCTGAGGAATAACTATGCCTGGGGGGCAGAAGTCTGTCCGGAATCTGGGGCATGACAATGCACGGTGTGCAATGACATGGCAAAATCCGGAGACAATATTGCGTGGTGTGCAATATGAGTGCCTGAAATTTGGGACACGATAATGCCCGGTGGGCAGAAACGTGTCCGAAATTTGGGGCATGACTATGCCCGATGTGCAATAACAGTGTCAAAACTGGGACAGATTATTGCCCGGTGTGCAGAAACGTGTCCCAGATCTGGGGCATATAAATGAAATTCTAAAATGGTTTGCCCTGAATCTGGGGTAACATTTTGCCCGGTGTGCATAACCTTCCCCTGAAATCTGCTTGGTATACTAATTCCGTAGAAAAAAGAGCGGCGACAGGGATACTGTCGTCGCTCTTTATTAGGGGATTATTTGTCAGCAGGGGGCTGATATTCCACGAGGGTACCTGAGATGTTCAGGTAGATGCGTGGATCTTTCTCACTGCTGCTATATACTTCTATGTTCTCGCTGAAATAACCGTCATGCTTTCCACCACCATTATAAGTCAAGGTGATATATCCCAACTGGCCGGGAAGGACGGGCTTCTCAGTGAACTTAGCCGTCACACAGCCGCAGAACGGCTCCACCTTATAGATTTTTAGAGGCTGTTTTCCGACATTCCGGAATTGGAATACTACCCGATGAAGGGGATAGTGTCTGTACACATTCCCAACATTGTGCTTAATAGCACCGAATTTAATCTGACCACGAAACTCAGATGACTTCTGGGCAGGGGCGGTCAGTGCAGCGCAAAGCAGGCAGACGAGGAAGAACAGTCTCTTCAATTTCATTTACTCGTCGTATTCAATGACGATGGCACATGTACCGTTCTGCATGTCCTCCTGACGGCGATACAGATAGCCGTCACGGAGATAATAGTATGTAGGATCACCATTATACTCAATCGTGGCATACGGACTCTGATGGTTCGGACCATCGTGCCAAGTGGTCTGATTCACATTCTCAGAACCGGCAAACTGGATGGTGGCCGTATAATCCTCATTCAGCACGAACTTGTTGCCAAACTCATCGGTAAACGAACCGGCGAAACGGCGGTTGTCGCGGTTTGAACTGCTACTGCCACAGGCTGCCAACAAAAGCACTGCCAGCAGGCAGACAATTCCTAAAATCTTTTTCATCTTAATACCTATTAAAAAACTTTTAAATAATAGGGTGCCTTCACACAGAAGGAAGGCACCCTATGATAGTTATGTTATGTTCTAACTCGACTATTATGCCTCGTCAGTAGCATAGATCAGCACTGTAACCTCAACGGTGAACTCACCCCATCCGTACTGAACCTTGATAGGAACATAGAGGTGACGGTTCTTGGTCAGTTTCGTACCGTTGTTGTGGTATGTCAGCACACCGAACTCGGTCTTCACGAAGTGACCAGAGAGAGCACCGTCGGTCGGGTCGGTCACATTCACGCTGTTAGCGGCAGCACCTATTGCACCAGGAGCGAACAAACCTGTACCGAACTTGTCGTAGCCTACATAGAAGCCGGCAGGAACCTTATTCTTGGTACCATCACCATCGATATCACACCTTACGTCAGCCGGGTTGACAGTGATTGTGAACGGTCCGTAGAAATTCCAGTGCCATGTACCGATTGAAGTATAGTTGTTAGCCTTGTTATACTCAGGATAACCGAACTTGTATTCGTTAGCGTTCTTGTTGTCGAACAGATAACGCCACTCGTACAGGTCGAGCATATCCTCAAGACGGATGTAACTCTTCTTCGTACCGTCAGCATTGATCGGGAAGTTGATAGCGTCGTAGATTCTAGCGCCCTCGTTCTTCTCACCGTATACCGGCTTGATAATGTCAGCCTGGAAGTGATCCTTACCGTCGTAAGATACACTGATAGTCTTAACCTTCGTGTTAACCTCACAAACTTCAGCATAAGAACCGATCAGGACATTCATCTTCTCCGTGTTCAGGAGTCTCTTAGCCAGTGTAGCATCGGTGGTGTAATTGATGCTCTTGGTCTTCGAAATCTGGATAGTACCAGTCTTCGGAGCAAGGTTGTTGTTATCCTTGTTGTACTCGAAGAGGTTGTAAACTTCCTTCACTGTAGGATCAGCAGCCGTGCTCAGGATAGACTGTGCATAGTTGTTAGCCTTGATCTCGTAGTTCTGGATGTAAGCGATTACAGAGTATGCACCAGTGCTTCCCTTCGGGCGAGCAAGCAGCGTATCAGCGCGGTTATCAGCCAGAGCAGGTGTTGTTGTACCATTCCATGTGGTCTTGTCATTATCAAGAATCAGGAACTCGACATCGATACCACCGATATTCTGGTTACCAGCCATATCCTTACAGAAGTAGTAAACCATGCGCTTCACGTCGGTCTTAGCGATTCCAGGCAGTTTAACGATACCATTATAGATACCATCATCAGCACCGTAGGTCTTGAACGACATGTTCAGGTTGTTTCTGTACAGACACTCATCAGGATTGTTCCTGGTGGTAGTGTTAGGAACGTTCACGTTGTAAGAGGTAGCCTTGAAGGCAGCATCCCAGTAAGCGTCACGGTAGTCAGCCTCGTGAGTCAGGGCAGAAGCCTTGGTCTTAGCACCAACATTAGCGATCAGGCGGACATGAACCTTGTTACCCTCCAGCTTCGTGTTGTCAGCGCTCTTAGCACTTGCGAAGGTCACGACGTTGTAAACAGTCTTACCAGCATTGTCCCACAAGAAGTCAGCAGTAGCAGACAATGTGATTTCGTATGTAGAGTTACCACCAGTGGTGTAGTTTCTCAAAGTAGAACCGTCGATAGCGAAGGCCTCACCTTCCATACCAGCCTGTGTAGACTGAATCTTACCATCCTTACCCTTGCCATAAGTTGTGGCAACAGTTGCAGCATAAGCAGTTACAGGATCAGCAGCATTCTCAACCCATCCGAGCATATCACCTGCGTAGTCGATATCCTCATCCTTCTCATTCTTGAGCTTGGTCTTGCCCATGTAAACATCCTGGAAGTACGGATATGCCTTGTGGAAGGCCTCCTTAGACATGTTCAACTTGGTGTAGAGTTGAGTGTTGATCTGCTTAACAGTCGTCTTCAACTGACCGCCATTGCAAGAGAATGCAAAGTCATCGAGATAGAGGTCATAGCATCTCTCTGTAGGAACAGGAGCAGAAGCAGTAACCCACTGAATCTTAATGAAGGATACGCGAACAACCTTCTTGGTATCCTCCTGATACAGGGTAGCACGGATAATCGGGGTACGGCCGACAGCAGCAATCACGTTGGTCTCACCGAACACCTTTGCCTTCACAATACCAGTAGCCTCATCCAGGTCGATGAAGTCTTCCTGCTTGGTGACAATCTTAGGATTAGCGTTCTTAACCTCCAGGTTGTAGTTCTTAACAACCTCGAACTTCAGTTTCAGACCCAGAGCAGCAAGATCTGTTACTTCCTTCTCGGCGCAAACATTTGTTGTGTTAGTGTAACCGTCTACGTCGTTGCTCTCATGAACGCGAACCAACTCATACAGATCGTAAGACTTGTCGTATTCCAACTTCCAGTCAACGGTAGGATCGTCATATTCTGTGTACTTGTCAGCAGTGGTCTCGTCCCATACGATCTGGTCGTTGAGCGTACCAGCATTCAGGTCCTGAATGTCAAACTTGGCAACATTACCGCTCATGACATTGTCACCCTGACGGAAATGATAGTCCTTAAATGCTTTAGCGTGACCATACTCTACACCAGCAGCATCCTTCACATATTCCTTAGTTACGCCATCAGCAGCGAAGTTAGAGAAATAGTGAACCTTACCGGCATAGGCATTAGCCTTATAATACTTAGAGTTCTCAGCGATGATCAGGTCGTTAAGAGCTGCCTTGTGCACAGCAGTGTAGTCAGAGGTAATCACCTCATTGTTATCACCAACCTTCTTGGTAGCCTGCAGGGCAATAGCAGTGATATTGTTCTTTGCATCCTTAGCAAGAAGAGCATCAGAAGAAGCGGGCTGACCCTCAGTGATCACCTTCACCTTCAGAATACCATCCTTGAACTCAGCGAACTCAGCAGTAGCCTTGAAACTGCTAGACTTACCACGGGTTACGATGTAGTCAGCATCAGCCTTCACAACATAACTCAACTTCTTCAGATCCTCAACATTCACGTTGCTGGGATTGACATGATAGTAAGCATATGTTACAGGGTTGATATAGGTAGAACCAGTCTTCTGCTTCCAGATCTCATCCTTAGAATCCTTCTTAGAAACTTCCAGATCCTTGAAAGAGAACGACTTCACCAGAATAGCGGGAACACCATCCAGATAAGTGCGCTTGATATTGTTGTTACTGAATGCCTTGGTAGCATCAGCAAGTTCGTCACCAGCGAATACGATAGAGCGAAGAGCATTGTTCAGAGAAATAACAATACCATTCTTAATCACCTTACCGTCTGCATCCTTCACGCCGAAAAGGGTCAGGTTGCTCTTATCCATCACTGCGGTGATCACACCAGGAGCAACGAATGAGATATCAGTAGCACTCTTGACATATGTGCCAGAAGCAGCGTCCCACTTGTAAACGTCAAAGTTACCAGTCTCGGGATTGGGAACATAGTATTCACCGTTCTGACCGTCCTTACCGTCCTTACCATCCTGGCCGTTCTTGCCATTGGTTCCGTTCTTACCGTCAGCACCGTTCTTACCATTCTTGCCGTCCTTGCCGTCCTTGCCGTCTTGGCCGTCCTGGCCGTCCTTACCGTCCTGGCCATCCTTGCCAATTGCACAGTAGTCGGTCTTGACGCCGTCCTTGTACCAGTAACCATCGTCACCGATCGTCCAGACTGTACCGTCCTTACCGTCCTTACCGTCCTTACCGTCCTTACCGTCTTCACCATTCTTGATGGTGTAAGCCTGGCCGTTGCTCATCTCGATCTCAATGCCACCATCGGTAACACCTTTAACAATGGTGATTGCACTTCCGTCTGTAATCTTCGATTTGATGTCTTCAATGGACTTCTTGTTCTGGTCGATCAGAGCGCGGAGGTCCTTGATGTCATCATCGTAATCCTTACAAGACGTAAACGTACTCATAGAAGCAACTACCATTGCTCCCATCAGCAGCATACCAAAAATTCTTTTTTTCATACGATTAAAAAAATTAAATTAATAATAAAAATTAAGTTGTTGTACTTCTTTTTCTTTCTCTCAAATATATGTATTACCCCATTAAAAGGGCATAGTTTCTCCTGCGCGGAGTTACAAATTTGGTGCAAATATAGACATAAATCCGAAATCTTGCAAACATTTTCGACTTTTTTTTTGAAAAAACGCCAAAATTATGCCATTTTCAGGGCAATTCATCGAAAAAACGACGCATTTTGCGCGAAATTCCGTTTATACATCGGGGTTTGCACACTATTGATTACCATTGTTTCTGTTTCGTAGTCCGAAAGGTCCTCCTATTACCTTATTATTATTATATAGACTCGTTTATGATTTTGATTTTCGGGTGCAAAAGTAATATAATATTTTGAATATTCAAATATTCTTTGCTTTTTTTTGCATTTTTATAGTGAAAAAACCATAAAATTACGACCAGGGGCATTAAAATTCCGCCGATTTGGGCGTTCTTGGGAACGGAATAACGTCGCGGATGTTCTGCATACCCGTCACAAAGAGAATCAGGCGCTCAAAACCGAGGCCGAAGCCGGCATGCGGGCAGGTTCCCCAACGACGCGTGTCGATATACCACCAGAGATGGGTCTGATCCATCTGGCGACGTTTGATCTCAGCCATCAACTTATCATAACTCTCCTCGCGGACAGAACCGCCGATGATCTCACCGATCTGTGGGAAGAGGACATCGGTGCCTTGCATGGTGGGGCCAGGGGCAATGGCGCCCTTGTAGCCGATGCTACCCTCACCTTGAGCCTCGTTCTGTTTCATGTAGAAGGATTTGAAGGCACGGGGATAGTCAGTCATAATGACAGGCTTCTTGAAATGCTCCTCTACGAGATAGCGCTCATGCTCAGAGGCGAGGTCGTCGCCCCAGTTGCACGGGAACTCAAACTTCTTGCCGTTCTTGATGGCCTCCTGCAGAATATTGATACCCTCGGTATAAGGCAGACGAACGAAACGGTCCTTCAGCACACCTTCGAGACGGGCGATCAAAGTCTTGTCGACCATCTGATTGAGGAAGGCGAGGTCGTCCTTGCAGTTGTCGAGTGCCCAACGGACACAATATTTGATAAAGTCCTCTTCCAGATCCATCAGTTCTTCCTGATCGAGGAAGGCCACCTCCGGCTCCACCATCCAGAACTCAGCCAGATGGCGCGGGGTGTTACTGTTCTCGGCACGGAACGTGGGACCGAAGGTGTAGATGGCACCCAGTGCGGTGGCACCCAGTTCACCCTCGAGTTGTCCACTGACGGTGAGCGAGGTCTGCTCACCGAAGAAGTCATCGTCGTAGATGATCTTGCCGTTCTCATCCTTCTTCAGGTCGTAGAGATTCTTCGTGGTCACCTGGAACATGTTTCCGGCACCCTCGCAGTCGCTGGCCGTAATCAGCGGTGTATGGAAATAGAAGAAGCCATGCTCATGGAAATAGGTATGGATGGCCATCGCCATATTATGACGGATACGCATCACGGCGCCGAAGGTATTGGTGCGCAGACGCATGTGGGCATTCTTGCGCATCACCTCGAACGACTGTCCTTTCTTCTGCATGGGGTAGTCGTTGCCGCAAAGACCGTACACCTCCAGACGAGTGGCCTGGATCTCACTGCTCTGTCCGGCGCCCTGGCTCTCCACCAGTGTACCCTCAGCACAGATACAGGAGCCCGTGGTGATATCCTTCAATACCTGCTCGTCGAACTTAGTAGGATCAACAACAATCTGTACATTCTTGATGGTAGAGCCATCGTTCAGGGCGATGAAGTCGACGGCCTTGGAACTGCGGTGCGTGCGCACCCAGCCCTTCACGCAGACTTCCTTGCCATATTCTGTCGATTTTAAAACATCGATGATCTTTGTTCTATTCATATGCTCCCATTCTTAAACGATCGACTTCCTCTTCTGTCAGATAACGCCAGTCACCGCGCTTGAGGTTCTTCTTGGTGAGGCCGGCAAACTGGACACGATCCAGTTTCGTCACCTTATAGCCAAGACTCTCGAAGATACGGCGCACGATACGGTTCTTACCAGAGTGAATCTCAATACCCACCTGTTTCTTATCGGTAGGATGCGCATACTGCACATCGTCGGCCTTGATCTCGCCATCCTCCAGTTGGATACCTTCGGCAATCTGCTGGAGGTCGTGAGCCGTACAGGCCTTGTCGAGGAAGACATGATAGATCTTCTTCTTGAGATATTTCGGATGAGTCAGTTTCGAGGCCATGTCACCATCGTTCGTGAGCAAAAGCACACCAGTGGTGTTACGGTCGAGACGACCCACAGGATAGATGCGCTCGGGACAAGCATTCTTTACCAAGTCCATCACCGTCTTACGCTGCTGTGGATCATCGGAAGTCGTCACATAGTCCTTCGGCTTGTTGAGCAGGACATAGACCTTCTTCTCGATGTTGACCGGCTGGTCGTGGAAGCGAACCTCATCGGTACGGAGGATCTTCGTACCCAGTTCCGTCACCACCTGACCGTTGACCGTCACCACACCTGCCTGGATGAACTCATCAGCCTCACGGCGACTGCAGACACCGGCATTGGCCAGGAACTTATTCAGACGAAGCGGTTCGTTGGGATCGTAGTTGACCTCCTTGTACTCGATACGCTTCTTCATGCTATACTTGGCATTCGGATCGTAATCGGCCGAACGGGGACGTTGTTTCTTGAAGGGTTTGTAGGGTTTGTTCGGGTTGTTGGGGTAGTTCGGGTTGTAACCGCCCTGACGAGGCTGATAGCCACGAGACTGGTAGCCGCCCTGCTGACCATAACCGCCCTCACGGGGTTGACGGGGCTGATAACCGCCCTGTTGGTTGTAGCCGCCCTCACGAGGCTGACGGGGTTGGAAACCGCCGCGCTGTTGACCGCCATAACCAGGACGACCGCTATTATAGCCACCCTGACGAGGCTGGAAACCACCCTCACGGGGTTGACGGGGCTGATAGCCACGGTCGTTGTTATAGCCGCCCGTCCTCGGACGATAACTGGGACGCTGGGGTGTGCTGCTCTGCAGACCTGCGCCAAAACCTTCCGGACGGAAGCCGCCCTCATCTTCTTCATGATTGTTGTAACTCGGACGCTCATAGGCTGGACGCTGTCCGTTGTGAATGCGGGGGCGCGGTGAACGGCCCGGACGGAATTCACGCTGTTCTCTCTGAAAACCTTCTTTTGGTGTTTCCTCTTGTTTCTTTTCGTTCTCGAAATCCATTTTTTTGCTAATTAAAATCTATCTATACTTTCTATACCTTATTATTATATATAATATATATGTAATATATCTATTAGTATTATATTAGATACCTGTATAAGTGGATGGGGTGATGGCTCGCAGTTCCTCCTTGACCGACTCACTGACCTCGAGTGTCTCGATAAACTCACGAATCGTCTCAGCGGTGATCCCCTGGTTGGTGCGGGTCAGCGCCTTCAAAGCCTCATAGGGATGCGGATACGCCTCACGGCGAAGGATGGTCTGGATGCCCTCTGCCACCACGGCCCAAGTCTTGTCAAGATCCTCCTGTAACTTCTCCTCGTTGAGGATCAGTTTGCGCAATCCCTTCAACGTACTCTGGAAAGCGATAAGGGCATGGCCCATCGGCACACCCACGTTGCGCAGGACGGTGGAATCCGTCAGGTCGCGCTGCAGACGACTCACCGGCAGTTTCTGTGCCAGGAACTGAAGCACGGCATTGGCGATGCCCAGGTTGCCCTCACTATTCTCATAGTCGATGGGATTCACCTTGTGCGGCATGGCACTGCTACCCACCTCACCAGCCTTGATCTTCTGCTTGAAATAGTCCATGGAGATATACATCCAGAAGTCACGGTCAAGGTCGATGACGATGGTATTGATACGTCGCATGGCATCGAAAATGGCACCTAGCCAGTCGTAGTTGGAGATCTGTGTGGTGTACTGTTCGCGTTCCAGTCCCAGTTTCTCACTGACAAACTGGTTACCGAACTCCCGCCAGTCATACTGGGGATAGGCCACATGATGGGCGTTGTAGTTTCCCGTAGCGCCACCGAACTTCGCCGTCACCGGTGTCTCCTTCAAGGCGCGCAACTGCTCTTCCAGTCGGTAGACATAGACCATCACCTCCTTCCCCAAGCGGGTAGGAGAAGCCGGTTGTCCATGTGTCTTGGCAAGCATTGGAATCATCTTCCATTCTTCTGCATAGTCATGGAGTTGCTCTATCAGTTCCTCGACCAACGGATAATACACGTTTTCCAGTGCTTCTTTGACAGAAAGGGGAACGGACGTGTTATTGATATCCTGGGAGGTCAAACCGAAATGAATAAACTCCTTGTACTGGTCAAGTCCGCCCATCTTGTCGAACTCCTCCTTGATGAAGTATTCAACAGCCTTGACGTCGTGGTTGGTCACCTTCTCGATGTCCTTCACACGCTGAGCCTCGGCAGGGGTCAGGTTGCGATAGATGTCACGGAGCCTCTCAAACAGGCTATGGTTGAAATCTTCCAGTTGCGGTAATGGCAGTTCACAAAGGGATATAAAATACTCGATCTCCACACGTACCCTGTAACGGATCAACGCATATTCAGAAAAGTACTCGGCCAATGGTTCTGTCTTGCCTCTGTAGCGGCCATCTATAGGCGAGATGGCTGTCAGTAAACTCAATTCCATTCTTCTAAATCTCGATAATTATCTTTATAACAGTGTGTCGTTTGGGCTGCAAAGGTAAGGATAAAAAATGAATCTGCAAAATTTTCTCCCGAAAAACTTGCAGATTCACGGTGTATTATTCCCTGTTTACAACTGATAGAGGTCGTTTGCCGCCATCAGTTCCACCTTTTTCTCTTCCAGGACGCGCTCACAGGCATCCAAGTCCGTCGGACGGATCACCACATGAGCCACATCGCCATTGGCAAAGGAGTACATGTACTCAATGAAGATGCCTTTCTGGGAAAGATACCTGAGGACAACCGCCAGTGATCCGCTTGTGTTCGGACAGACAAAGCCGATCACATCGGTTATCTTCACGGCAAAATGAGCCTCTTTCAACACCTGATAGGCCTTCTCCGGATCAGAAACGATACAACGCAGGATGCCAAAGTCACTATTGTCGGCAATACTCATGGCAGAGAGGTTTATACCTGCCTCACCAAGAACGTCGGTCACCTCGGTCAGTCGCCCGGACTTGTTCTCGAGGAAAATGCTTAATTGTTTTGCTTTCATTTTATTTATATTTTAAAGTTGTCGCTTATCTATCACTCTCTTGGCCTTGCCCTCCGAGCGCTCAATGCCCTTCGGCTCCACCAGACGGACCTTGAAGCCCAGGCCGATGACGCTGCGCAGTTCTGCCTCCAGTTTCTTCTGCAGACCAACCATCGTCGACATATCGTCGGTGAAGTAGTCTTCCTTGACCTCGACCTTGAGTTCGGAGGTGTCGGTATTGTTGACGCGGTCGACAATCAACAGGAAGTGCGGTTCGAACTCCTTCTGTTTCAGGATGACATCCTCTATCTGCGACGGGAACACGTTGACGCCACGTATGATCAGCATATCGTCGCAACGGCCGAGGATACGGTCCATCCTGACTAATGTACGACCGCAGGCGCACTTCTCATAATGCAATGCCGTCAGGTCGTGGGTACGATAGCGCAACAGCGGCATACCCTCCTTGGTGAGATGGGTGAAGGTCAGTTCACCAAAGGCTCCCTCAGGAAGCGGCTCACCCGTATTCGGGTCCAGAATCTCCGGATAATAATAATCTTCGTTGAGGTGTGTGCCATTCTGGCACTCGCACTCATAGCCGACACCCGGTCCGGCAATCTCACTCAGTCCGTAGATATCGTAGGCCTTGATACCCAGTGACTCTTCCAGTTTGACACGCATCTTCTCCGTCCAAGGCTCCGCACCGAAGACACCGACCTTCAGTTTAAACTCCTCACGCGGCCACTCGCACTCGCCCAAGGCTTCCCCCAGGAACATGGCATAACTGGGAGTACAACAGAGGATTGTCGTCCCGAAGTCGTGCATCAGTGTGATCTGCTTCTGGGTGTTACCCGACGAGATGGGAATGACCGAAGCGCCGATATTCGTAGCGCCGTCATGGGCTCCCAAGCCGCCAGTGAAAAGACCATAACCATAAGCCACCTGGAAGATATCCTCCTTGCCGGCACCGTATGCCGTGAAGGCACGGGAGATAGCCTCCGACCATGTGGCCAGGTCCTTACGGGTATAAAGCACAACCACCGGTTTGCCCGTCGTACCCGAAGAGGCATGGATACGTACAATCTGACTCATCGGTACAGCCGCCAGGCCGAAGGGATAATTGTCGCGGAGATCGAGTTTGTTGGTAAACGGCAGTTTCACGATGTCGTCGATACTCTTGATATCGCCCGGCTCCAGTCCCATCTCCTGGAATTTCTTCCTATAAAAGGGAGTATTATAATACACATATTCCGCCATCTTCACCAGACGGCGACTCTGTATCTCTCGCAACTGTTCGCGATCCATACATTCTACGGTTTCATTCCAAATCATAAGTCTATTGTTTTGTAGGGTTGTTACGGATATTAGGGAATTTAGGGTACAAAGGTAAACAATTTCTCCGAAACAACAAAAAAAACCTCAGAATTTCTTCTGAAGTTTCTGTTTTGTGGGCGTTGACGGATTCGAACCGCCGACCCTCTGCTTGTAAGGCAGATGCTCTAAACCAACTGAGCTAAACGCCCTCTTTTTGTTTTGCGGGTGCAAAGGTACTACAAAAAAGTGAAAAGTGAAAAGTGAAAAGTGAAAAGTTATTTTTCGTTGACGTTTTTTAACTAATTCAACCCAACAAATGCTCAATATCCGACTGGGGAAGGATACAAAGGATTGCTTTACCGTCAGGCGTGTAGTTAGCATTTGAGCAGGCAAACAGTTCGTTGACCAGGTTCTCCATCTCCTCATTGCTGAGAATCTGACCATAGGGTATCGCGGCACTACGCGCCAGACTCAAAGCCACGGTACTGTTGATCTCGTCCGTCACGCCCCTCCCCTTTTCCAAGGCATCACTGACCATCCGTTGCAACAGCATGACAGGATCGATGCCCTCGATACCGGCCGGAATGCCATTGATGGCATACGTATTCCCTCCCAGGTCACTGAGATCGAATCCCAACCCGGAGAGCATGGGAAGGATTGATTCAAACATTACGGCATCGGATGCCGAGAACTGGATGGTCTCAGGAAAGAGCATCTTCTGCGTGTTACTCGTCATGGCCCGTTGCTGCGCCACGTACTTTTCATATAAGATACGGATGTCCGCACGATGCTGGTCGATAATCATCAATCCCGACTTGACTGCCGTCATGATATATTTTCCCTTGAATTGGTAATGAACGGGCGACTTCTCTGCAATCATCTCCGAAACCGTCGATGTGTTCATCTCGAAAAGATCGGTGGAATCTGGGGTACTGGTAGGTGGGACAAGATTGTCATAGAGTGTCTGCCATTGCGAGTCCACGCTCCTCTTCCACTGTCCACTGTCCGCTTTCCACTGTCCACCTTCCGTTTTCCGCTTCACCTCAAATGGATTATAGTCCGGATTATAGTGAGGCTCGGGCGGGGCAACAGGCTGGTCAGGATTATAGACGGGGATCTCCGGACGACCGACGGTATCGAAGTCAATGGTAGGCACTTCACAGAACTTGCCGATGGCATCGCGGACAGCCGCCATCAAGATCTGCCAGATGGCCTGTTCGTTTTCAAACTTGATCTCCGTCTTTGTCGGATGGATATTGACATCTATATCAGCGGGATTGATGTCGAAATAAAGGAAATAGGGTATCAGCATCCCCTCCGGTATCAAACGGTCATAGGCCGTGATGACAGCCTTATGGAAATACGGATGTTTCATGTAGCGGCCATTCACAAAGAGATAGTCACAACCGCCTTTCTTCCTGGCCGACTCCGGCTTTGTCACGAAACCATAGATCCGGCACAAGGCCGTATTCACCTCGACAGGTATCAGATCCTGCCCATACTGTCGGCCAAAGACATCGGTGATACGCTGTCGAAGACTGCCTGCCCTCAGGTTCATCAGTTCCACGCCGTTATTGTGTAAGGTAAAACTGATCTCCGGGTAGACGAGAACGATCCGTTCAAAGGCTGTCAGAATATTATTGAGTTCCGTGGCATTTGTCTTCAGGAACTTCCGACGCGCCGGCACATTGAAAAAGAGGTTTTCCACCTTGAAGTTACTGCCTACAGGACAGGATACCGGTTCCTGACTGAGCACCTTCGAACCCGCGAGAGAAATCAACGTGCCGATTTCGTCCTGTTCTGTCCGGGTCTGGAGTTCCACCTGTGCCACCGCCGCTATAGAAGCGAGCGCCTCACCACGGAAACCCATCGTATGCAGGGCAAAGAGATCGTCTGCCTTGCGGATCTTCGAGGTGGCATGACGTTCGAAAGCCAACCGCGCATCCGTTTCAGACATGCCCGTGCCGTCATCAATCACCTGAATAGACGTCCGCCCGGCATCCAGCACGATCACATGAATGGTCTTGGCACCTGCATCCACGGCATTCTCAACCAACTCCTTGATGACAGAAGCCGGACGCTGTATCACCTCACCAGCAGCAATCTGGTTGGCAACACTATCGGGCAAAAGGGAGATCACATCGGACATGATGACGGTAGCAAATTATTCACTATTCACTTTTTCTGTCGCCAGACGAAGATATCATAGCGGTCACGGGGACGGACATAATCATACCACGCGAAGCCCTGCAATTGTTTCTTGTCTGCCGGTATCTGGTTCAGGGGATACATCGTACCGGAGGTCTTGGGTGTCCACACACTCTGCAACTTCCGGTCCTTGAGGAACATCCTCAGTTCTGACGTCTCCTGATAATTATATATAATAGGTACGGAATCGCCTTCTTCGAAATAATAGCCGATAGTCACCTGATCTTTCGCCTGTGCCTCATGGATGTTCCCGTCGACAAAAAAGGCGAACATATCCCTGGAAGAGACCTGATTATAACATGCGGTATCGCTGCGCAGTTGCTGGATGGAGAAAGCATTCCCGATGACATGGGCCCTGTCGATGACAGAATCCTTCATAAACACCTGTATCTCATCACCCAGCAATTGTTGGTTGTTATTCCAGACAATCGGGTCTTTATACATCGTCATACAGGAGTCCAGAGAGTTATATATCAAGGAGTCACAGACCGCCTGCACATCAGTACGGTAGGCCCTGACCTTATGGAAAGCAAACATCTTGCGGTAGACGGAATCCGTGTCGATATTATAGGTTACAACCTTAAACGTATCGGCATGCATGAAGAGCGAGTCGCCCTGGGAATAGTCAATAGCCACTGCACTGTCAGTGCATAGGGCAAAACCCGTATTCTCATAATACTCGCCATAGTTTCCCGTGAGTTTGTTTTTGTTGACCGAGTCCACATACACGACATTCCAGAAAGCCTGACTGACGCCCAATTTACTGTCATAGTAGACGCTGTCGCCCACCAGTGTCTTTCCATTGTTGTCAAGCACCGACCGTTCCATCAACCGTGCCTGTTCATTTTTCGTGTCATAATAGCCTTGTTCGGAATAGATATGACTGTCCCCAGACGTGATGTTCGACGGACCGACGATATGTGCCAGGGAACGGGCATTGTCGTAATAAAGCGTGTCCGTCGTCAGATAGAACTTCGGACTCTTCATCTTCACATCGTAATTGAACACCGACATCTTGGTCTTCGTATTATACTCCCCCCAGTCGGAAGTCAGCGTCGTGTTGCCATCTATCATCTTGCCACCTTCAAAGAAATAGGCATTGTCATAGAGACGGTCAAAGTCAAGACTATCGGTATACAAGGTCGTCTTTCTGTTTTTCAGGACCACATTATAACGGGCGCGAGCAATCTGTTCATTACCGTCATAGTAGGCATAGTCACTGAGGAGGGAGAGTGTATCGCCCTGATACATCTTCACATGACCGAAGGCCTCGAAGGAATTGCTGGCCTCATAGAAATAGGCACTGTCACAATACAGTCTGGCCCCGACATGGGTAAAATGAACCTTGCCGTTCAGGATGGTGGCATCGGGATTCTTATACTGATCGAAATGAAGCACGTCGGCATGCACCAGATAGACGCGTTTGTCCTGAACGCGTGTCTTCCGGGCCGAACGTTTCCGCGTCCGGTTCTTCTGAGCGTCGGCACCCGCCACGGACAGCAAAAACACAACTATCAGGAAATATAAGACCTTCTTCACTTGATCCAGCCTTCGTACTCGAATTTACAATCGCGGTAATTATCATTCAGATGCGTATAGACACCCTTGATCTTATCCACGACCCACTGATGAAGTGTCTCCTGCTGGCGTTTGTTGAGTACCACCTCCTTCAGCACCTGGAAATCATCACTGATATTGGCCCTGTGGCCATCGACACGACTCTTCAGTTTGGCAATGACACAAACCGTCTTACCCTTGGAGTTGATCATCTGGAAAGACTTCGATATCTGTCCGACCTGCATGGTGTCGACCACTTTTGCCACCTCGGGCGGGAGATCCTGCATCTGGAAACGGGAAGTGATACTACGACCATATTGCATTTGAGAGTTGGACATCAGTCCCTTGTTACTGCGTGTCTCCTTATCGTCAGACAACATGGAAGCCGCATCTTCGAATGAGAACTTACCCTCACGGATATCTGCGGCAATGGAGTCCAAACGGCCCAGTGCCTTCTCAATGGCCTCGTCGGAGACAACCGGTTTCTTCAAGATATGTCGTACATTCACCTTATCACCCCGTTTTTCTACCAGTTGGATGATATGATAGCCGAACTCCGACTCTACGATCTTGGAAATCTTCTTCGGATCGGTCAAGTTGAACGCTACCGTCGCAAAGGCCGGATCCAACGTGCCACGACCCATCAAACCCAGTTCACCGCCACGACGGGCAGACCCGGGGTCTTCGGAATACAGTCGTGCCAAGGTCTGGAACGTCGACTCTCCCTTATTCACACGTTCCGTATATTCACGCAACTCATCTTTCACACGGTTGATCTCCTCCGGATCGATACGCGGTGTCTCACAGACGATCTGCACCTCCACCTCTGTCGGCACATACGGCAGACTGTCCTGCGGAAGCGTGGAGAAATAGCGGCGCACGTCTGCCGGTGTCACGGCAATATTCTCCACCAGTTTCTGTTTCATCTTCTGTACCTTCTGACGATCCTTGAACTCATCGCGCATCTCGTTACGCATCTCGGTGATGGTCTGATGCTTGTATTCCTCCAATCGTTCACGGGAACCGTCGACCATATCCAGCCACGTACTGATCTGGTTCTCTACATCCTGTGCCACATCGGCATCCGTCACCTCGATACTGTCGATGTCTGCCTGATGGACGAAGAGTTTCTGAACGGCGATCTGTTCCGGAATCGCACAGTCCGGATCTCCATTCCATTTGATGCCCTCCATGGCAGCCTGCATACGCATATTCTCCACGTCAGACTTCAGGATGGCCTCATCGCCGACCACCCAGATCACCTCATCGATGACACTCTGTACCGGAACAGGAACGATGGAATCTGTGTCGGCAGGCGCAGATGCCTGATATGGGATGGCAGAATGCTCAGGCATGGTGGCAATACTCAAGAGAGGTACTGCCGCCATGACTGGCACGATCATTTTTCTCGTTATTTTCATTGATGCTTATTAACTGTTTTCAAAACGTCCTTATTCACCGTCACAGGATAACGGCGACGCAGGTCTGTGACCCAATTTTTCTCAAGCATGTCCTGATAGTCGGCTGTGACCTGTCCGCGCACGTCGGTATAGTCCTCAGGACCTTTTTTCAATACTTTGCCAAAGACTGCATCGATCGGATAACCTTCGACAGGCGTTACCGTTGTATTCTGCTTGAAGATCTCTTTGTCGACCAACGGGTTGTCGCCCTGCTTGAAGAGTCCTTTCTCCACCCGGATACGGATGACGGAATCTGGATTGAAAGTGCTGCGCAAAACCTCTGCCCACTGGTCGAAAGGCAGTTTCTTGACACAGTTCTTCACGGCCTTCACATCTGCCTTATCCTTCACATGATAGGCCATACCCTTGAACCGAGGCTCCTCCCAGGCATAATCCTTTTTGTGAGCCTTGAAATAGGCAGCCAGTCCAGCCTCATCCTTGGCACCCTTGTCCCAGACCTCACGATTACTGATCTCAATGACATCCTCCCTACTCAACGTTCCGCCAGACTGCTCCACGACCTTCTGAATTCTCTCTTCCGCAATACGGTCACGGATACCCTGTTGCTCTATTCTCTGAATCATGCTATTCTTCAACGAGTCGAAAGGTTCCAACTGCTTACGGTCTTTCAGCATAATAATATGATAGCCATTCGGCGACAACACCGGCTGACTGAACTCACCCACCTGTAAGGCATAGGCCGCATCCTCGAACTCCTTGAAAGCCTGATTGGGAGCAATCCATGAAGGCAGATCTCCGCCATTGGCACCAGTCTTCTTATCTTCAGAGAAGCGCTTGGCCAGATCCGCATAATCCGCGCCAGCCTTCAGAAGCCCGTAAATAGAATCCACACGGTGCTTAATCTTATTCTGTTCATCTTGAGTCGCATCCGATGGCACACGGAAGAAAATATGTGCCGGAAGGATCAATCCTTTCGGACCAATTTGTTCCTTGGCCTGGTTATAATATTCAAGGGCCTGTGCAAGTACATCTGCATCGGTCACCATCGTCGGAAGCACCTGTTGGTCGCGATACATCGCAAACTCCTGTTTGAAGGATCTCATCGTATCGAGTTTTGCGTCAAGTGCTGCTGCTACTTTCAACTTATAGTTGATAAACAGATCCACGTATTCGTCGACCGTCTTTTTATCAATGACTCCATCCGAATTGTTCTTGTTATAGGAATACTCAAACTCCGAACGTGTCACTGGAACCCCATTGACTGTCATGATCACAGGATCCGATTGTGCCATCATGACAACAGTATTCAGGAAAAAAGCCGAAATAAAGACAATTCTTTTCATTATTACCTTATTATTTAATCATTAGGACGACTGTAATTGGGAGCCTCGCTGGTAATCGTGATGTCATGCGGATGACTCTCATTGACACCGGCATTGGTGATGCGGGTGAACTTCGCCTCATGGAGTTTTTCAATCGTGGCGGCTCCGCAATAGCCCATACCGGACCGCAGACCACCGACCATCTGGTAGATCACCTCCTGTACGGTGCCCTTATAAGGTACACGTCCGGCAATACCCTCGGGAACAAGTTTCTTGGCTTCCTGGGTATCACCCTGGAAATAACGGTCCTTAGAGCCATGTTTCTGCTCCATCGCCTCCAGAGAACCCATGCCACGATAACTCTTGAACTTACGTCCGTTATAGATAATGGTGTCACCGGGACTCTCCTCGGTACCTGCCACCAGCGAGCCGATCATCACACAACTGCCACCGGCAGCCAATGCCTTCACGATATCACCGGAATAGCGCAGACCACCATCGGCAATCAGAGGCACACCTGTACCCTTCAAAGCACTATAGACATCATAAACGGCACTCAACTGAGGCACACCCACACCGGCCACCACACGGGTGGTGCAGATAGAGCCCGGACCAATGCCCACCTTCACGGCATCTGCGCCGTTGTCAACCAACATCTTCGCAGCCTCACCGGTAGCGACGTTACCCACCACGATATCAATATTGGGGAACGATTTCTTGGCCTCCACCAGTTTCTCTATCACAGACTTCGAATGACCGTGTGCCGTATCGATCACGATGGCATCGGCACCGGCATCGACCAGAGCCTGCATACGGTCCAGCGTGTCGAAGGTCACACCGACACCGGCAGCCACACGCAGACGACCCTTCTCATCCTTGCAGGCCATCGGCTTGTCCTTGGCCTTGGTGATATCCTTATAGGTAATCAAGCCGACCAGATGGTTGTCCTTATCCACCACCGGCAGTTTCTCAATCTTGTTCTTCTGCAGGATGTCGGCAGCAGCCGTCAGATCCGTCTGCTGGTGTGTCGTCACCAGATTGTCCTTCGACATGATCTCCTCGACGGGACGGTCCAGACGACGCTCAAAGCGCAAGTCACGGTTGGTCACGATACCCACCAGACGTTTATCCTCATCCACCACAGGAATACCACCGATATGATATTCCGACATGATATCAAGTGCCTGGGCTACCGTTGAACCGAGAGGGATGGTCACCGGGTCATAGATCATACCATTCTCTGCCCGTTTGACAATGGCCACCTGACGGGCCTGTTCCTCAATCGACATGTTCTTGTGGATTACGCCGATACCACCTTCACGGGCAATGGCAATAGCCATCTGGGACTCCGTCACCGTATCCATTGCCGCCGTCACGAAAGGAACATTCAACTCGATATTCCTGGAAAAACGGGTTTTCAACTCTACTGTCTTTGGCAGTACTTCCGAATAAGCCGGAATCAAAAGGACGTCATCAAATGTCAGTCCGTCCATCACAATCTTGTCGTCAACAAATGAAGCCATTATAATTTACATTTTTACAATTTACAATTTACAATTTAATTCGCCATTTCTGAGATGAACTTGATACGGACCAGTCGGATCTCATCTTCAGAATAATCTTTTCCCAGTTCATCCTGAGCCACACTCAGTTTGTCGGTATCTGACTCCGCAAAGTAATCGTAGATATCATCGATATGATCCTCGTCCATGACCTCTTCCAGGAAATAGTCGATATTCAGTTTGGTTCCACTATAGACAATCGCCTCTATCTCATCGAGCAACTCGTCGAAATCGATACCCTGGGCGTTTGCAATATCGTCAAGGGCGACTTGGCGGTCAATGCTCTGGATGATCTTCACCTTCAGCATCGACTTCTTGGCAACAGTACGGACACGCAGGTCCATCTGACGCTCTATCTCGTTTTCTTCGCAGTATTTGGCAATCAAATCCACAAACTCCTTGGCGTATGGCTGTTTCACCTTTCCTTCGCCCACACCCTGGATATTCTTCAGTTCCTCTAAGGTCACGGGATAGTCCGTAGCCATCTGGTCGATGCTGACATCCTGGAAGATGACATAGGGCGGACGTCCCAACCGCTTCGATACCTTCTTACGGAGATCACGCAACATCGCAGAAAGTGTCGGATCAAGGGCTCCCGTTCCGCCTTCTGGCTCTGCCTCGTAGTCATCGCTGAACTCGGCATCCTTCACGATCATAAACGACTTCGGTGACTTCAGGAATTTCTTTCCGGCAGCCGTGACCTTCAAGAGACCGTAGTTCTCCACTTCCTTCTTGATATAACCGGCGATCAGCGCCTGGCGGATGACCGGATTCCAGATCTTCTCATCATCATCCTCTCCGATGCCGAACTCATCCAGTTCGTGATGCTTATGCGCCAGAATCTCCTCCGTCTCCTTACCGATAATGAAATCTATCACATAGTCACTGCGGAAGTTCTCCTTAATGAGTTGGATCACATTCAGTACCGTGATCAACTGATCCTTGGCTTCGATCTTTGTCTTCGGATGCAGACAATTGTCGCAGTTGCCGCAGTTGTCCTTCTCATAGACCTCTCCGAAATAGTGCAGGAGCATCTTTCTGCGACAGACGCTCGTCTCGGCATAGGCCGCCGTCTCCACCAACAACTGTCGACCGATATCCTGTTCGGCCACGGGCTTTCCTTCCATGAATTTCTCCAGTTTGTCCAAATCCTTGCTGGAATAGAAGGCCAGACAGATACCCTCACCCCCATCGCGACCGGCACGACCCGTCTCCTGATAATAACCTTCCAACGACTTCGGGATGTCGTAATGAATCACAAAACGTACATCGGGCTTGTCAATGCCCATGCCAAAGGCGATGGTGGCCACAATCACATCGATATCCTCCATGAGGAAGGCATCCTGTGTCTGTGTTCTCGTCGTAGAATCCAGACCGGCATGATAGGCAGCCGCCTTGATGTCATTGGCCCGGAGGATGGCAGCCAGTTCCTCTACTTTCTTTCTGGAGAGACAGTAGATGATGCCACTCTTGCCGGGATGCTGTTTGATGAACTTGATGATGTCCTTGTCGACATCCTTTGTCTTCGCCCGGACCTCGTAATACAGGTTCGGACGGTTAAATGAACTCTTGAACTCCGTGGCATCCACAATACCCAGGTTCTTCTTGATATCCGAACGCACCTTATCGGTGGCGGTGGCTGTCAGGGCAATAATAGGCGCCTCCCCGATCTCGTTCACGATCGGACGGATACGTCGGTATTCCGGACGGAAGTCATGTCCCCATTCCGAGATACAATGTGCCTCATCCACCGCATAGAAAGAGATCTTCACCGATTTGAGGAATTCCACATTATCCTCTTTCGTCAACGACTCGGGGGCCACATAGAGGAGTTTGGTATAACCGGCCAGGATATCTGCCTTCACCTGGTCAATAGCCGCCTTGTTCAACGAGGAGTTCAGGTAATGGGCCGTCCCTTCGTGTTCACTCAGATTGGAGATGACGTCCACCTGATTCTTCATCAGGGCTATCAGGGGCGAGATGACAATAGCGGTACCATCCATCAACAATGACGGCAACTGGTAGCAAAGGGATTTGCCACCGCCTGTCGGCATCAGCACGAACGTGTCTTTTCCTTCCAACACATTGCGGATGATATGTTCCTGATCACCTTTGAACTTGTCAAATCCAAAGTATTTCTTCAATGCTGCTGTAAGATTGATCTCCTGGGGCATATTATTTCGTTATTTATAGGCTTTGTGTCCTTATGAAGCCAACTTCTGCAGATGTGACTTCTCGAACTGTTTCTTCACAAATTCTTCTGTCACCTCGAATGACTTTATCTTTTTCGAGGGTGCATCAAACATGGTGTCCATCATCACGCTCTCCACGATAGACCGGAGTCCTCGGGCACCAAGTTTATACTCCACGGCCTTGTCGACAATTGCATTCAATGCCTCTGGAGTAAACGAGAGTTTGATTCCATCCATCTCGAAGAGTTTCACGTACTGTCGGATAATCGAGTTCTTCGGTTCTACAAGAATCTTTTCCAACGCCTCACGGTCGAGTGGTTCCAGATAAGTCAGGACCGGCAGTCGGCCGATGATCTCCGGGATGAGTCCAAACGACTTCAAATCCTGCGGCACAATATACTGCATTAGGTTCTTCTTGTCGATTTTGGCGACATTCTGTACGGAATTATATCCCACCACGTGGGTGTTCATCCGTTGGGCAATCTTCTGTTCGATGCCGTCAAAGGCACCACCGCAGATAAACAAGATGTTCCGGGTATCCAACTGGATATATTCCTGGTCAGGATGCTTTCTTCCTCCCTTGGGCGGGACATTGACGTTTGTTCCCTCCAATAGTTTCAGCAATCCCTGTTGGACGCCCTCACCACTGACGTCACGGGTTATCGAGGGATTATCCATCTTACGGGCAATCTTATCGATCTCGTCAATGAACACGATACCACGCTGGGCAGCCTCCACGTTAAAGTCAGCAACCTGCAGCAGACGGGTCAGGATACTCTCCACATCCTCTCCCACGTAACCGGCCTCCGTAAACACGGTAGCATCGACAATCGTAAACGGCACATCCAACAGTCGGGCGATGGTCCGGGCTAAGAGTGTCTTTCCCGTTCCCGTCGAACCCACCATGATGATATTACTCTTCTCGATCTCCACCTCGTCGGCACTGGAAGGCTGCTGGAGCCGCTTGTAATGGTTATAGACCGCTACAGACAGATAGCGCTTGGCCTCATCCTGCCCAATCACATACTGGTCAAGATAAGCCTTGATCTCCCGAGGCTTGGGGATCTGCACCTTTGCGCTCCCATGAGACCCATCAACCTCTTTCTTCTGCATCCAGTCTTGCTGCTGGACAATCTGGTAGGCCTGCTGGGCACAGTCCTCACAGATATAGGCATTCAGTCCCGTGATCAACAGTCTGACCTCTTTCTCAGATCTTCCGCAGAAACTGCAGCAACCTTTCTTTACCATTCTTATCCTTTCCTCGTCAATACGTTATCAATCATGCCATATTCCTTGGCTTCCTCCGCCGTCATCCAGTAGTTACGGTCAGAGTCTGCATAGACCTTCTCGTAGGGGGTATGGGAGTGGTCGGAGATGATGGTATACAGTTCTTTCTTGAATTTCAAGATCTCCTTGGCCTCGATCTCGATGTCCGAAGCCTGACCCTGGACGCCACCCAATGGCTGGTGGATCATCACCCGACTGTGCGGCAGGGCGGAACGCTTGCCCTCCGTACCAGCCACGAGCAGGACGGCTCCCATCGAGGCAGCCATACCGGTACAGATGGTGGCGACATCACTCGAGATGAACTGCATGGTGTCATAGATACCCAGTCCGGCCGTCACACTACCGCCGGGACTGTTGATATAGATGGAGATATCCTTGCCCGAGTCCACGGAGTCGAGATAGAGCAACTGGGCCTGTAACGTATTGGCGGTATAGTCGTCTATCTGTGTACCAAGGAAGATGATGCGGTCCATCATCAAACGTGAAAAGACGTCCATCTGCGTCACATTCAACTGACGTTCTTCCAGAATGTACGGATTCAGATACTGTGCCTGAGCCTTCATCATCTCGTCGAGAGTCAGACCGTCCATTCCCAAATGCCCTACGGCATATTTTCTAAAATCATTCTTCATATCACTTTTCACTATTCATTATTCGTTATTCACTTATACAATAAAGGGTTATCGACCTTTTATCTTGTATATTGGGACACAAAGATAAACAAAAAAGTCGATAACCCCTCAAAAAATGGAGTTATTTTTTCGTAAAAAAACTTATTTTCTCTCCATTAACTTATTAAACTCGTCCAAAGTGACGGTTTTTTCGTCCAATTTGACCACCGATTTGAGCGCTTCCGTCAACTTCTGATCGACGACACGGTCCACGAAGTTTTCTATGTTCTCACGCTTCTTCAACTGCTCGTCGGCATAGTTCTCCACCACGTCCTCAGGCACATTACTCATACCGTACTGTGCGAACTGGGCACGGATGGCGCTCTTGGCCACTTCCTTCAAGTCCTCGTCCTTGACTTCAATCTTCTGGGCGGCCACGATCTGTTCCTTGATCAGGTGCCACTTCAGTTCCTGGATACTGCCCTCGAAGTTCTTCTCCACGAAGTCCTCACCCTTATCCTTGTTGTTGTTCACCATGATACGCTTCAACAAAGCCTCGGGGAACTCCAGGTTTCCGACTTTCTTCTCCAGATGTTCACGGACATCGAGCATGAACTTATAGTCGCTGCTGCCGACAAACTGAGCCTTCAACTGTTCGGCGATCTTCTCACGGAACTCCTTCTCGTTCTTGACGGTGCCCTCTCCGAAGACTCTGTCGAACAGGGCCTGATTCACCTCTGCGGGCTGGAAATGACGGATCTCCGTAATCTGGAAACTGAAGTCAGACTTCAGGTCCTTCACCTTCTCCTTGTCCACCTTCAACAGGGCGGCCACCTCTGCATCATTGTCAGGATAAGCCTTCTTGGGGTTAAAGGTAATGATATCACCCACCTTACATCCGTCGAAAAGTTTCTTCTGCTTGTCTTCCTTAATATAGGCCGGCATGATCATGCCACTCTCAGTGGTGATACCGCCTTCCAATGTATTGCCTTTCTTATCCAACTCCCGCAGGTCGCCGGTCAACGTATCGTTGCCGCTGAACACCTCAGCCTTCGTAAACTCGCCGGCCTGTGAGGCATACATCTGTACCTGTTGGTCGAGCATCTTGTCATCGATGGCGATGGTATAGTAGGCAATCTTGTCGCGTCCGCTCAACTTGGCCTCGAATTCGGGAGCCACGGCAATATCGAACACAAACGTCAGGTCACCTTCCTTCTCAAAGTCCTGCGGCTGTTGTTTCTCCGTATTGGGCAGGGGATCGCCCAGCATCTGAATCTTGTTCTCACGCACATACTCATAGAGTTTCTCACCCAACAGTTTATTGACCTCTTCCACCTTCACGGCGGTACCATATTGTTTCTTGATCAATCCCATGGGAACATTCCCCGGACGGAAACCGGGAATCTGTGCTTTCTTACGATAGTCCTTCAGTGTCTTTTCTACCTTCTCCTGGTAGTCTGCCGGTTCAATGGTCATCGTCAACAGACCATTGATCTTATCGGCGCAATCAAATGAAATTTTCATCTTTTCTTATACCTTATTTATTATATATCTCAATTTGGAGGTGCAAAATTACGCAATCTCAGCCGAAAAAATGCACAATTTAGATATTTTAACTTTGAAAACCTTTCTTACGGAGTTCGAACGATTCGGTGAGGTATTTCTCGCGCACCACCTTGTTGGCGGCCAGTTCCTCGGGTGTTCCCTGGAACAGGATACGGCCTTCGAACAACAGATAGGCACGGTCGGTAATGGCCAATGTCTCGTCTACGTTATGGTCGGTAATCAGGATACCGATATTACGGTACTTCAGGTGCCACACGATCTGTTGGATATCCTCCACGGCAATGGGGTCCACGCCGGCAAACGGTTCGTCGAGCATGATGAACTTCGGCTCAATGGCCAGACAACGGGCGATCTCCGTCCTGCGTCGCTCACCACCCGAGAGTTGGTCACCCTTGTTCTTGCGCACCTTCTCCAGACGGAACTCAGCAATCAGGCTTTCCAGTTTCTCCAACTGGTAGTCGCGGGGCTTGCCTGTCATCTCCAGGACTGACAGGATATTATCTTCCACACTCATCTTACGAAACACCGACGCTTCCTGTGCCAGATAGCCGATACCGGCACGGGCCCGTTTGTAGACCGGGTACGATGTCACGTCCTCTTCTCCCAGAAAGATATGACCGCCATTAGGGACAATCAGTCCGGTGGTCATATAGAACGAGGTGGTCTTTCCGGCACCGTTCGGCCCCAGCAGTCCCACGATCTCACCCTGTTTCACGTCGAAACTCACATCGTTGACGACGGTACGTTTCCCGTAGCGTTTCACCAGTCCTTCCGTCCGGAGCACTAAACGCTCATTATTCATGTTTTCTTCCATAATCGGCTGCATAATCGGGTGCAAAGGTACAAAAAATAAGAAATAAATATTCATAATTAAGAAATATTTAGTACCTTTGCACCCAAATAAGGGAGCAAGAGCATGTTGATAACCAAATATCTCACTATATTCGGACGGTATATGATGCTGATGGGCCGCACTTTTTCGCGACCTGAGCGCATCAGGATGTTTCTCAAGCAATATGTCAAGGAGATGGCCCAGTTAGGTGTCAATTCCATCGGCATCGTGCTGCTCATCTCTTTCTTCATCGGCGCCGTCATCTGTATTCAGATGAAACTGAACATCCAGAGTCCCTGGATGCCCCGTTGGGTGTCGGGCTATACCACCCGTGAGATCTTGTTGCTGGAGTTCTCCAGCAGTATCATGTGTCTGATCCTCGCAGGAAAAGTCGGATCGAATATCGCCTCCGAACTGGGTACGATGCGGGTGACCCAACAGATCGACGCCCTGGAGATCATGGGCGTTAACTCTGCCAGTTACCTGATTCTCCCGAAGATCATGGGCATGCTCTCCATCATGCCGTTCCTGGTGATCTTCTCATCTGCCACAGGTATCCTAGGCGCCTACGCCACGTCGTATATCGGTCATGTGCTACCGCCCGACGACCTGACGCTCGGTCTGCAGCACGATTTCAAACCCTGGTTCATGTGGATGAGTATCATCAAGAGCCAGTTCTTTGCCTTTATCATCTCCAGTGTCCCTGCGTTCTGCGGCTATACCGTCGAGGGCGGCAGTGTCAATGTCGGCAAGGCGAGTACCGATGCCGTCGTCACCTCCAGTGTACTGATCCTGTTCAGTGATGTCTTCCTAACCCAACTGCTGTCATGATTGAAGTCAAAAATCTATACAAGTCGTTCGAGGACAAGGATGTCCTGAAAGATATCAACACCGTTTTCGAGGATGGCAAGACCAACCTCATCATCGGCCGGAGCGGCAGTGGCAAGACCGTGCTGATGAAAAACCTCGTTGGACTGTTGGAGCCCACCAGTGGGCAGGTGCTTTACGACGGGCGCGACTTCGTGAAGATGTCCAAGCAGGAGAAGGTGAGGATGCGCCGTGAGATGGGTATGATTTTCCAGAGTGCCGCCCTCTTCGACTCGCTGACGGTCTTGGAGAACGTCATGTTTCCGCTCGACATGTTCTCTTCCATGACGCTCCGCGAAAGGACAAAGCGCGCCATGGACTGTCTGGACCGTGTCAACCTCAACGGGGCTGAAGAAAAGTTTCCGGGCGAGATCTCCGGCGGTATGCAGAAGCGCGTGGCCATCGCCCGTGCCATCGCCCTCAACCCGAAATATCTCTTCTGCGACGAGCCCAACTCCGGTCTGGACCCAAAGACCTCGCTCGTCATCGACGACCTGCTCCAAGGTATTACCAAAGAATTTAACATCACCACCATTATCAACACCCACGACATGAATTCCGTCATGGGCATCGGCGAGAACATCATTTTCATCTACGAGGGTGAGAAGGAATGGCAGGGCGAAAGCAGTCAGATCATGAAGTCCACCAACGAGCGTCTGACAGACTTCATTTTCGCCAGCGACTTGTTGAAAAACATGCGCCAAGTGGTCATAAATAATGGCCTGGAACTATAAAAGAGGTGGAAAATTTGCCCGTTTATTGATTTTTTGGCCATAAAACTTGGCAATTTCAGATTCTTTTCGTATTTTTGCAGCAATTTATGAACGTATTGCGTGCAATTATGAACTTCAACCGCTGGTTTGTCACCCTGCTTCTCCTGGTTGTCACAGTCTGCATCTACGGCGATGAGGCTGCGAAACTCAGGAAACAATTGCCGTCGGAACAGGGCAAGGCACGCTTCGGCATCTTGCAGAGACTCTATGACCTGAGTCTGGAGACCGACGACCTGGACTATCAGTTGAAGTGTATCAACGATTGGATCAACGAAGCCCGTCATCAGAGCGATCACAGCGAGGAGGGCAATGCCCGCGTGCTGAAGATGACCCTCTTCTATAATACCGACCTCAACGACTCCCTTTTCCAACAGGCTCCCGACGCCCTTGAGTTCCTCGGCAGGAACAGCGAATGGAAAAACTATTACGAGACCTGGTCGTTGCTGATCAACGGCTACAACTTCGCCGGTCTGACCAATACCGGTCTGAAGGAGGCTAAGGAGATGTACGACGATGCCAAGGGGCGCAATGACGACTACGGTATGGGCATGGCTTACTATTCCATGGGAAATGTCTATGCCAACATGAACAATATCGAGGAGGCAGCCAGTTCCTACCAGAGGAGTCTCGACCTGTTTGCCAACATCGACTCGATGCCGATGCAAGTCTCTGACATCTATGCCTATTACGGCGACGTGCTCGAGATCCAGAAGGAATACCAGAAACTGGATGCCCTGACGGAAAAATGGAAAACCTTCCTCACCGACTACTACGCCGACAAGAAAGAAGATACCGGTGAGGCCGCTAACCGTTGGGCTTACTATTACCTGGCCTGTACCCAGGCCGCCATCGGCGAAGCCGACTATCAAAAGGCCAGCGCGATGCTCGACGAAGTACAGAAACGTACGTTCAGCAAGGAGAGTTTCCTCTATATGCGATGGCTCTACTACCGCGCCGAACTCTGTCGGTTACAGGGCTTCTACGACGAGGCCCTGGCGCTCAATGACCGTCGTATGCGTATGATGGACGACACCAGCGACAAGACCGAGATTTTCCGAGTCCGACAACAGCGAGCCCAGATCTTCGAGGCCATCGGACGCTATCAGGAGGCAGCCCGCCTCTACCATGAGATGTATCTCATCAACGACTCCATCAACACCCATGACACCAAACGGCAGTTGACGGAGATGAACACCCTCCTGCATGTGGATGAGTTGAAGGCCAAACAGGCCCAGGAACAGGCCCGGCTCGAGATGGAGAAAGCCCAGCAACAGCGTCTCGGCATCATCATCATCTCCTCAATCATCGTCCTGTCTCTCGCCATCTTCCTCTTCTTCCGCATCCGCAGTGCGAAACGTCTGAAGATTGCCCACGAGAAACTGGAGGATGCCCATAGCAAACTGGAGACAACCCACCAGGAACTGCTTACCGCCTACGACCAACTCGAGGAGACCACCATCGCCAAGGAGCGTATCGAGAGCGACCTGCGTATCGCCCGCGACATCCAGATGTCGATGGTGCCCAGCACCTTCCCGGACCGTCCAGACCTCGACCTCTATGCCTCGATGACCCCTGCCAAGGAAGTCGGCGGCGACCTCTACGGTTATGTGCTTATGGACGACAAACTTTACTTCGCCCTCGGCGACGTGTCGGGTAAGGGCGTGCCCGCCTCACTCTTCATGGCACAGGCCACCCGTCTGTTCCGCACCCTCGCCGCCCAAGGTATGATGCCGGCAGAAATCGCCACCCGCATCAACGATGCCCTCTCTGGCGAAGACAACGAGCGCGGCATGTTCGTCACGATGTTCCTCGGTCTGCTCGACCTGACCTCGGGCCACCTTGACTTCTGTAATGCCGGTCACAACCCACCCGTACTGATTGGCGACGGCACCACCGAGTTTATTGAGATGATTCCCAACGCCCCCATCGGTCTCTGGCCGGAACTGGAATACGAGGGCGAGGAGATTGCCGATATCACCAACCGTCCGCTGTTCGTCTATACCGACGGCCTCAACGAGGCAGAGAACAACGAGAAGGAACAGTTCAGCGACGAGAAACTATTAGAGATTCTGCAGACCACCCCGTTTGAAAGCTGTGAGAAGACCATCGAGATGCTGCGCGAGGAGGTGGAGAAGCACCGTGAGGGGGCAGAGCCCAACGACGACCTCACCATGCTCTGCGTGAAGTTCATCAAGGAAAATCAATAACCAACAAACACTATTAATAATGAAAAAGGAAATCCGAATCAAAAATCAAGTTGGCGAACTGGAGCGTGTGAACCAGTTCGTCGAAGAGATTGGCGAGGAACTGGGGCTCGACATGGAACTCCAGATGAACCTGAACCTGGTGATGGAAGAGATGGTATCCAACGTCATCTTCTATGCCTACCCTGAAGGAAGTTCGGCTGAGATCGAACTGATCGCCGAGAGTGACGGGAAGGAACTCACCTTCGTTCTGAGCGACAAAGGCAAGGAGTTCGACCCGACTGCCAAGGAAGATGCCGATCCCGACGTGAATCCCATGGATCGCGACATCGGTGGCATGGGCATCTACATCGTTAAGAACATCATGAATCAGGTGACCTACCAACGACTCGAAGGTAAGAACCTGCTCACCATGAAGAAAACTATCTGATAGAAAAAAGTAAAAAAGAAAAAAAGTAAAATCAAAATTATTACAACTATGACAAAGATTATCAAAGAAGGTGGTAAGACCATCATCCAGACCGGTGCTCGTATCGACACCATGAACGCCAACCAGTTTGAAGAGGACATCAAACCCGCCCTGGTGGACGGAGGCGTAGACCTCGAAATGGACTGTTCCGAACTCACCTACATGGCCAGTTCCGGACTCCGCATCATCCAGAAGACCATGCGTACCGTGATGCAGTTAAAGGGCCAGTTCAAGATGACCAACGTAAGCCCTGAAATCTACAAGGTGCTGGCAATGACCGGCTTTACGAAGTTCATGAAGGTAGAAAAGAAAAAAGAAGAAGAAGCATAGTCTATGACCATCCTGATTATCATTCTCGTGCTGCTGGTGCTCATCCTCGGCGCAGCACTCTATTTCCAAGTCAAGGCAGCCAACAAGCATACCGAGGAACAGCAACAACTGCTGAAGGACTACCAGAAGCGCGTCGACGAGCAGGAGAAACTGCTCTCCGACTACCGTTCACTGGAACAGAACTTCGACAGTGTGGGCCAGGGCTATGAGCAGGCCCTGCTCGCCTTCGACAAGATGGAAGAGGACAA